>JAGRCP010000004.1:232-16794 GCA_020433455.1 Caldilineaceae bacterium | reverse complement strand
GTGACGGAGCGCTCCGTCACGCATCACTCATTCACCTGACAATCGTCATCAGGCAAACTGATCCACAAACGCCTTGGGCGGGACGAAGAAATTCATCCCGGTGACGGCATCGGCAAAGTCGAGCAGGTGATCGTAGTTGCCGTCCTCATCGGCAATAATCATCTGGCGCAACGAAGTCTCAATCACCGCCGGCGACTTGGCAAACCCGACAAACATGGTGCCGTGTTCCAGGACGTTGCCGAAGGCCCGGTTCTGGCGCAGCATCTTGATCTCCACGCCATCAATCTCCACCTTGGACCTGACATTGTGGGCATAGGGCTTCTTGACGGCGTCGTCCAGCTCGATGTCGTCGAACTTGGTGCGGCCGATTACGCCCTCCTGCTCGGCCACGCTTTGAGCCTCCCACTTATCCGTCTTGTGAACATAGCGCTGCACGATGAGGTAGCTGGAACCCGGATAGGGCTCCTCCATGTTCAGCACCGCTGCCTGCCGTTCCGCGGCATGGGGATTCTCGGTCCCGTCGACGAAGTCAATCAAGTCCCGGTCGTCCAGATACTTGTAGCCGGGCGTATCGTCGATGAGCCGGGCGATAGGGGCAAACCCGGGCGCCAAATATTTGGCCGCCTGAAAATTCAAATCCAAGCGATGGGACTTGACCATGATAAAGATGTCGCCGGGCGTAGAGGGGAAGTGACGCGGCCCGTCTCGCAGTTCAACAAAGGGATGAAGATCCGCCGGCATAGGCTGATCGGGAAAGAGGTTGGACCAGCCATTGGCTGAAAAGCCAATCGTCAGTGTGAGGGCGGCCGTGGTGTCCTTCTGGCGAATAGAGTGGGAGATATTGGTCAGCCGGCTCATGGCCTCGGCCACGGCCGCCGCTTCGGGAACGTCTTCCACTACAAAGGTCAGATACTCCACATGCTCTGTCGGATCGGTTAAAACGCCGTGCTGCGCTAAAGCGGCATGGGACATGAATTACCTTCCTCGATTGGATGATGGATAAAAAATGATGGGAAATCACCCCTTGACGGCCCCGGCCAGCAGACCGCGCAGGAAGTATCTTCCCAGAAAAATATAGACCAGCAAGGTGGGCAAAGCGGCCAAAAAAGAACCGGCCATCTGCACGTTCCATTCGATGATCTGACTGCCGGCCAGGTTGTTAAGGGCCACGGTCACGGGCCAACTGGCCGGTTTGGTCAGCACGACAGCAAAGAGAAAATCGTTCCACGCCGCGGTAAACTGCCAAATCAGCACCACCACAAAGCTGGGAATGGACAGCGGCAGCATGATGTGCCAATAGACGCCGAGAATCCCCGCGCCGTCTATGCGCGAGGCCTCCACCAATTCCACCGGAATGCCCGCATAGTAGTTGCGGAACGTCAGCGTGGTGATGGGGATGCCGTAAATAACGTGGGTGAGCACCAGTCCCCAAATGCCGCCGTAGAGATTGATGCGCTTCATGAACTCCACCAAGGGAATCAGGATGCTCTGGTAGGGGATAAACATGCCGAAAAGAATCAGGGGAAAGATCAGGTCTGCGCCCCGGAATTTCCACTTGGCCAGCACGAACCCGTTAAGCGAACCCAAAATGGACGAAATAATTGCGGCCGGAACGACCAGCCGCACGCTGTTCCACAGGTTGGGCGCCAGCGCCTCGTACGCGCGCTGAAAATTCTCCAGATGAATGCCCGTGGGCAGATTCCACATGGTCTTCAGGCTCACCTCGGCAAAGCTCTTGAAGCCCGTGCTGAGCATGATGTACATGGGCAGGATGTAAAAGGCGGCCATCAACAGCAGGGGAAGATAGAGCCAGCTTGCGCGTTGGGTCTTCATAGTTCCGCCTCCGTGCGCAGGGTATAGCGCAAATAAGGGATGACCAGAACGGCTACGCTGAGCAAAAGCAGGATGCCGATGGCCGCGCCCCGGTTATAAAAGCCGCCGTCAAAGGTGGTGGTCCACATGTAGATAGCGGGAACGTCCAGCGGCAGTTGCTTGCCTGCCACGGCCACAATCAGATCGAAGACCTTGAGGGAGATATGGCCCAGAATAATCATGGCCGTCAGGGTAATCGGGCTCAGAAGAGGCAGGATGACGTAGCGATAAAGCTGCCATTCGCTGGCCCCGTCCACCCGGGCCGCCTCCCGCACCTCATCGGGAATGCTGCGCAGGCCGCCCAGATAGAGGGCCATGGTATAGCCGGACATCTGCCAGATAGCCGGGATGGCGATAAAGCCAATGCCCCAGTAGGGCGTCGTGTACCATTGGTTGATGAGAAAATCCAGGCCCATCTTGTCGAACAGAAGATTCAGACCGCTTATGCGGCTGCCCTGGGCCGGATTCATGAGCCAGCGCCAGACCACGCCGGTGACGATAAAAGAGATGGCCATGGGGAAGAGAAAAAGGTTGCGGAAGAACGTCTCGCCCCGCAGCCCCTGATCCAGCAAGACGGCCAGGATCAGCCCCAGCGCCAGACAGCCGGCCACAAAAAGCACGGTAAAAATGACGGTGTTGCGCACGTCGATATGAAAGCGCGGATCGTGCATAAGATTGCGGTAATTAGCCAGGCCCGCCCAGCTATAATCGGGCAGCAGGCCCACCCAATTGCTCATGGAGACCCGCACGGACCAGAAAATAAAGCCGTAAACAAATACAAGGACCGCCAGAATTGACGGGCTTACCAGCGCAATGGAGATCAGCCGGTCGCGGCTTAAGCTCATTTCTTTTACCTCCCGCTGTAAAGAGAGTGCCAAACAGTAAAGGACAAAGGCCACGTCATGCGGACGTGGCCTTTGCTGTGTCACAAATTACCTATAGAGTCCGGCCTTCCACCGTCGGCCTGCGCACCTGCGACGCGCAAGCCGGGCAGACAGGAACGGCTACTGGCAAGGTCCGGCTGCGGCGCAGGCGTTGACCAATGCATCCTGGAACGCGGCCACGTCGCTGTTGGTCAGGAACAGACCCAACGCAGTGTCGATTTCGGACTTCCAGGCATCGTTGGCCACCACGCCGTGGGTCAGGCTGCCCACCACGCGGTCAGAGGCCCAGTCGTCCATGGCCGAGAGGAGATACTCGCCGTAAAGGGAGCGATCGCCGTCGCTGCGGGCCGGAATCGAGCCCTTCACCGGGTTAAACGCGTCCTGACCGGCCTGGGAGCCGGCAACCGTCAGCCAGGCAATGGCCGCATCCCGATGGGGCGCGCCCACGGGCAGCACAAAGCTGTCCGACAGGAACTGGAAGTTGCCGTTGCTGCCGGGCACGGGCGTCCAGCCGTAGTCTTCCTGGGGCGCCATACCAATCTCGCGGAAATAGCCCTCGGCCCAATCGCCCATGACGTTAAAGGCGGCATCGCCGTCCACCACCAGGCGGGAAGCGTCCTGCCAGGTCAGCGCTGACGCATCGCTGTTGGTGTAGCTGAGCGTCTTGGCAAAGTTCTCCAATGCCGCGGTCACATCCTCGCCCGCCCAATCGCCTTCGCCGGACCAGACGGCGTCATAGGCATCGGGGCCCAGGGAGGAGAGCAGCACCGTCTCAAAAAGGTGCATGGCCGTCCACTGCTCGCCCATAGCCAGAGGCGCTTCCACGCCGGCTGCCTGCAGGGCGTCCATGGCCGCGAACCAGCTATCCAGGTCCGTGGGTGCTTCCAGACCGTTATCAGCCAGAATGCCGGGGTTGTACCACAGGACATTGGCTCGGTGAATGTTGACCGGTACGCTGTAGATGTTGCCGTTCTGGGAGATCAGGGGGATCAGCGTTTCGGGCATAACGTCCAGCCAGCCGTTCTCCTCAAAGAGGAAGTTGACCGGCTCCAGCTGATCGGCCGCCACGTAGGTGCCGATTAGCTCCTGCCCGGCGTGTCCTTGCCAGCTGTCAGGCGCATCGCCCGCCTGGAGACGCGTGGCCAGAACGGCCCGGGCGTTGGTGCCTGCGCCGCCGGCCACGGCAGCGTTGATGAACTCGATGTCGGGATACTCAGCGTTAAAGACCCCGATCATGGCTTCCAGGCCGGCAGCTTCGCCGCCGCCCGTCCACCAGGAGAAGACCTCCACCTGATTGGCGCTATCGCCCGCGGCTTCTGCCGCGGTCCCTTCATCACCGGCGGCTGCGTCCCCTGCCGGAGCGGCGGCCGGCGTCGCGCAGGCGGACAGCAGCGCCATGGCCAACAATAAAACAACGACCATAGGCCAAAACTTTGACTTACGCATACGGTTAACTCCCTTGTGTAAAATGATGGTTAAACGGTCTGGAGCAATAGAGGTAGTATACCACAGATATGGAGCAATATATTGGGCGGATCGCATGGACACGCGGTGCAACGATTACCCCCGGGAGCGCCGGGCTCCAGCCCGGCAATGCCCCCAATCGCTCAGAGATCGACGGACAGTAAACTAGACCCTCAGCCGCTCCATCCCCGGATCGAAAAGCGGATCCGCCACAATCTGCGCGGCATAGCGTTGGCCAAAGTACTCGACCTCAACCTGCGCGCCCGGCTGTGCGTATTCCTCAGGCAGATAGCCGTACAGAATGTGCCTGCCCACGGAATACCCGTAATTAGCGCTGGCCACATAGCCCACGCACGTATCGCCGACCAGCAGCGGCTCATAGCCCAGGGCCATGCCGTCGTTGGTCAAAACGAGGCAGCAGAGCTTCTTCTTGCGCGCCTTCCGCTTCAGCTTGCCACAGGCATCCTTGCCCACGAAATCGCCCTGCTTGCCCAACTTCACCGTCCAGCCCAGGTTGGCGGCATAAGGCGAATATTCGGTATTGACGTCCGCGCCCCACAGCGGATAGCCCTTTTCCAGGCGCAAAGAGTCAAACGCCCCCAATCCAGCGGCGATCATGTCGAACTCCCGCCCCGCGGCCCAAAGCGTATCCCACACGGGCAGGGCCATATCCATGGGGACGTGCAGCTCCCACCCCAGCTCGCCTGCGTAGGAGATGCGCATGGCCAACACCGGGGCCAGTCCCACGGTAATCTGTTGGGCCGTAAAGTAGGGAAAGGCTTCGTTGCTCACGTCCGCGTCAGTCGTCTTTTCCAACACCTTGCGTGCGTTGGGTCCCCACAACCCTAATGCGGTATAGGCATTGGAAATATCGGTAATGACGACCGAGCCGTCGTCCGGCGCCAGACTCGTCACCCACGCCATATCCTGGGGCAGGGTTCCCTCGCCCACGAAGAGCCAGTAGCTCTCTTCCCCAACCCGGGCCACGGTCAAATCCCGCTTGACGCCACCTGACGGCGTCAGCCAGGTCGTGTAGACGACCCGGCCCGCGGGCACGTCCATCTGATTGCTGCACAGATAGTTGACGAAATCGACGGCGCCCGGCCCCCTGGCCTCGATGACGGAAAGTCCGGTCAGGTCGAAGAGCGCGACGTTGTCCCGCGTTTCCAGGTGCTCAGCGCCCTGGATGGGCGACCAGTACTCTGCGGCCCAGCCGCTCCGTTGGGGAATCTCATCTCCATACTTCTCCAGCAGGCGGCTGTTGGACGTCAGCCAGTTGGGCAGTTCCAGCCCGGCAAAGGTCGTGTAGATCGCGCCCAAATCGTCCAGGCGAGGCGCAAAGGGACTCAGGCGCACGTTGCGCGGCTCGGATAAAGGTTGAGCGGGATGAACGATATCGTAGACTTCCCGATAGTTCTTCTGCGTGACGATGCTCGTATAGGCGTCGGTGGTCTGGAAGGGATGGAAGCGATGAATAGAGGCCTGGCGCATGTCCCATTCGGTCTCGCCATGGACCATCCACTCGGCTACGGATTTGCCCACGCCGCCCGCATGGGTAATCCACGAGGCGACGGCGGCCCAAAAGCCCTTGACGGGAGCCGGCCCGATGATGGGATAGCCGTCGGCCGAAAAGGCGAACATGCCGTTGAAGGCGGCGGCCAACTCAGCCCCCTCCAGCATGGGCAGCAGGTGTTGAGCCTGGTCCCACGGCTCGCCGAAAAAGTCATCGGGGGTAAAGGGGTGAATCGCGCTCTTGCCCACGTCTTTGGGCCGCACCATGTGGGGCCGGTGATAGTAGGAGCCGACGCCGTAGGCCTGCCAATGCTGGCGATAGTACATGGTTGAATCCAGCTCGCGCATGGTGGGGAAGGTGACTTCCTGCTCCTTGTCGCCCGGATCGAAGCGACTGAGTTCGCCCAGGGGCGCGGTGGTCACATACTGATGCTCAAACGCCATAAGAGGCAGGGCCACACCCAGCTTCTCACTCAGGGCGGGGGCCCAGATATTGGCACAGAGGAGGACATATTCGCACTCTATGCGCGCCAGGTCCGGGTTATCGGTATGGACGGCGGCAACCGCGCCGTCCTTGACTTCAATGTCGGTCATCTTCGTGTGGCCGGCAAAGCGCGCGCCGCCCGTCGCCTCCGCCGCCCGGGCCAGCGCACCGGAGACGTACGCGCCCTTGACAATCTTGCCTTTGGGAATGAAGAGCGCCCCCTTGAACGCATAGGGGTTCAGGAAGGGCAGCAGATCCCGACTTTCCGCCACGTTGAGCAAATGGGACTCGCAGCCGAAACTTTTGGATTCGCCGTGGAGGCGAATAAGATCCCGCAGGCGCGCGTCGGAGACGGCCACCTCCAACTGGCCCACGGGATGAAAGGTCTTGAGATCGTCGGCATAGGGAGGCAGTCCTTCCACCAGATCGGAGGTATAGAGCCCCATGCGGGTGAGAAGTTGGGAATGGCTGAGGGGAACCAATCCGCCCGGCGCGTGGGAGGTGGAACCGTCGTTCTCGTACAGTTCGCCCTTATCGATGACGAGAATATCCCGCCAGCCCAGTTTGGTCAGGTGGTAGGCCGCGCTGCAGCCCACGATGCCCGAGCCGATGATGACGACGCGTGCAGTGGCGCTCATACTGTCACTCCTTTGTTACTGTCCGTTTTGTACGTTACGACCTTTGCAGCCGGCCGGCATCCCGCAACTTCGCCGCCTGGCAACCCCGCCCTACTTCATGCCCGTGGTCGCAATGCCCGTGGTAATAAAACGCTGGAGGAAGGCGAAGACGATGGTGATGGGCAGCAGCGTCAGCACGGTCATGGCCAGGACATAGTGCCACTGGACGTTCAGCTCGCCCTGGAAGGCGTTGAGCCCTACCTGCAGGGTAAAAAGTTCGCTGCGCGAAAGCACAATCAGCGGCCAGAGAAAGTCATTCCAGCGCCACATGACCGAAAAAATAGCCAGCACGGCCAGAGCCGGTGCGGCCAGGGGCAGGACAATCTGCCAGTAGATGCGCCACTCGGACGCGCCGTCGATGCGCGCCGAAGCCAGGAGCTCATCGGGCAGGGTGAGCATATACTGACGCAGGAGGAAGACGCCCGTAGGCGTGGCCGCGCCGGGAATGATGACGCCCCACAAGCTGTTGACCCAACCCACGGAGGTAATCACCAAAAAGACGGGCACCAGCACCACGGAGATGGGAATCATGAGGGTGCTGATGATAATCACGAGGATAACGTCCCGACCGCGGAATTCAAACTTGCTCAGCGCAAACGCGGCCATGCTGTTAATCAGCAGGGTGATAATGGTGGCCGCGACGGTGACGATGACGCTGTTGCGCAGGTAGGTAAGAAAGTTAAAGCGGGCCAGGGGTTCCGTATAATTTTCCCACGCCAAACTGAGTTTTTCCACCGGTTCACGGTCGTTAATGTTGACGCTGATTACGTCCGCGGGATTGGCCGGATCCGCCATTTGGGCTTCGATGCCCACGCGCCGAATCTGGACCATCTGCGCGGTGGAACCGTCTTCACGGGTAACGGTGAAGAGAGGCAGGGGTTCATCGTACCCTTCCACCGCCGCCATTTCCTGGTTATAGGGCAGGATGGAGGGCGGAAATTTTACCAGCGCGGCGGGCGTCTTGAAGGACGACAGCACCAGCCAGAGCACGGGCAGGAACATGAGCAACGTGCCGAAGGCTAGATAGAGGTAAGCAATCACATCGGTTACGTCCCAGCGCCTGCGCCCTCGGGTGCGGGTCAGAAATTCGCCCACATTGGTCGAAAAGAGCATGGTAAATCTTCCCTTCGCCTAGACGGCCTCGGACGAACGACCGAGCCAGAGTTGAATCAACGTAAAGATCAGGAGCGTCAAGCCCAGTAGCACCGAGGCCGCAGCCGCCAGGCCGAAGCGCTGGGGCTGTCCCGAAAAGCCGGTATTGTAGATGTACTGGACCATGTAGAAGGTAGCCGTACCCGGCCCGCCGTTGGTGAGGACATAGACCTGGTCAAAGACCTGCACGGCGCGGATCAGGGCCAGCACCAACACCACAAAAAGCGTAGGCATGAGCAGCGGCAGGGTGATGCCCCGAAAATCCTGCCACGGGCTGGCCCCGTCAATAGCGCTGGCTTCGTAAATGTCGGCAGGAATCGATTGAAGACCGGCCAGCAGAATCAGCATGTAAAAGCCCATCTGGGCCCAGATGCTGACAAAGATGACCCAAAACTTGGTCCAGTCTGCATTGAGCAGGAAGTTAACGCGCTCCTGATCCAGCGAGATGAGCACGGCGTTGATGAGCCCGTCGCGCTGGAGAATCCACTTCCAGATCAGCGCTACGACCACGGGCGACAGGAGCACGGGATAGAAATAGACGCTGCGAAAGAAGCCGCGTCCGCGAATGCCCCGGTTCAGGATCAGCGCAGTCACCAGCGCAAAGATGACCATGCCCAGCACCTGAAACCCCACGAAGAAAACGGTGTTCCAGATCGCACGCCAGAAGCGATCCTCGACGCACGTGTTGGGATCGAAGAAGTTGGTGCAGTTCAACAGCGCCCGATAGTTGGCAAAGCCAACAAAAGGCCGATCGCTTAAGAAGAGCCCCGTACCGCTGGTCATGGCGTAGCGGAAGTTGAGCAGCATGGGGAAGAGGACAAAAATGCCGAAGATCAGCAGATTGGGCAGAACGAAGAAGTAGGCCATATTGCGGCTGCCGATGACGCGCTGCAAGGGCGTCAGGACCACATCGGCCAAATTCATAATAAAGGCGTAAATTTCGTAAAAAAAAGCGCGAATCATTTCGCCTACACTACGGCGAGGAGAGGAATACGAACCAGATTTTTGCGTCATGCTGCGTCTCCAGTGCGGGGCGGGCAGGGTGACGGGAGGGGAGAGACGTCCGTCACGGACGCTGCGCAGCAACAGCCAGGCAGGGCCCGTGACGGACGAAGAAGCGATGGTTCTTAACTTATTGGGCTTCGGCGATGGCCTTGTCCACATCTTCCTGAATGCGGGTCATGGCCTCGTCCAGCGTCAACTCGCCCACGAGAACCTGGGTCAGGCGGTCGCTGGTGGCGTTGAAGATGGCCCGGTTGAAGCGATAGCCCTGCAGCTCGTAGGCCACTTCGTTCAGCTTGGGCACCTCGGCCGCAAAGACGGTCAGCGCATCAGCCGTGAGGGGCGAATCGGTGACAAACTCTACGCCCGACTCTGCCAGTCCCAGGTGGCCGGGAATGAAGAGCGAGCGGCCGTAGAATTCACCCAGTACGTCGGGCTGGGCCAGATAGGCCATTACCCGGGCGACTTCTTCCGGATGCTCGGTGTCGGCAATACCGACCAGGGCCGCGCCGCCGGGCATGCCGGTGCAGGCTGCGGGGCCGCACGGATTGGGCACGGCAACCCAGTCGAACGCGTCGCCGATCTTCTCGTTGAACTGACCGATCTGCCAGGAGCCGCTCATGTACATGACGATCTGGGCGTTGATGAACTGCTCATTGCCCGCGGCGTAGCTGCCGCCGGCGCCCATCCACACGTCAGGAATCATGGTGCCGTCGGCATGCCAGTCAATCAACAACTGGGCCATCTTGCGGAAGCCCTCATCATCGAGGGCGGGATTGCCTTCAGCGTCAAAGTACTTGGCGCCCTCGCTGATGGCCGGGCCGGCAAAGCGGTGACCGGTGCGGTCCATGGCCATGGCAAACGGCGTACCGGTGGCTTCCGCCACCTGCCGGGTTACTTCCGCCCACTCTTCCCAGGTGGCGTCGCCCGCGGGCAGCTCAATGCCGGCCTGATCAAAAAGGGTCTTGTTGACGTAGGGACCGGTCACGGTAAGCTGGGTCATGAAGCCGGGGATGCTGCTCTCGTCGCCGGCCTGGCGCAGCCAGGTGAGGAAGGGACCAAAGTTCTCTTCCCAGTAAGCGGGATCTTCCAGATAGGGCGTCAGGTCCAGGAAGAAGGGAGAAAGACCGCCCAAGTCAGTCACGCGGACCATGTCGGGGCCTTCGCCTGCCGCCAACTGAATCGGCAGGGTTTCCAGAATGCCGGTGGCGTAGGGAACGGTATCCATGATCACGGTAATGTCGGGATTATCGGCCTCGAAGCGGTCCAGCAAGTCGCGCATGACAGCGCCTTCGGCGCCGTCGTCGTACCAGGTCATGCGCAGTTCCACCGCATCACCGGAAGCGCCGGACGAGGCGTCCGCGGCGGCTTCTTCGGCAGGCGCTTCAGTCGCGGCAGCATCGGCGGACCCATCAGCCGGCGCTTCGGTCGCGGCCTCTTCCGCAGCCGGAGCCTCTTCCTCGGCGGGGGCTGCGGCTTCAGTCGGGGCCTCGGTGGCAGCCTCGTTTCCGGCGGGCGCATTGCTTGCACCGCCGCCGCAGGCTGCGAAGACCAGCATGGCCGCCAGCATAACCGCCAACAACAGCCAGTTTCGTTGTTTCATCATGTTCAATTTTCCTCCACAGGTTGATTGATGGACGAATGGTGAATAGGTATCTGAATGCGGCGGGAGGCCGCGTTGCAGAACAAAAAACAGAATGAAAAATAAGAAATGAGGAAGAGAAATGAGGAATTGAGGAACAAGAAATTGGCGTTGCCTACAGTGTCGGGTCACGCATTACCAATTCCTGCCCTGAAAACAGGATCATTTTCATCCCTCCGTGGCGCGCAATCGTCCATGGGGAACTCATTACCAATTCCTCATTCCTCATTCCTCATTTCTAATTTCTCCTTCTCCGTCAACTCGATGACCCCCAGCCCGACGAGGCGGGCGAAGGCGCGCAGTCCGGCGCGGACATCACCGTAAACCAAGCTCACGTGATGCTCCAGGCCGTACTGCATGATGCGATCCAGGACCGTCATGGCGGGGTCATCAAAACGGACAACGCCGCTGGTCCCGCCGTAACTTCCGGGCGAGCGCACCATCTCGCCCCCGGCGATGACCAGACGATAGTCATCCAGTCCGCCGCTCAGGCCGTGGCGATGAAGCCGGGCCAGGGTAATGCGGCCGGGCTTGAGCGGAAATTCAAAAAGCAAGGGCAACTTCCGGTTACTGTGCACTGTAGCTGAAACCGGCGCTTCCGGGTCGGCCATGCTCACCGGCGCCAGGCCGCAATGCCAGAGCACGCCCGTATCGCTCTCCGGGTCAATGGAGACCAGATCGGCAATAAACGCCTGACTTCCGGCCAGGGCCTGAAGGAGCAGAGACGTAACCGTGCCGTTGACGTCAGCCTCGCACGAGGCGGGGCAGCCCTCCTCGTTGAGCATGCTCATTGCGCCGCAGGCCGCACAGCCCAGTTCCGTAAAAAATTCGGGCCAACAGCGCACGGCCAGGCCGCTCATCTGCCGCTCGCCCGCCAATTCATTGAGGGCGCAGTAGACGCTTGCAGTCCCGGCGGCAGCCGCTTGATCCAGTGCCGCGACATCGGGCGCGATTGCGGCTATCTGTGCGAGGACCTGCTCGCGTGCGACAAGCGGAACGGCCGCGGCCTTCGCGAATGCGGCATGTAACGCGACGGGCTCAATTTCAATTCCGAAGAGACGCTGTAAGTGAGCCGAATCGTAGGCGCAGGTATCAAAACCTGGAGGATAATCGCCCACCACGCCGATGCGCGCCCCGGCCAACATGCGCCGGGCCGCGCCGGCCGCAACCAGCGGGTCAATGCCTGCTTCCATCATACTACCATGCGGCGAGGCCAGCAAGTGATGATAGGCAATCCCCTGTTGCGTCAGGGCATGACCGGCCAGATTGATGCCGCAAAGGCTGTTCAGGCGCAGGCGTCCGCCGTCCCGAACGTCGGGCACGGCCCAGAGCAGGAGCGGCGCGCCCGACGGTTGCGCGGCCCGGGCAATCTCCACGGACATCAGGCTGTCTGCAAAGCTGGCCTGAAAGAGAATAACCAGATCTATCCCCTCATCCGCGCGCCAGGCTGTGTCCAGATAGGCAGCCGCCTCGGCCGCGTCCGCGCCGTCCATGAGCAGACGCGTCCGCGTCCCCGTAACGCGATAGCCTGCGTCCTCCAGGCGGCTGACGGCCGCGTCCGCCATGGATTGGGCCAGGGGCACATCAAAAGTAGGCCGGGCAATAGCAAAAAAAGCAATGGTATTCATGCGGCAGCTTCCGGGTTGATTGACGCGGCAATAAATCCGTTCATGGTCACGGGCGCACCGCTTTCAGCCGAGTAGTTGGCCGCCAGCGCCACAGCGGTAGAGCGGAACCCGTCATAAAGCGTGGTGTCGATAGCCGAAGCGTCGCCCGTGCGCACGGCCTCGATGAAGGCCCGATTGACGCCCAGATGGAAAGGCTCATCGTTGAGCCACTCTTCCACGCCCTGAGGCGTGTAGTAGAGAACGCCCTTATCGGTGACGCGGACCAACCGGTCGCGGATGGCGAAATCCGCGACCGGCCCCAGCTGGATCTCGGGGAAGAGGCCGTAGGTCCCCGCACACGTGCCGACCGCGCCCCGTTCATAGCGCAGGGTCACCGCGTAGCCGTCCCAATCGTCAAAGTCATCCTCAAAGTTGACCTGACGGCTGTTGTACGCGGCATAGACCGTCTCCACATTGCCGGCCAGCGCGCGGCTCACGTCGATGAGGTGGATGTTTTGATCCACAATCTGACCGCCCGCTTCCTGCCTGCGCCACATCCAGTCGATGGGCGGCCGCGTCCAATACCAGCGCAGGGCGACCAACGCGACGGGATCGTCGCCGATCAGCTCCCGCGCGCGCAAAAATCCCTGGCTGTAACGCCAGTGAAATGCGGTAAGCGCGATGACGCCCTGCGCGGCCGCGGCCTCAACCAGGCGATGGGCGGCCGCCAGGTTCATGTCCAGAGGCTTCTCCACGAAGAGGTGCAGCCCCCGGGCCACGCAGGCCAGGCCGATCTCGGCGTGAAGACTGGTGGGCGTGCAGATATAGGCCGCGTCCAGTTCATTTTCATCCAATAGACGCCGATAATCCGTATACGCGCGTCCGCCCCAGGTCGCGGCCATTTCCTCGGCCCGGGCCCCGCTGCGGCTGCATGCGGCGACTATCCGGGCCTCGGGCGCCAGGGTGCGCAGGTGCGCGGCGTGGATGTGGGCCATGCGTCCTGCGCCAAACATACCGATGCGCATGGAATTTGATCCTTTCTGATGCCGGTAGGGTTGTGGGGCGGCAGAGTCATTCGAGTGCGGCAACTCGTCCGCCCTGCCGCGCCACAACCCTAACGTCCTATCCCCCGACTTTCCACAACCGCTTATCCAACGCGTTCACGCCGGGCATCACGCTCGGGCAGGGATTCCAGAGTTTCCGTAGCGTTAATGGCGTGCTCCAGGTAGGGGTACGCAGGGCCATTGGTGGGCGCGGCCCAGCGCACAGCATTCGCCAATACCTGACGCACTTCGGGCATGTAGTAGATGGGGTAGGTCTCGTGACCAGGGCGGAAGTAGAAAACCTTGCCGTTGCCCCGACGATAGCAGCAGCCGCTGCGGAAGACCTCGCCGCCCTGGAACCAGCTCACGAAGACCAGGGATTCCGGAGCAGGGATATCGAAATACTCGCCGTACATCTCGGCTTCGGGGATTTCAAAATAGGGGCCCAGCCCCGCGGCAATGGGATGCCCCGGCTCTACGACCCAGATGCGTTCCCGCTCGTCCGCCTCCCGCCAGCGCAGGCTACAGCGGGTGCCCATGAGCTTGCGGAAGATCTTGGAGTGGTGGCCGGAATGGAGCGCAATGAGCCCCATGCCCGCGTAAACCCGATCCGCCACCCGCTCCACAATCTCATCGCGCACCTCGTGATGGGCCTTGTGCCCCCACCACGTGAGCACATCGGTGTTGTCCAGTACGTCCTGGGTAAGGCCGTGGTCCGGCTCATCCAGGGTTGCCGTGCGCACGTCAAAATCGGCGTGCTCGCCCAGCCCCGCGGCAATGGCGGCATGGAGACCGTCAGGATACACTTTGGCCACCACGTCCTGCTCGCGCTCATGACGATATTCATTCCAGACCGTCACGCGAATCTTACTCATTTCGACCTCTCTTGTTTTTGTGATAAACGGTTTTATTTGAACTATACCCTCACCAGTCCGTCTCCGATGCAGCCGCACCGAAGAAAAACCGGTTCAACGCGCCGGCGGCCGCGCCGACCACGCCGGCGCGACTGCCGAAGGTGGCCGGCAAAATCTCCACCTTATCGGCCAGTCCGGCAAAAGCATAGCGACGCATGGCCGCGGTCAGCGTAGGCGCAAACAGGTCAAAGCCCTCCGCCAGATACCCGCCCAGAATCAGGCGTTCCGGATTGAGCACGTCCGCCAGATTGGCCATGGCGACGCCCAAAACCCGGGCGCGCTCGGCGAGCATAGCCCGCACCGGGCCATGGCCGGCTCGGGCCGCGGCGAGGAGCGCATGCATCTCCTCCACGGTGTCGGTGCTCGCGCGGGGCAGCGCGTCGGGAGCCATCTCCCGGGCCAGGCGCACCAGCGTCCGCTCCGAGAGCAGGTCTTCCAGGGCTACCCGGGGTGCGCGGTCCGGGCGCTCGGGCATCATCATCCAGTGACCGATCTCGCCCGCGCCATAGCCCGCGCCTCGGTATATCTTACCATCAACGACCAGCCCCGCGGCCAATCCCACCCGGGCAAAAACAAAGGCCAGCGCGCGCACGCCCCTTCCCGCGCCGTAGAGGCTCTCGCCCAGAGCCATATAGCGTACGTTGTTGTCCATGGTCACCGGCAGGTTCAAGGCCGTTTGAAAAAGGTCGCGCAGGGGAACATCGCGCCAGCCCAGATTGGGGGCAAGATAATTCACGCCCGTCAGGCCGTCCACCAGGCCGGATGCGCCCACGCCCACCCCCGCCAGGCGCCGCGCCTCATTCACGCGAGGATGGCGGGCGCGCAGATCGGTCACAATCGCGACAACCTGATCGATGACGGATCCGGGCGGGCTGCCCGCAACGATGGGAAAGGTCGCCTCTTCCTGCACCGTCGCCATGAGGTTGCAGAGCGCGATCCGCACCGTACGCACTCCCACATGCACGCCAATCGCGTAGCGGCTGTCGGGCGCCAGCCTGAGCGCCAGGGGCGGACGTCCCGCGCCCTTGCTCTGGGCGATCGCGTCAACGCCCATCTCGTCGATCACCCCTTCCGCCATAAGGTCGGCGGTCAAATTTGTGATGGTTGTGGTGGAAAGGCCGGTCAGGCGGGCCAGGCGAATGCGTGAAACAGGCTGATTGGCCAACAGAGCCAACAACAGCAGGCGACGATTGTGGCGGCGCAGGGCCGAGTTACGGGTGGTCATGGCAAATGGTTGCCGCATGGCCCCGGCTGCCCCGGAATCGATCCGTACCGGGGGCGCTGCTTCTTTTCATCGGTCTTAGCGGAATGGTCATTACGGTGCGGATGAGATGAGAAGATTGAGTAGGCAGAGGAGTGACGGCAAATGTTGTATTCGTCAGGGAGAGCGATGGGGTTCAGTGTACCGGGCCCAAAGAACCCTGTCAAACAGGGAAATCTCGCAGGGCGTATTTCATGCTGGGGAGCAAGCATGTCGCGCTTACAGCAGCATTCAGGCAACGAGGCGCGGCATGCAGCCATTTTACTTCGTCGGAAAACAGATCGTTACCGTTGACCTCATTAAACGTCTATCATAGCAAGAACTGTGCTTTACCCGTCATTTCTTTATTCCCAGTACACAGGAGAAAACCCATGAACCGCTTACCGATTCTGAACCGCAGGCTCGCCGTCGTCGCCCCCATTCTGGCCCTCGTCCTTGCGCTGGCGGTGGCGCTCATGCCCGCATCCGCGTCAGCCGCGCCGGCAGCAGCGCCCGAAGCCGGCGGCGTCTATCACGTCGTACAACGCGGCGAGACGCTCTCGCACATCGCCCGCCACTACGGCGTGACCATCGAATCCATCAAGGACGTCAATCACCTGTGGAGCAATACCATCTATGTAGGTCAACATCTCTACATTCCGGCGGTGCAGTCCGGCTATTCTACCGGGTGCAGCAGCGTGCATCACGTCCGCCGGGGCGAAACCCTCTCATCGATTGCCCGGGCCTACGGAACAACGTACGCTTCCCTGGCCGCGGCCAACGGCATCAGCAATGCGAGCTACATTTACGCAGGCCAGCGCATTTGCATCCCCAACATCTATGCCCAGAGCGGATGGACGCCTAAGCCCCAGCCGTTGTCCGGCTGCTACTACACCGTCCGCCGGGGCGACACGCTGAGTGAAATCGCCCAATGGTACGGCTATTCCACCGATCACCTGGCCCGGGCGAACGGCATTGCCCACCCCAGCCATATCTACGTGGGGCAACAGATTTGCGTCTGCAACTAAATTGCTGCGGCCGCGCCACCGGGGACCGCACCGGGGTCAAA
>JAGRCP010000004.1:0-162 GCA_020433455.1 Caldilineaceae bacterium | reverse complement strand
GGGCCCCCGTGCCCTCCCGCCGCCGGTCAGCGCGACATCGCCGGGATACCCAAGCCCGGTTCAGCGGGCGCTGTTCAATAGCCCGGCCGTTTGACGACCGGGCGGACCACGCGGACCGGAATCGGCGGAATCACCCATGCGGCCGCGCCACCGGGGACCGCA
>JAGRCP010000162.1 GCA_020433455.1 Caldilineaceae bacterium | reverse complement strand
AAAACCAAAGTGATATGTGGCTAGTCCTCCCTTAACAAAAGAGCGCAAGCACTTCCTTGGCCGGACGGCGTGTCGCGGCGTTGCAGCTAATGCGCCGCGGTACGTCAAACGTGGTGAGATTGGCTACCGCATACGCGCGGCGGATAAAGTCCGTGTGGTGATTGGAGATGACCACGGGGATGCCCCGGCGCGCCAGCTCTTCGGCCTTGCGCGCCAGCCGCAGCTGCTGGGCAAGGCCGAACTTGTCCGCGCTGTAGCTGGTAAAACGAGCGGTCTCCGACAGGGGCACGTAGGGCGGATCGCAGTAGACCACGTCACCCGGTCGCGCTTGCTCCATTACCGCGGCAAAATCATCATGCAGAAAGCGCACATTCTGGGCGCGCGCGTGAAATTCGCGCATTTCGGCTGCAGGGAAGTAGGGACGGGTGTAGCGGCCAAAGGGGACGTTGAACTTCCCCTTGCGATTGTAGCGGCAGAGACCGTTGAAGCAGTGGCGATTGAGGTAGATGAAGAGCAGAGCCTTGCGGCGTATTGCCTCCGGCGTTACGCCCAATGCGTTAAATTCTTCGCGTCGGGCGTAGTAGACGCATCCGTCATTGGTCCCCGACGCGAAGAACGTGCGCGCCTCTTCGATAAAGAGATCGCCCTCATCGCGTATGAGGCGATAAAGATGAATGAGGTCGGGATTGGCGTCGGCCAGGATGTAGCCGTCGTAATCGGTATTGAGAAAGACTGCGCCGGACCCGACGAACGGCTCGATTAGGCGCTGTCCCGCCGGCAGCACCTCGCGGATGCGGTCAATGAGGCGATACTTGTTGCCGGCCCACTTCAAGAACGGTCGCACGATGGATTTCCTTTCCCCTTATCGCTTATTTTCCATCTGCTTGATGTAGTATCGTATGCCTCGGCCGGCCAGCGGTTCATCTGCATAGCGGGGAATGATGTGCAGATGCAGGTGATCGATTTCCTGACCCGCGGCAGGGCCGACGTTCCAGCCCACGTTGTAGCCGTCGGGTGCGTGAAGCGTCTCGATGTGGGCCTTGGCGCGCAGGAGCGCGGTTTGCAAGTCGGCCCACTCCGCGGGCGTGAGGTCAAAGGGCGTGGTGACAAAGCGTTTCGGGATGATGATGCCCGAACCCACGAGCACCGGCTGCTCGTTCATGAGAAAGAGGAAGTGCTCGGTTTCCAGCCTGATTTCGCCGGGGTCCAGCGGCTCAGGGCCAAAATGGGTGATCATTGTTGCCATATTCCGCCGTCCGGAACAGACCGCAAACAGTGGGGTATATTCAAAGTGAATTGAACCTGTAAGGCGCGGCTTGCAGTCCAAACAATAAAGGGTGAATATGTGAAGCGTGAAGACCGCAGATGTCGTTCACGCCTCGCCTATTCACCCTTGTTTTCGCCGGGGGATATTGACGCCACAGTGTCCGGTCCGGCGCAGGATTGCGCGCCGGCTCGTGCCTTATCCGTTCAGCTTGCCCTTGGCCGCGGCAATTGCCTGGGATACGTCGGCGCGGCTGCTGTTCGCTTTGAGCATGGCGTCCACCGCATCCGCATCGGCATCGATGAGTTGACGGTAGGTAACAATGCCGTGACGGCGCAAGAGATCCCGCGCGCCGTCGCCGATGGTGGGCAGGTCGGTCAGCGTGTCAGGCATGGGGCCGTCATAGCGCGCGTCAACGCGTCCGTTCTCAACGGCCAGTACACTGGCCTCGGCCGGCCACTCGGTCACATTGGCGGCTTCAATGGCATCGGTCATCTTTTCCAGCTCGGCGGGCGTGAGCGCGGCAATCTGCGCCCAGGTGAAGACGCCCGCATTGTACAGGCGTCCCTGATAGACGCCGCCGATGCCGTTGACCTTGGTGAGGTCATCGGGATGGTTGTCACTCGCGGGCAGGGAGGACGCGCCCAAATCGACCACGGCTCCGCTGCGGGTTGCGTCGCCGGCATCTTTGCCCGTTAAGTGATCCGCCGCCTCTTTCGTTTTCTCCGCCAGATGCTCTACGCCTTCCTGCACGGCATGACCGGCATCTTGCGCGGCATGGCTGACTGCACCGGCTGCGCCTTTAATGGCATCGCCGGCCGCGTCCGCTGCCTCTTTTGCCCCTTCGACAACCGCGGCCGACGCATCTTGCACCTTGTCGGCGGCGGCATCCGCCGCATCTGAGACTGCATCCCGGCTGTCGGTATCATCCGATCCGGCGTCGGCTATGTCCCGGGTTGATTGACGCAGCCATTCAGCCTGCTTGTCGTCAGCGGCAGCCTGAGCTGCCGCCTCGGCTGCTGCCTGCTGTGCGGTGCGGGATTGAGCCGCAGCTTCAGCCGTGCCGCTCTCCAGAGCATGTTCGGCTGCGGTAGCAGCTTCCGCCTGGGCCGCGGCGGCATGGGCGCGCGCGGCGGCGGCCGTCTCTTCCGCCTCCAGCGCTTCAATGCGCACCGGATCGTGAGCTGTACGATTTTCTTCTGCATGCGCAGTTGAGGGGGAAGCGCTGCTGCCGTCGCTTTGTCCGGAGCGGCTCAGCTTGCTCGGCAGACGCATCGCCTCCAATACGTCATCATCATCGGCAAAGAAGATCAGCCAGATAAGAATGATGGTAAGGATGATAGCCACAAGCGACCAAAAAACTGCCATGGATGCCTCCTGTTTAATAGAGTTTTGGATGTCGATTGGTTATGGTAGGTAAATGATTGATTGTCGTGTCAGACCGTCCGCATTGTGCCGGGACAATCTAACATAAACCCTTACGGCTATTGTCATGACGCTGATTGTATGCGAACCATGGGTAGCAGAACACCCACAGTGTAATTTGAAACAGGACTGGAGGCAAGCGGGTTGTCGTCCCTGCGCAGATTAGGCCAGATCAATGATGTCGATGCGGCGGGAATCAACCGTCCCCAGCGTGCCCGGCCCTTCCGCCAGCAGCACGCTGGAGCCTTCTATGCCGTTTTGCTCCATCCACCTCAGTACGTAGTCGCGCCAGCGGCTGGGATCATCGGGCAGGCGGTCTGCGTGAATCGTGACCGGGTAGACGCCGTAACAAAAGACCAGACGCCGACAGACGTGCTCATCCCGCGTAATGGCCACGATCCAAACCGGAGAGCGATAGCGGGCGATGCGCTGCGCGGTCCGGCCGGTAAACGACGGCACGAAGATGATAGATGCGTCCATGACGTTGGCCATGCGGTAGACGCTGTAGCCGAAGCGGCTGTTGGGGTCCACCTCGTCGCGATCGCGTTCGACGCTCAGCGCATGCCCCCATCCGAAGCGTCCCCGATTGGCCGTCTCCGTGGCATTGGCGATACGCGCCATCACGCCCACCGTGATGACGGGGTGCGCGCCGATGGCCGTCTCGCCCGAAAGCATGACGCAATCCGTCCCGTCCAGGATGGCGTTGGCCACATCGGTTACTTCGGCGCGGGTGGGCTGGCGGAAGGTCGTCATGGATTCCAGCATTTGGGTGGCCGTAATCACCGGCTTTCCGACCTGGTTGGCCCGACGGATAAGCATCTTCTGCACCGCGGGAATCTCTTCGATGGGAGCTTCTACGCCCAGATCGCCGCGTGCGACCATGATCCCGTCGGATTCTTGCAGAATCTCATCGATTTTGCGGACCGCGCCGGCGCGCTCGATCTTGGCCAAAATCAGCGGCGTATAAGCCAATTCCGCTGCTGCTCTGCGCACCGCGCGGATATCGTCGCCGTCCTGGACAAACGATTGGCTCACGCCATCCAGGTCTTGTTCCGCGGCAAAGGCAAGCAGTTCCCGATCCTGCTCGGTAAAGGCGCTGATGCCCAGGTCGATGCCGGGAAAATTGACGCCCTTATGGGAGCGCAGTTCTCCGCCGACTTCCACCCGGGTGTGGACCTCACGGCCGATGACTTGCGTCACCCGGAGCTGAATATAGCCGTCATTCATGTAGATGCTGTCGCCCGGCTTTACGACTGAGGGCAGGCCCGCAAAATCCATGGAAACCCGGTTTTGATCCCCCACAATCTCCTCGGTTTGGAGAATGAACGGCCGGCCGGCCGCCAGTTCGATTGGCTCTTCCCCGAGTCGGCCGATGCGCATTTTGGGGCCGGGCAAATCGCCGAAGATTGCCACCGGTCGGTCGGTCATTGCCGCGGCCGTGCGTACATTGGCAATAGTCCGGCGGTGGGCGTCCGGCGTCCCGTGGGCGAAGTTGATGCGGGCTATGTTCATGCCCGCGTCAATCATGGCGATAAGCGCCTCCACATCGCTGGACGCGGGACCGATGGTACAGATGATTTTGGTCTTTTTTTGTTTGAGCATGGTCTTTTTAACGGCGGTAGCGTCGGCCGTCATAGAGGGTCATGTTGAGCACGGCCGACGCAATGGAAATAATAATGCTGGCAATCAGGGTTGTGGTGAAATTTTCCAGATAGATGAGGTCCGGGCGAAGTTGCTGGACGATAATGAGCATCAGGGCGTTGATCACCAGGGAGAAGAGCCCCAGCGTAAAAAAGATGAGGGGACATGTGAGCAGCTTGACGATGGGGCGGATGACCGCATTGACGATGCCCAGCAGGGCGGCGACGATGGCTACGCCCGCCGCGCCCTGGTAGATGATAAAGCCGGGCAGCAGCCAGTCTGTAAAGGCCACGGCCAGGCTCAATAACAGCCAGCGCAATAGTAGTGATCGCAAGACAAATCGGCTCCTTGTCCAAAGCGGGCGACAGCATTGCCTGATGGAACGCCTGACGTATTGTACCGGCAGGGAATGAATCGCCAAAAGAAAGGGGGGAAGACGGCCCGCATAAATTTCGCAGGGCGCATTGGCGGCAAAGCGCTTGTTGCGCAAACAAAACGAACTGAGTCGATAGGGACGTTCCCCTGCGGCCGCCTGCATTCTCCGGGAGCGCCGGATTCCAGTCCGGCGATAACGCCAAGCCGACGCTTGGCGCTCCCGGGCAACGGTCCGTAATCAGCTATCCTATTGACGGACGATTATTAAGCGCTTTATGGCTCTCTGAAGTTTCGTGGGGTCAAACCGCCGAATGAATTCGGCTCCTGCTACGGGAAACGTGCTCAAGCGCATTGGTCTCCGCTGGACGAACCGGCTCAAAGCCGGTTTCCCGTAGCAGGCTGCGGTTTCAACCGCTGCCGTCTGTCCCCGCCCGCTTGCCCCACAATTCGTCAGAGAACCCGCTTTATTTATCCTGGGGGAGCAGGTTGAGCGCATCGTTTAGCCTGCGCCACTCTGCCGTCGTCAGTCCCGCCTGGCCCGGGCGGATGCCCGGCTTGGTTGCGCCGTGATAGTCACTGCCGCCCGTTTTGTAGAGACCGAGACGGTCGGCCAGCGCGTCAAAATGGGTGATGACTTTGGCCACAACCTGGGGCGACGCGCCCTTGTAGCCGCGATTTTGGCCGTAGGTATAGCGGACTTCCAGCCCGTCCAGCCCCGCATCGGCCAGGCGCGCGATCATGGCTTCCACATGCTGCACGCGCACGTAGCTACCGGGATGCGCCAGGACCGCCGCTCCGCCGGCGGCATGGGTCAACTCGATTGCGTCGAAAACGGTGAGGCTGAAGCTGCGTTGGACATAGGTGGAGCAGGGCGCATCCGCGGCGAGATATTGGCGGAAAACGTCGTCAATGTCGGCAAATTTTTCAGGATTGCGCTGCAGCGCTACCTGGGCAATATGGACGCGGCCCGGCACGCCTTTGGCCGCGGCGAGGACTTCATCAACCGGCGCATCCACGCCGTAGGTCTGGAGGCGTTCCACCTGGCGGATCTTCTGTTCGATGCGGCTCTCGACAATCCGCGCCAGTGTTGTACGCAGCGTTTCGTCAGCGGGGTCCACGCCATAGCCCAGAATGTTAATGTCCAAAAAATCCTGCTGGGGATCGGCCCGGGTGCTGAATTCCAGAGCCGGCACAATGGCGACGCCATGGCGCGCGCCTGCTGCGGTCGCTTCCGCCACGCCGCTGATGTTGTCGTGATCGGTGAGGGCCAGGACGCGGACTCCTTGGGCCGCGGCCTTTTCCACCAATCGGGCGGGCGTGTCCGTGCCGTCGGAGCAGGTGGAATGGACCTGGAGATCGACCGGATAGGTCTGTGCGTGATCAGGCAAAATGCCAGCGCCCTTCGCCGTGGTCGCCCCAGGCCATAATCTTCCGCGGCGTGATGCGCAGGATCAGGGTGTAGTCGGCGTCGGTGCTGATGTCCCAATCGAACTTGGCCTGGAAGAGGGGCTGCAGCGCTGCGGCGTCTTCCGGCGCGGGTCCGGTCTCGCCTTCGATGATGATAACGTTCATCGGGTCGGGCAGGGCCAGGCTGACGCTGCTGTTTTGGGCGATATTGGCCGCGCGCACGGAGCCGCTTTGGGTGCAGACGTAGGCGCATCCTGCATGCCAGACGTGCCAGATGGGCGCCAGATGAACGCGGCCGTCGGGGCGTACGCTGCTCATCCAGCAGGCGGGCGCGTCGGCAAATTTGGCCAACAGCGCGGCGAGAACGGGGTCGTCTGCATGAATCATAAAATCATAAGCCTCCATCAAATGACGGCTGACGCATGGCGGCAACCTGTTCAAAACTTTTTTGGCGTAAAAGTATAGAAGCCATTATAGCAGGTGAATCCTGTTATAATAAGGCAATCTCCTGTCGGATTGGGGCCATTGGGCGGATTGTCGCTTGGCGCTCAGCCGCGTCATTTTCCCGCTCCACCATCTACCTCACCATCAAAAGGAATGCTTATGCGCAAAATTGCCGTAGCGCTTTCCAAGGGCGGCGTTGGCAAGACGACCACCGCCGTGAATCTGGCTGCCGGTCTGGCAGACGCGGGGCGGCGCGTGCTGCTCGTCGACCTGGATACGCAGGATCAGGCGGCGCGCATGCTGGGCGTCGATCCGGCGGCGGGCATTGCCGAGCTGGTCGCAGGCGATCTGCCTGCGGATGACGCGCTTTTCCCCGCGCGGGAAAAGCTGACGCTCCTGGCCGGCGGGTCCAGCCTGGCCGGCCTCAAGCGCATTATCTCGCGCAAGGACTTCGGCGGCGAGCGCACGGTGAGCGACGCCCTGACGCCTCTGGACGATCGCTTTGACTACGTTGTCATAGACACCGCGCCCGGCTGGGACACGTTGGCCATCAACGCTCTTTTCTATGTGGATGAAATCCTGACGCCCGTGGCGCTGGAGGTGTTGGCGGTTCAGGGCCTGCTGGATTTTGCCCGCAATGTCCAGTCCATCCAGCGATATCATGATCGATTGACGCTGCGCTATGTCCTGCCCACCTTTATGGACCGTCGGGTTAAAAAATCCGGCGAGATTCTGGCGCAGCTGGAAGAGTCATTCGGCGATCGGGTTTGCGCGCCCATTCGCTACAACGTGCGCCTGTCCGAGGCGCCCGGTTACGGCCAAACCATCTTTGAATATGCCCCGCGCTCGTCCGGCGCAGAGGATTACGCCGCCCTGACTGAAAGGATTCTATACCATGAGTAACCGCAAAGAGACGCCGGACCTCCTCGGCGAATTGTTGGGCGAGACCGAACGCCCTGCCCGCACCCGTGAGGCGGTTGCCGGGACGTCGGCCCAGTCCCCCGCCCAATCATCCAGTAAATCGGCGGGTCAACGATCGACGCGTAAAGCCGCTTCGCGCGCAACCCAGTCCCGCGCAACCTGGGAATATTTGGAGCTGATCGTACGCGATTTTCGCGGCTGGCGCGTACGCTATCTCAACGGCGACAAGGTCAGGAACTGGAAAGACGGTCCGCTGCTGAGCGAGCGGTTGGCCGATCTGGGCGCTGACGGTTGGGAGATGGCGGGCGTGCTGGACACCGGTCGCTTCGAGCGCGCCGTCTATTTTAAACGTATGCAGCAGACGCCGAAAGAAAGTGAATAACCATTCACTGTTGAATTGGCGGTGTGTTGTTTCGGTCGCTCCCCGTGAACGCCGGATTCCGGTCCGGCAAGCCGTGCCGAGCCTGCATAATTCATTTGGGACTTCACTGCGAAAAGGTAGGTTG
>JAGRCP010000161.1 GCA_020433455.1 Caldilineaceae bacterium | reverse complement strand
CTTCTCGCAGTGAAGTCAAGATTGGAGATTGGGAGATTGCCAGGATACGCCGCTAATCTCCCAACCCTCTGTTACCCAATCTTTAATCTTTTAATCTTCACTCTCCCAATCATGCCAAAACAACTCCTCCAGGCGCAGATGCACCGCGGGCATGTCGGTGAGGAGAATGATCTCCCGGTTTAGCTTGTGAGAGATTTCGCTGCCGTTGAGGCTGCCCACGGCGGACCAACGCGCGTCGCCCACGCGCACCAGCACGAGCTTGGCATGAATCCCGCCGCCCGTGGGATTGGCCGCGCGCGCGTCCAGGTCCAATCCTTCGGCCGCGGCGACGGCGCGCACGTATTCCACGGTAGCCCGATTGCTGCGCGGGTGATCGGCGTCATCGAAAAAGCTGTCCAGCAGCAAGCGCACCGTTGCGCCCCGACGTGCGGCGTCAATGGCCGCCTCCAGGCGCGGATTGGGATCCGCAATGGGATTGCTCTCTCCATCGCCCCAAAACTTGTGTTCGTAGAGCTGCTCCAGCAATATCTCGTCGCCGGGTCCGGCCTGGGCGATCAGGGCCATGACGCCCGCATCGGGACGCAAGGCATTTTCCGGCGCGCTGACGAGCATAAATTGGGCCGGCCCTGACCCGGTTACAGGCATACGGAAAGCCTGATCCACGGTAATGTATTCCGGCGGATCGGGCAGAACGAAATCGGCCGGCGGAGCGCCGTAGCGTTCGTCTTCGGCCGCGAAGGGATGCAGATCGGCAAAGAGTTCCGGCTGCCAATCCCCGTCAAAGATGGCTTGCAGTGCGTTCACCGCGGGCAGCGCATCGGTGAGGAGGTAGACGCCCCGCCGTCCGCCTGCCGCGCTGTCCACCGGCATAGAGTCACGGTTGAAGTTGTCCGTTCCCACCAGTGCAAACTCTCCGTCGATGATCACATACTTGGCGTGGGTATAGCTGAAGCGGGGACGCAGGCCCGTGGGCGCGTCCGCCCGGGGCGCAAGATAGCGCACATCCGCGCCGGCCGCGGCCAGACGGGTGGCGCACCACTTTTGCAGATCGCTGATACCGCCGGGCGGGCTGCCCTCCAGCAGGACGCGCACGACCACGCCGCGTCCTGCTGCCGCAACCAGCGCCTCGGTCAATTCGGGATGCTCCAGTGTGTAGATGCTCAGGTCCAGGCGACTTTGGGCGCGGATGAGCGCGTCAGCGACCGTCGCATACAGTCCCTCGGGACCGATAGCGACCGTGATCGACGCTGCGGTCGCGCCGGCCTGGGGCAGCCCTCCCGTCTCCGCGGTCCAGCCCCGCCAGCCGGGATAGCGCACGCGGCGCCCCCAGGCTACGTCAGCCAGGTCGCTGCTCCAATCGGATGCACGGTCCGTATCCACGGGCAGGAATGTACGGGGATCCTGTTTACGGGTCAGCACCTGGCCGGCCTGGGGAATGGCGCCCCGATCGTAGGGTTGCATCGGCGCGCCTTGCCAACCGACCGCCTCCGCCGCTTCATCGCCGTAGAGGAGCGTATCGACGATTTCGCCCGCGTCGTTGGCCAACTGAAGCATGCCGCCTCGGTTGCTGAACTGAAGCGTGCCGTCGAGCCGCACGGGCCGGGCCCCTTGATTGTCGCCTGCGTCCGCCCACACGCAGGCCGGCTCCTCGCCAAAGGAAAGACGAAAGGCGTCGGCCTGGGCCGCGCACCAAATCCGCGCGCCGCCGTCCAGCGTCAACGTACTCGTGAGGGAAAAGGTCGCGTGACGGGTTCCGGCCGTTAACCGCCAGCCCGCCAGAGGCTGGGGGCTGTAGCCGATGTTCCAGAGCAGAAGGGCTTCGTCGGGCTCGTAGCTCACGCGGCTGTCGATATGCGCGGCCGCGATGATGAGCCTGGCGGGCGGCGGACCGGCGATAAGGGGGAGGTAATGGGTGATGGTGATGGGAGATTGGGGAGTCGAAGATTGGAAATCAAAGATTGAAGATTGAAGATGAAAGATTGGAGATTGGGAGCTTGGAGATTGGGCGGTGAGGCGGGTGAAGAGGAAGAGGATCAGCAGCAGGCTGATGGCGCAGAGCAGGAGCGCGATGATACGCGCAACGCGTAAAAAGAACGACATGCCGGGGGATTGCATGAGATTGCTCCTCGATCGATTATGAGCACAAAGCTGTGGTCAGTATAGCGAGGGGCGTACGAACGCGCAACCGGTCAAAATCTTGCAGATCATCCGAAGCAAAAAGCAGCGCCCTTACCCTCTCGGATAGGGGATGGCCAACTAAATGAATAGGGTAATCACTATCCGTTCAGCTGTTGTTTTCCTTCAGCCTAATACTACAACGAGACTTTGAAAA
>JAGRCP010000160.1 GCA_020433455.1 Caldilineaceae bacterium | reverse complement strand
GAGCAGCCGTTCTCCCCGATCCTCGTCGGGCAAGGCCGCAATCGCGCTCAAGAGAGTCGCCCGGTGCCCCCAGGCCCGGGCCAGGGTCGCGGCGTCTTCCCGCCGGGCCTGGGCCGCGGCCAGCAACTTTTCAGACCAGATGCCCGCTTGTCTGACCAGGCCGAACTGCTTGTGCAGGTTGGCGCAGTTGGCCGCCACATTGAGGGCCAGGGAGAGATCATTGGCCAGGGCCCAGTCAAAGGCGTGATCCAGTTGGGGCAAGGCGGGGAGCATCTGATAGTAGCGCTGCTCATCTTCCGCCGCCTGCATGGCCTGGGCATAGGCCCGGGCATGGGCGGCCGCGGTCTGGTCGGTTTCGCCCGCGCGGCGCAAAAGGCCCAGAGCCAAACTGCGCAAAAGGCCGTGCTGCCGCCAGGCAGGGTCAGGGGCAGAGGGCGGCGCGGGGGGGATACCCTCGCCGTCCGGCGTCTCCTCCGTCACCGGCCGCTGGACCAGCTCGCCGTCGGCCAGGATGCGCAGACTGCGCCGGGCCGCGTCGGGCTCATTCCCCCAGACCTGGGCGGCCATGGCCTGGGTAAAGGGGGCGTCAGGAGCAAACGCGCCCAACGACCGAAACACGCGCTGCTCCTCCGCCCGCAGAGCTTGGTAGCTGAAGAGAAGCACCCGCTGCACATTCTGTTCCACCGCGTCGGGGTCGCCATAGATGTGGCCCTCATAGAGATCGCGCAGGTCGCCCTGCTCCATGGCGGCCAGCAGGCGCTCGGCTTCCGCCCGCCACTCCCCCAGGCTCTCCCCCGCCCGGCGCAACGCGCC
This sequence comes from Caldilineaceae bacterium, assembly GCA_020433455.1. Lineage (GTDB taxonomy): Bacteria > Chloroflexota > Anaerolineae > Caldilineales > Caldilineaceae > JAGRCP01. Next base: position 1,725 of record JAGRCP010000160.1, on the reverse strand, counting down.
CAAGGCCACAGAGAGCCCCAGGGCATGGCGTTCCAGCTTTTCCAGCAGGGTAAAGAGCCAGGCATCCTCCCCCTTGCGGGCGTCCGGTTCCCAGCCCAGGCGCGCCCGGCAGAGGGCCAGAGCCTCGGCCTGGGTCAACCCGCCCACCTGCACCTCGCCGCCGCCCAGGGTCCGGGCAACCTCCCTGGAGCGGGTGGTGATGATCAGATGGGCGCCCGACGGCAGCGCGTCGCGCAGGGGACGGATCGCGGCTAGGTTCCAGACATTGTCCAGCACCACCAGCAGGCGGGGGTGTTCGTTCAGGAGCGCGCGCACCGCATTCGGTTGAGATTGGAAAATCTGTTGCAGATTCTCTTCCAGGCCGGAGAAGTTGACGGCATAGCCTGCCCACTCCCGCAGAATGGGCCGAGCCTGCTCCGGGCTGATGAACTCCGGGCCGATCTCTTGCCACAGCACGCCGTCGCTGTAATCGGCGGCCAGTTCATTGGCCGCCTCGCGAGCCAGCACCGTCTTGCCCACCCCGGCCATGCCACGCACGCCCACGGTCGGGGCCAACTGCACAGAGGGGGCAAGCTTCACCGATTCGCCTGTGACCGCGGCCGCGCCCCGTTGCGCCAGCACCTGGCGAATTTCTTCCAGCTTGCCGGCCCGCCGCACGGTGTCCCCGCTGCGGGTGGGCAAGGCGGGGGGCGTCCAGCGGCGCTCCAGACTCTGGATAAAGGTGTTGTTGATGACCGTGGCCGTGCCGCCCGCTTCGGCGTGGGCGGAATTGATGTACTGATCCCGCCCGGCCTGATGGAGATCACCGGCGATGTGCTGCGTCGGTCGGGGCGGCGGCGGTTCTTCGGGCTGGGGCGCGGCTCCCCGCAGGCGACGCAGGAGAGCCTGGCGTTCCTGAAAGCGCGCCTGCATTTCTGCGGGTAACTCAGTCGTTAACTCAGCAACCAGCACATCCAGTATTTCCTGAGCGCGATAGGGCTGCAAGAACGTGCGCTGCTGGTTGAAGATCGCCTCGGCCGTGGCCTCATCCGGAGCCTGGATGAAAGCCATAACGGCCCGGTCCATGGGCAGGAGCTGATTCCCAACCTGCGCGCGTTCATGCACTTGACGAAACGCGTCCAGACGTGTGCGCAAAGCCGCAGCGGTCTCTGTTTCATCTGCCTGCTCGGCCTGCCCGATCAGCTCCTCCACCGCCTGCATGAGCGGTTCTTCCGCGCCCGCGGGCACAGAGCGCCAAAGGTCAACCAGTGCTTCTTCGCTGTCGGCCCGGGCAAAGGCGGTCAGCAAGTTCAGCATACTCGCTGCCTGCAACGCTTCTTCGTGAGTCTGAAAAAATTCTGCAAACTCCGCTGCCAGTTCAGGATCGGCTTCCAGGGCGGCGCGCAGGCCGGCCTCATCGGTAACGCCGGCTGCCGCCAATTTTTTCTGCAATGCTGCGGGTAATTCGGGGGCAGCAGAAGATTCATCGGTCATCATGGGGCTCCCATCAATGGGTGAGGATCGGGATAACATTGTCGTCAGTATAACGTAAGATTGGGCTGGCGATAAGCGTGGATTTTCCGGTGCGGACGCCCGGTGATGCGGCTGCGTGGGCGATCCCGCCGGTTTCGGTTTGCGGGGACCGCCCGGCCGTCAAACGACCGGGCTATTGAACGACGCCCGCTAAACCGGGCTTGTGTATCCCGGCGATCCTGCGCGGTAAGCCCCGTTTACGGGGCGTCGTTT
>JAGRCP010000033.1:47530-49159 GCA_020433455.1 Caldilineaceae bacterium | reverse complement strand
CACTATCGCCCGTTATTTGACACCGGAAATCGGCCACTTCATCTCGCCGGACGCCATCGTACCGGGCCCCCTGCGCGTCGATGCGTACAATCGTTACATGTACGCGCTGGGCAATCCACTGAAATATAACGACCCGTCGGGGCATGTGGTGGAGCCAACCGGTGGAACATCAGCATGTGGCACATTCAGTTGCGGCAAGGGAATCATAACAAAGCTTGCCGGAGAGAAAATAAGTAGATTGCTTTTTGCCGTTTCGGAGTTCATGGAAGAGCCAACATTAGAAGCATCAGCTATCTTGTCCCACCCTATGCCAACCATAATTGACAAAATAATACTCAATCAGGTTGATGGCACTCAGTCACTGGATTTAGGTGTTCTCAATACCTCCAGAGGTGCTGGCGGGCGGGGATCATTGTCTCTGGCTAGAGATAATGGAGGCAGCTTTGCTGTGCTGAGTTCTGAAGGTTTTGCAGGCGGAACGCCAGCAAGCTTTATCGGGCTTTCAATGACGGCAACTAATGCCCCATCTGTCCAGCATCTTGCTGGCGATTCTGTCCAAGTCGGCGGTTCCTTGGAGGAAGGTGTTGGGGTATTTGGGGAGATTACATTGTTTGCAGACCCTGAAACTGGTCAAATTTATCATGGCGCTACCATAGGACCTGCAGGAACCTATCCAGATGCTTTGCCAGGATCTATTCATGGTTCGTGGGAACACACTCAAATATTAGTGTCTATTGATTTGCAAGCATTCTATGACAACGTGCAGAGGCTCTATTTCGGAAAGGATACACAACAATGATTTTAAAACTTTTAATCGCAGAAATTATCTTAGTCACTTATGGGTGGTGTGCGATTAAATACCCTGTTATCATTGCAAAAATCCTAACTCTGCATTTACGTCCGGAAATTTCGAATTATCCGGCTCGTTCAAAGTCTCGTCATTCAGCTCAGCTTATTTGGACAGACCCTATTGAATGGAGAATGCGTTATCCGGAGCAGATTAGCTTTTTCAGATTAACAGGATTTACTGCCTTTGCAATGGCAGCAATTACGATACTAACATGGATTATGTCACTCGTGGCAGGTTAAATGGAATATACCCCTGTCAAAAGGTGAAATCAGCGAATTCGCAGGTCACTATAATTGACCACAAAAGCGGCCTTTACCGCTTCCAACGTAACCAACCCCAATGGTCGGCTGCGCATTCAGTTCAGCGAAGTGGACGACTTTTATCTCGACAACGTGGCCCTGGTCCCGGTCCAGCAAGCTGCCCGCGACCAAGCCCCACAGGAGAAGGAGCCTCCGTCTACCTGCCCGCGGTGCGCAGCGAAGGAAGCGCGCCCGCGGGAGCGATATACCCGGCAGAGGCCGCCGCGCCGGCCGCGTCCACGCCGACAATAGGACTTATCGCGCCGACGCCGACACGGACGATCGTCGCACCCACGCTGACGCAGACGCCCACACCCACGCCGGTTGTCTATACGACCACGACCATCACCGTGCGCAAGTATTACTTCTTCAGCAGTCAACGCGTAGCCATACACGAGACGAACGAGAGCCATAACTACCTGCACTACCTGCATAGGGACCATCTGGGCTCCACTGTCCTGACCACCTGGAACAGCAGCG
>JAGRCP010000033.1:0-47416 GCA_020433455.1 Caldilineaceae bacterium | reverse complement strand
ACTACTACAACGCGAGATACTATGACCCGGAGATTGGTCACTTCATCTCGCCGGACACGCTTGTGCCGGACCCCCTGCGCGTCGACGCGTATAATCGGTATATGTACGCGCTGGGCAATCCGCTGAAGTTTAATGACCCGACGGGACATTGCGAAGAAACACCGGATCAAGATGATGTTGGGTGTTGGTACTTATTGCAAAGATTATTGCATGGAACAAGAACTCAAGGCATTTACGAATACGAAGAGGCGATGGCGTGGAATGCCGGACAAATCAAAGTCTTGATAGATTATTGGGCGGCTAACGACTTCAACGACATGAATCCTGATGCTGTTCTTATCGGTGGAGGCGGAAGTATTCGAGTTGATCCGCCCCTCGGGTTTGATTTCTCTGCTCGAGCTGCCGTGGAATATATCCATAACTATGAGTCTGGTGAGAACGACCTCTTTCTTTCAGGTGGAGTATCACTGGATTTTGATATCCAGAACCTAGTTGAAGTTGCTCTAGACCCGTTGAGGGTGATTTCCGGTAATCCTCCATTAATAGCCGTTGCACAGGGAACAGTGTATTTGGGTGATATATACGATCTTCCCACTAATGCAGACTACAAAGGCCGTTCGGTTGCCGAAGAGACTGCTGCTGGATATAACCTCTATAGCGTTACGGATGGAAATTTCCATCCCCCGTCTGGCTCAAACGGCCCTTCCGGACACTATGTCGGGTGGTCTCCATCCGTAGGTCCCAACTTTGGAAAATCTAAAGTAACTACGGGTTCAGTCCGATTGAGAGACACGTGGAACTCTATTGTCGATTTTGTGCAGGGAAAATAACATGACAAGGGCAGATATTGTAAAGCCAATAGGAACTTCCAGGGAATACCGAAAACAGTTCGCGCTATTATCTTTGCCGGGAGCTGCCTTTATATTTGTTGGGTTATTTTTGTCTTTACCATCACAGGTTGAGGGATTGACATTCATTCAGGCATACGCATTTCCGGCTCTATCAATCTTAGTCGGCATCTGGTATGTTATCCCGTATCTGATTGATCTGGTAAATCCTACAGTTATGCAACTGACGGGTCAAATTATAGATATAGAGATTAAGAAGCCTGCTACCCGTCGTGGGTTCTATCTATTTATACAGTACAAACTGCTGTTTACAGACGAGAAGGTCTGGACATATCGTTCAGGAATGATAGACACGTTGCAGAAAGGTCAATACGTTTCCGTTGTCTTTGGGCGCAAATCACGTTACATCGTACAAATTGAAACCGATGAGACATATAGTTGACCAAAAAACTGGACCAGAGGTTAAGATGATAAAATCAACCCAATCACAGCCCCATGATCCGGCTTTGGGGCTGCTTCTCAAACAACGCCCGTAATTGTGCCGGGGACGTTTGCGGCAACAATCACGGCAACCCTCCGATCCAGAGAGCAATCGTTTTGGTTCTCCAGATACGTTTAAGCCCAAGCAAAATGCACAACTGCACAGACGAATCCGCTGCACCACAACGTGTTTCACGTAGCAGCCGCCGAATTGATTCGGCGGCATCCGGCTCGGCCCGGCTCAGCGGCAGCGGTTGAAACCGCCGCCTGCTACGGGAAACCGGCTCAAGCCGGTTAGGATGATTGCCGGAAGACGCAAGACCGGCTCCACCGTCATGACCACCTACAGCAGCAGCTCCCGCCAATTTGAGCGGGATTACTACCCATACGTCATCACCGCAACTGGCGCAGCGCGTTCTCTACATCCGGCCGCTCGAGGGGCGGCGGGCGCAGAGGCGCACCGGCAATGCCCTGCCAGAAACGCACATCCTCCCGCCCAATTTGAAGCCTGCGCTGAAGCCGCCGCGCGCGTAAGAGGGCATAAAAGGCGAGCACAGCCTCGGCGACGCGACCACGCCGGGCCGACGAAGCAGGCCAGTAAGCGGCAATGTAGCTTGTGAGCCCCAGCCGCTTGGCGTTGACGCCAACCGCCACATAATCGCCCGGCGTCCACTGGTCCGGATCCCGGGCCAGGGCCTCGCCCATATTGCGGACCGCATTGAGGTTATCGGCATAATTCGCCTGAAGCAGAAAGGGCGACAGAGGCTTACCCTGAACTCCATATAGGCGCAACTGCTCTCGGGCACGAGTAAGCGCCACGTAAAAAAGCCGCCGCTCCTCATCAGGATGCTGGGCCTTGGCCAGAGGCAGCAGGCCGTCGTTGCAGTCCGGCACGCAGACAACCGGCCATTCCATGCCCTTGGCCCGGAAGATCGTCGTAATCGTCACTCCGTCGCGGTCATCCTCGACCGCCTTGCGCGTGTCACCGCCTTGATAAAAGGGCGGCTCTCCCACAAGGCGATAGGGAATTCCCGCAGCCGACAAGGCTTCTTCCACGGGCGGCGTCTGGGCATAGACCCGCACTAGAACCGCCATGTCCCGGAAAGGAATGCCCGCCCGCCGCAGTCCGGCCAGATCCGACGCCAGGGCATAAGCCTGCTCCTGCGCCGACCCGTGGAGAGTCAGCGTCACCGCGCCGCCGAAGCCTCGGGTCAACTCCAGACGTTTGGGATGGCGACGGCGGTTGTGACGGATGACCTCATTGGCCAGGACAAGCTGGCCTGCACGACCGCGGAAATTTTCGGTCATGTAAAAAGTTCTGGCCCCATAGCGTTTGGCAAACCCGAGGAAAAAATCCGGGCTCGCCCCTCGCCATGTATAGATGGTCTGGTCGTCATCGCCGATGGCCATAAAGTTTCCGTGGGGCCGGACCAGCATATCCAGGAGCTCAGCCTGGACCAGGTTGACGTCCTGATATTCGTCCACCAGCACGCAACGGTAACGGCGCTGCACCGCGGCCAGCAGATCCGGGCGTCGGTGGAGAACCTCCCACGCGGTGAGGAGCATGTCGTCAAAGGTGAGCCACTGCTTTTCTATACGGACGCGCTCGTAGAGGCGATAAAAATCCAGCTGCCAGGAGGCTCCCGGCGGAGCCTTGGCCTGCCGCGCGAGCTTACGCGCTGTGCGCGGCAAGGCTTGCCCGCGCAGGTCGGCATAGAGCAAGTTCGCCTTGCACGCACCCACATACGTGAGAAATTCGTCGTAATCCAGTCGCGCCAATTGGGGCGCATAGGCGACGTGGCTTTGCCGCGCCAAGTCCAGCGCGGCGAAGAGGGTGCGCCGCCCGGACGTATCCAGCCCGCCCTTACGGGTAAAGGGCGGCAGTTCCTCCTCCTCCACAGCCGTCTTGATGATGCTGTAGCCCAGACTGTGAAGCGTCCGGACATGCACGTCCTTACATGCGGGCCAGCGGCGCAATGCCGTGCGAATCTGTTCGCTCGCGTCCCGGTTAAATGAAGTTGCGAGAATTTGCCTGGCGGGAAAGACGCCGGTGCGCACCAGGCGGGCAATGCGGTGGACCATGGCCGTGGTCTTCCCCGCGCCGGCTACGGCCACGACCAGCGCGGGGCCGGTGGCGTGCTCCACAATGGCCTGCTGCTGGGCCGTAAGGGAAAAGGAAGAACGCGTCATTCAAAGCGTAACCTTCATCTCTTTGGCAAAACGTTTGATGAGGCGCTTGAGGTCTTTCTCGCGTACCCGCTTGGCCGCCTGCTTGGGCGACAACCACTTACGTGAGCGAAAATCTTCGGGCCATTTCCTCAGTTCTTTGGTCACGTGCATGGCGTAAACCGTCACCGTACAGGTTCCGCCCCACTTTTTATACGTGTATTCGCCCAGAGCTTGCTGATCCACCTCCCCACGGATGCCGGCTTCCTCCCACGCTTCCTTGGCCGCCGAATCTGCCGGCGTCATATCCGGCTCGACAACGCCCTTGGGCGCGATCCAGCGCTTGCGGCGGCGTGAGGTGATCAGCAGGATGCGAAGCTTCCCGTCGATAATGCGGTAAGGAATGACGGCAGACTGAATGTAGAAAGAATCAGGATGATTACCCATCAAATAAATCCCATCATGTCAGGCAGGGCGCGGATCAAGGCAAATCAGACGATGCCCCAACCCGCGCCCGCGTTATTTTGATTATTCCAGTTGTGTGGTCAATTCGTCCATGCGCCGGCGGAGCGCAGCCCGTTCGTTGGGGCGCAGGGAGCCGTGCTTCTGCTCCACCTGCTCCAGCAGACGCAGGAATTTGACCGCGGTGGCCAGTTCCTCGTCAATGGGCAGATTGGCCGTACGCAGCAGTTGGTAGGCGCGCTCCGGGTCGCCCGCCAGCCGGGCCTGGTCCGCGGCTTGGGGGAGTTCATCCAGCGCCTCCCATGCGACCGACGCTTCAGCGTGCCCGCCGTGCAGGCCGGAGAGAAGAATGCGGAAACGATGGAGGTCCTGGTCCCCGTCCCATAGCTGGCCCATGGCGCCGGCACGGTCGAAGATGGCGTCCAGGCGCTGCTCCAGACGCAGGATCGCCTGGCGATAGCTGCTTTCACCGGTCAGACCGGCCATGCGCTCAGCCGCAACGGACCAACGATAGTAGAGGGGAAAATGCTCTTCCAAACCCACATAGGTATCGCGCAGCCACACGCCGATGTGGGCGTAGAGCGTTGATTCCACGGGTTGGCCGTCCAGAAGCTGAAGGTATGCTTCGGCATAAGCAAGAATCCGGGCGATCATCTCCTCGTTAAGCCGACGACGGCCGGGCACGGTCCGGTACCGTTCGGCCAGGATCCCCATGCCGGCCGCGGCCACATCCGCGCCCTGGCCAGCCATAATCGCGCCGATTTCGTCGAGAAGTTCAGCTGCGCGGGGAGAGATGACGTCCTCAGCGCTGTTGACCAGATCCAGGGCCCAGAGCCAGGCGGCATCGGCCAACGCGTCGTCTACGGCTTCCGTCGCGGAGCCGGGCGGCAGGATGGCGATGAGCGCCCGCGCGTCAGCCGCCCGCGCGTACGCCTCACCGGGCGCGCCGGCTTCCCGCGCGGCTGTCGACGCGGTCAGCAAAGCGGAAAGTTCCTCTTGGGCCTGGGCCTGAATGCGGGCAAGCTGCTCATCCACCCTTCGCCACGTATCCGGGTCATCAGCCCGGCCGGCCAGGTCCCGGGCCTGGCGATTGGCCTCATACGCGGCCGGCCAATTCTGCTCTGCCAGATGACCGGACGCCTGCTGCAGGTAGATGGCCGCATGTTGACGCTCTGCCTCGCTCTGCAGCGCGCGGTCGCCCATGCGTCGGGCCAGACGATACGCGCGGCGGTTGCGGGTCACGGCCTGACTCCAGCGGCTGCGATCGGCCAGGTCCTCCACCTCGCGCAGATAGCCCTCAATGGCCTCAATCTCGGAAATCTCCTCCGTCTGCATGGCCAGGATGAGATCGGCCCAGCTTAATGCGGCTACGCCGTCCAGCTCGGCAACGCCCAGTTCCGCCAAAACCGGCGCATCCGCCTCTTCCAGCAAAATCAGGCGATAGGTGGAACGGCTGAGGGCGACGCGCATCTCGTCGAAAAGACGGCGCGCCTCATAGCGGGGAATGCTGCCCAGGCCCTTGTCTTCGCTCAGATCCCGGGCGCGGACGTAAAGGGCGTTCAGTCCGTGGATGAGGATGGTGTGGCGCTCCAACCCTTTAATCTCCCGGGGCAGATAGATGATCTCATCGGCCAGAGACTGAACAGACGGTGGCAGCTCGTCAGTCAACGTCTCGCTCAGATCGACCAGCGCGCGCCCGGGGCGCCCGGCCAACTCCAGCATGAGCGCGGCCCAGGAGACATCCCGATCAGCCAGATCCGCGGGCAAGACGGACTGGAACGCGTCTTCGCGGGCATTTTCCCCATCATCGTCGGCCAGGAGATCATCCCGATGGTTGACCAGGGCCAGCAGCTCGGCCCGATTTTCGTTTTCGCCGGGCAGGGGCGTGATAAAGATTTGACCCATATCGGGCATTCCTGCGACCTGCTCGATGGCCATACGCGCCCGCCGGGCGCTGGGGCGGAAAGACTTACGCAAGTGGCTGTAAAAGTTCCAACTGTTGTCGATAAGCTGGGCCAAGTTATCCGGCGACCGGCGCTGATGCTGGAACTCAAATTCATCCGGCCAAATACCCAACTGCTCGCCCGTCATATACTTGGTCATGCCCCAGTCAAAACCGCTGGGCTGTACGATTTGGGACTCATCGCCGGCAATGGCCAGCGTCAGGCCGCGGCCGTCGTTCCGTTGCGCACGCAGACGCAGCAATTCGGTCACCAGCGCAATCTGGATTAAGGTCAGGTCCTGCACCTCATCCACGACCAGGGCATCCACCTTGGCCAGCCAGCCGGGCGCCTGCCCGGCAATCACCTGGGAGAGGGCGGTGCGCGCGGCCGCCTGATCCCGGAAGAAACGCATGGTGCGAACCCGCTCGGCCAGGGCAACGGCGCGCTCAGCCTCATCCAGATCCAGCTCCCGTTCCTGGGCATAGCTCAGCAGATCAATGCCGCCGCCGCCCAGATTTTCCTGGGCCCAATCGTAGTCGGCTGGAAAATCCCGCCCCAGCAGGTGCGCCCGAATCTCGGTAAAAAGGGTGCGGGGGTAGGCGCGCCACAGGCCCAAATCCGCGGGATTCTGGCGCTGGAGAAAGGCGGTAAAGCCGGCCATTTCGCCAAAAGGCTCGGCCTGCATAGCCAGACCCGTGAGATCGCTGACCAGCTCGTTGAGGGTGAAGATGCGCAAGCGTGAGCGGAGCGCCTCGGGCGGGAGACCGGTACGAGCCGTAAAATGGGACTCGACAAACTCCCGGGCCGCGCGCTTGAGGCGCGTCGTATAGGTCACATAGACGATATGACTGCCGTCGTCCCGGGCCAGGAGATCGCGCAGAAGATAGAGGAGGGCAACCGTTTTGCCGCTGCCGGGCAGCCCCTTAATTGCCGCCACGTTGATCGCATCGGAAGCCGGCGGCCGGCTGATAACGCGCTGTTCCTCAAAGCGGGGGTCCAGCGTATCAATCGAAAGGGGCGCATAGTCGTCCAGCGCGCCGGGCAGGAGCGGCTGATCCGTCAGGTCGTGATGGCGAACCGAGTGGATGAGGATGGTGTTGAGGCCGTTGCGTCGGGCGTTCGGGGGGGAGTCCACGCCGCTTTCACTCTGGGGAATCCACCAGAGATAGTAGTGATTACCCTGGACGGGCGAGCGTCGCCAGCGGGCGTTGGGGCCCACCGTCCCCTTGACCACCGGCGTGCGTCCGGTGACGCCCAGCAAGACCTGGGACCAGATCGCCTTACGCTGAGCCGCCGGCGGCAGCCCGACAATACTCTGTTGGAAATTTTTATGCTGAAGGAGATGAAACCCAGGCATGCATGAACGCAATTCTTTCAAGACGAAAATAGACTTTTGCTATTGTAGAGGCGGGGGCGGGCATTTGCAACATCCTGACGCCCGCCTCCGGCGTAAAATGCGTTCAAACCGTTGCGGCAGAATTGCCCGTCAACTGACTCTGTGCTACGATTTTGTCTCAACCGAGGAGAGGTCGCATAGTCCGGCCGAGTGCGCGCGTCTCGAAAACGCGTAGGGTTCACGCCCTCGAGGGTTCAAATCCCTCCCTCTCCGCCAAAGGGCCCGAGCGCTTGCTCGGGTCCTTTTTTGTGGATGCGGTTCATCCCCCATACAGCTCCCTCCGGGAGGGTCTGCGGAAAATGCATGGCTCCAGAGAGAAACCTCCGGGAAGCTGTCGAGCGCCTGCGGTTCGTTTGTAAAAAAGCGTTTTCAAGCCCTATCATCTACTTGGCACACTATCCGCCCGCTTTGCTTTAGGCATTCTCCTGGTACAGCGCGGCGCACAAACGGGAAACGGCATTTATGGGACAGAATTCAGCCTCGGTTCTTGCTTCGGATCGCTATCTGGGGCCGGACGCACGCAGGAAGGAAATAGCCCTGGAACTGCTCAGCGATGTGGAGGAGCTGCCCATCGTTGCGCCCCACGGGCACGTAGATCCTCGGCTCTTTGCCCAGCCGGACTATCGTTTCGCATCGCCCGTAGATCTGTTCATTATTCCGGATCATTATATTCTGCGCATGCTCTATTCCCAGGGCATCGCCCTGGAAGAGTTGGGCGTGGCCCCGCGCGACGGCTCTAGCGTCCAATTACCCGATCACCGGCAAATCTGGCAAACTTTTGCCGATCATCTCTACCTCTTCCGGGGCACGCCGTCGGGGCTATGGTTGCGGGAAGCGCTGGTCACCGTGCTGGGCATCGATGAAAAGCTCAGACCGGAGAATGCCCAGGCCATTTATGACCGGATCAACGCCCGCCTCCAGGAGCCGGACTTCACGCCCCGGGCGCTCTATGCACGCTTCAACATCGAAGTCCTCTGCACGACAGACCGCGCCGTTGATCCCCTGACCGAGCATCAGACGATTCGGGAATCGGGCTGGCCCGGCCGCATCCTGCCCACCTTCCGACCGGACGCGCTTTTTGACCTGAGTCATCCTGACTGGAAAAAGGAAGTCGATGATCTCAGCCGGGTATCAGGAATCGAAGTCACGGGATATAAGACCTTTCTCCAGGCCGTGCAGGAGCGGCGCGCCTTCTTCAAGCAGATGGGCGGCCGGGCCACCGATCACGGCGCGCCTGCACCCGTTACCTACGAACTGCCCGTCAGGGAGGCCAAAGTCATCTTTAAGCGGGCGCTGAAAGGCGAAATCAGCGGCGATGACGCGCGGCGCTTTACCGGCCACATGCTCATGGAGATGGCGCGCATGAGCGTGGAAGACGGTCTGGTCATGCAGCTTCATGCAGGAAGTTATCGCAATCATAACCGGCCGCTGTACGCACGTTTCGGGCCGGATATCGGCGGCGATATTCCGCGCCTGACGGAATTCACCCGCAACCTGGCGCCCTTGCTGGAAAAGTACGGCAACGAGCCGAGTCTGACCCTCATTCTCTTTACCCTGGACGAGACGACCTATGCCCGGGAACTGGCGCCCCTGGCCGGTCACTATCCGGCCCTGCGCCTGGGACCGCCCTGGTGGTTTCACGACAGCCTCAACGGCATGGCCCGCTATTTCGACCAGGTCATGGAGACGGCGGGGCTCTATAACACTGCGGGCTTTAACGACGATACCCGGGCCTTTCTCTCCATTCCCGTGCGCCACAACATGTGGCGGCGGGCCTCGGTCAACTGGCTGGCCGGCCTGATCCTGCGTCAGGTGATTGACATGGATGACGCGCGGGCTATGGCCTATGATATGGCGTACGGATTGGTAAAACGGACATATCGATTGTAGGGATTGGAGATTGAGAGATTGGAGATTGAGAGATTAGAGATTGAAGATTGGGAGATAAGCCAATGAACCATTCAACTATTCAACAATGGTACGACTTCAGCGGTAAGACTGCGCTCGTCACCGGCGGGACGGGGGTGCTGTGCGGCGAAATGGCGGCGGCCCTGGCGGGGTTGGGTGCGAATGTGGCCATCCTGGCGCGTCGCGCCCAGGTCTCGCCTGAACTCCAGGCCAAGCTCGAGGCGGCGACGGGCGAGACCATGCTGGTCCAGGGCGACGTGCTGGATCGGGTCGCGCTTGAGTCCGCCGTGGGCCGGGTCATGGCGCGGTACGGGCGGATCGACATTCTCATCAACGGCGCGGGCGGCAACCATCCCGACGCGAATGCCGCGGGCGAAAAAACCTTCTTCGACCTGCCCAAAGAGGCGCTGGAATTCGTTTTCGATCTCAACATCATGGGCACATTCCTGACCAGCCAGGTCGTCGGCAAGATCATGGCCGAGCAGGGTGAAGGCGTCATCCTCAACCTCTCGTCCATGGCCGCGTTTACGCCCCTGACCCGGGTGGTGGGCTACGCCGCGGCCAAAGCGGGCGTCAACAACTTTACCTACTGGCTGGCCACGTACATGGCCCGGGAGTTCAGCCCCCGCATCCGCGTCAACGCCCTGGCGCCGGGCTTCTTCATCGGCAACCAGAACCGCGCGCTCCTGCTTAATGAGGACGGCAGCCTGACGGAGCGAGGCCGACTCATCATCGACCATACGCCCATGGGCCGCTTCGGCGAGCCGGACGAGCTGCTGGGCGCCATGCTCTGGCTGCTCTCGCCGGGGTCGCAGTTCGTCACCGGCATCATCGTCCCCGTAGACGGCGGTTATGCCGCGTTCGGCGGCGTGTAAGGATCCCCCAAAGAGATTGCATAGAATCCGCCCTGCGGGCAGAGAAACCGAGAAAAGGCTGATGATTGCACAAACCGTGGCGCCAAGCGGGCTGCTGACCGACGATCAGGTTCGCCAAACGCTTTATGCAGGGCTGGAAGGACGCTTTACCCGACAAAAAGTGCTGGTCTTAATCCCCGATCACACGCGTACCATTCCCCTGCCCTTTCTGTTCCGGGAACTGGTTGCCGTCCTGCACGACACGCAACAGCTCGATTTCATGGTTGCGCTGGGCACCCATTCGCCTCTGAGCGAGGAGCAGATCAACCGACTGGTCGGCATCACCGCAGCGGAGCGGGCCGGCCCATTCAGGCGCATCGGCCTCCTCAATCACCGCTGGGACCTGCCTGACACGTTGACGAGCATCGGCGTTCTGCCCCGGGAGCAGATCCGGCAGATTGCCGGCGACCGCCGGCATCCCACCTTGGGCGGTGATGTGGATATTCTCATCAACCGCGCGATTCACGCTTACGACCATATCCTGATACTCGGCCCTACCTTCCCTCATGAAGTCGTCGGTTTCTCCGGCGGGGCCAAGTACCTCTTTCCCGGCATCTCCGGGGCCGACATGATCAACGTGACCCACTGGTTGGGCGCGCTGGCCGGCGTGCGGGGGACCATCGGCATCAAAGAGACGCCCGTGCGCGCCATGATCCACGCCGCGGCGGAGTACGTCCCCACGCCCGTCACCCTGATTGCGCTGACCGTAGTGGACCACGGGCTGGCGGGCCTTTTCATCGGCGATTACCTGGAGGCGTGGTCAGCGGCCGCGGACCTTTCGTCCCGTCGTCACATCGTCTGGGTGGACAAGCCGTTCCGACAGGTGCTCTCCCAGGCGCCGCCCATGTACGATGAATTGTGGACCGCGGGCAAGGCCATGTACAAGCTGGAGCCGGCCCTGGCCGAAGGCGGCGAGCTGACCATCTACGCGCCCCATCTGGACGTGGTAAGCCACGTCCATGGCAGATATATTTATGAAATCGGCTATCACGTGCTGCCTTATTTCCTGACGCAGTGGGATCGCTGCCGTCACATCCCCTTAGGGGTGCTGGCCCACAGCACCCATGTCCGGGGCGATGGACAATACGTTGACGGCGTGGAATTGCCGCGGGCGATGGTCAATCTGGCGACCCGACTGACGCCGGCTGACTGTGAGCGGCTTGCGCTGGGCTATGTTGATCCAGAAAAAATTGATCCGGCAGCATGGAGCGGGCGCGAGGACGAAGGCATTCTCTACGTGCCCAAAGCGGGCGAAATGTTGTACCGTGTACGCGAGGAGAAAATGGGGCCGGTGGAAATGGGGCCGACCTCATGAGCCGAGCCTACGTGATCATGGGCGTGGCCGGCAGCGGCAAGACAACCGTGGGCCAGGCCCTGGCCGGACGCCTGGGCGTTCCGTTCTACGATGGAGATGACTTTCACCCGCCGGAAAATGTGGCCAGGATGAGTGCGGGCGTCCCGCTCACCGACGCGGATCGGGAGCCCTGGCTTGAACGCCTTCACGATCTCATCGCCGATCATCTGGCCCGGGACGCGACCGTGGTGATTGCCTGTTCCGCGCTCAAGCAGAGCTACCGCGCGCAATTGCGCGCGGGGAATGCCGGTCTCTGTATCGTCTACCTGGCGGGCGACATGGACCTGATCAACGCGCGGCTGAGCCGGCGCGCCGGTCACTTCATGAAGGCGGAAATGCTCCAAAGTCAGTTCGACGCGCTGGAGCCGCCTTCGCCTCAAAACGCCATCATCGTGGCCGTCGATCAGGACGTAGAAACGATTGTGGACAAGATTATCGAATACGAAAGATGAGGACAGGAGACCAACCAATCTCCCACTCTACAACACGCCCAATCAACCGGTCACCCAATAAACAAATCAACCAATAAATCAGAAAGGCGCTTTCATGAACAAAGCAGACATCGGCCTCATCGGCCTGGCCGTTATGGGCCGGAACCTGGTGCTCAACATGATCGATCACGGCTTTACCGTGGCCGTTTACAACCGCACCACGTCTAAGGTAGACGACTTTTTGGCGGCCGCGGCCGCGGGCGATCGGCTTATCGGCGCCCACTCGGTGCAGGAACTGGCAGATAGCCTGGCGCGCCCGCGCCGGGTGATGATGCTGGTCAAAGCCGGCGACCCCGTGGATCACTTTATTGAACAGTTGCTGCCCTATCTGGAGCCGGGCGACATCATCATTGACGGCGGCAATTCCAACTATCTAGACACCATTCGCCGCACCGAATATGTGGAATCCAAGGGGCTCCTCTATGTGGGGGCGGGCGTTTCCGGCGGCGAGGAGGGCGCACGTAACGGCCCGTCCATCATGCCCGGCGGCTCGCCCGCGGCGTGGCCCCACATCAAGGACATCTTCCAGAGCATCGCGGCCAAAGTAGAAGACGGATCCCCCTGTTGTGACTGGGTGGGTGAAGACGGCGCAGGCCATTTCGTCAAGATGGTCCACAACGNNATCGAATACGGCGACATGCAGCTCATCAGCGAGTCCTATTACCTCATGAAAGAGTCGCTGGGCATGAGCGCCGACGAGATGCACGATGTCTTCGCGCGCTGGAATGAAGGCAAGCTGGATTCCTACCTCATCGAAATCACCCGGGATATCATGGCCTATCGGGATGAGAACGGCGACGTGCTGCTGGAGAAGATTCTCGATTCCGCCGGCCAAAAAGGCACCGGCAAATGGACGGCCGTCTCCGCGCTGGAGATGGGTATTCCCCTGACCCTCATTGCCGAGGCGGTCATGGCCCGCTTCCTCTCCGCGCTCAAGGATGAGCGGGTCGCGGCTGCCCAGGTGCTGAGCGGACCCGATTCGACCTTCACCGGCGACAAAAGCGCCTTCGTCGCCGACCTGCATGATGCGCTCTACGCGTCCAAGATGATCTCCTACACCCAGGGCTACATGCTCATGCGCGCGGCCGCGGCCGAGTACGGTTGGAATCTCAATTACGGCGGCATCGCGCTCATGTGGCGGGGCGGCTGCATCATCCGCTCCATCTTCCTGGGCAAGATCAAGGAAGCCTATGACAACCAGCCCCGGTTGACCAACCTGCTGCTGGACCCCTACTTCAAAACCGAAGTGGAGAACGCGCAGCAAGCCTGGCGACGGGTTGTGGCCAAGGCTGCGGAGCTGGGCATTCCCCTGCCCGCCATGACCAGTGCACTGGCCTTCTTCGACGGCTATCGCAGGGAACGCCTGCCCGCCAACCTGCTTCAGGCCCAGCGCGACTACTTCGGGGCCCACACCTACGAGCGCATAGACAGACCGCGCGGCGAATTCTTCCACACCAACTGGACGGGCGAAGGCGGCGATGTGACCGCAAGTACGTATGATGCGTAGGGTCGGATCATGCGCATGAGGCCGGCGTGAATCCCGCCAGCGGTGAAAAGCCGAATATTCCGCCTGAGGATTCACGCTGAACCGCACTACGCCAACAGCGGAATCGCCTGGTAGCCGGGGGGAACAAAGAGGCTGCCTTCTGTGACGCCCTGGGGGGCGAGCGCGCTGATTTTGGCGTTCAGCGCACTCGCATCGATCCGTCTGTGTAAGTACTCGTTAAACGCGCCCGCGAGCGAGGCGACCTGCGCAGCGCTTTCATGTACGAACTCCAGCCGTACGTGGCCGATTCCGGCCGCCAGCCATTCGTCCAGATGCCCGGCGGCCTGTTGCGCTTCCGCACCGAAGACGGTGTTGCGGCAGCCCACGTCCGCCATGACCGGGTGACTGCGCCCCTGCTGATCCTTGAGCGCCACCCGGTGGGATTCACACGGGTGACCGCAATCCTTGTAGCTGGTCCCCTGTGAGAGGAAACGGCAGAAGACGCAATGCTCGGTGTAAAAGACCGGCAGATGCTGATAGGCGATCACTTCCAGCCTGTCGCCGCCGATGCTTTCCGCCAATGCCGTAATCTGGGCGGCGTTGAGGTCGTGGGTCGGCGTGATGCGGCTGAGCCCCATGGCCAGATAGGCGCGCGCCGCGGGCCCATTGGCCGCGTTGAGGCTGAAGTCGCCGCTGAGGGGCGGATGTTCGACCGCCTGCAGCGCCTGCAGCAGACCGCCTGAGCGCACCAGAATCGGGCAATCCAGCCGCAGCAGGAAGTTGACCACTCGCTGCTCATGGGGCTTCAGCACCCGGGGGCTTGCAACCCGCGCTTCAATCCCCGCTGCCTGGACCCGATCCACCGAATCGCGTAGCCCGTAAAGCTCCAAATAATCCAAAGTAATCGATGCAGGCCGGGCTTCGATCGCCGCCTCCAGTTGATCAGCCGACCGGACCAGCAGGTGGAGTAACGGCACGGGCGGAGTCCAACACCCGTGAGCGCGTGGCTCCGGCCGGAGCGCGGCCAGGGCTGCCTCCGGCGCGGTCACGGTCGCCTGGGGCGGCATCTCCTGCTGCGCGCTGAGCGCGGCCACGGCTGCGCGCCGCAATTCATTGAGCAGGGACGCGGGCGCAAAGGGCGTGCCGGTAATGCGTGCGTCCAGCGTTCCCAGCCGATAGGGCGTGTTGCCCAACCGCTCCAACTGGCGCAGGAGCGACGCCTGATCCAGCCCCCGGTTGCGGGCCTCGCCCAGCGGCTCGGGCGAGCGGACCGTGACGCTGACGGCCGGATGCTCGGCAAGCCGCCAGGTCATGATCAGCGGCTGATCTGTCGCCGCATCAACGCTGATCTCCACCGGACGCTGATAAACCGGCTGGGTCGCGCGGGTGAACGGTCGGGCCGCCTTTTCCACCGCGTGATCCTGGGTGCGCCAAAGGAGATCGCCTGGCTGGATGCGGGCAAAGTCCACGTCCCGGTTGCCGAACTCCAGCCATAGCCGGCCCTGCTTGCGCGGTTGCACGGCATAGAGACGGCCGCCTTCTTCCCGCTCTTCGGGGCTGCGTCGATGGGCCGCGTCAAAGACCACCCCGTCTCCCGCCTTGAGCGGGGCCACGCGATGGGTCTCCGCGGGCGCGAGGAGAACCCCGTTTTGCTCCACCGCGCTCACTCGTCCCATGAGCACGCCCCGATGGCGGGGGGCTCGTCCCTGAACCACGGCCTGATGATCCGTGCCGCTGATAAAATAGGGGCCCAGCCCGCGCGAATAGACCTGCTCCAACTGGAGCTCCTGCTCCCGAGTGATGCCCAACTCCCGCCCGACCCAGGCGTCATCCAGCGCCTGGCAATAGGCCGCGGTTGTGAGCGCCACGTAGTTGGCGTCTTTATACCGTCCCTCAATTTTGAGCGCGCTGACGCCCGTCTCGACGATTGCGGGCATTTGGCGCAGCGCGTAGAGGTCGCCGGGCGAGAGCAGATAGCGGGCGTCGGCCAGCGGGCGGATTTCGCCGTCAACCATCAGCTCATAGGGGAGCCGACACGCCTGGGCGCACTGTCCCCGATTGGCGCTGCGCCCGCCCCACGCTTCCGAGGAAAAACATTGGCCGGAATACGAAACGCACAGCGCACCGTGAACAAAAATCTCCAACTCACAGGCCGTGGCCCCACGAATGGCGCGAATCTCGTCCAGCGACAGTTCACGCGCCAACACCACCCGACTGACGCCGAATTGGCGCGCCAGTTCGACGCCCTCCGCGCTGGTCACGCTCATTTGGGTGCTGCCGTGAATCTCTAGATCCGGTGCGATGCGCCGTGCAAGCTGCGCCGCCGTCACATCCTGCACGATGATGGCGTCCACCCCGCTCCGCCCGATGGCGGCCAATGTCCGCGCCGCGTCCGCCAATTCATGATCGAAGAGAAGCGTATTGAAGGTGAGATAGCCGCGCACGCCGCGACCGTGGAGCGTGCGCACCACGTCCGGCAGTTCGTTCATGCCAAAGCCGACTTTGGCGCGGGCGGAAAAGTGCTTCAGACCAAAATAGACCGCGTCCGCCCCCGCTTCGACCGCGGCGTGAAGCTGGGGCCAATATCCGGCCGGGCTCATAATTTCGGGCTTCTGACGATCCATGCTGCTTGTCCTTTGGCACGCGCGTAAAGGCGACGAGAGAATAATCCACTGACGGTAGCACAGACTATCTGTCCGCACCAAAATCTGATTGCCCATCGCAGCGATCTCTGTTGTAGGATGTGGACAGGCCTACACCCTTTTCCCATTATTCACCTTGTGGAGGATTTCATGGACGCTCGCCCTTCCGGACCATTGACCGCAGACGATCTCTACCGTTTCCAACTGATTACCGGCTACGACCTCTCGCCCGACGGGCGGCAGGCCGTTTATGCGTTGCAGCGGGTGGATCGCAGGACGCAGAAGCGCTACAGCAACCTTTGGCTCATGCCCGTACAGGGCGGGCAGGCGCGCCGGTTCACCGTGGGCGATCAGGTTGACGCTGCGCCGCGCTGGTCGCCGGACGGCAGGCAAATCGCGTTTCTCTCTAACCGCGGCAACGAGAAGCAGAGCCAACTCTACATCATTCCGGCGGACGGCGGCGAGGCGCGAAAAATCACGGAGCTGGCCGGCTCCCTGGGCGAGTTCGCCTGGTCGCCCGACGGACGTTCCATTGTTCTGAGCTTTCGCCCCAGGGATGAGGAAGAGATCGCACGCGAAGAGGACGAATTGAAGCGGGAATTAGGCGTTGTCGCGCGTCATATCACGCGCACAGTCTACCGGGCCGACGGCGAGGGCTTTTTGCCCCAGGCGTACCGGCAACTGCATATTGTGGATGTCGCCGACGGACAGAGCCGCCGCCTGACCAACGGGATGCGTGACGAGGTCAACCCGGTCTGGTCGCCCGACGGCAAGACAATCGCGTTTGTGGCCAATCGCACCCCCGACCCGGACTGGGACCAAATGAACCTGTCCCTTTGCCTGGTCTCCGCTGCCGGCGGGGAGGTGACGGAATTGGCGCTGCCCGAGGGCCGCAAACAGTGTCCGTCGTTTTCACCCGACGGAACCCGCCTCGCCTATTTCTGCTCCGAGGGCGTGCGCCAGTTTTGGCAGAATATGGACCTGTGGATCGTGCCGCTTGCCGATCAGGGCGCGGCGCGAAATTTGACCGGACACACGGATATCACCACCGGCGACCTGACGCTGGGCGATACGGACCTGCGCGTTGCCTTTGTTCCGCCCGCCTGGTCGTCTGACGGCGAGGCGCTCTACGTCAACTTCTCGCGTCACGGCCGCACATTTGTCGGGACCGTTCAGGCGACAGATGGAACGGTCGAGCAGGTGCTGGGCGAGGATGATCTGATTGGCTCGCTCTCTCCCGATGCCGCCGGGCGATCTTTTCTCTATCTGCGCGCCACCGCCACGACGCCGGGCGATCTCTGGCTGTGGGACGCGGAAAGCGGATCCACGCGGCAGCTAACGCAGGTCAACGCAGGGTGGCTGGATACCGCGGCGCTCAACGCGCCGGAAGAACATTGGATCGACGGACCGGACGGGAACCGTCTTCAGGGGTGGATCCTGAAGCCGCCCGACTTCGATCCGGCCCGCAGCTACCCCGTCATCCTGGAGATCCACGGCGGCCCGCAACTCCAGTACGGCCACGGCTTCTTCCACGAGCTGCACATGCTGGCGGGGCTTGGCTATGTGGTCTGCTACTGTAATCCACGCGGTTCCCAGGGATACGGGAACCGTCACGTGAACGCCATCGTGGACGATTTCGGCGCGGTGGCCTACGGCGATCTCATGGCGTGGACCGATTACGTGGCGGCCCGGCCCTATGTAGATACCCGGCGGATGGGCGTCACCGGCGGCAGCTACGGCGGCTACATGACCAACTGGATTGTAAGCCACACGGATCGATTTGCCGCGGCGGTCACCCAGCGCAGCCTCTGCAATTTGATCAGCTTTCACGGAACCAGCGACTTTACCTGGCTTTTCCAATGCTGGTTCAACGACGCGCCGCCCTGGGAACGGCTCGATGATTACTGGCGTCAGTCGCCGCTTAACTATGTCGCGGCTGTCCAAACGCCGACCATGGTCATCCACGCAGAAGGCGACAGGCGCGTCAATGTAGAGCAGAGCGAGCAGTGGTTTACCGCGCTGCGTCAGGTGGGCGTAGAGAGCGAATTCGTCCGCATCGAAGCCGAATCCCACGGCCTTTCCCGCGCCGGCCGCACGGACCGCCGCATTGCGCGGCTTGAGTATTTGGTCGGCTGGTTTGCCCGCTATCTGTAGGATGGGCGTTACGGCACAGCTTCCGGGAGGGAAACCTCCCGGAGGGGCCAGGAGAGAGACGGATGAATGAATAAGCAAACCCGGACCTCGTCCAGACCATTCGCCTACAATTTTGCCCTGCGCAAAGCCGCCGCGTTTCAACCGGAACATAGCCCCGGCTACACACGTTCCGATAGCATGACGCGCCGCCGGTTTTGCCCCAAACCCATCTACATAACGCTCCTCGTGCTGGGCGGGCTCTTCTCGCTCAGCGCTGGGATCGTCTACGCCTGGCTCCTGGCCGATCTGCCGCCCGTCAGCGCGCTGGAGCAGCGCCTGGTCCGGCCGTCTACCCGCATTCTGGACCGCAACGGCCGCCTCCTCTACGAGGTCATCGACCCGGATATGGGCAAGCAGATCGACCTGACGCTGGACGCTATTCCCCTGGCCTGTCGCCAGGCCACCATCGCTACCGAGGACAGCCGCTTCTACCTCCACCCGGGCATCGATCCCGTCGCCATTCTGCGTGCCGCCATTCAGAACCGGCGCAGCGGCGGCATCGTCAGCGGCGCGAGCACCATCACCCAGCAGCTGGCACGCATGCTCCTCCTCACGCCCGACGAGCGGCTGGAGGCATCCTACACGCGCAAGCTGCGCGAAGCCTGGCTGGCCTGGCGGCTCGAGACTCGCTACACGAAGGATGAGTTGCTGGTCCTCTATCTGAACCAGAGCTACTACGGCAGCTTCGCCTTTGGCCTCGAAGCCGCGGCCCAGACCTTTTTCGCCAAGCCCGCGGCCCAGCTCAGCCGCGGCGAGTGCGCGCTCCTGGCCGGGCTGCTCCAGAATCCCGGCGTCTATAATCCCCTCGCCGATCCCGAAGCAGCCATGGCGCGCCGGCAGACTGTCATTCGCCTCATGCAGGAGAAGGGCTATCTGGACGCAGAGGAAGCAGTCCTGGTTGAACGAGAAGCGCTGCGCTATCGGGCGCGCCTTTTCCCCATTCGCGCACCCCATTTTGTCATGTACGTCCAGGACCAGCTCACCCAAATGTTGGGAACGGACGCCATCCGCCGGGGCGGCCTCACCGTTACCACCACGCTGGACCTGGACCTGCAACGCGCGGCCGAAGAGGCCGTCAGCCGGCGGCTGGCCCAACTCAATTGCGAGCCGCCCGCAGTTTGCGCCGACGGCGTCAACCCCAACCGGCGCATTGACAACGCCGCGGCCGTGACGCTGGACAGCCGCACCGGCGACATTCTGGCCATGGTGGGCAGCCCCGACTATTTTGACGCTGCTATTCAGGGTAACGTCAACGCCGCGTTGAGCCTGCGCCAGCCCGGCAGCGCCATCAAGCCTTTCACCTACGCCGCGGCCCTGGACCCCGCGTGGAGCGCGCAGGCGGGCGTGGCTCCGCTAACGCCGGCGTCCATCATCGCGGATTTGCCCGCCACCTTCTATGCACCCAATGCCCATGGCGAACCGGAGGCCTACACGCCTCTCAACTACGACCGCGCCTTCCACGGCCCGGTGAGCGTGCGCACCGCGCTGGCTTCCAGCTACAACATTCCCGCGGTCAAAACCCTGGAACGCGTCGGCGTCGATACGCTGCGTACCCTGGCCGCGCGCGCGGGCATCACCACCTTCACCGAGCGCTACGGGCTGGCCCTTACCCTGGGCGGCGGCGAGGTCCGCCTGCTGGAATTGACCGCCGCGTACGGTACGCTGGATGATGGGATAAGGCTGGAGCCGCGGAGCGTGCTGGCAGTCGAGGGCGGGGGATTAGGAGATTGGGAGATGGGGAGATTGGGCGGCGAGCGGGTGATTGATGCCGAGACGGCTTATTTGATCACCGACATTCTGTCTGATCCCGCCGCGCGTCGGCCCGCATTCGGCCAGGGCTCAGTGCTGGAATTGCCTTTTCCCGCCGCGGTGAAGACGGGTACGACCACCGACTGGCGGGACAACTGGACCGTAGGCTACTCCACCGAGCGCGTTATCGGCGTCTGGGTGGGCAACGCCGACAACGCGCCCATGGTCGGCGTGAGCGGACTGGACGGGGCCGGCCCCGTCTGGCACGATATGATGCTGGCCGCGCACGCTGACGATCCCCCGCCCTTTGCCCGACCGGCCGACATTGTAGAGGTGGAAATTTGCGGGCCCAGCGGCATGCTCCCCGGTGATGCGTGTACGCAATTGCGTCAAGAACGCTTCCGGGCCGGAACCGAACCCGCGCTGCCCGACACCCAATTTCGCCGGGTTACGCTCGATCGGCGCACGGGGCTTCCTGCCGCACCGGATACGCCCGCGGAAGAGACCCGCACTCAGGTCGTCTGGGTGCTGCCGCCTGCCTATCACGATTGGATGATCAGCCATAATTTGCCCGTGTTGGATGCGACCGCATCTATCCCGGGGGACGCGACGTCATCCCTAGGCGAAGAGCCAAACCCGACAGAGCCGCTTGTCCTCACGGGACCTGACGACATGGCCGTCTATCAAATCCATCCCGGCCTGCCCGCAGCGAGCCAGCGCATCGCCGTGCAGGGCTATGCGAATAGCGGCCCATGGGCTGCATTGCGCCTGGTGGTCGATGGCGCAACGTTGATAGAGATGCAGGATACGGCTACAATTCAGGCGTGGTGGACGCTGACGCCCGGCGAACATCGCTTCCGCCTGGAAGGCGAAACCAAGGCCGACGGCGCAACCGTCCGCTCCCCAACAGCCGCCATCACCGTACGGCCGGTAGAAGAATTCGCGGCGTCACAACAGTAATTCACGCAAGTAATTTACAAATTTAGGTTGAGTTGCCATTCTGGCAGATGAAGCAAGCAGGCAGCGAACGCAATCAGCCCATCCAAACTTTATGTCAACAATTTGATCGCGAAAGACAGGTCATTATGCAACGCTTATTCCGCACCGCAAGTTATGCCGTTCTGAGCTTGGTTATTGCCTTGCTTCTGGGCGGGACGGCCGTGAAAACGCTCAGCGTTCGGGCCGCGGTCCCGCCGCGCCAGGCGACGCCGCCCGTAGTCGTCAGCACGGAGCCTGCCGCCGACGCTCCGTGGATGGGCGAGCCGGTGCGCATCACCTTTGACCAGGCCATGGACCCGGCCAGCGCCGACTACCTGACCGTGACGCCCGCATTAGCCGGCGCAACGCGCGTAGAAGACGCGGCAGTCATCTTTACACCTGCCGCCGAGCCGGAGGCGGGCCGGCGCTACGAATTTACGCTGCGTACGGCCTTGAGCGCAGACGGAACGGAGGTCAATGCCCCCGTAGTCCTCATCCTCAATACGCCCGTGCCTCTCCAGGTCCTCAACGTCACCGCCACCGATGAGAATCTCACCGTGCTCTTCAATCAGCCGGTCGTCGCGCTGGGCAGCGAAGAGACGCCACGTCCCTTCAAGCTGGAGCCGGATGCAGCCGGCCAGGGCGAATGGGTCACGACCAGCGCCTACGTCTTTACGCCCGAAAGCGGTTTTGATGCGGGCAGCGATTATCAGGTGACGGTTGACAACGTCAACACCTTTGACGGCATCCCCCTAGCGCAGCCGTACCAAACAAGCTTCACTACGGGCGCGCCCGCGGTCAGCAACGTATCGCCCCAGGCGCTGGGAGGCCCCAATCCGCCCGACGCCCCCGTGACCATCACCTTCACCAAACCTATGGATCAGGCCTCCGTGGAAGCGGGGTTTAGCCTGCGGCCGGTCACGGAGGGCGACGCGCCGGGCCAGGCCGTGGCCGGCGGCTTTACCTGGAACGATGATTCGACGACCGTCACGTTCACGCCCGATGCGTCGCTGGGCTTCGACCAGGAATACGTAATCGGGCTGATGGCGGATGTCCAATCGGCCAGGGGATCGGGCAATCTGGGCGAGCCGGTTGCCGTGCATTTCAGAACGTTCTCGCTGCCGGCCATAGACTACACCGAATCGCTGGACGGCAATGAAGGCGTGCCGCTGGATGCGCCGGTCGCCGTCTATTTCACCGCACCCTTGAGCTACACCCTGGCACTGGACGCGGTTGACGTGACGCCGGTCCCCACCACGACCACGGTCATCAGCTACTACTCGGATTATCCTACGCCCAATGTCCAGCTAATCTGGCCCAAGGAGCCCCAAACCGCCTACACCGTTACCGTAGACGGCGCGGCGGGCGATGCCTACGGCAACACCCTGGGCAAAGAGTTCAGCTTCTCTTTCACCACGGGCGATTACCCGCCCGCGGTCCAGACCGATCTGGAAAACTTCACCCACTTCACCGCGTTTACGACAACGGTCGTGGCGGCCTATTATCGCAACGTGGCAACGGTGGACGCGGCCCTCTATCGCCTGCCGCCGGCGGAGCTGTACAAGCTGGCCGGACCGGATCAGTGGCAGGCTTTCGACAACTACGCCGTGCCCGATGAGGCAGCCAATCGCATTTGGGAGCGGAGCTACCCGTCCCAGGTTGCCGCCAACGAACTGGGCACGGAGCTAATCAAATTGCAGGACGACGCGGGCAGCGATCTGCCGCCGGGCATCTACGCCCTGCAGATTGCGCGCCCTGTCCCGGCAGCCGATACCGCCGGCGGCGCGCCCGCCACGCTGCATGATACTTACGTCATCATCCTGAGCAATTACAACCTGGTCATCAAGCAGAGCCAGACGGGCGCGAGCCTGGCCTGGCTTACTGATCTGGCCACGGGCGAGCCCGTCGCCCAGGCGCCCGTAGAATTCCGCAGCGACGCGGGCGTCCTGGCATGGCTACGCAGTACGCCCCCGCTATCGGGGCGAACGCCCGTAGAATTCCGCAGCGACGCGGACGTCCTGGCCCAGGGCGTTACCGACGCTGCGGGGCTAGTGACGGTCCAGGCCCAGGTAGAGGGCGATAACGCCTGGCAGCCGGTCCTGGCCGTAAGCGGCGCGCCCGGCGACCCAATTTTCGCCGTGGCTTCCACCGAGTGGTCTCAGGGCATCGCCGCCTGGGATTTCAACCTGCCCAGCGGGTACGGCCAGGAGACCATGCAGACTTTCTTCTATACCGATCGTCCGGTCTATCGGCCCGGGGACAGGGTAAACTGGAAGGGCATTCTGCGCATGATGGGCGATGACGGCTACCGTCTGCCTTCACAGGAGACCCGGGTTGACATCACCGTACGCAATGATCGGGGCGACGAAATCCAGCGGCGGACCGTACGCCCCAACGCGCACGGCACGGTCAGCGGCTTTATCGATCTGGCCGACGAGGCGACCACCGGCTATTACTACGTGGAGGCCCTGGTGCAGACCGGGACGCCCAACCCGGTCTATGCCGGCACAGGCTTTCAGGTGGCGGCCTATCGCAAGCCTGAGTTCGAGATCACCTTCACGCCGGAAAAGGACGAGTACATCCAGGGCGAAACCGTGCGCGTGGCGGTAGATGCCGCCTATTACAGCGGCGGGCCCCTGGCTGATGCGCCGGTAACCTGGCGCATCCTCAGTTCGCCTTACGACTATCGCTGGGAGGACGGCCCCCAAGGACGCTATTACAGCTTTGCCGCTTACGACCCGACGACGGAGGATTACGACCCCTATCGCGGCTTTAGCTTGGGCGAGTTGATACGGGAGGGCGCGGGCGTTACCGATGCGCAAGGTCGTTACGTCATCGAAGCGCCGGCAGAGTTGGCCGCGGGCATGGGCAGCCAAAGCCTGCAAATTGACGTCACCGTTCAAAGCGCGACGGACCAATTCGTCTCCAACCAGGTGAACGTTCCCGTCCATCAGAGCGCATTCGCCATCGGCATCAGTCCGGAGCGCTATGTGGTCTCTGTGGGCGAAGAGGCAACCATTGATCTGGTTACGCTGGAATCGCTGGGCGCGCCCCACAGCGCGCCCTATCCCGGTGCGGAACTGGATGTAGTTATCTACGAATTCCGCTGGAACAGCGTCTACGCGCAGGAAAACGGCGTCTACGTCTGGAAGACCAGCGTGGACCGTACGCCCGTTTACAGCGAGACGGTCACCACGGGGCGGGACGGCATGGCGGCCGTTTCGTTTACGCCCGCTGCAGCCGGTCAGTATCAGATTACGGCCGCGGGCGTGGATGCGGAAGGCCGCATCAGCGCAGGCGCAGGCTACCTCTACGCAGCGGGCGGCAGCGACTTTGTGGCCTGGCCCCGGGAGAATAACAACCGCATAGAGTTGGTGGCGGACAAGCAGACCTATGCGCCGGGCGACACAGCCAAAATCCTCGTGCCCAGCCCCTTCGCCGGTCGGGTGCAGGCCCTGGTAACCATCGAGCGCGGCGGCGTAATCGACGCCCGGGTCGTCACCCTGGCAAGCAACAGCGCTACCCTGGAAATTCCCGTTACCGCGGATGCCATCCCCAACATTTACGTGAGCGTGATCCTGCTCAAGGGCGTGGATGAGAGCAACCCCTTCCCGGCCATGGCGGTCGGCATGACGGAGCTGGCAGTAGACGTAAGGGAGAAGGAGCTGACCATCACGGTAGACCCGGGTGCAGAAACGGTCGCACCCGGCACGCAGATCACCTACACGATTGACGTGGCCGACGTGACGGGCGCGCCCGTGGCCGACGCCGAACTGTCCGTCGCCCTGATCGACAAGGCCATCTTTGCCCTGGGCGGCCAGACGGAGTCCAGCCTGGCGGACGTTTTCTACGCCCGGCGTCCCCTGGGGGTGCGCACGGGCGCGCTGCTGGTCATCAACGAAGACCAGCTCAGCCGGCTGCTGGCCGAAGGCCCCAAAGGCGGGGGCGGCGGGGGCGGCGGCATCAGTATGCTCGAAGTGCGGGAAGATTTTCGGGATGCGGCCTACTGGGATGCAGAGTTGGTCACCGACGACGCGGGGCAGGCGAGCTTTAGCGTCACCCTGCCCGAAAACCTGACGACGTGGGTTCTGGTCGTACGGGGCGCGAGCGACGACACCAAGGTGGGCGATAGCCGTCATGAACTGGTCGCAACCCAGGATTTGCAGATTCGCCCGGCCTTGCCCCGCTTCTTCACAGCAGGCGACCGAGCCCAGATCGGGGCGGTCGTCATGAATACGACCGACGAAAGGATTGCAGAGCTAAGATTGCAGATTGGGATTGAGGGCGCGGACGCGGAAGGGGAAACCGGGTTCGTCACGGAGTTGGATGCCGGTGGGCAGGCGCGCTTTGATCTGCCCGTGACGGTGATGAAGGACGCGGAGGAAGTGACCTTTACCTTCACCGCGACGTCGAGCGTTGCGAGCGATGCGGTGCGCATAACCCTGCCCGTAGTCCGCTATCAGACGCCGGAAACGGTCGCAACCGCGGGCGAAGTGCCGCCCACAGGCCGAGTCGAGGCCATCCGCGTACCCGACGGCGCCACCGATGACGGCGAGTTGTCCGTCACCATCGAACCGAGTCTGGCCGCGGGCATGCTCGAAGGGCTGGACTATCTGGAGCACTATCCCTACGAGTGCAATGAACAGGCCGTCAGCCGCTTCCTGCCCAATCTCTTTACCCGGCGGGCCCTGCGCGAACTGGGCGTGGAGGATGCCGAACTGGCGCAACAGCTTGCCTACCAAATGGGCGTAGGCGTCCAAAAGCTGGTCAATCGTCAGAATCCCGACGGCGGTTGGGGCTACTGGCCGGGAGAAGAATCATCCGCCTATGTGAGCGCCTACGTGCTCTGGGGATTGGCCGAAGCCGAGCGCATGGAGTACGCCGTCCCCCAGGATACGCTGGACCGGGCCGTCGGGTATCTGGAGCGCCAATTCCAGGCGCCCGATGCGGTGGCCAACAACTGGGAGCTGAACGAGATGGCCTTCATGCACTTCGTCCTGGCGGAAATGGGCCAGGGCGACCCCGGCCGCGCGGCAACGCTTTACGACGCCCGGGCGCGCCTGGCCTACTACGGCAAGGCCTATCTGGCCATGGCCCTGGCCGACATGAACGATGACGCAGACGGCGATCCCCGCATTGAGACGCTGCTGGATGAGCTGTACGGCGCGGTCCAGACCAGCGCCACGGGCGCGTCCTGGCACGAGGCGGACGTGGATTACATGACCCTCAACACCGACCTGCGCACCACGGCCATCGTCCTGACCGCGTTTACCCGCCTGGATCCGGACCAGCCCCTGCTCGGCAATGCCGTGCGCTGGCTCATGAGCGCGCGGGAATCCGGCCGCTGGGCGACCACCCAGGAGAACGCCTGGAGCATTATTGCGCTGACCGACTGGCTGGCGGCCACCGGCGAACTGGAGGCCGACTACGCATGGGACGTTTCGCTCAACGAGGCGGAACTGGGCGGCGGCCAGGTCACGCCGGAGACGGTGGATACGCGCACCCGATTGCGTGCGGCCGTGTCTGACCTCCTGCGGGATGAGACCAACATTCTGCGCCTGAGCAGGGACAACGCAAGCGGGCGCATGTACTACACGGCGAGTCTGCGCACTTACGTAGATGCGCCGGCCGTCTCGCCCCGCAACCGGGGCATTGCCGTGACGCGCCGCTTCGCCGCGGCTGACGGAGAAACCATCAGCCGGGCCGCGGTGGGCGACGTCATCAGCGTCACCGCCACGATTGTCGCGCCCAAGGACCTCTATCATCTGCTGGTGGAAGTGCCTCTTCCCGCGGGCACGGAACCCGTCAACGCCAGCCTGGCTACGGAAAGCGCCGGCGCACAGGGCCCGCAGATGGAGGACGTTACCGACAGCTCCATGCCCTGGCGCTACTGGATTCCCACGGCTACCGACATGCGGGATGAGAAGGTGGCGCTATTCGCCACCTACCTGCCCGCGGGCACGTATCAGTACACCTTCCAGGTGCGGGCCGCCCTGCCCGGCGAGTATCGGGTCCTGCCGGTTCATGCTGAGGAGATGTACTTCCCCGAAGTGTGGGGGCGCAGCGGGGGCGAGGTTTTTGTGGTGGAAGAATAAGATTGACGAGATATCCAATGACCCCGTCAGAAGCCCGATCATTTCGTTACGGGGACTCCTGCTATTGGGGTCGTTCATCGCTCACGAAGCCGTAGGCGCGGGAGATCAGGTAGAGGGGGCGGCCCTTCACCTCGTCATAGATGCGGCCCAAATAGCCGCCCAGGATGCCCAGGAAGATAAGCTGCACGCCGCCCAGGAAAAGGACGCTGACCAGCGTAGTGGCCTGCCCCAGAAAGAAGAGATTGCCGGAAAGACGGAGAATCACGGTGACGATGATGCCCACAAGGCTGAGAATAGCAAAGGCAAAGCCAAAATAGGTGGCCAATTGCAGAGGCAGATAGCTGAAGCTGGTGATGGCAACCATGGCTAAACGCAGCATCTTGCGTAGAGGATACTTGGTCTCGCCGGCATACCGCTCGGCCCGCTCATACTCTACGCCGATCTGTTTAAAACCGACCCAACTGCTCAACCCGCGCATGAAGCGATGCTTCTCCCGCAGGCGGCGCATGGCCAGCACGACCCGGCGATCCATGAGGCGGAAATCACCGGCATCCAGGGGAATGTTGATGTCGGCGATGCTCTGAAGCAGGCGATAGAAGAGATTCGCGGTCCACAATTTGAACCAGGTCTCTCCTTCCCGGCTGACGCGCACGGCATAGACTACTTCATACCCCTCCCGCCACCGCTCAATCATGCGCAAGATCGTCTCCGGCGGATCCTGAAGGTCCGCGTCCATGATGATGACGGCATCGCCTTCGGCAAAATCCGTGCCCGCGGTAATGGCGACCTGATGGCCAAAGTTGCGGCTGAAATCGATGATGCGGACCCGGGGATCGGCCGCGCGCAGTTCCAGCAACAGTTGGAGTGAGTTGTCCTCGCTGCCGTCATTCACGCAGATCAACTCCCACGAACCGCCGGCCTCGGCCATGACCTCCTGAACCCGGCGGTAGAGTTCGGGAATCACCGCGGCCTCATTCCAAATGGGAATGACCACGGAAAACGTGGGGCGGTCGGCGGCGCTGTCGGCTTGTAAAATGGATGCTGGCTGCATATAAATTCGGCTCTCGTTTGGTTTGCTTTGTATGGTATATGATGGATTATCCTCGGTCAAAATCAGAATATTGACGCGTCATCGGGCGGGTGCTAGACTTTTGCTCATACCGTCCTTTTCACAGGCAAAGGTCATTATTTCGTGAGCAATCGTTCTCTCCCCTCCCTCGAGGCCAATACCATACCGGCGGGCAGCTTGCCCTGTTTTCCCGACATGCCCGGCGGACATTTCGCCGATAGTCTGCATCTCGATAATTTTCGCAGTCTCAAGTTGATCTTCAACCGCCTGGATCAGCCCGGGCAGGTTCACGTGTACAGCAGCGAGTGCCATGCCGGCGAGCGCCTGCGCGCCCAGATCTTTGTTCCCGCCCTGCCCCAGGGAAAGATGGTTGCGCCTGCCTTTGCCGTTGTTGCCCAGAGCCTGCCCTACAGCGCAGACGCGGGGCGGCTGCCCATCGAATTGCCCGCGGGCTTTAGCGTCGTCGTCGCGCCGCCTCCCGCCGAGCTGACTGCGCCGGAACGCGATCGGTTCACCGGCGCGCGCTACTATCCCGGCCCCATCATCGATACCAAAACCCTCATCAGCGGACGCTGTTACCTTGTGGTCTGGAGTCCGCAAAATCAGATCGGCAAGTATGTACTCCAGATAGGCCACCGCCGCCCCTGGCGCTGGAGCTACTGGAGCCGCCTTCCCCAATTTTGGTGGCAGATTCGCGGCTGGTTCGGCATGAGCCGCGCGGCAGCCTACGCCGCGGCCGGCGGGATAGCGCTGACGGGCTGGCTGTGCTGGCGCGCACTGCGTCGGAAGACCGCCCGCCCCCGAAAAAACGATGCCTAACTGTTAGCGGTTCATTTGAAATTGCCGCGGCCGTGCAACTCCGGTCCCATGCATGCGTAGTTTTGGGTGACAACTGCTGTAACAGCGTAATGCGTGAATATTTGTGCGTGATGCGTGACGGAGCGTATCGTCACGCACGACTGGCGGGTCACGTTTCAGACGACGGCCCGCATGCATTCTGCAAGGGCCGGCAGCTTGTCTCTCATCTGCGAAACGATACATCTACCCGAAGAATATAACTATGCGAATCATTCTCTACTTAGGCAAAGGCGGCGTCGGCAAGACCACGACCGCCGCGGCGTCCGCTCTGCGCAGCGCCGATCTGGGCTACCGCACTTTGGTAGTCAGCACCGACATCGCCCACAGCCTGGCCGACAGCCTGGACGTTCCCTTAACCGGACAACCCCGGGAGATTGCCCCCAACCTTTTCGCTCAGGAAATTAACGTCCTGGACGAAATCAGAGAGCATTGGGGCGAGATGCAGGGCTATATGAACGGCGTCCTGCGCGGCCAGGGCATGAAGAAGGCCATTGCCGAAGAGCTGGCCGTCATTCCCGGCATGGAGGAAATCGTGAGCCTGCTCCACATCAACAAGCAGGCCCAGGAAGGCAACTACGACCGGGTCATTGTGGACGCAGCGCCCACGGGCGAAACCATGCGCCTCCTGACTATGCCCGAAAGCTTTCAGTGGTACATGGGCCGCATCATGGGCTGGGGCGACACGACCATGCGCCTGACGGCCGGCCTGGTCAAGCGCTTCATGCCCGACAAAGATGTCTTCACCAGTCTGGACAATCTGGTGGCGGGCGTGCGCGAATTGCAGCAGGTGCTGATCAATCCCGAGATTGCAAGCTACCGGGTCGTCCTCAATCCCGAAAAGATGGTCATCAAGGAAGGCGCACGCGCCGTTACCTACCTGTCGCTCTTCGGCTATCCGGTGGACGCAGCCATAGTCAACCGCATTCTGCCCGGCGTTGCCAGCGACGGCCGGGGCAATGCCTTCGTCGCCGAGCCCAGCGAATCGGACTACCTGCGCCACATGCAGGAGGCGCAGGCTGAATATCTGGGTATGATCGAACGGGATTTCTACCCGTTGCCCATCCTCAAAGCCGGCTGGTTTGAACAAGAGATGGTGGGGATTGAGAATCTGCGCAAAATGGGTGATTCTCTCTTCGGCGACACAGACCCGGGCGACGTGCTCTTTGTGGGCAAGGCCCAGCAGGTCATCGAAGACGGCGAAGACCTGATTTTGCAGTTGCCTCTCCCCAACGTAGAATTGAACAAGGTCAAGCTGGTCAAACGGGGTGACGAACTCTTCGTGAGCATCGGCAACTTCAAACGCGAGCTGCTTTTGCCCACCGTGTTGGCCCACCGGAATGCCAGCGGAGCCCTTTTCAAGGACGGGATGCTAACCGTGCGCTTCCCGCCCACAGAGGCGGATAAAGAGGCGGATAAAGAGGCGGATAAAGAGGCGGCATAGAGAAAGACCATGGGCAGCGTTAGCCGCGGTCCATGGTTGCAAGCTACTGAAAGCAGGCGTATGGGCATTTTGCGGGCAGTTCAGAATATAGCAGCATGGAGCGGCGGAAGCGCGGCAGGCTATTTGCTCTCCGAGCGCGTGGCCTGCCTGCAAGACCCTCGGCCTATGCCCCACCAATTTGCCAAAATGCTGGATCATCCCCTGCGTATGGCCTATCGCAATCCGACCGCGCTGTTCGACGTTTTGGCCATCCAGCCCGGCATGACGGTTCTGGACCTGGGTTGCGGCACGGGCGTCTTCACAGTGGAAATGGCGCGCCGGGTGGGCGATGAGGGTCGCGTCCACGCGGTGGACATCCAGGCGCCGCTGTTGGAGCAGGCCCAAAAGCGTCTGACCGCGGCAGGAT
Source organism: Caldilineaceae bacterium (assembly GCA_020433455.1). Classification (GTDB taxonomy): domain Bacteria; phylum Chloroflexota; class Anaerolineae; order Caldilineales; family Caldilineaceae; genus JAGRCP01. The sequence continues at coordinate 16,537 of JAGRCP010000033.1, read as the reverse complement.
TGGCTGCGCGCGTCGAATTTCATCATGCAGGGGCTAACTCCCTCCCCCTCCCCGATAACGCCATCGACATTGCAGCGGTCATCGCCACGCTTACCCAGACGCCGGATCGCTATGGCGCGTTGCGGGAGTTGCGGCGCGTGCTCAGGTTCTGGGGACGCCTGATGATCAGCGAGGAAATGCCCAATCCGGCATACGTACCGCCCGGCCTGATTCGCACCTGGGCCGAAGAAGCTGAATTCGGCTTCATGGCCCAGCTTGGTACGCTCTTCTGCTACAATTTACTCTTTGAAAAATATTAACCCCCGCTTTGGAAGTCATCTTCCTTCACCAAAACCAGACAAATGCTAGACTTTTCTTCAGGTACGGAACCGGCGTATATTACGCAATCACTGCCGGGCATCGGCGGTACGCTACGGGCGGATAACGAACACTTTATCGTTGAGGAAATTCCCCTGTACGAGCCCGCTGACGAGGGACAGCACCTCTATGTGCGTCTAACCAAGACAGGGCTGACGACAAAAGAGGTGGAAAAGCGTCTGAGCAAATTATTTAACTTGCCCAGAGGCGCAGTGGGCTTTGCGGGGATGAAGGACAAATATGCCCGTACAACCCAGACCTTCAGTCTTAACGTGGGTCATCAGCCGGCGGAGTTTGCTGAGGAGGCGGCCGGACGCATTGCCGACAACCTGCCCGTCACGGTCGAGTGGGCGCGTTTTCACAGTAACAAGTTGCGAACCGGCCATCTCCTGGGCAATCGCTTCCGGATTGTGATTAGCGACATCGCAATCGGCGACGCAGAGTCGCCCGCCGGTGAAGCCCTGAAGCGCGCCGAGCAGGTCTGTGAGCAGATCAAGCGCGACGGCTTACCGAATTATTTCGGCCTTCAGCGCTTCGGCATTGACGGCGGCAACGTGGCCCGGGGCTCCGAAATTCTGCGGGGCAAGCAATACGTGCGGGATAAATGGCAGCGCCGCTTCATGATCTCGGCCTACCAAAGCTTTCTCTGCAATTGCTACCTGGACGCACGCGTGCGGCGGGGAGAATTCACCAGGCTGCTGCCGGGTGACGTGGCCAAAAAATACGCCACGGGCGGCATGTTTGATGTAGAAGATGTTGCAGCAGAGCAGTCGCGCTACGCCGAACATGAGATCAGCTTTACAGCGCCCATGTACGGCAGTAAAATGCGGCCGGCTCACCATGCAGCCGGGGCATTGGAAGCGGAGATCTTCGCCGCGGCCGATATAGCGCTGGATCGCTTTGCCAAGGCGCGTGTCGAAGGAACCCGGCGGTTGGGGCGCATCCTGACGCCCGATCTGACGGTCGCATTGATTGATATGCCCAACGACGGCAAAAGAGACCTGCGCATAGACTTTACGCTCCCAAAAGGCGCTTACGCCACGGTAATTTTGCGGGAGATTATGAAAACGACGCCGACTGACGCGCCGGATGAAGAAGATTGGTAACGCCACGGTTGCGACGATTTGCGATAATCCGGGCGATTACCCAACGAGCAAGTTGAAACGAGGAACTAACCTTTGAATAGCCCGGAACACAGCGACGCCGGCCACCGCCGCAGTCGCATTGACTTACAAGATATGATTGATAGTGAAAGGTCCGAAGGCGAGCCCATGCATCTGCCTCTCTTTCCACTCAATGTCGTGCTCTTTCCCGGCATGATGCTGCCGCTGCACGTTTTCGAGCCCCGCTACCGGGAAATGATCAGCCACTGTATCGAGACCAAAAGTCCCTTCGGCGTCGTCCTGATCCGGAAAGGTAAAGAGGTAGGCGGCTTTGCGATTCCGCAAGATATCGGGACTACGGCCCGCATCGTCAAAACAAAGCGGGAAAAAGACGGACGCATGAATATCATCGCCATAGGCGCCCGGCGCTTCAAGATCAACGAGCTGGATTACAGCCGCCCGTACCTGAGTGCGCATGTCTCGGAACACCCTATTGTTGATGAGCAGAATCAGACCACTGCGGCGCTGGGAGAGCGCCTCCGGCCCAAATTGCTGGAGTACGCCGAGCTTTTATCGACCGTTCACGATACGAAGATGCAGCTCAGCCGCATTCCCCAGGAGCCGAAAATGTTGGCCTACATGCTGGCCATCGCCCTGCAAGTAAGCAATGAGGAGAAGCAGCAACTGCTGGAAGCGGAGAGCGTCGCCCAACTTCTGCGGGCGGAGAACAAGATTCTGAACCGGGAAATGCTCCTGACGCGCTATATGCTGGAAACCCAGAGCGAACTCAACGCCATGAGCAGCGGGCCGACCGGCTATATCTTCTCCAATTAGGCGGCTGCCTTTGCCGTAATCTGCTGATGCACGACAATCTGAAGCCGGCGTGCACAGTACGCCTTTGGATTGCCCATAATTTTGCTGATCTTGAGACGACATGCTATACTGGCGTCTCGTTACGGGGGATTAGCTCAGCTGGCTAGAGCGCTACGTTGACATCGTAGAGGTCACTGGTTCAAGTCCAGTATCTCCCACACATCGACAAAGCAATGATCGGGACGCATTTGCCATTCCCGAATTCCCAGAGAGCAATGATCATCGGCTGCAAATCATTGCGAATTCCCGGCAAATGTCACCGCCCGTAAGTGAAAGCCCCAAAGGTTTGCTTGCCAAACAAAAGGCTTTCCGGCCGGCTCCGTTATCAGCTTCAAAGCGGCCGCCGAACGATTTTCGGCGGCAACTTGGGTGGAACCGCGGAGAAAGCTTCGTCCCATGAGGACGGAGCTTTTTTTATTGCACGAAATTTATTGCACGAAACGGATAGGCGCAGCCGATGCAAAGACCAGATCAACAGCCTGACATAGCCAAAGTTGCCGCTGCATTCCGCATGCAGCGCAAGCAGCTGCTCGATCTCTGTATCCAGGTGCAGCAGATTCCTGCGCCCACGGGCCAGGAACAAGGACGCGCGGCGTGGGTGGAAGAAGCGTTCCGCGCGCGGGGCCTCCAGGATGTAAGCCGGGATGAAGAGCAAAACGTCTATGGCCGCATTCCCGGCCGACAAAGCGGCCCTGCGCTCATGGTCAGCGCCCATACGGATACGGTCTTTCCCCTGGAGACGGACCTGAGCATACGCGTCGATAGTCAGGCTGAACGCGTCTACGGCCCCGGACTGGGCGACAATTCCACCGGCGTGGCGGGGCTGCTGGCCCTGGCCAGAGTTTTGGCGCGTTACACTCCTCCTACAGACATCTGGCTGGTGGCCAACAGCGGTGAAGAAGGATTGGGCGATCTGCGCGGCATGCGCGCGGCCGTCGATCGGCTGCAAAATAATCTCGGCGCGGCAATTGTCATTGAGGGGATGGGCCTGGGCCGTATTGTCCATCGGGCGCTGGGTTCCAGGCGTTACCGCATCAGCGCAACGGCGCCCGGCGGCCACAGTTGGAGCGACTTTGGCGAGGCCAGCGCCATACACGGCTTGACGCGTCTGGCCGCGGATCTGACCCGCCTGGATGCGCCGGAAACGCCGCGCACGACATTCAACATCGGGCGGATCGCCGGCGGCACGTCCATCAATACCATTGCCCAGACGGCCTGGCTGGAGTTGGATATGCGCAGCGAAACGCCGGCCGGATTGGCCGCAATTGATGCGCAGGTCCAGGCCATTATGCAACGTTATCAAACCGGCGCGGCGAAGAACGCCGATATTGAGTTCAGCATAGAGACAATCGGCGATCGCCCCAGCGGCGAGATTAGCGCCCAGCACCCGCTGGTGATCGGCGCGGTAAATGCCCTGGCCCAAGCGGGCCTAACCGGCATACCCGAACTGAGCATCAGCAGCACCGACGCCAATATCCCCCTGAGCAGGGGCATTCCCGCCGTCTGCGTGGGCATTACGGAAGGCGGCAACGCCCATCGGCTGGAGGAATGGATTACCCCGCGGCTTCTGCCCAGGGGAATGCAGCACCTGCTGCTCCTGACCTGGCAGGCCGCGGAATGGCTGACCGGAGAAGCCGCGCCGAGAGGAGCAGGGACTTAAGGCGCGGCGAGGAGATAACTCCTCGTCAGGCGCAGGCTCTTCCGCCGCGCGTGTCCGTCCGTTTATCCAGGGCTGATCTGTCTCGGGCAATCAAAAGCGGTCGATCAAATCGACTATGCGGTCCACAAAGCTATGCGCGCCGATTCCGTCTTCCGTCCATGGCACAGGCATGGTTCCGCGGGCATGTTGAAGCCGGTAATGCTCATTGCGCGGATCCAGCAAGGGGCAGGTAAGCGAAACGCCCGCCCGGCAGAGAAGATACTCGGCCCAGACCGCCTGAGATCGCTTGACGAGCAGAGCCCGGTCCAGGCTGTCATCCATTTCCCGCCCCCACACGCGGATGCCGTATTGGCGCAGCATCATCTCGACGTCAAGTCCGCTACGGCCGGGGTCGGCCGTAAAGGTAAAGCGATGCATGGGGCCGTGCAGGATACGGCCGAAAATGCCGTCCAGCGGGTTGATAATGTCTAAGCTTGATAAAATATCCATTGTGAATATGCGTGTCCAGGAGGCTATCTAGAACAAAAGTTCTAATAAAATAATCCAAGTTCAGTAAAAACGCAAGTGGAAAGTCCGTCATGTTGTGCTATACTGATTGAGTTGTCTACCAGGCGACCTTTTTGATAACCGCGGAATAGACTCCCATGCTTGCCACATTCCTGAACTTGCCACTGCTGATCCAGTTTCTCCTGGTGCTGCTTGCGGCTGCCGCAGGGGCCTTTATCCGAAACCTCTTCAAGAATTGGAACAAGGATGCGCTTGTTGACATCAAGCCCCAGGAGATCAAGCTCAAGACGGACGCCACGCCCCTTGACCTGGTGCTCAAGGCCAGAAGCGCGCGTCGGGCAAAACGGCGGTTTTGGTACGCCGTGATCATCCTGGCCTGGTCGGTAGCCCACTATCGCTGGCCTAGCCGGGTTGCTCCCATCGAGCAGAGTCTGTTGGTTTTTTTTGCTGCACTTTTTCGCGGGGTGTCGGCGATTTTGGTTGACATTGCCGATACTCTGACGACCATAATAAGCTGAAAGAATGTTGAGAGAATCATGAGCGAACAGAACGGGTATCAAAAACACGAGGACGATCAACTCTACAAGCTCCGCCACAGCCTGGCCCACGTCATGGCTCAGGCCGTGCTGGAACTCTATCCCGAGGCTAAAATCGCCATCGGTCCGCCCATCGATACGGGCTTTTACTATGATTTCGATCTCGGGACGGATGCGGAAGGCAAGCCGAGGACCTTCTCATCTGAAGACCTGGAAGAAATCGAAACGCGCATGAAGCGCATCATCTCCGGCAAGTACCCTTTCGAGTATCGGGAGGTGAGCGCCGACGAGGCCAGGCAACTTTTCGCGGATCAGCCCTACAAGCTGGAGCTAATCGACGGGCTGGATGCGGGTGAGGTGGATGAATACGGCAACGAAATCGACGAGAAGCCCGTTATCAGCACCTACCGTCAGGACAGCTTTGAAGATCTCTGTCGCGGCCCCCATGTGGAGCATACGGGCCAACTGCGTACGGACGCGTTCAAGCTCATGAACGTGGCGGGCGCGTACTGGCGGGGCGACGAAGCGAATCCCATGCTCCAGCGCATCTATGGCACGGCCTGGCGCAACAAGAAAGAACTCAAGGCGCACCTCAAGATGCTGGAGGAGGCCAAAAAGCGGGATCACCGCAAGCTGGGGCGGGAACTGGAGATATTCATTTTCGACGAAGAAATCGGGCCCGGCCTGCCGCTCTGGCTGCCCAACGGCACCATCATCGTCGAAGAGCTGGAGAAGTTGGCCCATGAGATGGAGACGAACGCCGGCTATGAGCACGTGCGGACGCCTCACGTCACCAAGGAGGACCTCTTCATCCGCAGCGGCCATCTGCCCTACTATGCCGAGAGCATGTATCCGCCTATGGAGTTGGACGGGATAAAATATTATGTAAAGCCAATGAATTGTCCCATGCACCACAAAATTTACGGCTCCAAGCTGCGCAGCTACCGGGATCTGCCCGTACGCCTGGCCGAGTACGGCACGTGCTATCGCTACGAAAAGAGCGGCGAACTCTTCGGCCTTATGCGCGTGCGGTCCATGCAGATGAATGACGCCCACATCTACTGCTCGGTGGATCAATTTGAAGAAGAGTTTCTGGGCGTGGTAGGACTCTACCTCAAATACTTCGAGCTGTTTGGGTTGGAACGCTACGTCATGCGTCTGAGCACCCACCATCCCAAAGGATTGGGCAAAAAATATGTGGACAATCCGCTCCTTTGGGCCAAGACGGAAGAAATGGTACGGAGGGCCATGGAGCACGGCGGCGTTCCCTTCGTCGAGGTAGCCGACGAGGCGGCCTTCTACGGGCCCAAGATCGACGTGCAGGTCTGGAGCGCGATCGGCCGGGAATTTACGCTGGCCACGAATCAGGTGGACTTTGCGGTGCCGCCGCGCTTCGACCTGACCTTTATCAACAACGAAGGCCAGGAGGAAACGCCGCTCTGTATCCATCGTGCGCCCCTGAGCACCCATGAACGCATGGTCGGCTTTCTGCTTGAGCACTATGCCGGCGTATTCCCGGTCTGGCTGGCTCCAGAGCAGGTACGGATCATCCCGATTACCGACGCGCACAATGAGTATGCCCTGGGCCTGGAAGCGCAACTTCAGGCCGCAGGCGTACGCGCGGCAGCCGATCTGGCCGGCGAACGCATGAACGCAAAAATCCGCGCGGCACAAATGATGAAGGTGCCCTACATGCTGGTCGTAGGCGACCAGGAGATCGAGAACGAAAGCGTCGCCCTGCGCAAGCGGGACGGATCACGCCAAAATGATCTGCCCTTCGGGGAATTTCTGGCGCTGGTTACGGAACGAGTTGCCACGCGCTCGCCGCTGCTGTAAAGGAAGCAAAACTGATCGCAGCTGAATTGCAGCTGATAGTGAGCACGAATAAGCGCGGGATACTGTGGTAGAGGCACGAGGTGCGGCGGCCGGATGAATAGGCAATGAGCAGAAAACTCTTTCGCCGCATCTCACGCCCCTACGATTTGTCAAAAATTTATTTTGCTTCCCTATGAGACAATCTTTGCCAGATGTGAGATTTTTCGCTTGACATTGAATGTATGATGACAGTCGCAAGACTTACTTTATTGAGGCGTAAATTCTACGGCGGGAATAGCAACGTTCCGTCTCGAGCCGAAACCGAGGCTTCTTTGCGCCGGGATTTACCGCCTGCTTTGTCCGGCAATGCACAAGGAGGCAATTGTCATGTTGAAAAGTCCGAAGATGCTCACCCTCTGTCTGATTGGATTGGCCTTCTGCGCAGCGCTCATGGCGGCCGTGCGCGCAACGCCTGTTGCGACGGCTGGCGATATCCAAGCCGGCGAGGATGTCGTGCAAGCGGCGACGCCCGGCCCTGACGGCGCAATGGCCACGCGCATTGCAGAAGCCGTACAGGCCACAGTCCAAGCCCGGGCCGTAGAGGCGACAGTGCAAGCTATCACCGGACAAGGGGCGGCTCCCGCCCAGGCCGGAGCCGTGATCAGACAAGAAAACGGAATTCCGGCTCCCGTTCTGATCCGCCCGCGCGACGGCGTTGCCCTGGATTCGGCCCGCATACGCTTCGAATGGCGATGGGACGGCGAGTTGGGCGAAAATATGGGCTTTGAGGTGCGCGGCTGGCTGGAAGGCGAGTCCCATAACGGGCTGCATGACGCGCGGCGCACCGACGGCATGCGACCGAACTGGCGGGGCATCTACGCATATGAGATGGAATTCCCTGCGCAATTCCGGGGCAAGGATTGGTATTGGACCGTGGCGGTTGTCGAGTTGGAGCCATATGAACGTATAGGCCCGGAAGCTGATCCGCACCTGGTCGGCGTTCCCAAGGCACGCGGCGGATCGCGCCAACCCGCCAGCCCGCTGGGCCAACCGGAGAGCCCTTTGGGCGGCCGTTAAGGTCAGTGGAGCCGCGCCGGGTCGGTTCCAATTTTCATAACTTTTTCCGCTTGACGTTCAAACGGGCCAAATGTTATACTTGTCATAGCGTCTCCTCTGGAGATTTAAGGGGAGACGCATCAATTTTATTTTCCTCAGGGAATTTTACAAGAACGCTGCAGAGTAAGGAGACGACGTATCGGTAGAAGAGCGCCCGTTCGGTCTAACAAGCGGAACGATAACACCCGGATCAATCGATCCATTCGCGCGCGCGAAGTACGCCTCATCGGCGATGACGGCGAGCAGCTTGGTATCGTGACGATTGAAAAAGCGTTGGCTATTGCCGAAGAAAAAGATCTGGATCTGGTAGAGGTTGCGCCGAATGCCAAACCGCCGGTTTGCCGGCTGATGGATTACGGCAAGTACCTCTACGAAAAGCAGAAGCGCGAGCGCGAGTCGCGCAAAGCGCAAAAGCAGATCGAAATCAAGGAATTACGCCTGCGCCCCAAAACCGACGACCATGATGTAAATGTGGTGATATCCAAAATTCGGAAATTCGCTAAGGACGGAGCCAAAACGCGCATACGCGTCCGCTTCCGGGGCCGGGAGATTGTTCACTTTGACGTGGCCAGTGATCTGCTCAAGCGAGTCGCCGAAGAGGTGGCGGATGTTACGGAAGTGGAGCAGCGTCCGACCATGGACGGTCGCAGCATGATTATGCTGCTCGCGCCCAAAACGTAACGGTTTCTTCTGCATAACGGTACTTCTCCCGGGATTCGCCAAGGGAAAGACCGGCAGCAAAAGCAAAAAAGCGGGAAGCAAGGAAACGTTGTAAAAAACGGGCCTCGGCCCGTTTTTGTATGTCTGCACAGTTGGACCAGCAGTAGAAAGTTAACGAAGTCTGTAGAAGGAGGCCACTATGCCTAAAATGAAGACCCACAAGGGAACCGCAAAGCGCTTCCGTCTTACCAAGCGGGGCAAGCTTATGCGCATGAAGGCTGGTCGCACCCACTTGCGCCGCAAGAAGACCAGCAGCCAAAACAGCGATTTTCGCCATGCCGTGCCCAGCACCGTTAAGGCGAACATCAAGCAGGTGAAAAAGACCGGCGGCAAGGCCGTCAGTAAATAACCGCCTGCATTTGTCCCGTTACACTACCAGCACGTGATCGGCTCGTAAGTGATTTCAGGTTTTGCCTGAATCCGCCCTCACGGAAAGGAAAAGAAAGATGCCACGTTCACGACCGAAAGTATATGCCCACAAGCGGCATAAGAAAGTTTTGAAGTTCACAAAAGGCCAATACGGCACGCGGTCCAAGCTGTTCCGCCGCGCCAATGAGGCCATGTTGAAATCGCTCTTCTACGCCTACCGCGACCGCCGCAACCGCAAGCGCGACTTCCGTCGCCTGTGGATTGCCCGCATCAACGCGGCGGCTCGGCAGAACGACCTCAGCTACAGTCGCTTCATCCACGGCCTGAAGCTGGCCGACGTTCAGGTTGATCGCAAAGTGTTGGCGGACATTGCCGTTCACGATGCCGCAACCTTTACCAAGCTGACCGAACTGGCTAAAGAACAGCTTTAGCCGGCAAGGATCCACAACTGTGCAGATACATAACGGCGAGGGCTACAAAGCCCTCGCCGTTTTCAATAGGCTTGCGATCTGCGGATCGATTCTGCAAAATGGTAAGTCCAGAATCTGATGATTACCAGCCCGACCAATGCCCGTATCAAGTCTGCGCGGAAACTCCAGCGCAGGCGCAATCGCGATAAAGAGCAACAAATCCTCATCGAAGGCGTGCGCCTGGTCGAGGATGCCTGGCGCGCGGGCGTACGTCCCGTGCAGGTCTTCTACGATGCAGAGCGTGTAGCAGACAATGTCCGGGCCTCGACGCTACTCGGCGAAATGCGCGCCGCCGATGTGCCCTGCGCACCATGCACGTCGGCAGTCTTTGCCGTCCTGGCCGACACGGTCACGCCTCAGGGCATTGCCGCCGTCACGCCGATCCCCCGCCATCCGCCTCCCGCGGCGGTAAGTCTGGCGTTGGTGCTGGACGGCATCCGGGATCCCGGGAATGCCGGGACGCTCCTGCGCACGGCGGAAGCCGCCGGCGCGGACTGGGCGCTCTTTGCGCCGGGCACCGTTGACGCCTACAATGACAAAACGCTGCGGGCGGCTATGGGGGCTCATTTCCGGCTTCCCCTCAGTCAATTCGATACGTGGAGCGCGTTACGCGCTCAGTTGCCCGCGTCCGCGGCCGTCTATCTGGCCGACGCAGCGGGTGATCGGGCCTATACCGAGGTTGACTGGCGTAAACCGGCCGTGCTGATTGTAGGCGGCGAAGCGGAGGGCGCACGCGCGCCGGCCCGTGCCGTGGCCACCCCCATTATGATTCCCATGCACGGCGGCACAGAATCTCTCAACGCGGCCGTTGCCGGCTCAGTCATACTCATGGAAGCAGCGCGCCAACGCGGCGGCGCTCGCTGAGATGTGAAGGTATATATGGAATCCAATATTATGCGAGGAAACAATTCATGCTGAACTTTACGCCCGTACAAGAAAGAGAAATAGCGTTTGCCGACTTGACGGCACGCCTGACGCCGGAGGACCTGGCTACGCTGACAAACGAAATGATCGACGAGATGCTGGCGCTTATCGCCGGATGCGTTGACGAGGACGTAACATTTATACCGGTGGATCCTGACGCACATGATTCCTTTTCCGCCGAGAATGCAGACGTCAATCTCGCCTGGACGTTAGGTCACGTCATCGTTCACACCACAGCATCGTCGGAAGAATCAGCCGCGCTGGCTGCAGAGATGGCCCGGGGCGTTCCCAATCATGGCCGCTCGCGCAGCGAAGAGCCCTGGGAAAACGTAACCACAATTGCCCACTGCCGCCGACGCCTGGAGGAAAGCCGCCGCATACGCCTGGCCAGCTTGGGCATGTGGCCCGACTCGCCCGACCTGGAAAACCGGCATACGGCCTATGAATTCGTAGGCGAGAACAACGCCATCGGCTATTTTGTCCTCGGTCTCTTTCATGATGATAGTCACCTGGCGCAAATTGCCGAGATTGTCCGTCAAGCAAAAGCGGCCCGAGGAGCTTGACTTGTTGACTTGTTGACTTGTCAGAAAGTATGGCACGCTTGATGCGGCAACAAAATATGCAGAAGATGGACCACCCGAATTTTCGTTAGAGGAAAGCGGAAAAACTTATGTCAATTAAACTTGTGCAGGTAGGTCTTGGCGGCTGGGGACGTTCCTGGGCGCGCACAGTGCTCCCCATCGTGCCGGATCTAGAAGTAGCGGGCTATGTAGAGGTTGATGAGAATTCCCGGGCCCTGGCTCAAGCGGAGTTGGGTGTGGAACCGGAACGCTTTTTTAGCTCACTGGAGGAGGCTGACCAACGCATAGCGTATGATGCAGTGCTCGTGACCACGCCCATCGAGGGTCACGTGCCGCTGGGCGTCGCCGCCCTGAACGCGGGCAAACACGTTCTGGTCGAAAAACCCCTGGCGCTTACAGTGGATGCCGCCCGTCCCCTAGCCGATGCCGCCGCCCAAACGGGACTGGTTGCCATGGTCAGTCAGAATTACCGCTACTTCCCTGCGCCGCGCAAAACCGCGGAAATCATCCGTACGCGTGCGCTGGGAAGGCCGCATCAAATCAGCATTGAATTCCGTCGCAATCTGGGTCGGCGGGCGTCGCACCATTTTTTGCTCCGCCAGCCGCTGCTGGTGGATATGGCGATTCACCACTTCGACCTCATGCGCATGGTCCTGCAGGATGAGCCGGTGGAACTCTACTGCCGCACGTGGAATACGCCGGGCAGCAGCTATATCGATCCGCCCATCGGCGCGGCCATCATTCGCTTTGCCGGCGGGACCATGGTGGTTTATCAGGGCAGTTGGATCAGTACGGGCAGACAGACCAACTGGGCGGGCGAATGGCGCATGGAATGCGATGAAGGGCAAATCGAATGGACCAGCCGCAGCGGCGGCGCAAACAGCGCACGCCGGGATCGTATCTTCGTCAAGTCAACCGGCCGGCGCGCCCAGCGCATTCAGCTTCCCCAGCAGCCGTTACTGGGGCGTGCGGGCAGCCTCAACGCGTTTATCCAGGCCATCCGAACAGGGGAAACGCCCGCCTACGCCACGACCGCAGCTGATAACCTGGGCAGTATTGCCATGATGGAGGCCATGGTCGCATCGTCGCAGAGCGGACAGCCGATTCAGCTACAGTAAACAAGCGACCGTCCGCAAATACACGGCGATTGCCGGATGCCGCCCGAAGGCGCCGGACTCCAGTCCGGCAATTGTGCGAAAGGGAAAAGGAGAAAACAGATGAGTGAAAATGGAAATAAAAATTTAGAAGTTGCCACACTGGGCGGCGGCTGCTTTTGGTGCCTGGAGCCCATCTTTTTGGAGCTGGCAGGCGTGACCGATGTGGTTTCGGGTTATTCGGGAGGGCAGGTGGGATACCCCAGCTACGCCGCCGTCTGCACAGGACAGACGGGTCACGCTGAGGTTATCCAGATAACCTTCGACCCCCGGATAATCTCCTATCGGGATTTACTCGCCGTCTTCCTGACCTACCATGATCCGACGACGCTCAATCGCCAGGGCAATGATGTGGGCACCCAGTATCGCTCCGTCATCTTCTATCATGATGAAGAACAGCGGGCCGACGCCGAGGAAGTCGTACGTGCGGTGGAAGAAGCGAACGTGTGGGAACGCCCTATCGTCACCGAAATAACGCCCTTCGAGCGCTTTTATCCGGCCGAGGGGTACCACCAGGAATACTTCTATAACAATCCGGGACAGGGCTATTGCCGAATCATCATTGCGCCCAAGGTGGCTAAGTTCCGCAAGGAATATGCAGACCGCCTCAAGCAATGAGCAAATCAAGTAAAAAAGCCTCGGCAAATGCCGAGGCTTTTTTACTTTGAGCGGTTGCGGAGCCGGCATCAATCGCCGGCCAGACCCTCCTGCGGCATTTTGGGCTCGTTCTGCAGATGAACGGGATTGCTCCCCTTGCGCAGTTGCATATTGACCAGTTCGACCAGAAAAGAAAAGGCCATTGCAAAGTACGCATAGTTCTTGAGGTGATACTGGTGCACCAATTCGGGATTCCAGCCCTCAATAACCAACAGCGAACCGATGAGAATCAGGAAGGAAAGCGCCAGAATCTTCATGGTGGGATGGCGCTCCACGAAGTTAGAAACAGGACCGGCCGCAGTCAGCATAATAATCGCGGCGATGATGACCGCCGGAACCATAACCAGCAAATCGCCGGAAAGCCCCACCGCGGTGATAACCGAATCCAGAGAAAAGACCATATCCACCACCACGATTTGGGCGATAACCCCTCCCATGGTGGCGCGGCTCACCGTATGCCGCTCATGCTCTTCCGACTCCAGCTTTTCGTGGATCTCGTGGGTGCTTTTGGCAATCAGGAAAAGACCGCCGCCGAGCAAAATCAGATCCCGCCCGGAGAAGCCGTGGCCGGCAATGGTGAAAAGCGGCTCGGTCAGGCGCATGATCCACGTAATACTGAAGAGCAGAATCAGGCGGGTGACAACCGCCAGCATAATGCCCAGGCTGCGGGCCCGTCCCCGCTGTGCGGGCGGCAGCTTCGACGACAAAATCGCAATAAAGATAATATTGTCAATGCCCAGGACAATCTCCAACACCAGCAGGATCGCCAGCGCCGTCAAATTGTCCACGGTAAAAAGTTCGGCCATATAGGTTCCTCATTTCGGACAGGGATGCGATAAAAAATCAGCGCTCATTATACGAGAGACGGGGAGGCTCGCCAAAGCGAGGCTCAGGTATCATGCAGTTAAGCGAATATCCGCAAGCGCCATCCCGATGACGAATCGACGCATGGAAACGCCAAGCTCCAGCCCGTCACGATTGTCGGGCTGGAGCTTGGCGTTTCCGAATGCCGGCCGTAACAAAAAACCGACAACTTGAATACAAATAGCTACAGATATGCAAATTTCCGCCGGGGCTCGCTAACCCTGATCAAACTTGATCCACAGCAGGCCATTTTGGGGGTTATCGATGGTAAAGTCAAAGGGCTCGCTGTCCCGCTCGCCGTTGCCGTCGAGAACCCAAACCCGGTAGCTGCCCTGCACCGAGTTCCCCGGCAGGCTGCTTGTTCCCATGGAAAATTCGTAATTGTATTCCCCAAGCTGGCCCTGTTGCTTGGTTTTGGCGATACTGCGCACGCTATCAGGCACGGGCAACTTGACGCCGTCTTTCTTGAGGACCACGAAGTAGCTACCCTGGGCTTCATCACCGCGGCCGCCGTGAACAAAAGCAAACTGGAGCTTCAGCTCCATCCCGCCGTTGCCGCCGGTAGCGGGGCCGCCCGTCACGCGGAACTTGCAGCCGTCATCGCCGCCGCAGGGGCCCAGATCGGCATCGGTCGCGGGTTGCGGGGCAGGCGGTTCCGTGGGTTCAACCGGCGCGGCCGTGGGCGCAGGCGGTTGAGTCGGGGCCACGGGCAGGGCCGGGATGTTCGCTGCGACCTGCACCCCTTCCGTATTTTCGACGCGTGCCAGCTCACCGAATACCCAGCCCGGCTCGCCGTTGACGCAGCAAATCTGCCACCAGTCTCCCGCTTCATTCCTGCCGATAATTTCCAACTCCTGATCTTGATCCGCCGTGCCGACCAAGCCATACCCCGTGCCCGGGCCCTGGCGCACATTGACGAGGTCGATGTTGACATAGAGCCTGGCCGCGGGTTCCGGCGTGGCAGTCGGCTCTTCCGTGGGCTCAGGCGTGGCCGTAGGTTCCTCCGCCGGCGGCGCGGTAGGCGCATCCGCCTCGCTCTGGACCGGAGGCGGCTCGGTGGGTGCAACGACTTCGGCGCCCACCGGCGTGGGCGTGAAGGTCGGGACGATGACCCGGGCCTCATCAACCGTCGGCTCGGGATTTGCCGCGCCGCCGCCCATCAAGGCGCAGGCGCTGAGGGCAATGCCCAGCAAAAGCAGGGCGGGGATCAATAAAAATCGTTTCATTATGAATTGCTCCGATGATATGGGTTTCAACACGTTTGTGTCGGGAGATAGCAGAAGACGTGAATAAGCGCTCAAATAGCTGCGCATTATTTCCGCCGGGGTTTATTATTTCCCGCGTCGTACCGCGCCGTAGCGGCCGCGGGCGGCCGTTATCCACAGGGTATCGCCGTCAAGCGCTTCGTCAGGCGCGGTAATAATGGAGCCGGCTTCATTTTGCACAATGCTGTAACCGCGCGCCAAAACTGCCGTAGGCGATAACGCGGTCAGCCGCCGACGCGCAGCAGAGATGCCTTCGCCGCGCCGGCGCAGATGCAGCGTCATAACCCGCTCCAGGCGCACGCGGCGTTCGTCCAGCAGTTGGCGCTGTCCGTCCAGGCGGCGCAGGGGGCTTTCCCGGTGGAGACGCTGCGTCAGGCGATCCACGCGGGTCTGCTCGGCGTCCAGGCGGGAGAAGGCCTGCTCCTGAAGCGTACGGCGCATCAGGCGGAGACGCTCCAGCATATCATTCCGATCGGGGACGGCGGCCGCGGCCGCGGCCGTGGGCGTGGGCGCACGCAAATCCGCCACGAAATCAGCAATGGTGAAGTCTGTCTCATGCCCCACGCCGCAAATGACGGGCAGCGTACTGGCGGCCACAGCATGGGCGACCTGCTCGTCGTTGAAGGACCAGAGGTCCTCAATACTGCCGCCTCCCCGGGCCAAAATGAGGAGATCAATCGGCTCAGTCTCCTGAGCGTAGCGATTGGCCGCGGCCAGGGCAGCCACGATCTGCCGGGGCGCCTCGCTACCCTGCACCAGCGTGGGAAAGACGATCACGTCGACCAGGGGCCAACGCGCGCTCAGCGTGCGCAGGATGTCGCGCAGGGCGGCAGCGTCTGCGCTGGTCACCACGCCGATGCGCCGGGGCGTGACGGGCAGGGCGCGCTTGCGCGCATCATCAAACAGCCCCGCCGTAGCCAATCGCTGCTTGAGGGCTTCAAACTCAGCGTATAGCTGCCCCCGCCCCGCGGGCTCAACCCGATTGACGTAGAGTTGATAAGCGCCCCGGTCCGGATAGACGCCCACATAACCGTGGGCTGTAATCTGATCGCCGGCCTGGGGCAGCCAGCTGTGGCTCAGCGCGCTGCCACGCCACATGACGGCGTTGATAGCGGCTCCGCTGTCTTTGAGGCTGAAGTAGATGTGCCCGCTGGCCGCGCGCTTCCACGTGCTGACCTCACCCGTCACCCAGACATCGCGCAGAAGAACGTCCTGTTCAAAAAGCGAGACGATGTGGGTGGTCAGGGCGGAAATGGTGATGGGCTGCATGGAAGAGATTGTAACATATGCGCGGGGAGAGGCAGAAGGAAGCGGCTGGTTCGTTGACCTAACGTCAAAGCAGGAGGCGCAAAGTTTACGCCTCCTGCTTTGGCTCCTGCATTTATGATGAACGCCGCAATAATCAGGCGTAGATCGTCCGGCAAGCGTCTGCCAACAACATAGCGCGGGGCGCTCTCCGGGATCGCCAAACCGCTAAGGCCAACGCAAGAATATAAAGTCCCCGGCACGGACCACGATCTATCAGGTAACCACACTGGATCTGGTCCGTGCCGGGGACTTGCGGGA
>JAGRCP010000159.1 GCA_020433455.1 Caldilineaceae bacterium | reverse complement strand
ATCGTTGGTCGTCGCATGAGCTCTTCCATTTCAAGGTTCCGCCATCCCCAATGGCAGCCGCCAAAACGCCGTGGGAGGCCTTCTAAGCGCTCGCTTGAACTCGCCGAAATGTGGGCTTCATGACGCCACGGTTAAGTGCGGTCATACCGCGGATCGTATAATTCCACCGCTGTAGCCGACGCCACGCCCCTAATTGCCTTGTCGAAAATTGACTGCCCGCATTATCTCGCCGAAGAGATCGGCGAGATTTTTATTCCCAAATTCGCCCGCCGCTCGATCAACTTCCCGCGGCCGACTTCCGCTTAAGCGCAGGGATTTATGCGCAGATTCTCGTGCAGGCTGATGAGACGTAACCGGACCCTCCTGTTTTCCTACCCAATCTCCAAAAAACAGTAGTTCAGGAATTCAGGTACAGATGTCATTCTGTTCGCCTGCGGGCGCAAAGCGCCACGAGTGGAACGAGGAAGAATCTCTCTGGCGCGGGCAACAGATTCTTCATCCCTTCGGTCTTCAGAATGACAAATCGTGAAGTACTGAAAACGCCTTCGGTTGCTGTTCGGCAATGCGTAGCAGGGCCTTGGCTGGCCCGCGGGGCGTAGATTTGATTGAATATCCGTATTCCGACTTTGAGAACACCATATTTGGTGCTATAGTGGTGCCATGGGTATTCAGCCGCTGCTTCGAGTCGTCTTGGACACGAATGTTGTGTTCGAAGGTTTGACAAAGAGAAACGGGATATCGGGTACGATTATCGACGCTTGGTTTAACGGTTTAATTCACGTCTGTGTAAGCGATGCTTTGGCTTATGAGTATGTGGATGTCATTTCAAGGATGCTATCGTCGCAACGTTTACAGGGTGCAAGTACGACGCTCGCAACATTGTTGTCCTCAGCGGAATTTACGGCCATCAACTTTCGCTGGCGACCAAGCTCCCCTGATCCGGGCGATGATTTTGTGGTGGACTGTGTAATGAACTCAAACGCGGTGTTAATCACCTACAATATCAAAGATTTCCGTATACCTCAGCAGACTTTGGGAATGAAGGTAATGGAGCCGAGAGAATTGTTGCATTATCTTGTACAAGAGGAAATGAAATGGGACGATTTACGGTAAGACTGCCAGATACATTGCATCATCAACTCGAGTCGCGTGCGCAGCAGGAAGGCGTGTCGCTGAATCAGTACGTTGTGTATGCATTAACGCAGAACATAACGCCGGCCTATACAATCCAGGTCTTACCAGATGTTGAAATCCGCAAGCAGGGCGAAAGATTTGACGCTCTTCTAAAGCGGCTCGGCGTACCGGATGCATCTGTGGCCGGCGACTTTTTGTCAACCCGTGAAGAAGAGGAAGTGGATGCTGAAATGGCGCGCCTTGTTTCGCAGGTGCAGGCAAAGATAAGGGCTGCAAACTGATAAATTTGTTGATTCCGTCGAGCCCTCACCCAATCTCCAAAAACGCCTTGGGCTGCTGCTCGGCAATGCGCAGCAGGGCCTTGGCCGGTCCGCTGGGCGTGCGGCGGCCTTGCTCCCAATCCTGAACGGTGCGCAGGCTTACGCCCGGCACGCTATACTGCGTGCAATTTGAGACCAACAGTTTTTCTGCCGCACGGGTCGAGTGGCAAACTGCGGGTTTCATTCTGAACGGAGTATAACAAATTTGGGTCTTCCACTTTTAACACTCGACGGAGGCATGAAACGAGTTGCCTTGGAAATAGGCCTGACGATATTGGAGTAAAAGATGAAGGTCTACACCTATTCTGAAGCCAGGCGCAGATTGGCGGAGGTGTTAAATATTGCCCGCTCTGAGGACGTCATTATCAAACGCAGGGGCGGCGAGACCTTTACCGTCTCCTATCGCGAGCGGGTAACGTCTCCCTTTGATGTGCCGGGTATTGACACCCGCGCCACGACCCAGGATATTCTGGACGCGGTTCGTGAATCGCGCTCGGGTTATCGCTTTGCTTGGCCAAATGCCGAAGACGCGAAATAACGGATCAACCTGATTTCCGGAAGATAACATTATCTCCCCGTTTCTCCTCACCCAATCCCCAAAAACGTCTCTGCTGTTCAGCAGCATTTTGCCCTGCTCATAACCGCGAAATCACTTGACATTGCAGATTGCCCGCAGTAATATGATGTTTTCATGATGAAAACTTGATTGAAAAAGGGTGAAATTATGATTACACAATTGCCGCAAATTACTTCAATCTCTGATCTGCGCTACCGCCACCGCGAGGTTTTCGCGCGGCTGGCCGGCGGTCCGGTGATGATTGCAAACCGTAACACGCCGGCCGCGATGTTGATTTCCCCTGAAGAGTGGAACGCCATCGTCGCCGAGATTGAGGATCTGCGTGACGTTATTGCCGGGCTGGAAGCCGAGCTTGCCGTAGCCACTAAGCAAGCAGCGCCGGAGACAATTGATCCCGAAGAGTTGCAGCGGTGGGCGGCCGGCGATGCGATATCGGCTTGATATCCTGCCTTCCGCAAAACGAGCGTTGCGCAATCTGCCAACTCGTATTCGTCAAGAAATTGCCGAGATGCTGCGAGATTTGACTGAGAATCCGCACATCGGAGAGCCGCTGAGGCGGGAATGGACTGGACGTTACAAGTTGACAGTAAACGGCTATCGGGTGATCTACCGGGTGAGCGAGGATGATAAAGTCGTGCTGATTCTGGCGATCCGGATTCGAGGAAGGGATACCTATACGTATCTGCCGTAGTCAAATATAAGGCCGCCCAACTCACCCAGGGTTTTTCTGGACGACATCTCCAGAAACGCATTTCTGAGCTACCCAAAAGCCCAGCCATCTGTCCTGTATCAATTGCTTGTCATTGGCGAACAGGCGATATTCCTATTCTCCTAACCCGGTTGAAACCGCTGCTGCCTCAGAATCCAACTCACTGAGAGGACTGCCGGACCTTTGCGGCTGCCTGTCAATTCTCCACGCTCCCTTACCTAATCTCCAAAAACGCCTTGGGCTGCTGCTCGGCAATGCGCAGCAGAGCCTTGGCCGGCCCGCTGGGCGTGCGGCGGCCTTGCTCCCAATCCTGAACGGTGCGCAGGCTCACGCCCATGAGCGCGGCGAAGGCCGATTGGGAGAGGTTGAGCTTATCTCGAATTTCCCGGGGCGGGGAAGGCTCGCTCAGCTTGCGCGTGCGCAGATCGCCCTGCCCGGCCTTGAAGGCTTTGATCTCCTGAATTCCTTCTAGAATCTCCAAGCCAATATCTCGTTCAGACATTTTGAATCTCCTCAGCAATGCTGCGCAAGATGTGCGGAGCAATTGTGTCGCGTTCATTTTTACCATAGACGGTCAACATCCAGATCTCATCATTCCTCGCCTTCCAGTAGTAGATCACGCGGATGCCGCCGCTCTTACCTCTCCCGAATGCAACCCAGCGCACTTTGCGTACGCCGCCTGAGCCACGCACAATACGACCTGCATCTGGATATTGGAGTAGGTAATTCTGTAAACCGGCATATTCATCGTCCGACAGATACTGGGGGATAAGTTTCGTAAACAGCGTCGTCTCGATGAAAATCATAACTCTATTATACGGCAAAGCCGTATAAAATTCAACAACCTCGCTGGGACGCAAAATGCCGGGGAGTTTCCCGTCCGACGATGGAAATTGGACGATGGCAAACTCCCCGGCATTTGTCTCGGCCCCGCATTGAAGCGCATCCTCAACTTCCATGCAGCGGAGCTATTGGTTCAGTACAAAGGGTAGATAGATCGTTGACGTATCACCGGGTTCCAGAGGTACGCCTGTCGGTTCGGTGTCTTCCGGCTCGGACCCGGTGACATTCTTCTGAAGTGTGAGTGCACTGATGTTGGCGGCCTTGATCTCCACATGGCCTATCGTCCCGTCCGCCACCGGCGCCTCGGCGTCGGGTTGGAGCAAACGAATGCGATCCACTTCGATCTCATGGCCGTTACCATCTTGCACCATGATCGCCTCCGGCAGCGAGATGTTCCACTCGTGTCGCCCCAGGTTGTCCGTCTGATATGCAACCAAGATATCGCAAATCTCACTGGGTACGCCACCGGGCAATTCCAGCAGGCAGAAGATTTCGTCCCAATTGACCATGAAGGGCTGGCTGCCGTCGCTCCGGGCCACAAGCTCGTCGCCCAGAATGAGCTGAATTCCGTAAGGAGAATTCCCTGTGTAGCTCTCGATTGCGAGACCATCATCGCTGCCTGTAAAGATCAGGCTGGACTGAATCGCTTCATCAGCCATGGCGTTAAAGACCGCATTGCTGACCGAACGAGCGCGTTGCCCCACATCTATGCTCAACTCACCCTTCCAGAGAACTGTATCTTCGGGAAGCCCGATGCGAATGCCGTCTTCGCCCGTGGCGCCGAAGTTGGAGAGGTAGAGTCCGTTCTCCACCCGGTAGGCATCGAGCTGGCCAAGGACCGTGTGGGGAATTCCATCTACGTCCATGCTGCTGCCGGCCGGGGAGCTCTCGTTGTCCAGCAGAAGCGCGCCGATGGCCGTGGCGAGGTTGGTGGAATTGTGATTTTCTGTGCGATTGGTGAGGACAACGATGACGATCTCCTCATCCGGATACATGCGGATATTGGTGTCCGCCCCTACCCAACTGCCACCCTTCCACATAACCGCTGCACCCTGGTGGGTCCCCACATTCCAGCCCAGGGCATAGTTGGATTGATTCTCGGGCGTGGTGCAGGGCGTGGGCTGGGGAACCGTCTGCATTTCGACCAGCGAGTCGGCAGTCAAGACCGAGCCGTTAAGCGTCTTCATTCCCAGCCGAACCAGGTCGTAGGCTGAAGCTTCCAGCCCGCCGCCCAAAACCTTCCAGCTTGAATTGCTGACGGTCACCGGTGCGTTGTTGACGTCGTAGCGGGTGGTACGGTTGCCGCCGCCGCTCCCTGTGTCGTCCAACTGCAGTGTGGAGAGCGCGTAAGGTACGGACAGTTCATCGCTCACCAGTTGAGAGATGGATTTGCCTGCCGCTCCCTCCAGCGCCGCGCCCAGGAACGTGTAGGCATGGGTGCTATATTTGCAGCCGCTCCCCGGCGTATAGACCAGCGGCTCGTCCCAGAAGTCCTGGGCTGCGGACAATGCTGTTGGGTGCTGGGCAATGGGCTCGCTGTGATCCTCGTAGTGACCGATTCCCGACCGGTTGGACAGGAGCTGGCGCACCGTGTAGCTGTGATGGCCCGGCAATCCTGGAATCAGCGTGCTTGCCGCCGCGTCGAGATTGCTCAATGTACCGTCCTGGTACATGTTCATGGCGAGGATGCCGCCCACCGCCTTGGAGATCGATGCCAGTCCGTTGATGGTGTGGGCCGAGTACCAGACGCCGTCGTTCACATCCTGATAGCCGAAGCCGCGCATATACTTGATTTCGTTGCCCTGTGCGACGGCAACGCCGATGCCGGGCAGGGAATTGTCGGCGCGGTACGCGTCAACCAGGATATCCATCTGGCCCTTGAGCGCCCAGTCCGGCCGGTCGGAGTTTTGCCGCCACGCCCCGGCATAGCGGACGCCGCTGCTCGATTCGTACATCTCGAAGTCGATCAGCCGATAGCCCAGATCCCGCATGCGATACCAGCGGTTGCGGTAGTCGGTCGCGCTCATGTCCCGATACTCGGCCCAGTTGCGCCCATTCTTGTTTTCCAACCAGATAACGGCATAATATTGGGTTCCGTTGTAGCGGTAGCTTTCAACGTCCCAGACTCGGTATGCGTCCTTGTTCTGTTGAAATTCATCGGAGAACTGCTGGTCGCTGAGATTGCGACGTTCGATCCAGCCGAGATTTTCCGCGTTTCGCACCCAGATCATGGCATAGCGCAAGCCGTCGCTGGTGGGGTAGGCTTCCACGTCGACCATGATGTACTGGTCCTTGTACTCGTTGAACTTGTCAGAGAACTCGGCCGATGTCAGGTTGCGCCAGGACGCCCATGCGTAGCCCTCGCTGTTTTCAACCCAGACGCCCGCATAGAGGCGCCGGCCGTTCCAGACATAGCTTTCCTGGTCGATTAGGCGATAGCCCTGTCCCTTTAACTCGGTCCATTTGTCGTGAAACTCGTCATTATCGAGATTACGGTATTCGGCCCAGCTTCGATTGGCATTGTTACGCTGCCAGACGGCAGCCGCCTTGTACTCGCCGCCGACGCTGTCAATCTCCACGTCGGTCATCAGGTAGTCGTCCTTCAACTCTTGAAACTTGTCGGCGAATTGGCTGCTTGACATGTCACGGTAGGATGCCCATCCCGTTTCATTGAGATCGAAGAGCGCCGAAGGCAGGACGCCCGCGGCCTGAACCTCGGCCGGGGCCTGATCGGTGACGACTCCGCCGTCGGCCTGGGGTGCGGGCAAGAGCGCTTCATCCGGGCTTGGGATCACTTCCCGTTCGCTTACCGAAGCATCTCCCACCATTTCATCTGGAATTGTCTGCTCGAGTTCGGTCTCATCCGGGTCATTCAGCCCGGACTGAGCATAAGCGGGCGTTTGATAAGGGGTGAGAACCGCCGCAACGATGAAGCTCGCAACAAAGACCATGCTACAGGCCCGCATAATTTTCCGGCGAACGATTTGTGCTCCGGCAAAAAATGTGTCCATGGGAATTCCTCCGTTTCCAAGAGGTTGACTCTCTTAACGATTTGAGCTGTTGGAGTCAATCTAGGAGAAACTGAGCTCACCGACAATGGAGCAGATCACAGCCCGCCTATGCGCAAGCACACAGGTGACGCGTTCAAATAGATGCCGCGAGTTTTTGTATTCTCGCTACGGCCCCGATGTCGGCCCAGGCCGAGGAGGCGACTGCGCAAGAGGCGGATCGCGCCGTTGACGCGCGGGAGGCAAAGGATCGCGTCACGCTCCGGCTTGGCCCGGCTGCCGGATTGGAGCCCGGCGTTCCCAGGCGGCGCTCCCGGGCTGCGCGATAACGCCGCAACGACCAGCCCGGTTCAGCGGGCGTTGTTCAATAGCCCCGCCGTTTGACGGCGGGGCGGACCCCGCGAACGGCTGCCGAGCTGGAGCCCGGCGTTCCCAGGCGGC
>JAGRCP010000032.1 GCA_020433455.1 Caldilineaceae bacterium | reverse complement strand
CTAATCGAGCGTCTAGAATATTTTTCTGCGGAAATCGATGATGAGTTTTGGAAAGAGCGGCTATGGATGGCCATTAGCCTTCACTTGGTTCGCCTCATTCCCAAACAGAGGGACCAATCAATTGCAGGCGTTCTCTATGCGGAAACCGTGAAGCTGCTTAACCAGTTGGTGAATCATTTGCAACAAAAACGACCTCTTCCAGAACTACCGTTTTTAGGAAACGAATCACCATATCCTGCTATACCGGACACATTGCTTTCCAGCACAATTCATGGAGCCGTATCAGAATTACACCACGCAATTCTGGGGCTTGACGGCAGAATTGGGGTTGAAAAGGATAAGTCAAATGGGACCCGGGCCATCTACTATATGTCTGGCCACCGTGCGCCATTTGCAATTCTCATTGGTACAGAAACAGGCGGGCGCATTTTGTTGGCATGTGAGCCTGATAAAATTCGCCCTATTCTTCCTGACGTGCAAGCACGAAGTTCCAGTAGTGTTATGCAGACAATGCTTGTTCTGACGCATAATGAAGATCGAAACAGCATTTTAAAAGCAATTCAGCAAGTCATCAGGAACGGCGGGGAATGATACTTTCTTTCTAGTTTCTGATACTCATCATCACTGCTGCTCACATGGCCCGCTATCCTGACGATTATCGCATTGACGCAATCACCCTAATCTTGAAAAATGCCGACAGGGGCGACTCCATGGGCCTTGTGGGCATTGCCGGCACGGGTAAATCGAACCTGCTGCGTGTTTTGCGCGATGATTTTGCCTATCGAAAACGCGTTCTTGGCGATCGCTCCGACACGCTCGTTGTCACGTCAGTGAACGCCATCATATGGGAAGAGACGCCCGCCAGCCTGTGGGAAATCATGAATGACGCGCTTCTCAACGCAGTGGAGCGACACGATATTTTCTTGCCCAGCGATAACATCCGCAGCCTAACCGATGCAGAAGAGCGCTCCCGCCGCCGGTTAGGAACCAACATCAACTGGCTCTGCCGGCAAAACGGATATCGGCTCCTTTTTATTCTGGACGACTTTGATTACGTGATTAAGCAGGGACCGCTATCCATGCTCGACACTTTGAGCGCGTTTCGGGATGACGGCAATCGGGATTTGCTAAGTTATCTGGTCATCACCAAGCAGTTGCCCCACATAGTGGGATATCAACATCAATTGGATCAACGCTCGAAATTCTACGACCTATTTTCCAATCGCATTTACGGATTAGGACCATACAATGAGCATGATGCAGCTCAGATGTTAGAACATCTCAACAACAATCACGGACGCCCGCTCAGCCAGGTAGATCGCGAGTATCTGCTTTGGCTGGCAGGCGGGCATGCCCGGCTGATCCGTGTTCTTTTTGACGCATGGAGTAACTCGCCCCCGCCGCTGCGCGAACGAGAGGCTTTACTACAATACTTTACAGATCAAAAAGACATTAGCCAGGAGTGTTGCCGCGTCTTAAAGAATCTGGCCTTTCATGAGCAACGCATGATTCAGAGCATTTATGCCGATAAAGAGATCATGCTCACACTTGAGCAAGCAAATCATTTAAAATACCGGGGGCTTATAACAAACTTTAGCCCTCTAAGTTGGTTTAGTCCGGTCTTTGCGGCTCATCTGGAGCGCACAAAAGGGGAATGTCCTTGATGGGGGGATTCAATGGCATCTTATTATCCATAATAATAGGAGTGGCATTCCTCTTGCTATGGCTGGCATATCGACGCGTACGCAATATTTTGGGGATCAAGCCGCATGTTATTCCTGATTATGAACGCTGGGTAATTTATCGCGATGGGCAATATAACCGGCTGGCAGGTCCCGGCACCGAGACAATCCGGAAAAGACGGATAAAGCTTCCAAATCTGGACTTGATTGAATACGAGCGAGTCACACAGCATATCAATGTCCGTAATCAGGATACGGATATCGTTATTCAGGGGCTGCTTACGCACGGCATCCCCTATGGGTATGCGCTGAATTTTTGGTACCGGACCGATTTAGAAGAGGCGGCGAACGTCAGTCACAAAGAAGTGGGCCCATTTGCTCAATTTAACGATGGAGAGCGAGGCACGCACCTGACGAATAAAGTGCGAGATGCGCTGATCGCATCAAACCAGGAAATTCAAGGGGACCATTTCTTGCAAGAGGATGGGGAATTCTTCGATAAGCTCATCCCCATCCTCCCAGGGGTTGAACTAAACCGCAAGATGCTCAAGAAAACGGCGTCTATTCTGGAAGAAAGCCTGCCGACAATCGGAATGCTGTTTGATTCATCCCATCCCATTGTCATTACCAGAATTCTGTTAAGCGAAGAGATGATTAGCAATTTCGAACGGGGAAGAACGATTGAACTTATGCAGGAGCGTTTACCCGATGCAACAAAAGACGATCTGCTGCAAATGCTTTCTGCTATCGAAGGAATCAATATGACCAGAGTCCACCGTATGCTTTTCGAAGAGAGGGGACAACAAAAAGAGATGCAACAAGATATTACGATGGATGAAGGCGGCGAGCCAAAAGTCCGCGTGCGCAGATACCCCTCCTGGGATAGCAGGGTAGAAAAAGATGCGGGAGAGTCGGCAACCAAATCGCAAGATCCTGTCGAGGAAGAAGAGCCGTACGTAATGACCGACGAGGATTATCGCATCCTCAAGCCCATTCCCCCTGCCGCCTAAACCCGCACCTTCACCTGGCGGCTGCCGGCCCGATGGGCGCGCTGCGCGGAGCGGGCTACGCTCAGCGCGAGCAGAACAATCATGCCGTAGATCACAACCGCGCCCACGAAAACGCCCCGCAGGCCCAGCCACACGGCAATCCCCGCGCCCGCCATGGGCGCAACCATACGCGCGGCGGCGTTGATGCTGTTCTCCAGGCCGTATGTCGCGCCCTGATGACCTGACGGCGTCCACAGGTTCATGAGCGCGGCCAGGGCCGGCGTGATGCCGCCCACGGCGAAACCGCTGAGCATCTGAAGCACAACCAGTTGCCAGGCCGCAGTAACAAAAGGCTGGGGCAGGCTGGCGGCCAGGGCAAACGAAGCCGCGCCGATGAGCACAGGCGTGTGGCCGATGCGATCCCCCAGGCGCCCCAGCCAGACGCCGCTGAACGCCCCCGTAATGGCGGCAGAACCCACGATCAGGCCGGTCATGGATGCCGCGCCCACTTCGGTGCCCATGAGCTGGACGACAAAGAGCGCGGCAAAAGGCGTAATGATGGTGCGACCCAAACTTTGAAGGAAAGTAAGAGAATAGAGACCTGTCATACCCGGCGCAGTGAAAAGAGCCCGGTAATCGGCCCACATGCTCACCTGCTCTTCAGGAGGTTGAGGCGTGAAGTCTTCCTGGAGACCGAAGACCGCGGCCAGGCCCGCCAGGCCCAGCAGCGCGCCGGTGATCCAAAAGCTCTCGCGAAAGCCGAACGCGTCGCCCATGACGCCGCCAATCAAGGGGCCGACGCCAACGCCGATCCAGCGCCCGGTTTGGAGCAGGCCCAAGGAGCCGCCGCTGCGCCCAGGCGGCGTCTGCGCAGCGGCCAGCGCGGTGACGGCCGCGGCCACGCCCGTCACCGCGCCCTGAACGGTGCGCAGAAGAACAAGCTGCTCCGCATTATGCACAAAGCCCATGAGGACCAGAATCACCGCGCCGCCCAGCGTAGCCCGGGCGATCATCATCTTACGGCCCAGGCGATCGGCCAGCGCGCCCCAAATGGGCGCCGAAAGGGCCATGGTGAGGGCCTGGGAAGAGAAAACCAGCGCAGCCCAAAACTCCAGCGAGCCATGGGTAGCAATGCCGACTTCCCGCACATAGAGGGGCAGGAAGGGGAAAATGAGGCTAAAGCCGGCTGTGGAGAGAAGCTGAACCGAGAAAAGAATTGCGAGATTGCGTCGCCAAACCGAGTCCGTCACGCTAGACATCCATCCATGACATGCCCAACAGCGAAATCAGGCCCAGGCTCATATTGTAGACCGCGTGCATGATCATGGCGGTTGTGGTGTTGTGGCGCATACGCAGATAGCCCAACATGAGCCCCAATATAAAAACGATCAGCGTGGAGATCGTGATGCCGTAGTTGCTGTGCAGCAGAGCAAAAAGCAGGGCGGTAACCAGAATGCCGAAACGCGGTTGAACCGCCCCGCGGAAGATAGTCTCTTCGCCCAACGCAGCGGCCAACCCCAGGGTCAAGATGCCGAAGGCGGAGGTAAAGAGCGGACCAAGCAACTCTTCGGTCAGCGCGTCTACATCGGGGTCCACGCCGATGTTGAACTGTGCAGCCAATGCGCCCAGCGCAACGACGACGGGCACCATGGCCAGACCGAACGCGACGCCGATAATCGCCTGACGCATGCTAGGCCGCACAACGCCAACCCGGGTTAATGCGCCCTGCCAGGAGAGACGCGTGAGCCATCCTACCCCCACAAGCGCCAGGAGCGCGGTGAGGATTTGCTGGGTCCAGAGGGTAATCATGGTCATAGAGGAAACGTCTGCGGCTCCCTCCATCTCTTCCGTGGCCGCAACCATTTCGGTCATATTGCCCAGGCCCACGCCCAGAGTCATAGCCAGATTGATGATCACCAGCATGGTCCAGGAGAGGGCTATGGCATGGACAGGGCTTTCAGGGTCCAGGGGCATAAAGCGAGCGCAGAAACGCCGCACGGGCTTGAGCAGCAGCACCAGGCCAATCAGGGACGAGACCCATAAACCGGCACCGAAGAGCATGGGCGACTCGAACATGCCGAACAGATCGATACCGCCCATAGCCTCGGTAATCTGCCCGGCCAATTCGGGCTGTTGACGCAGCGTAGCCACGCCCAATTGAAACAGAAGGCCGGCCAGGAAGCCCCCGGCATACAGTATCATCATGGACAGATAGGCCATCGCCGCAAAGCCGCCGTAGGGAAGGTCCTTTTCTCGGCGGGCCTGCGCGATATTGGCGACAAAGATGATCAAAATAAGGGGGACAAATGTGACAACGACGCCCATAATTTGAGACATAAAAATTCTCCAAACACACAACTGGCGCATAAAAATATGCCCCATAGTCTAACACAAGGATTCGGCAGGCAACGATTTTGCGGCGACGGTAAAGAGGCGGGTTTGGCGTTGCGTCCACATTGTCGCTAGAATAGTCCGCAGTTTGTCGTTCCGCCTAATAAAAAATCCTGTTATGCCAAGACCAAAATCGTATTACCCATCCATCAGTCGGCGTCGCTTCCTGCGCCAGGGTTCCGCCCTGCTGGGCTTGCTGGCAGGCGGCGCCTGGACGCGCCCGGGATTGGCCAAAGAGGGCCTTCCGCCTCTCCCCGCGGCGAGTATTCGTCCGTCGCTTGCCGCGCCCTTGCCGCCCCTGGACGTAAAGATCGGGCAGATGCTCATGGCCGGCTTCCGGGGGCTGACGCTGGAAGAGAGCCCTGTGCTCCAGGCCAATCTGCGCGATGAACGCATCGGTTCGGTCGTTCTTTTTGATCGGGATGTAGCCCTGGGCAGCGGGCGGCGCAACATCGCCTCGCCCGAGCAAGTGCGCCATCTGGTAGATCAAATCCAGGCCGCCGCGGTCACGCCTCTGCTCATCGCCGCCGATGAGGAAGGCGGACAAGTCAATCGCCTCAAGGAGGCCTACGGCTTCCCGGCTACGGTCTCGCCCGCCTACCTGGGCGTCATGAACGATCTGGAAAAGACCGATGCTGCAGCGGACAGCATCGCCCGCACCATGGCCGAGTTGGGCATCAACCTGAATTTGGCTCCGGTGGTTGACGTCAACGTCAACCCTAACAACCCCGTCATCGGCAGCCTGGGACGCAGCATCTCCCACGATCCGGCTACGGTGGCGGCCCACGCCGAGCAGTTTATTGCCGCTCATCATCGCCATGGCGTCATGTGCACGCTCAAGCATTTTCCCGGCCACGGCAGTTCCCGGGGCGATACCCACTACGGTTTTGTGGACGTTACCGAAACGTGGACGGAAGAAGAACTCATACCCTTCCGCAAAATTATCGCCGACGGGATGGCCGATGCCGTGATGACGGCCCACATTTTTAACGCGACGCTGGACGCCAACCTGCCCGCCACCCTCTCGCACAACATCATCACCGGTCTTCTGCGCGAGGAGATGGGCTACGACGGCGTCATCATCTCCGACGATATGCAGATGGGCGCGATCAGCAACTACTACGCCTTTGACGAAGCGGTTCAGGTCGCGGTCCTGGCCGGCGTGGACATCATCGCTCTTTCCAATAACATCCGCTTCGCCCGCAATCTGCCTGAACAAGCCCACAGCGCCATCCGGCGCATGGTGGAAGAGGGCAAAATCAGCGAGGCGCGCATCGACCAATCGTATCGGCGGGTCATGGCGCTCAAGGAGCGGATTGCGCTGGCGTGACGGCTGGCTACTGCGTACTGCGTAATTTTGTTGGCACTGGAAAAATTTCGGAGAGGGCCGCAGACGACGATGACGCAGCACGCATTACTTTTTACTCATTCGTATTCGAGGAGTTCCCATGAACCTGCATCTCACCAACAGGGTCGCCGCGGTGGCGGCGTCAAGCGCGGGGCTCGGCTATGCCGCGGCACTCACATTGGCCCAGGAAGGCTGCCGGGTGGCTATTTGCGGCCGGCGCGGCGAGAAGGTAAACGAAGCGGCCGAAACCATCCGTAAAGAAACCGGTGCGGACGTTTTGGCCCTGACGCTGGACATCACGCAAGCGGCCAATGCCGCGGACTTTATCAACCGGACGGCTGAGCGCTTTGGGCAACTGGACATCGTCATTGCCAATGCCGGCGGTCCGCCCAGCGGTCCCTTTGCCGATATGAGCGAAGCGCAATGGCAGGGAGCGGTGGAGGGCAATCTCCTCACCACCGCGCGCCTCTTTCGGGCCGCGCTCCCCAGCGTCACCGCAAGCGACCAGGGCCGGCTGATCGCCATCACCAGCATCAGCGCCAAGCAGCCTCTGGACAACATGGTGTTGAGCAATGCAGTCCGCGCGGGCGTTCACGGACTGGTCAAAACGCTCAGTCGGGAGATCGCGGCCACAGGCGTGACGGTCAATGCGGTTTGTCCCGGCATCACCCGCACGGATCGCATCACCGAACTGGCGCAGCAGGCCGCCGCGCGGGAGGGCATCAGCCTGGAAGAGGCCTATGCCCGGCGGGGCGCGTCCGTGCCATTGGGCCGCATGGGCGATCCCATGGAATTCGGCGCGGCCGTGGCCTTCCTGTGCAGCAAGCAGGCGGCTTTCATTTCAGGCGTGGCCCTGCCCGTAGACGGCGGTTTCCTGGCCGGATTGCCCTGAGCATGGCCGAACCCGTTTTCACCGTAAGCAGCAAGCGCCAGATCCAGGCGGCTCCCGGCGCGGTATGGGATACGCTGACGCGTTTGCGCGACTGGCCGCGCTGGAATGAGGAGGTGCTGTCCGCCGCGTGGGTGGAAGGCGAGCCCTGGCGGGAAGGCTCCAGCTTCGAGCTGCGCCACCGCAGTCTCTTCAACGCCGTAACCACGACCCGGGCCACGCTGCGCATGGTCGCGCTCAACTCCACCGCGGTCTGGGAAAGCAGCGCGGGCGGGCTCATCGCTGTGCATAGCTTCACCCTGCGCAACAGCCTGGGCGGCACGCTCCTGACCGCGCGCCACGCCTACCACGGCTGGCCCGCATACGGATTGCGCCTCCTGGCCGCGCGTCAACAGGCCAAGCTGGACGGCGCGATGGATGCGTTGCAGGAATTTGTGGAGGGAGAACCGCGGCGGTGAGGCGGGGTAGCGGGGTAAGCGAAGCGGCGGAGTAGTGAAGTAGAATCGTCATCGGCAATGCCGAAGCGATTGCAGGCTGCTCCTGGGAGCGCCGGACTCCAGTCCGGCAAACCTTGCCGAGTTGAAGCTTGGCGCTCCCAGGAGCAGCCGAGACAAGAAGCCGCTAAAAAGCAGACGGTTACTTGGATTGCAGGGCCGGATGATGGTAGGTAGCGGCAAAAGCCAATATGGCCGTCAGGCCGAGAATCCCCGGAGCCAACAGCGGGTCAGCTCCTTTCAATGCCTCAAAGAAAATGTCGGCCAGTTGAGCATTCGGCTGGATCTCCCGGGCAAACTCGATGTTGCCCTCCAGATGTTCATAACCGCCGAAAAGGCTCCCCACAAGCAACAGAAGTGAAACCCAGCGCAACGTTTTCACCGCGGCGCCTGTCGGTTTCCAGACTACCCACAAAATCACAATAAGTCCGATCAGGCAAAGCGCAAAGGGGATCATCTGCGGCGGACTCTCGTAGTGGTCCGCCAGCCAAAGCTCGACAGGCGTCCCCACGCAGAGGAGTGCAGAGACGATCAGCAGAAAGCGGTGAAATCGTTCGACCAAGGCCGATGCCGGGATCTGCTTTTCCCGGGATGATGAGGTAACAACATTGGCGCTCATAGCTGGGTTCCTCTCCGTTCACTGCCTGATGATGCCGAGCAAGGATGTCAGACGAATCAAAATAGGGTCAGTTTCCGGCCAGATAAGCCGTTGCAACTGCGGGATCGGCATCAGGCGCCACCTCGGCCAATTTGCTCAGAAAGGCGTCCGTTGAGCCATAGGTGCGGGCGTCGATCAGCGCTTGGGCGGCAGTCGCGTCAACCCCGGGAATCTGCTCAATGGTTGCGGCGTCGGACTCATTGATGTCAATCGGCACGTAGACGTATTCCTCATATTGGGCGACCTGCGCATCATCCACATACTTGCCGATCTCCTGGCGGAATTGCAGGATGCTGACATAGGGCTGATATTCAAAAAATTCCCGCACCATACGGCTGCCGAAATCCGGAATCGTTGCCTCTAATTCCTCAGCCGTCATGTCGTTAAGATTGATCTTGGTCATGACGGTCGCTTCATTATCGGCAGCAGCCGGCTCCGCCCCGGTTTCTGCTGGGGTTTCCACTGTGGTTGCTTCTTCGGACGTGCTGCTTTCATCCCCGACCGGGCTCGCTTCCGCAGCGGCAGGCTCCTCGGTTGCGGTTGACGCGTCGGCGTTGGCGGCGGGGGCCGCGGTTTGGGTTGCGGTGCAGCCGGCAACGATCACCCCGATTATCAAAGCGCTCAAAATTACAAGCAGTTGGCGACGAAACATTGGTCTTATTGTCCTCTCTTATCTGATATCATACAGGTGCATAATCGCGTCTATCACACTTCGCCCGCATACGATACGTACGAAATGTTCAGAGATTATGAAGATTAGCATAAGAGAGTATGAGGAAGTCAGGAGGGGCGACCGAAAGTTATGCGGTTGTCGAATGCGTGACGCCCCTCGTGCAGAGGGACATCACGCATTCGGCGGCGTCATCCAAGGGCGGCCATAAAATCCCCGAAGCGGGCCAGTGCCGCGTTGGTAGCGGGATGATGGTCGCGCATGAGCGTGTCGGCATCCACGCCCGAGCGATAAGCGGCCAGAATCTCATCGGCCTTGGCGTCCGTCTCCATGTCCAGATAGCTGGAAGCCAGGCGCAGGCAAAGCTCCGCTTCCGGTGCGCTGAAGGCCGTTCCCGGCAAGGCAGCGATCTGATAATTGTCCAATAGGTAGGCGGCCAGTTCCGTAGACGTGCTCACGCCCAGGCGCGCCAATGCGTCCCGCTGCCCGTTGAGGATGGGCAGCATGTAAAAGGCGCCATCGGGCTGCTTAATGCGATAGCCCTGGGCTGTGAGTTCGCGCCAGATGTACTGAGTACGAATCTCGTGGAGGTCCCGGCACTCGGCGATATACGCCTCGATTTCGGGATCGCCGCTAAACGCGGTAATGGCGGCATACTGAACCGGGCCCGTAGGCGTAGACCAGATTTCCCCGGCCACGACGCGCAGCGCCATCATCAGCCGGGCCGCGGCTTCATGAGCCGGCACGATCCCCACGCCGACCCGCCATCCGCCCAGAGAGAGGTGCTTGCTCAACCCGCCCAGCACGACCGTCCCTTCCGGATAGTAACGCGAGATGGAGACGTGTTCAGCATGGGCGTGGGGAACCAGCGCATAAATTTCATCGCTCACCACGACGATGCCCTGGGCGCGACAGTAGTCGGCCAGCTCGCGCAGAAAGTCGGGACGGAGCATGAGGCCGGTAGGGTTATTGGGACTGGTGATAAGGAGCATCTTGTTGCGCCCCTGGCTCCGGCGCACGGTGGCATCCAGCGCTTCCATGTCCAGATCGTAGAAGTCATCGGACGACGAGGGAACGTGATAAACCGGCTTGCCCAGAAGATCGGCCTGGGGCGCATAGCTCACCCAGGAGGGCGTGGGCAGGATTAGGTCGGCGTCCAGCGCCATCTGCGTCGCGTAGATGATGGACTTGCTGCCCGGACCGATGATCACCTGGGCCGGCGTGATGGTTGCGTCCATGTGGCGACTGTAGAAATCGGCCGCGGCCCCACGCAGTTCAGCCAGGCCCTGACCGGCCAGATAGCTCTTCTGATGCACATTGGCGCGCAGGGCAGCCTGAATTTTGGGATGCACGGGAAAGCGGGATTCGCCGAAGCCCAGGTGATAGACCGTCTCACCGTCGGCCCACATCTGGTTGACCCGTTCGTTGAGGTAGAGGGTGGGAGAGGGACGCAACGACCTGCTGATGGCAGGAGTAAGTTCAAAGGGAACAACGGCCGGCTGGGACATCGGTAGCTCCTTAGGCGGTGTGATAAAAAGGTTGGAGATTGAGAGATTAGTGGATTATAGCTGGCAAAAAGCGCCAATCTCTAATCACCAGTCATCCAATCTCCAACCGACAATCGCCTATCCCACCCAGAAAGCCTTTTCCAAATCCACAAACTCGGAAGCCGGGCCCTCAAACTTGTTGCGCCCCAGCTCCAGCACGTAAACGTAATCGGCAATTTTGAGCGCTTCGCGAATCTCCTGATCCACCAGGAGAATGGTTAGGTCGTCCCGGTCGCGCAGGTCCGTCAACATCTGGTAGACCTCTTCCGAGAGGAGCTTGGCCAGCCCGGCGGTGGGCTCATCCACCAGAATAACCTTGGGATCGGTCATGAGGGTACGGCCGATCTCGATCATGCGCTGCTGACCGCCGGAGAGTTCGCCGGTCATCTGCTTGCGCTTTTCACGCAGGATCGGGAAGCGCGCGTAATTCTCTTCCAGTTTCTCACGGATGCGCGCCTTGTCATTGCGGAAGGTCCATGCGCCCACCAGAAGGTTCTCCTCCACCGACATATGGCGGAAGACGCCCGGCTGCTGGGGAATGTAGGCCAATCCCCGGCCGATACGCTCATGGGTGGGCACGCCGATGACGGATTGGCCGTCCAGCAGAATATTACCGCTATTGGGTTTGAGGAAACCGTAGATAGCCTTGAGCAAGGTGGATTTACCCACGCCGTTGGCCCCCAGAATGGTGGTAATCTTGCCCTCTCCGGCCGTCAGATTAACGCCCTGAAGAATATTGAGGTCGCGGTAATAGCCGACGTAGAGATCAATTATGTCAAGCATTTACGCGTCCTTCCTCGTCGTCGGCCGAATCATCCTGGCCCGGCTGCCGGGTGGGCAGGGCGAACTTGGCGGATTCCGGCCCGGCAGGAGAAGCAGGCGCTGGTTCATCCTCGCCCAGATAGGCCGCCTTCACCAACGGATCGTCCTTCACTACGTCGGGATCGCCGTCCGCAATGAGATCGCCGTAATTGAGAACCAGCAGACGCTTGCTCAGGGTGAAGATCGTCTCCATATCGTGACTGATGAGGATGATGGCCTTGCCCTCGTCATTCACCCGATAGATCCACTCGTAGATAATCTCCATGAGGCGGGGGTGGACGCCGGCAAAAGGCTCATCCAGAATCACGATCCGGGGATCCAGCATGAGCAGGCGTCCCAGTTCCAGGAGCTTTTGCTGACCACCGGATAGCGCCCGGCCGTATTCATTGGTCAGATGGCTCATGGTCAGAAAATCCAGCACTTCCCGGGCCTTCTCTTCAAACTCACGCCGCGAGGCCGTGGCGTGGAGGGCCATGGCCGGAACCAGCAGATTCTCCATAACCGTCATGCGGCGAAAAGCCCGGGTCACCTGGAATGTGCGGCCCAGCCCGGCCCGGGCTACCAGATAAGGCGGCAGGGTATCGATACGCTTGCCGTTGAGGTAGACCGTGCCGCCGGAAGGCTTGAGCGCCCCGTCCAGAATGTTGGTCAGGGTCGTCTTGCCCGCGCCATTGGGGCCGATAAGGCCGATCAGCTCCGGTCCCCGGATTTTGAAGTTGACGTCAGACAGGACCTGCAAGCCGCCGAAGTTTTTGAACAGATGATTCACATCCAGCGCAAGTTCCTGCTGCATATCGCCTTGCTTACTCATCGCTGCCTCCTTCCCCGGCTGTCGTGGCTGTAGGCGTAGCCGCGGCCGTGGCGGCGTTGCGCAGGGCC
This sequence comes from Caldilineaceae bacterium, assembly GCA_020433455.1. Classification (GTDB taxonomy): domain Bacteria; phylum Chloroflexota; class Anaerolineae; order Caldilineales; family Caldilineaceae; genus JAGRCP01. Next base: position 25,321 of record JAGRCP010000032.1, on the reverse strand, counting down.
ACGGTCTCCCGGGCCACATTCCGACGCATGACCCGATCGATGAGGGGTGAAATCAGGCCGTTGCGGAAGAAGCGCAGCGTAATCATGAGCACCAGGCCGAAAGCCACCAGCCGCCATGTGGTCATATCGATGGTGACCGGGCCGATGGTGAAACTGTTGCGCAGGAGTTCCAGGCCGAAGAGCAGGATGACCGCGCCGATGGCCGCGGCGTAGATATTCTCCAGCCCGCCGATGACGGCCATGGCAATCACCAAACTCATCTGCAGAATGATGAGGATGTTGGGCGTAATAATCCCGATGTAGTGGCCCTGAATCACGCCGGCGGCCGCAGCCATCATGGCCGTGATGGTAAAAACCAGCACCTTGTAGCGCACCACGTGCACGCCCAGCGCGGCGGACGCTTCCTGATCCTCGCGGATGGCCCGAATAAACAGGCCGATGCGGGAACTGACCACCCAGCTCAGAATGAGCATGATAACCAAAAAGAGGGCGAGCATGACGTAATAGGGCGGAATCTTGTCCGAAGCGCTGTAGCTATGGCCGAATAAGGTAATGCCGTTGGGAAAAAGCGGCGCCATTTCCAGCCCGCTTTGGCCCTGGGTGATGTCGATCTCCGCGCTGATGACCGCGCGCAGAATCTCCGAAAAGCCGATGGTGAAGAGGGCCAGATAGGTGCTGCGCAGGCGCAAGACCAGTGCGCCGATAAGCAGGCCGAAAAGTCCGCCGGCAACAACCCCGAAAAGCAGGCCCCACCAAATCGACGGCTGGATGATCATGGAGCCCGCGGGCATGGTCTGCCGGGCCAGGTCCAGACAGTTTGTCTGGCTGCTCTGGCTGATGCCGATGGGATCGAGGATGACCAGCCAGCGCCCGAAGAAGGGGATTTCCCGGCACGTTTCCGTCGCGACGGTGGTGATGCGGATATAGGTTCCATAGAGCGCGGCTGCATACGCACCGATGGCCATGAAGCTCATGTGGGCAAAAGAGAATTGCCCGGCATATCCCGCCAGGAGCGACCAGCTCGCAGCCAGGATCGCGTAATAGAAGGCGGTGATGGCCAGGTGCATGATATAAGGGGAACCGCCGATCCAGAGCGGCGCAATAAGCAACAAAAACGCCAGCGCGGCCGGCAGCCCGATCCGCAAGAGGGTGGAGCGCTTCATCATAGCTCCCTCCCGAACAGGCCCGTCGGTTTGAGGAGCAAGGTCAGCGTCAGGATGATCATACCGTAAGCCGGGATATAGGCCGCGGCCCGAGCGGGATCAGGCACGCAGCCCGCGCCCAATGCCTCCACCAGACCGACGATAATGCCGCCGACAAACGCGCCGGGCAAGGAGCCCATACCACCCAATACAATGATGACAAAAGAGCGGGCCGCGGCCGGGATGCCCACCTGGGGCAGCCAGGTGAAGACCTGAACCAGGGTCGCGCCCGACAGGCCCGCCAGCATGCCGCCCAGGGCAAAGGCCAGGGTATTCATGCGGTAGGGGTTGATGCCCGCCACCGACGCGGCCTGACGATCCTCACTCACCGCGCGCAGACCACGACCGGTCCACGTGCGATAGAGGAAGAAGAGGAGGGCAAAGAGCAGGAGAACAGAGATCATCGCGGAGACGAAGCGGGTATTGGGGATGGAAACAGCATCAAAGAGACGCAGATTGCCCGCGGTGGTTTTAATGAGGTACGGATCCTCCGCATTGGGCAATTCGATGACGGGAAAATCGAAAAAGCGGGGCGCCTTTACGGGATTGGCTCCCGCCAGACCCTGAACCAGATACTGGAGAAAGAAGGAAAGCCCAAAGGTCACCAGGATCGCGTACTCCTTGGGCCGCTCGATCTTGCCCTCGCCCATGGGTCGCAAGAAGAGGATCTCGAAAATCGCGCCGATGACAAAGGTAACGACGGCCGCGCCCAGAAGCCAAACCCAAGCGCCGGCCCGGCCAAAGAGCGTCGATGCGCTCATGAAGTAGACGACCATGCCTCCGACCATGTAAAACTCGCCGTGGGCAAAGCTCACGATGCCCAGAATCGAGTAGATCAGGGTAAGCCCCAGCGCCATCAGGCTATAGATGAGACCGATCACAATTCCGTTTGTGACCTGGGACGCCACAAATCCGCCGTCGCTGACACACAGGTTATCCGGATAAGCCCGGGCAAAGGCGAGAATAAGGATGCCCAAAACGATAATGGATGCAGCGGCATAAATACGATTGGTGAAGCGGGGCGTATAAATCCACAGGGGAATAAGACCAATGGGGCCCAGCGCAGCGCCCACGAGCGCACCGCCTAACGTCGCGCGGGAGATATCCAGGTCCTTGCGACTGTAGATGCGCGGCGTAAACAGACTGCCGATTGCGCCCCAAAACACAACCCACAGCAACGCCAGAAGAAAAATTTGTTGATTGGCCATGGGCCTGAACCTTCATGAGGGGATATGGGGCGTGAACCCCGACGGAAACAATAAACAGTTGGACCATACCCGCGGAGCAGAAAATCTCAGGCCGCCCCGCAGAGAGGCGGCCTGAGATGGTTCATGCAACGAGCGGGGTTATTCCGCAGTCACCCAGACCAGATCGCCGGTCTGGTAAATCTCCGGGAAGACCACCGGCGCATCCAGAGAGTCCTGTCCCTCTTCCTGATACTGCACGATGGTAATGGCCGGATCCGGGAATTGATGCCACCATTTGGGATCCATACCCGCCTGCTCCGGCGTATTCTTGCTGTTCACCGGGAAGGTGATGGTGCCCAAGGCGCCTTCGTAGCTGATATTTTCCAGCGCATCGATGATGGCTGCCGGGTCCGTGGAGCCGGCTTCTTCAATGGCCTGGGCGATGATCATGATGGAGTCATACGCTTCCAGCGCGTAGGATTCGGCCGTGGTCTTGCCCGTAAGCTCCACGTAGCGCTCTACAAAGGATTTCGCCACATCGTTATAGAGTTCAACCGGCAGACCGACCCGGCGCAGGAAGCAAAGGTTGCCGTCGGGCACATTGGTCCAGTAGGCGTTACTCTCCAGGCCGTCCTGGTTGCAGAGCATGGGCACATCCTGCGGGCCGATTCCCTGCTCGGCAGCCTGCTGCTGGAAGTTAAAGCCCGCCTCGCCCGTGTTCAGCACCAGGATAAAGTCGGGGTTCTGAGCGCGGATACGATCGATGATGGCCGAGAAATCCTGGGTGCCGATATCGGTCTGGAAGGTTTCCGACGCAATGCCGGCCGCCTCCAGGCCCGCGGCCGTCTCCTGGGCCGCGGGAATGCCGTAGTCGGTATTTTCGGTCAGGATGACCACGTTCCCAATCTCATACGGTAGGCTGGTCAGCCAGTTCAGATCCACCGCAGTCACCTCGGAATTGAGGGGCGCAATGCGGAAAATTTCGGGGTACATGGCGCTGGTAATGGTGTCGTTCCACGTTTCGGCGAAGACCACGGGGATGCCGTTGTCGTGGGCCACTTCCTTAGCCGCCACGCCCACGGAGCTGTGATAGCCGCCGCCCACCGCGACAACCTGATCCTGGTTGATGAGCTTCTCCATGGCCGCGGTGCCGCGCTCGGGCAGACCTTCCGAATCCTCGATAACCAATTCCACCGGCCGGCCCAGAAGACCGCCGTTGGCGTTGATCTCGTCGGCCGCAATGCGCATGGCGTCAACCATGGCCTCGCCGCCGACTACCGTGCCGGGCGCGGAGAGGGGAGCCAGCGCACCAATCTTGATGACGTCGCCCTCGGCGGCCGCCGCGTCTCCGCTCGCCTCTTCGGCAGGCGCTTCCGTGGCTTCTGCGGGCGCTTCTTCGGCCGCGGCATCGCTGCTCGCGGCAGCATCGGCCGGGGCCTCTTCTGCCGCAGGCGCATCCCCCACGGTCTCCTGCGCGGCCGGCGCGCCGCAGGCGCTGATGACCAACGCGAGCATAAGAACCAGGACGGTGATAAGCCATCGCATAGACTTGCTTGAAGACATAGGTTTCTCCTTGTAAGTGTGTGGCGTGCAAGATTGCACAGTTCAACAACAATAAATATGAAGATGAGAAGTAAATACGACCGAATTGGCTGCACCGCCAAGCCAAGCGTCATAGCGCAGAAGAGACGGATATATCAACAGCGTTGACAGGCGGGTATTGCCCCGGCATCAATGAGATAATGCGCATGAACCGACAGACTCGCCGGGAGAGATGATAAAATCAGAGGTGCGATTGGCCGAAGGAATCGAGTCGGAGCCAAACGCATAAATCTGGCGCAGATACGGAAGACGGAACGCTGCTTCTGACTACCCGTCTCCAGTCCGGGCAGAGTATATCACCTGCCCGGCAATCAGCCAAACGCAAAAAATATGGGCTCCGGGAACGCCCATGCGGGTAGGCCGGCGCCCGGCGCTTCCAGAGAAAATTCGCAAACGCCGTGGTATCTCGCCGCATTCGGGGAATAAGCCGCGGTCTCTCCTGTCGTCCAAGACGGATTGGCCTATTTCCGGAACGCCTCTTTAAGAGCGGCATGATCGCCTCCGGCATAAAATACGCCCAAAATAAACCCGAAATGCTTGACAGGGAGGGCAGTTCATCTTATACTGGTTCCACGCAACCGACCGGCAGTCGGTCACAGGCGGGGAGATCACCACGACAATGGCAAGAATCGTCAAGGAGCATGACGTGCGGCGCAGCGAAATCCTCGCCAGCGCCCAGCAGCTCTTCTACCAAAAAGGCTACGAGCAAACGTCGATCCGCAACATTCTGGAGGCGAACGACATTGCCAAGGGGACCTTCTATCACTATTTCGACTCCAAGCAGGCATTGCTGCAGGAATTGGTAGCGCGCCTGACGGATCAGACCCTGGTCCTGGTGGAGCCGCTGGTTGCAGATACGGAGATGAACGCACAGGAAAAATTCACCTGCTTCTTCCTGACCATCGGCCAATGGAAAGTCGAGCGCAAGGAGTTGCTGCTCCAGGTACTGACAGCTTATTACCTGGATGAAAATATTGTCTTGCGCCACGCGTTTATCGACTCAAGCCTGGAGCGGATCGCGCCCATGCTGGCGACGATTATTGAACAAGGCGTGGCGGAAGGCGTTTTCGCCGCCGGATACGTGAATGAAACGGCCGAAATCCTGCTGCGCATCGGACAGCACCTGTCGGAAGAAATCGCGGCGCTTCTGCTCAATCCGCCTCCGGATATGGCAGCGGTCGTCCAGCGGCAGGTAGAGGCGCATGAACAGGCCATCGAGCGCTTGCTGGCCGCGCCGACCGGATCGCTGCATATCTTTGATTTGGACACGACGCTACGCTGGTTCACGGACTAAACCAGGCGGCGGGTAGAAAGGGGAAAGGAGACAAGTCTGATGAGTAAATCATTACAGTTGGCATGGCGGAACATGTGGCGGAATTGGCGACGTACGTCCATTGCGCTCACGGCGATCGTACTGGGGCTGGCGCTGCTGCTCTTCTTCGACGGCATCATCCAGAGCACCGACCAGGCCATGTTCGGCAACGCGGTGCGCCTCTACGGCGGGAACATTCAGATCCACGCACCCGGCTATCGGGAGAAGGCCCATCGCTTGCCTCTCCTGCCGCTGGATGACGCGGACGCGGTGGTGCAGACCATTCTGACCCAGCCGCCGGAAGTAGCGGCGTCTGGCGTGCGACTGGCGGACGCGCAGTCGCCCATCATAGCCGCGGCCAAGCGCATCAACACCGCCGGGCTCATCACCAACCGGGAAGGCTCTTTCAGCGTGAGCATCACGGCCATTCAGCCGGATGTTGAGGCGCCTTTCAGCCTCCAGGCCGAGAACATCATCGCTGGACGCTTTCTGGAACCGGGCGACGGAGATGTGATCCTCATCGGCAAGGGGCTGGCCGACCTCATGGAGATCGGCGTCGATGATCGGGTGACGCTGCTGGGCAAGAGCAAGAACGAGACCATGCGCCAGCGCACCATGACCGTTATCGGCATCTACGATCTGAATATGCAGGAAGCGGAACAGGGCATGGTCTACATGTCTTTGGCCGAGGCCCAAAGTCTCTACAACCTGCGGGGAGAGGCGACCGAAGTTTCCATCACCTTGAGTCAGACCGGCCGGGAAGATGAGATTGTTCCGCGCCTCAAGTCCGAACTGCCGGGCTACGAAGTCGATTCATGGGCTACCCTGCGGCCCGAAATCCGCGAGGCCATGGAATCCAAGGCGGCATTCACCAGCATTTTCGGCTTCATCGTCCTCTTTATCGCGGCTATCGGCATCCTCAACCTCATGCTCATGGCCGTCTTCGAGCGCACCCGGGAAATGGGCGTGCTCGCGGCGCTGGGCATGAAGGGGCGTCAGCTCATGGGCCTTTTTGTCCTGGAAGGCTCGCTCATTGGCCTGTTGGGGGCCATTCTGGGCGGGGCGCTGGGCATGGGGCTGATGGCCCTCATTAACCAAATGGGCGGCATCGATCTGAGCTATACGCAAGGAATGGGTGAAATGACCGCGCTCATGGGCGATCGCCTCTACCCCAGCATCACCCTGACTAACGTGATCAACCGGGGTGTGGCCGTTATCTTCATCACCGCGCTGGCTTCCCTCTACCCGGCCTGGCAGGCCGTACACAGAGAGCCGGCCCAGGCGCTGCATTATGTGTAGCGTAATGAGGAATAAGTAACGAGCAACGAGTAAGCATTCCGGGAGGGCGGTGTCGGGTCACTCATTACTTTTTACTCATTCCTCATTGAAGGAGTACCGCATGGCATTCGGAAAACTTTTCACCATCGCCTTCCGGGATTTGGGGCGCAATCGACGACGGACCCTCTTCACCATGATCGCAGTGGCCATGGGATTGGCGCTGACCGTCATCATGAGCGGCCTGATCGCCGACGTCTACGACCAGGCGCTGGAAGACAACATCCGTCTGGAAACCGGCCACCTGCAACTGCGCGCCGAGTCGTATGAAAGCGACAAGGTGAGCCTGAAGTGGGAAGACCTGATCGATAACCCCGATGAAATCGCGGCGGTTGTGGACGGCATGGAGGAAGTAGTCACGGCCGCTCCTGTGCTCTGGGGCAGCGCCATCGTCGATACCGCGGACGAGTCGGCGAGCCTCAAGCTTTTCGGCATTGAGACCGCATCGCCCTTTCACGATCCCATCCGCGAAGCGATTGTGGCGGGCTCCTTTCTGGACGATGCAGATCGCAACGGCATTCTTCTGGGGCAACGGCTGGTGGATGAGCTGGGTCTCTCCCTCAACCAGCAAATCAGCGTCTCTGCCGTTGACTCTAACGGCGAGCCGCAAGAAGATTTATTCACCATCCGGGGCATCTTTTCCACGGGCATTCCCGCCTACGATCAGTCCACCCTTTTCATGACGCTGGACAAGGCCCAGGCCCTTACCCTCACCGACGGCCACGCCAGCGCGATTGTCGTCATGCTCCACGACCAGCATGACGCGGACCGGGTCGCAGCTGCGTTGAGCGGTTCGGGGCTGAAGCGGCTCACCTGGCGGGACCTCAATTCCACGCTTATCGACCTGCTCTCCACGGGACAGGTCATCTACAACATTATGTACGCCATCGTCCTGCTGATTGTGGCCGTGGTTCTGGCCAACACGCTGCTCATGGCGGTCTTTGAGCGCATCCGGGAGATGGGCATCCTGGCCGCCCTGGGCATGAAGCGCAACCAGATCATGTTCATGTACGTGTTGGAAGCGTTCATCATCGGACTCTTCGGCGTGGCCATCGGCCTGGCCCTGGGCGGGGTAGGAGTCGCCTACCTGGCGCGCAACGGCATCTACATCGGCGATGTGGGCGCATCCGTGGAGGGCATGGCGTTGGGCACATCCATGCACGCCACGTTCGATGCCGGCATGACCTTCTGGCTCTCCGTCGCAACCCTGGGCTTTACGCTGATCGCCTCTCTCTATCCGGCCTGGTTTGCCGGACGCATGGAGCCGGCGGAGGCGTTGCGGGGGTAGTTGAGGGTTGAAGATTGAAGATTGAAGATTGAGATAGGGGAGATGGGAAGATTATGGCAATTATTCAAGTAAATGATCTGGTAAAAACCTATCAAGTCGGCGAGACGGAGACCCGAGCTCTGGATGGCGTCAGCCTGACCATTGAGCCGGGCGAATTTACGGCGCTGGTGGGGCCGTCCGGTTCGGGCAAGACGACGCTGCTCCAGATGATCGGCTGCCTGGACAAGCCGGACCGGGGCGCGGTTCTCATCAACGGCCAGGACGTGACCAAGCTCAGCGCCAATCGGCGGGCCGACCTGCGCAGCCAGCAGATCGGATTCGTCTTCCAATTTTTCGCCCTGGTGCCGGTGCTCAGCGCATACGAAAACGTGGAGCTGCCCCTCCTCCTCACCGGCGTGGGCGGCAAGGAACGCAAGGAGCGGGTCATGCACCTGCTGGATGCCGTGGGCCTGGCTGACCGGGCCGACAATCGACCGGACCAGATGAGCGGCGGCCAGCAGCAGCGCGTGGCTGTGGCCCGGGCCCTGGCCTCTCGCCCCGCCATCATCCTGGCTGATGAGCCCACGGCCAATCTGGACACGGCCAATGGCGAGCAAATCATGGGCATCATGCAGCGGCTGAATCAGGAGACGGGCACAGCCTTCGTCTTTGCCACCCACGATCCCCGGGTCATGTCTTTTGTGCGGCGCATCGTCACCCTGCGCGACGGTCAGGTCGTGGATGACGTCAACGCTGAGGCCGCCATTGCGGAGATCACGCCCCTGACACCGGAAGCGGAAGAGATCATCCTGACGAGTTCATAAACGGATTGAACAGGTTTGGCATCTATGCAGGCTCCTTCGGAAAGGAAACTCCCGAAGGCTGTAGTAACCAGATTGCAACAGAGAGGAACGTCATGTCCCGTAAAGCAGGGCGAGGATTGCTGCTCCTCGCCGCATTGATCGTTAGTGCGTGCAGCAGGGCGGAGGCGCCCATTCCGACGCCCGTTTTCGGCGCGTCCGGCGCAGCCGCCGCACCCACGGCGGCATTTACCCAACAAAGCGGCGACGTGACCGCTTCGGGCGAGATTGTGCCCGACCAGGAGGCGACGCTGGCCTTTCCCGGCGCAGGCCGGGTCAAGATGGCGGCCGTGGCCGTGGGCGATGAGGTGGAAGCAGGCGCGCTGCTCATCGCGCTGGATGACGCGGCCGCCCAGGCCGGTGTGGCCGCGGCCGCGGCCCAGCTCTTCCAGGCCCAGGCCCAATTAGCGGCCCTGGCAGCCGGCCCCCGAGAGCAGGAAATCGCCGCAGCCCAGGCCCAGGTGGACACGGCACGTGCGCAGCTGGCCCAGGTCAGCGAGCCGTCCCGCGCGGAAGAAGTCGCCGCGGCCCAGGCGGAACTGACCGCAGCCCGAGCTGCAAGCGGCCAACTTTACGACGGCCCGCGCACGGAAGAAGAGATTGCCGCCAAGGCTGCGCTGAGCAACGCCCGGGCCGCGCTTCAGCAGGCCCAGACGGCCTATAACCAAATACGCTGGCGCAATGACGCGGGCGCGCTTCCCCAAAGCCGCCAATTGCAGGAGGCGACCAACAACATGGAAGCCGCCCAGGCCCGCTATGACGCGCTCTTCGCCGGGCCGGACGCGGACGCCGCAACCGCGGCTCAGGCCCGGGTCCGCCAGGCCGAAGCCGCGCTGGAACGCTTGCTTACTCCCGGTTCCGATGCCCAAATTGCCGCGGCTGAAGCCCAGGTGCGCGCGGCCCAGGCCCAACTGGACCTGCTCACCGCCGGCGTGCGCGATGAAGCCGTGGCCGCCGCGGCCGCCGCAGTCAGCACGGCAGAGGCGCAACTCCAGAGCGCGCAGGCCGAACTGGCCAACACCCAGCTCACGGCGCCCTTCAGCGGCACGGTAACCGAACGCACCATCAACCAGGGCGAAATGAGCCAACCCGGCGTCCCGGTTCTGACCCTGGCCGATCTCTCCCAAATGAAGGTCATCACCACCGACCTGAGCGAGCGGGACGTGGCCCGGGTGGCGATCGGTCAGGAAGCTTCCGTCTATGTAGAAGCCCTCAACGCTAATCTTCCCGGGCGCGTCGCGCGTATCGCGCCCCAAGCCGACATCATCGGCGGGGACGTAGTCTACACCGTGGACGTGACGCTGGATGAACAACCGCCCGCCCTGCGCTGGGGCATGAGCGCGGACGTGAGCGTGCGGACGGAGTAAGGCCGGGTTCACACTCCAGCCGGAGAAAACTATTCGCCCCAATGGATAAATCCCTCCAACTGGCCTGGCGCAATTTGTGGCGCAACTGGCGGCGGACGGGCATTGCCCTGACCGCCATTGTACTGGGCCTCCTCCTGCTGCTCTTCTTTGACGGCCTCTACGGCGGTCTGGACGACACCATGTACGGCAATGCCGTTCGGCTCTACGGCGGCAACATCCAGATCCATGCGCCGGGCTATCGGGTCAAGGCCAATCGTCTTCCCCTGTTGCCCCTGGATAACGCGGACGAAGTAGTGCAGGCTATTGCCGACTTCGCGGCCCGCGCAGACCCCGATCTGCCCCACGTCGTGGCCGCGGGCGGACGCATCCAAACCGGCGGCCTAATCGCCAGCCGGGAGGGCTCCTATCCCGTCGTCATCACGGGGATTGAGCCGGCGGTCGAAGCCTCCTTTAGCCTGCAAGCTGAGCACGTCACAGCCGGGCGCTTTCTGCAGCCGGGCGACGGCGACGTCGTCCTCGTGGGAGAAGCGCTGGCTCGACGCCTGGAAGCAGGAATAGGTGATCGGGTGACGCTGCTGGGCAAGGGCAAGCACGCAACGATGCGTCAGCGCACCATGACCATCATCGGCATCTACAGCCTGGGCGTAGCCCAAGCCGAACAGAGCGCTGTTTTCATCTCCCTGGCCGAAGCCCAGAGCCTCTACGACCTGCATGATCAGGTAACGGAAGTTGCCGTCACCCTGGATCGAATCGGCGGAGAGACGGCCGTCATCACGGCCCTACGTGCGGCGCTGCCCGCCTACGAAGTGGACTCGTGGGCGACTCTGGAACCGGGTGTGCGACGTGCCATGCAGACGGAAGAAAGTTATATGCAGGGCTTTGCCGTCATCATTCTCTTCATTGCGGCCATCGGCATTCTCAACCTCATGCTCATGGCCGTCTTTGAACGCACGCGGGAGATGGGCGTACTCGCGGCATTGGGCATGAAGCGCCGCCGCCTTATGGGCCTATTTGTGCTGGAAGGCGCGTTTATCGGCCTGGTCGGAGCCGTCATCGGCGCGCTGCTGGGCACGGCCCTCATCTGGGCCATCAACCGCGCGGGCGGCATTGACATCAGCGCCATGGGCGACATGGGCGAATTCAGCGCGCTCATGGGCGACCGCCTCTACCCGGCCGTGGAGACGCCCCAGATCCTCCTGCGCATGGTTACCGTGGTCTTCATCGCTTTCGCAGCTTCCCTCTATCCGGCCTGGCTGGCCGCACGGCGGGAACCGGCCGAGGCCCTGCGGCATGTGTAACGCCCCGCCGAAGCACAGACCGGCGGCGGAAGGGTACGGAGGCTCTTCCCTACCTATCGCGGACGACCAACATCCGCGTCAATTCGCCACTCCGCACCCCCCGCCGCCCCGCCCCTTTTCTACGCCTTGCATTCTCTTCCCATTACCGCTACCATACAGCCACAATATCGGACGGGATCGACTTCCGACTGACTTCATCAATCTTTTCCAACCCGACATCCACCCAAAACAGGAGGAAATATGACAACTTTGCGCAAGGTATTGGCATTGGGCCTACTGGCTGCGCTGCTGACCCTGCTGGGCGCATGCGCTACCGTGACGCCTGAAGCGAGCACCGACAGCCAAGCCACCGCCCCCGCAGCGGAAGAGACTGCCGATGAAGCGGCCGCTGAGGCGCCTGCCACCGACGTCGGCAGCGAGGAAAACCCCATCAAGGTGCTCTTCGTGCCGTCAGTGGACGCCCAGGTCATTGTCAGCGGCGGTCAAATGATGGCCGACGCACTCAAGGAAGCCACGGGCCTCAACTTTGAGGTAAGCGTGCCCACCTCGTACGCCGCGACCATTGAGGAGATGTGCGCCTCGCCCACCAACAGCATGGGCTTTATTCCCGGCTTGGGCTACGTCCTGGCTAATCAGCTCTGCGGCGTAGATGTGGCTTTCAAGGCCGTACGCTTCGGATCAGACGTCTACTGGGCCCAGCTCATCGTGCCCCGGGACGGCGACGTCCAAAGCCTGGAGGACCTGAACGGCAAGCAGTGGGCCTACCCTGACGCCGGCTCCACCTCCGGCTATCTGGCCATTTTGCCCCTCATGAACGCCAACGGCATTGAACCCGGCGAAACTCTGGAAGCCGGCGGCCATACCGGCGTCGTCCGGGCCATCTATAACGGTGAAGCCGACTTCGGCAGCACCTTCTTCAGCCCGCCTCTGAAGCCCGAAGGCGAAGCGCCCTGGGCCCTGGGCGACGAGCCGGATATTCCCGATGATCTGGTGGAGAGTTGCGCCCCCAATGAAGACGGTTCGGCGTTGATGTGCGGCGACTGGCGCGTCCTGGACGCGCGGGCCAGCCTGCGGGAAGAGGCTCCGGACGTGGTGCAGAAGGTAAAAATTCTGACCCTTTCCGACGCCATTCCCAATGACACCCTCTCCTTCTCGCCCGACTTCCCGGCCGAGTTGAGGGATGAGATCGCCACGGCCCTGTCCGCCTTCGCCGAAACCGACGCCTGGGGCGAATCCATCGGTAATCAGGACTTCTACGGCTGGACCGGCATCAACCCGGCCACGGACGCGGAATATGACGTAGTCCGCGCCATGATCGAAGCCTCCGGTCTCACCCTGGAAGACCTGGGCGAATAGACCCGGTAATCTCCCAATCTCCAGTCGCCCAATCTCTTTTTCACCGAGCAGAGATTTAAGCGATTGAGAGATTGGGAGATTATTTGCTTGCGTCCGCCTTCTATCCAACCCCACTGAAGTTGACAATCGCCGTGGCTCCTATTCTTCGCGTTGAACACCTCACCAAAGTTTATGACAACCGAGTCCGCGCGCTGGATGACGTAAGCTTCGACGTCAATCGAGGCGAGTTTCTGGCCGTCATCGGCCTGAGCGGCTCGGGCAAGTCTACCCTTCTGCGCTGCATCAACCGGCTGGTGGAGCCTACGTCGGGCCGCGTCCTTCTGGACGGCACGGACGTGACCGGGGCCAATGACGCTGAACTGCGCCGGGCCCGGCGACGCATCGGCATGGTTTTCCAGCACTTCAACCTGGTCCACCGCTCCAGCGTGCTCACCAATGTGCTGGCCGGACGCCTGGGTTATGTCAACCCAATCTGGAGCCTGATCGATCGCTTCCCCAAGGACGACATTGCCAAGGCCCATGTCCAGTTGGAGCGGGTCGGGCTGGCCGACAAGGCCGACGACCGGGCTGATGACCTGAGCGGCGGGCAACAGCAGCGCGTCGGCATCGCCCGCGCGCTCATGCAGGATCCGGACGTCATCCTGGCCGATGAGCCGGTAGCCAGTCTGGACCCGGTCCTCGCCCACAGCATCATGCGTCACCTGGACGAGATCAACCGGACCGACGGCGTCACGGTGCTGTGCAGCCTTCATTTTCTGGACCTGGTTCACGAATACGCGGATCGGGTCATCGCGCTCAACGAAGGCAAGCTCATGTTCGACGGCCTGCCTGCTGAGATCGACGACGAAAAATTTAAGGATATTTACGGTAAAGAAGCGCAGCGGGTGGGGTAGAGCAAACGGCAGGCGACAAGCGCTGCTCGTCATCCCGCTACTTCGCTGCTTCGCCGCCCCGCCCCCCCGCTACTCTCCGCAACTTCGGCCTAAGGACCCGCCATGCCCAGATTCACTCACTCGCTGCTGACGGGATTGATTGTAGTCATCATCGTGGTTATTTACGCCTACGGCTTTTCCGTCACCCAGGTCAATCTGGATGAACTGGACTCGCCGGACCGCCAGCAATCGTTGACGCGGATTTTGCGCGCGCTGGCCCGCCCCAACTTCTTCGAGTTTGATCAGGAAGAAGTGGCGGTGGAAACGCCGGTCTGGGTTCCCTGTCCGTCCGGCGAGCCGCCGGCCCCATCCGTCGCGCCCGCTTCCGGTCCCTACATGACCGTCACGCCCGCGTGCGGCGATCCCAACAGCGAAGTAACGGTGGAGGGATTCGGCTTTGCCCCCAACTCCAGCGGCCCCCTCAATTTTATTCCGCCCAGCGGCGTCTCACTCCAGATTGGACGGATTGAAACCGACGGCGGCGGCCACTTCCTGACAACCGTAGAATTGCGGGATCGGCCCAACGCCGAAGCCCAGATGCTGCGTGCGATCACCCGCACCAACGTAGGCGGGCCCCATTTGAGCCAAAACGGCCGGGACACCATCGATAAGATCATCGAGACGGTCTTCATGGCGCTGTTGGCCACAACCCTGGGGACGTTATTGGCTATCCCTATCAGCTTCTTCGCCGCGCAAAATCTCATGCGCACCGTCACCAGCCCTGTCCCCAGCGTAGCCCTGAGCATCATTCTTGCTCCCGCGGGCGTTTGGCTGGGCGCACGCTTTGCAGGAGTGGTGCAGGAGATGACGGCCCTGCTCGCGGCCCAGCCGCTCTTTAGTCTGGGCGGACTGCTGGCAGCCGGCGCGGTTGCCTGGCTCGGGCTGCGCCTGGCGTTGCCCGGAGCCGGCGAAGAAGAAGAGCGAGGCGACAACAGCCTGATACGAATCGTCTCCGGCGCGGTGATGGCCGTTGCGGTCCTGGCCGGGGCCTACTTTTTAGCCGACCTGCTGGAAGCCGCGGGCGTCTGGCTGGCCACGCGCTTGGGTCTCTTTGATTTTGTGGGCGATTTTGTTGCCGACATCGGAGGAATTATCCGCCTGCTGCTGCCGGTAGTCTGCGCGCTGATCGGCGCGGGCCTATTTCTGGGCGTGGCCGGCAGCCTGGGTCAGTGGATCGCCGAACGCTTTACGCCGGCAACCGGCAAAATCGTCAACCTGATCCTGGGGGCGCTGGCCGGGGCCGTGCTCCTCATCCTGCTGGGTCTGGGCGTGGGATGGCTCTACCAAATCACCAACTGGCGAAGCATCATTCTCTGGCCGGGCGTAATCGGCGGCATCCTGGGTCTGGGCGTGGCGGCCTTGACGCCCTATAACGCATCCCTGCCCACGGGCTACGTGGTCTATACCGTGACCCGGACTATCCTCAATGCGCTGCGTTCGGTAGAGGCGCTGATCATGGTCATCGTCTTCGCCGTGTGGGTGGGCATCGGCCCCTTTGCCGGCGTGCTGGCGCTGGGTCTCCACACCGTTGCGGCCTTGGCCAAGCTCTATTCCGAGCAGGTGGAAAGCATCATGGAAGGGCCGCTGGAGGCGATCCTGGCCACAGGCGCCAACCGGCTCCAGATGATCGTCTATGCGGTCATCCCCCAGATCATCCCGCCCTATATTTCATTTACCATGTACCGCTGGGACATCAACGTGCGCATGTCCACCATTATCGGCTTTGCAGGCGGCGGCGGCATCGGCTTCCTTCTTCAGCAAAACATCAATCTGCTCAATTACCGTTCGGCCAGCGCGCAGATTCTTGCCATTGCCATAGTCGTCTCGCTCATGGATTATCTTAGCTCCGCCCTGCGCCAGCGGACGCTGTAAGCCCCAAAACCGTACCATGTCATCCAACGACCGCACTTTTCAGATCATCATTCTTATCGGCCGTCCGGCATCGGGCAAAAGCGAGATTATCGACTTTCTCATGCGCTGCCCGCCCCGTGAGCGCCGAGACCGCTATCACGCAGGCGAGTTGGGGTTTATTGATGACTTCCCCATGCTCTGGACCTGGTTTGAGGAAGACGCGATTCTGGCGGAAAAGCTGGGCGAGCCGCGCGTGCACACGGACGCAGACGGCTACTTTCTGCATGAGTATCAATGGCATCTCCTCATAGAACGCATCGATCTGGAATACCGCAAGCTCCTGCGCGACCGGCCGGATTACTACGCCCGGCACACCACAATCGTGGAGTTCGCGCGGGGAACGGAACACGGCGGTTACGCAGCGGCCTTTCCCCATTTATCACCCGATCTTTTGCGGCAGGCCGCAATTCTGTACGTAGATGTGCCCTTCGAGGAATCCCTGCGCAAGAACCGCCGTCGCTTCAACCCCGACCGGCCCGACAGCATCCTGGAACATGGCCTGCCCGACGAAAAGCTGCGCCGCCTCTACGGCGGGACGGACTGGTTCGAGCTGACGGCAGGCGATCCCGAATTTCTCATAATTCATGACGTGCGCGTGCCGTATGTGGTCTTCGACAATCACGATGACGTCACCACCGATAAGCCCGCGCAATTGGCCGCACGGCTCGAAGAAACCCTGGCCCGGCTCTGGCGCATCCGTCAAAGTCGGCAATGAGCGGGCAATCAACCCGCGCGCCATCTTTCAGAAAGGATCACCGCCATGCAACTGACAGGCAGCCACATTTTTGATGCCCCGCGCGCGGTCGTGTGGGAGGCGCTTATGGACCCGACCGTACTGGCCAAAGCGCTGCCCGGGGGCGACCGCATCGAGCGCGTCTCCCAAACCGAATATCGCGCCGGCATGAACGTGCGCATTGGGCCGGTGCAGGGAAAGTTTCAAGGTAAGATTGAGCTGGAGGACGTGAATGAGCCTGAGAGCTACGTCATGAAGGTCAACGGCCAGGGCGCGCCCGGCTTCGTCAACGGGGCGGGGGAACTGAACCTGGTGGAGGTAGGCGAACAGACCCGCCTCGACTATGTGGGCGATTTGGAAATCGGCGGCCGCATTGCAGGCGTCAGCCAGCGCATTATCGACAGCACGGCCAAGTCCCTCACCCGGCAAGGGCTGGAGGCATTGGACAGGCAAATCCGGCTGCGCATGGAGCCGGAGGCGCCGGCAGCCGCGATGGAAGCAAAAAACGGTCAGGCTCCCTTCAGCACGGAGGCGGATACGACGATCCGCCCGTCCGCGCCGACAGGTGCGCCTTCTACCGCGGGGATGGCCATCACCGTCGCCCGGGACGTGGCCAAAGATTTAGCCGACGAGTACATTCCTGCGCAGCAGCAGGAAAAGCTGCTCTATGCCGCGCTGGGCGCGCTGGGGATGCTGCTCTTCGTGGTGCTGGTGCGCCTCGTGCAGCGAGACTAGTACAGTTCGGCATGAATACCACGGCGAAAATAAGAGCTTTCTACCCCTGGCAGGAACCGTCAGCTTATTTCCGCCGGGATTCACTGGAAGCGGGGACGGCTATTCCACCAATCCATACCGCTCCGCCGCCTCATCCAAAATGCGGTTGATGAGCTGTTCATAGCTCCAGCCGTCAGCCGCGGCTTCGATGCAGAGGTCCGAATAGCCGGGATTCAGGCCGGGCAGAGGATTCACCTCCAGGATATAGGGCTTGTTGTTGTCGTGCATGTCCAGGCGGAAATCCACCCGCGCCACGTCCAGGCAGTCGGTCACCCGGAAGACCGCGGCCGTCAGCCAGCGCAGTTCCTCTATAAGTTCCGGCTCGACAGGTGCGGGGCAGATGTAGTAGAAATCATCCACCAGCTCCACCTTGATGCGATTGGTGTAAATACCCGCCTCCTCCTCAGGATACTTGCCCATATCGATCTCCAAAGGCGGGAAAAAGTGGAGTCCTTTGGAGAGCCGAGGCGCTTCATCGTTATCAGGAATACGCCGGGCCACGGGCGACATGAGATTGCCCACCACGCCCATGGTCAGCTCCCGCCCCTCGATAAAATGCTCCACCAGCGCAGGCTGGTCATAACGCTCGAATATCCCGCGCAGCTGGGCGCGCAGCTGCTCTTCGTCCCGCACGATAGAGGAGCCGCTGATACCCATGCCCGTCCCCTCCCGACTGGGCTTTACAAAGAGCGGAAAAGTCAGGCTGGGGTCCAACTCCTCGGTCAGGCGCTCGAAGGTCTGAAAAGGCGGCGTGGGCAGATCGTGATAGGCCAGCACCCGCTTGGTCATGGGCTTGTCCAGAGCCAACGCCAGGGCCAGGACCTTGGAGCCGGTATAGGGAATGCGCATCATCTCCAGCAGCGCGGGAATTTGCGCCTCCCGCGCGTCGCCGAAGTGCCCCTCGCAAATATTGAAGCAGATATCGGGCTTGAGCTTGGTCAGCTCGGCCTGGAGTGTGATATTGCCCTCCACGAATGTGACCCGATGACCATGACTTTCCAGCGCGGCGGCAATCGCCTGAATGGTCTTCTCCGAGTCCAGATCATCCCACTGATCGGGCGACATGCCTTCCCACACGGGCGCATTTTTCTTTAGGTTAGCTAACAGGGCTACGTTCATCGCTTGTCCTTTGCAGCAAGAAAAACAGATGGTTCATTCGGCAGCTCTTGCCAATTCTTCTTCCACCTCACCCCAATCCACCTTTGTGAGGCGTTGATGGGTTTCATGGAAGCCCTCGGGCTGAATCGCCAGTTGACGCCCATCCAGCAGCGCTGAGACGCCCTCCTGGCCCGCTTCCCCGCGTCGGCGGCGACAGGCATCGCACGTTGCGGGATCGTGGCGGGCGTATTCCGGGGGCTGGGTATAGGCGCTCATATAGCCTTCGTAATTGCGCACCACCACTCGATCGGCCGACTGGCTGATCAGATAATTGGGCGCAACGGGAATCTTGCCGCCGCCGCCCGGCGCATCGATGACGTAGGTGGGCACGGCATAACCGGACGTGTGGCCGCGCAGGGCCTCCATGATCTCCAGTCCCACGGCCACAGGCGTCCGAAAGTGGCCCGCGCCATGGACCAGGTCGCACTGGTAGAGATAGTAGGGCCGTACCCGGTTCATGACCAGCTTGTGGACCAGTTCGCGCATGATGTGGGGGCAATCATTGACCCCGGCCAGCAGCACGCTCTGATTGCCCAGGGGAATGCCGGCATCGGCCAGGCGCGCCAAGCCCGCGGCGGCATCCGGCGTGATCTCCTTGGGATGGTTAAAGTGAACGTTGAGCCAGAGGGGATGAAATTGGCGCAACATCTCCACCAGGTCCGGCGTGACGCGCTGGGGCATAAAGACGGGTACGCGGGAACCGATGCGGATGATCTCCACGTGGGGAATGGCGCGCAGGCGGCTAAGGAGATCTTCCAGCACCCTCTGGGGAATCGTCAGCGGATCGCCGCCGGACAGGAGCACGTCCCGCACCTGGGGCGTACGCGCGATATAGTCGATCTGGGCATCGTGCGCACTGCGGCTGAAGGTCGCGGACGAATCGCCGACAATGCGGCTGCGGGTACAGTAGCGGCAGTATGACGCACACTGGGTCGTCACCAGCATGAGCACCCGGTCAGGATAGCGATGGACCAGACCCGGCACAGGCGAATGCGCGTCCTCGCTCAAGGAGTCGGCCATCTCCGCCTGAAAAGGAGTCAGTTCGGCCGCAGTGGGGATAATCTGCTTGCGCACCGGACAGTCGGGATCATCGGCATCCATGAGGGAGGCAAAATAGGGCGTCACGTCAACCCGAAAATGATCCGGGGCAGAGAGACCCGCGATCTCGCTCTCGGTCAGGTTGATCACGTCGCGAAAGTCTTCAACAGTGTTGAGGCGGTTGCTCAACTGCCAGCGCCAGTCGTTCCATTTCTCCCAGGGGATATCCTGCCAGGGAGACGGCGGCTTCTGGGGTGTTGCACTATTCATCAAAACGCTGTCCTTTCTGTGGATCATTCCACAACAAAACCATTGTGGCCCATTCCACAACAAAAGTCGCCCGTTTCAGGACCGCATAATGCGGGCTCAAAATCATTGGCGACTTAAACATGCAAAGCATCATTGCTTCACAGCAACCGGAAGGAGTTGTCAGCTATGTAATTTATACACGCCACTGGCGAACAGGCGGGAGCCGTCTGTTCGCCAGTAGTATGCGTTTCTTTTCATCCACGTGCAAAAACGTATATGGATGATCCGTAATTTCTGCTTTCAAGCCTGCCCGGAGACGCCTGAGGGCGTTCCGGCACATCCCAATCCCCAACTCCAATTGACAAGGCGCATTGCCCGATGCTATCCTTGCTCTTGTGAAAAAACGTAGGCTGGCCCGGTAGTCGGCCTCAATTTTGAGAAGAATGAACAGAGAAAACACAGAAAGCGCAGCTCAAGACAGCCCGGTCGATCCGGACAGTACGGTCCCCTTATCCGCCTCGCCCGACGCGCGGATTGGCGACCGGTACGTCCGTACCGATCAGCCGTTAATGAACTGCCGTGGAAATGGCAGCAGCCATTTCCTGCAAACAGCATACGGTTTGCGCGGACAACCTGCCGAGCGAAATGCAGCGACGGGTTGGGCGAGCGCACCGCGTCAGGGGGTGGCGACAGCGTAGATTCGCTGCGCATCCGCGCTGCGGATGCCCGCCCATTCCCCGTTTGCTCCACGCCTGCCGGCCGTCTGCCTGGCAGGCGTTATTTTTTTCCTCGCTCCGCCCGCGCCAACCACAAAAAACAAGACGCGACGCGGACGGAGGCAATAACATGGTCGAACCCATCAAGATTGAAGACGCCCTGCAGCAGGTCACCGATCTGCTGACGACCAACCAGGCAGAGGCCGCAGGCGAGTTTATACGCACGCTGCACCCGGCGGACAGCGCCGAGGTCATCGCCATGCTGGAGCCCGAACAACAGGCCCAGATTGCCGCCCGCATTGAGCCGGTGGAGCTGGCCGACATCTTCGAGCAGCTTGATGAAGACGAAATGGTCGAAGTGGCCGAGCATCTGGATACCGAAACCCTGGCCGATGTGCTGGACGCCATGGAGCCGGACATGGCCGCCGATCTATTGGGCGAGCTGGATGACGCCGAAATGTACGAGCTGCTGGCGGAGATGGACGACTCCAGCGGCGTACGCCACCTGCTGGAATACGACGAGGACAGCGCAGGCGGCATCATGAACTCGCCCCCGCCCTGCCTGCGTCGCTGGATGACGGTAGCCGAGGGCTTTGAGTTCATCCGCTCCCACTATCGCACCGATAACGAGCTTTATTACCTCTACGTGTTGGACCGCTTCGGCACGCTCATCGGCGTCGTCAATCTGCGTACGCTCATCCTGGCCAAGCCGGACGAGACCATCGAAACCATCATGAACCGGGACGTCATCTCGACTGCGACTGACGCGGATCAGGAGGAAGTGGCCCAGCTATTGGCGCGCTACGATCTCCTGGCCCTGCCGGTCGTGGACGGCGAGCACAAGCTGGTCGGCATTATTTCGGTAGATGATGTGGTGGACGTGCTGGAGGAAGAGGCGACCGAAGACATCTATCGCCTGGCTCAGATCAGCGAAGACGCCGAAATTTTCAGTCCCCTGCCCCGGGCCCTGCGCAATCGCCTGCCCTGGCTCTACATCAACATGGCCACCGCCCTCATTTCCGCGACTGTGGTAACTTCATTTGAGGGCACCATCGCGCTGATTCCCGTACTCGCGGCCTTTATGCCCGTTGTTGCGGCCCAGGGCGGCAATACGGGCAACCAAACTATGACCATTGTCGTGCGCTCATTGGCTCTGGGCGAAATCGATCTGAGCGACACCTGGCGAGCCCTGCGCCATGAACTCATGGTGGGGATTGTCATCGGCCTGCTGCTGGGCATTTCCCTGGGCGGCATTTCCTACTTCTGGCATCACAGCGTCTGGCTGAGCCTGCTCACCACCGTCGCCATGATCGTCACCCTCTTCGTGGCTGCGGTTGTGGGCGTCCTCGTGCCCACAACGCTCAAGCGCGCCGGCCTGGATCCGGCGCTGGGGTCGAGCATGTTCGTCACGGCATTCACCGACATTACGGGTTTTGCCGTCTTTCTGGGATTGGCGACACTCCTGCTTCAGTATCTGCTCTAGGATCAAGACCATACGGCGTGCCGATCCGCCACGCCGCCAACCGGGTTGCCTGGCGCTTAACGCAGGAGGCTGCATGAACAAAGGCAGGGCGTAAAAAGAGACGCCGATTCTGGGAGGCAGAATCGGCGTCTCTTCATTATTCGTCGGTAGTAGGAGGAGACCGACTTTTGAACAACAGCGCAAAAAGAGTATGCGCCGCCCAGATTAAATCCGGCTTAAATTTTCTTAAGGCGCAGGTGAAAAATTTCAGGGTCGCAGTGAATATCCGTCACGCATCACGAGTCGGATATTCACTGCGACCCGCTTTTTTAGCCGCCCGCCAGCGCGCCCACAATGCGTAACGGCTCGCGCCCGTCTGCTACCGCGGCGGGCAGCAAGTAGTCCCCGGACTCGTGAGAGATGTCCTCACGACAGGCGAAGAAGCGCACGAATGCGCGCCGCTTATGCGTAGCGTGGTCGCGGATTGCACCGCGCAACACGGGGTGCGCCGCCTCCAGCGCATTCAGCACCGCATCCAGGGTGACCGGCTCGGCCACATCCAGCGTGACTTCCTTGTCTACGCCGGCCAGGTTGCGCAGATGCATGGGCATGACTACACGAATCATGGCACAACCTGCACTTCAACCGAGAGGACCTTGGGCAGGTTCTCAGCTATCGCCATCCAACTATCGCCCCCGTCAGGCGAAGCGTAGACCTGACCGCCGGTCGTGCCGAAGTAGATGCCGCACGCATCCAGCGTATCGACCGCCATGGCATCACGCAAAACATTGACGTAGCAGTCGTGCTGGGGCAAGCCATTCGTCAGGGCCTCCCACTCATTACCGCCGCTGCGGCTGCGATAGACCCGCAGCCTGCCGTCGGGCGGAAAATGCTCCGAATCGCTCTTGATGGGCACCACGTAAATAGTCTCTGGCTCGTGGGCGTGAACCGCGATGGGAAAACCGAAATCGCTGGGCAGATTGCCGCTCACCTCATGCCAGAGATCACCCCTATTGTCGCTGCGCATGACGTCCCAATGCTTCTGCATAAAGAGTACGTCTGGTCGAGACGGATGCATGGCCAAATTGTGGACGCAGTGCCCTACCTCAGCGTTGGGGTCAGGCAGCTCCCACGGCGAGACAAGGCCCTGGTTGATGGGCCGCCAACTCTGACCGCCGTCATCGCTGCGAAACGCGCCCGCAGCTGAAATCGCCACATAGATACGCTGGGGATTGTCGGGGTCCAGCAGGATGGTGTGAAGACACATGCCGCCTGCGCCCGGCTGCCATAACTCGCCCTTGGCCCGGCGTAAGCCGGACAATTCCTGCCACGTTTGCCCCCCGTCCCGGGAGCGGAAGAGCGCGGCATCTTCCACGCCGGCGTAAACCGTATCCGCGTCCGCGGGCGATGGTTCTAAATGCCAGACCCGGGTGAATTCCCACGGATGCTGGGTGCCGTCATACCATTGGTGGGCGCCCGTCTCACCGTTGTAGGCGAACTCGTTTCCCACCGGCTGCCACGTCTCGCCGCCGTCGTCCGAACGCTGGATTACCTGACCGAACCAGCCGCCCGATTGGGATGCATAAATACGATTAGCATCCAGAGGCGAGCCCTTCACATGATAGACTTCCCATCCGGCAAACAAGGGGGCGCTAACGTGCCACGCCTGCCGCGCCGCGTCAGATGTGAGGATGAAGGCTCCCTTCTTGGTACCGACTAACACGCGTACAGAGGTCATGCTATACTTCCTTTCTGGAATAAAGTTCTTATTTCTGAACAACGCAGAGAGCTTGGCGGATTTCGCCGAGATGGTAGGCTGTGTGGATGATGAGGGCGAAAGCGCCTAAAATCTCGTCCTCGCGCCACTCCGTGATTGCCGAAACGGACGCCTTCGCGCGACCATAACTCGCCGCCAGTTCCGCTTTGATCGCGTCCCATTCATCAGGCGTCACCGCTGATGTTTCGCGCCAAATCCTGCCCCAATCCCGGGACTCAAATTGACCGGTACGGAGAGCCTCATCCAGCACATCAAGATAAAAGGTCGTGTGCTTCACCTGGGCGGCCAGAGTCGCGCACTTTCCGCCCACAGGGATAGAGGCTTCCCGGGCGGAAATACCGGCCAGCGTCTCAAACATAGACGTACCTTTGTCTAAATAGATACCTTGGACCTCGTCAAACGTTTCGGTAAACAAAAGGTCCAGCGCTTTCACAAGAGCCTCCGCTTGAACTGTCGACATGGTGATGCCCCCCTGGGAATAATGACGCAAAGAGAACGCTTGTTCTGGGCCAGAATAGACGATATTTGCCCGGATGTCAACGACAGTTTTTCTGGATCGGATAGCAGAGCATGCATGATTTCACAATAAGGACCCAACGCCTTCTCATTCGCACCTTTCAGAAAGAAGATTGGCCCGCCGTTTACGCCTATACCGCCGATAGAAGCGTCATGCACTTTATCCCCGGAGGGCGGATGACGGAAGCGGAGACGCAGAGCTACGTCAATCGGCAGGCCGACGACGCGCCCGAAGCGTATGCCGTCCTCCTGCCCAGCCAGGAGCGACTCATCGGCCATATCAGCTTTCACCCCTGGTTTGCCCCGCGCACCTACGAAATCGGATGGGTCTTTCACCCTGATTATTATGGCCGCGGCTATGCGACCGAAGCCGCGCGGGCCATGCTGGACTACGGCTTCGAGACGCGCAACGTTCACCGCGTCATCGCCACCTGTCAGCCGGAAAATCCGGCCTCATGGCGGGTCATGGAGAAGTTGGGGATGACGCGGGAAGGACACTTCCGCCAGTGCATCGAACAGCCCGGCGGCATTTGGTGGGACGAGTATTTTTACGCCGCGCTGAAGGCGGAGTGGCAGGAGATTACCCGTTCCGCCGCGTCCGGGTGACGAGCAAGACAGCAAACCGCTAACCTATCCATACGGACCCCTCCGGGAGGGTATGTGGAAGGTAAGCCAACTCCAGAGAGCCCTCCGGAGGCTTTACCGTAGCCCGCAGCAATCAGGTGTGATCCGGCTGCATCACGATTACGGGTATGCGGCGGTCACCCGCGCGCGTGCGATAGACAGCGTACCCTGCATAAGTCTCCAACGCGGCGGCCCACCACGCATCGTATTCTTCGCCAAAAACCTCTCGCGCCACATATGCCCCTTCTTCATCACCGGCACGCACGGCAGCACGGGGATGGGCTTTGAGGTTATAGTACCAGGCCGGATTGCGCGCCTGTCCCCAATTGGATGCGATGACGGCAAATTCGCCCGGCCGATCCCCGCGCAGGATGGCCAGAAGCGGCGTGGTGCGGGGCTTTCCGCTCCTGGCGCCCACGCTGGTGAGCATGAGCACAGGCGCGCCCACCAGGAGCGCGGCCAGGGTCGTCCGCCCGCCGCTCCAGCGCAGGACCGCCTTGTCCAGGCGATGCTGAAAGCGCGGCAAGAGGGAGAGAAGCGGCCCGGTGGTAATAAGCCGGCGGATCGTACGATGGAATAAGGAAGGCGGTTGGTAGTCCATAAGCGATTTCCAGTATAATGATTGACTTCACTGCGAAAAGGTAG
>JAGRCP010000158.1 GCA_020433455.1 Caldilineaceae bacterium | reverse complement strand
AGGGTTGCGCCTGCTCGCCGTGGGGTTGGCCGGCCTGTTGCTGGTGTTGACGATCCGCACCAGCTTTACCCTCACCTACATCAACTATGACATGGCGACCGAGTTCCTTGTCTATGCCCACGCCGGGCCGGACGTGAAGCGCGCGCTGGCCGAGATCGACACGATCAGCGAGCGCACCGTGGGCGACCGCAACATCCAGGTTGCGTATGACAACGAGACCTCCTGGCCGTTAAGCTGGTACATGATCGACTATCCCAACTCCCGCTACTACGGCGACGCGCCCGGTGCAGACATTATGACCTCGCCGGTCATCATTGTGGGGTCAGAAAATTACGACAAGGTTCACCCCTACGTGACTCGGGATTATGTCAAGCGAACTTATCGGCTCATCTGGTGGCCGGATCAAGGCTATTTCAACCGCACCTGGCAGGACGTGTGGAACGCAC
Source organism: Caldilineaceae bacterium (assembly GCA_020433455.1). GTDB lineage: Bacteria > Chloroflexota > Anaerolineae > Caldilineales > Caldilineaceae > JAGRCP01. Next base: position 5,322 of record JAGRCP010000158.1, on the reverse strand, counting down.
TGCGCGATCCCCAGCAGCGGGAAAATATCTGGCAGATTGTCTTTTATCGGCGCTATGTGGACGTGGAAAGCCCCAGCGGCTATCGGGACCTGACCCAGTGGCCCACGCGCGACAATTTTGAGATGTGGGTGCGCCGGGATATTGCCGAAGACATCTGGGATCTGGGCGTGGCGCCCGTCGCCGGCGGCAGCATGAGCCAGGCCGCAGTCCTGCGCGAGAGCGAGATCGATCTGCCCGCGGCCGCGGTGTACGATAATCTCTATGCGGGCCTGGCCCTTAACCATCCCCGGGGCGTGGCCGTGGATGAGCAGGGACTGCGCTACATCGCGGATACGCTCAATCACCGCATCGTCGTGGTTGACGCCGCGGGCAACGAAGTGCGCACCTTCGGCAGCTTCTGCGATATCGCCCAGGGCGAAGCGGGCGGCTGCATAGATCCCGACGGCAGCGGACCCTTGCAGCTGGGCGACGGCCAATTCAACGAGCCGTGGAGCGTGGGGGTCTCCCGGGACGGTTCCGCTATCTTTGTGGCCGACACCTGGAATCATCGCATTCAGGTCTTCGACGGTCAGGGCCAATTCCTGCGCAAGTGGGGCCGCTTTGACGGCGTGGCCGAAGTGCCGGGCGATCCCAATGCCCTGTACGGACCGCGCGGTCTGGCCGTAGACCTGGACGGCAATCTGCTCGTTGCGGATACAGGCAACAAGCGCATCATCCGCTATACGCCCGAAGGCCAGGGGCTGGAGCAGGCGGGCGGCGGCGGCGTCATCCCCGGTGCGTTCAATGAACCCACCGGCGTAGGCGTGGATCCCCGGAACGGCGATGTCTTTGTCGCCGATAACTGGAATCGGCGCATTCAGAAATTTACGTCAGCGCTCCTCATCGTGGAGGAGTGGCCGGTTCCCTCATGGGAAACCCAGCAGCGGGACGACAAGCCGAGCATCGCCGTAGACCTGGACGGCCGGGTCTACGTGACCGACCCCACCATGTACCGCGTCATCGTCTACTCGCCCGCCGGCGAAATCGTCAGCAGTTTCGGAACCTACGGCACGGCAGCCAACCAACTCACTTTCCCCAACGGCATCGTCATCGATTGGCAGACCAACCAGGCGCTGGTGGCGGATGCGGACTCGGGGCGGGTGTTGGCGTATCCGGTGCTGCCTTAGCGCACACGTATATTGCGGGGCTGTAGGGGTGTTGGGTAGTAGGGTTGCGATCCAGATCATTCCACCACCCCACAACCCCATAAAACCCGGCACTATGCACTATTACTCCCGCGTCCCCACCATCCGCACTTTCTTGCTTGGGCTGTTCTGGATTGGCCTGGCCGTACTTGCGCAGGTACGCTGGCTGGATGATCGGGTAATCGAAGCCGCCCTGCTCTACGCCACGGCGATAATCGGCTTCGTGACGACCTTTCGCGGGATAGGGAAGGGCGATCTCCTGCCTGCGGATGGGCAGGAGGGAAGCGTCGGCTCCCTCTTCACGGCCTCGATCTGGCGTCGGATCGCCGGACTGCTGCTCGTCATCGGCGCGCTGGTCATGGCGGTGGTCGGGCTGCGCGATTTCCACGCCCACGATCCGTGGAACGGCTCAGCCTGGCTCTATTACGCCGGCAGCATTGGCCTGGCGCTGGTCGCGGCGGCCCTGTTGACCGCCTACGGCTCGTCTGCCTCGGATCCACGATCCGGGACAACATGGCAGCCTTCCGCCCGCACCATTGCCCTGCTCCTCACGGGGATGGTCTTGCTCGGCCTTTTTCTGCGCCTCTATCGCTTCGGCGAATTGCCTTTCGGCGTCTGGTATGATGAAGCCGAAAACGGCATCCAGGCCCAACGCCTGCTGGAAGACCCGAATTTTCGCCCCATTTACGCCAACTCGACCCACGCGCCCGCGCATTACACCTATCTCATCGCGTGGGCATTTCGCCTCTTCGGCGTCTCCGTCCAATCTATTCGCCTGGTGAGCGTGGCCATGGGCGTAGCCGCGATCCTGGCCGGCTATCTCTGCGGACGGGAGCTCTTTGGTCCCGTGGCCGGTTTGATAACCGGGTTTCTACTTGCCGTCTCGCGCTGGTCCATCAACCTGAGCCGCATCGGCATGTACAATATCAGCACGCCGCTCTTTGCCTTGCTCACCGTGGGGCTGTTGCTGCGGGCATTGCGCACCCGCCGCCTGCTGGACTTTGCCCTGGCCGGGCTTGCGCTGGGTTTGGGACTGACATTTTACGCGGCATTCCAGCTTCTGGTTGCAGCGCTGGCCCTCTTCGCCCTGCTCTTGATTGCGCTGGAGCCGCAAGTCTGGCGGCGGGCCTGGCCGGGCTTTCTGGTCGCCCTGATCGTCGCCGTCCTGGTCACGGGTCCTGTGCTCCAGTTCGCCTATGATCATCCCGACATCTACTTCGACCGCACCCAAAACACCTCCATCTTCGCGCATACCAGCCCGGATGAATGGCGCGCCGCGCTGTGGGAAAACACGACGCGCCACCTGCTCATGTTCAACCGCATCGGCGACCCCAACGGTCGGCATAATCTGCCCGGCGCGCCCATGCTTGACCCCATAAGCGCCGCGCTGCTGGCGTTGGGCGCGGCTTTGGCTCTCTGGCGTTGGCGGCAGCCCCGTTGGCTGCTCCTGTTGATTTGGCCGGCCGCGGCGCTTCTGGGCGGCATCCTTTCCCTGGATTTTGAAGCGCCCCAATCCCTGCGCGCGGTGGGTGCGCTGCCCGTCGTCTACCTCCTGGCCGCGGGCGCGCTCAACATGCTCTGGCTGGCGTGGAGCCGCCAGGGAGGACGCTATTATCCGGCCTTCTTCGGCGTCGTCGCCGCGCTGCTCCTCGTGCCCGTGGGACTCTATGACGGTCGCCTCTACTTCCACGATCAGGCCCGGGACTTTGCTGTCTGGAACGCCTTTTCCACGCCCGAGACCATCACCGCACGCCTGCTCAACGACCTGGACCCCGATACTGACGCCACGATCAGTGCGCTCTTTCATGGTCATCCTACCCTGCGCTTCCTGGCGCCCGACGCGCGGCCCTACGGCCGCCTGGAGACCGACGCCCGCTTCCCCCTGCCTGTCTCCGCCGAGCGGGGCCTGCTCCTGGTCATCGACGCCGATCGCCGCGCCCAGTTTGAAGCGCTCCAGCGCCTCTATCCCCAAGGTGTTTTTATCGAGCACCGCCCACCCTTCGGCGGCCCGGTCTCGGTCTACGAAGTGCGTCTTTCGCCCGCGGATCTGGCTTCCCTGCAAGGGCTGGACGGCGCGTACTACCCCAGCGACGCGATTAGCGGCTTGCCGACCCTGACGCGCCGGGATCCGACCATTGACTTCACGCCCGGGAACTTGCCCCTTACCGCGCCCTTTACCACTGAATGGCAAGGCGTTTTGCGCGTCAGCCAATACGGCGACCACGGCCTGCGCCTGGACGCGTCCGGCCCGGCCCGGCTCTGGCTGGACGAAACCCTCATCCTGGACGGCTCCGGCGCCAACGAGACCACGCTGCGCCTGGCCGAAGGCAACCACCGCCTGCGCCTGCAAGCCACGCTGCCCGCTGACAATGGGACCCTGCGTCTAAGCTGGCAGCCGCCCGACGCAGCAGAAGCGACCATTATCCCCGCCCAGGCCCTCTACCATGCGCCGGTGACGGCCAATGGCCTCCTGGGCAGCTACTTCGCCAACGACGAATGGCAGGGCCCGCCCGCGCTCCAGCGCGTGGATCCCAGCCTGGACGCCTACTTCCACATCCTGCCCCTGGCCCGACCCTACACGGTGGAGTGGACGGGCATGCTCGCCATCCCCGAAACCGGGCGCTACGGCTTCGGCCTGGCCTCCATCGACGAGTCAACCCTGTGGATTGACGGCGAAGAGGTCACAGCGTCGCCCGGCGCCGGCGTCTACGCTGAAGGCATGAGTGAGCTGACGGCCGGTCTCCACCCCATCCGCGTCCGCTTTGCCGACCGGACGGACCACACCCACATCACCCTTTTCTGGCGGCCGCCGTGGGGGGGACAGGAAAGGGTGCCGTCGGCCGCGCTCTTCCCGCCCCTGGGCGCGTATGACGACCTGATTTTACCTACGTCGGCTGACTTGCAGGCAGCGCCTGAGACGGAACTTGGCCCTGCCCCGCCCCCGGAAGCGCGCGGCCAGGGCGAGGTGATGCTCGCCCAGCTCAATGCCCCGGTCGGCATCGCGGCCGGGGCCGATCGCATCTACGTGGCCGACACGGGCGGCGGCCGCGTCCTGGCGCTGGATGAGGCGGGCGTACTGCTGGACGTAATCGAAGGCCAGGCGGAGGATGCGGCGGCAGAAACCCATTTTGTCGCGCCCTTCGATCTGGCGGCGCGGGGCGAGATGCTTTTCGTGCTGGATCCCCAGTTGGCCCGGGTGATTCAAATTGACATGAATAGCGGAGCGCGTACGCTATTGCCCATCAGCGGCGCATACGTGGAGCGGGCCCGGGGTCTTTTTGCGGATGAGGCAGGGACAATCTGGCTGGCCCACACGCCGAGTGGCCGGATAGCGGCATTCGGGCCTGACGGGACGCTCCTGCGCGAATTGGCGATCGGCCTGCCCGGCGCGCAGCCCATCGACGTGGCCGTAACCCGCGCGGGCGAAATCGTGGTGAGCGACGGCGGGACCCACCAACTGCTGCGCTACGCCGCGGACGGCGCGCTCCTGCGCGTCGATCCCCTGCCCGCGGCCAACAGCCTGGAGGCCACCCACCTGGCCGTGGATGGGGAGGACCGGGTTCTCCTGACGGAACCTGAGGCGGGGCGGGTCGTGCGCCTCAGCGCCGACGGCGGGCTTGACGCCGCCTGGAGCCTGATGGTCCCCGCCGGCCTGCCCGCCAAACCCGTAGGCATCGCCGTCGACGCCCAGGGTCGCATCTGGGTGACCGACAGCAGTCGGGGTGAGGTGCTGCGGGTGAAGTAGGGGGCATTTAGACATTCACTGAATTGATATCAGCAGTCTTTCGGTGAGATGTCCGCGCAATTTTTCTTTTACAGGTGGATTGGTCGCATGAAAGAAAAGTAATTCACCGGTTTCTTTGTTTGCCTGAAATTCACCTGCACCTAACTCCGCTGTGTAACTGCCCCATATATAAACGCTTCGCGGCATCTTCATGGTACAACTGCACTTAAACGTGATTAATGGTCGAAGAGACGATGATCACCAAAAAGTGGCGAAAATTAATGACCTCTCTCCCTGCATATAGTAGATTTGTCCACGAATAAGTGCGGTCATGCCGGCGCTGTCATGTCATTCATCTTTCGCAGCTTTTTCTCGAAACCGACCATGATTACTCGACGTTCGCTAGATTTTGAA
>JAGRCP010000031.1 GCA_020433455.1 Caldilineaceae bacterium | reverse complement strand
CAAAACCAAAGTGATATGTGGCTAGATATTTTCATACTATTATCTTAGCGGCAGAACATGAAGCGTCAAATCCAGATAACGCTCTCCCGAACCTACGACAATTGGTCTCCACACGCTAGCAGACATTTCACCTACTATCAAAGGCAGCGCAGTTCTCTCAGGCAGTATACCCAAACGATACGCAACCGCGCAATGCAAAATCATCAGGCCGCCCCGGCGCTCAGGAGCGGCCTACTGTGGAGTCCTCCGTGCAGAGCAGAGCCGAGGCTTCGCCATAGCGTGCCAGCGGCTTCATGGATGATAAATCTCTTTGGCATCTTTCACAGAGTATTCAACTTCATCATCCTCATGAAAAAGCTGTTCCAGCGAAAAATCTTGCCACTGACTGTTCGTCCAGTCTGCACAGAAGAGCTGTTGTTCCACCGATATTGTAGACAAGAACCGGGCCGGGGGCAATCCCGGCAAGCGGATTTCTTGCCGGACCGTTACCCCGAGGTCACATTGAACGGCCGGGCAAAGTGAGGGTAAAGACGGCGCCGCCCTGGAGCCGATTGTCCGCTTCGATCGCGCCGCCCAGGAGGTGGGTCAATTCGTAGCTGAGGGCCAGGCCGAGGCCGACATGGCCCCGCTCCTGTCGGCGGGAGGGATCGGCCCGATAAAAGGGTTCGAAGATCAGCGGCAGGATGTCAGGGGAGATGCCGGGGCCGGTGTCGCTGATTTGGATGGTCAGCGCCTCGGCCGTCTGCTTCACCGCCACCTCGACCTGCCCTTGCCGGGTGTAGGCGATGGCGTTTTCTAGCAGGTTGAGCACGATCTGGGTCAGGCTGTCCGCATCTGTGGTGATGACGGCCGCGGGCGGCGCCGCCACCCGGAGTTCCACGTCCTGATCCTCCAACTGGGAGGCCAGCGTTTCGGTCAATGTGCGCACCAGGATGGCGACATCGGTCGGCTCAAAATCCAGGATCTGCCGCCCGCTTTCGGCCCGGGCCAGGGCAAGCAGACGCCCGATCAGTCGCTGCATGCGCTCCGCTTCATCCTGAATGCGGCGGAGGCTCTCCTGATAGGCTCGGGGCGAACGAGGACGGCTGAGGGCCAGCTCGGCCTGGCCGAGGATCGCGGTCACGGGCGTGCGCAGTTCATGGGATGCGTCCGCGGTAAAGCGGCGCTGGCGGATGAAGGCCGCGGCCAGGCGCTCCAGGGTTGCGTTAAAGGATTGGGCCAACGCCTGCACTTCGTCTTTGGCGCGGGGAACGGGCAGACGCTGTTCAACCACGGAATCGGCGCTGATGGCCGCGGCGCTCTGCGTCATCAGCGTCAGGGATTGCAGCGCGCGGCGGGAGGCGTACAGCCCGGCCAGACCGGCGATGAGGAGCGCCAGCGGAATGCCGATCAGGAGACTGCGGCGGATCTGCTCCGTGATCTCCAGGATCTCCTCCGGGCGGGCGGCCGCCTGCACATAACCGAGTACGATCCGGCTGCCTCCATCCTGAAATTGCCCTGCCGCGGCATAGATGGGCTGGGTGAAGACCCGCAGCGGAGCGCCGTCCGCTCCGCGTTGGTTGAAGGCGACGCCCTGCTCCGCGACGGGCAAGTTCCTCCGGGCCACGTCCACCCCCGCATAGTCCCCCTGTCCAGCCAGAATCGCGCCCTGGGTGTCCAGCAGGCGCACAAAGCTGTCGGGGCCAAACGTATCCTCTCCCTGGTCCGGATCCGGCATCAGGCGGGGCCGGCCGTCGATCAGCGCCACGTGCCCCAGGGCGTGACCGGCAACCTGAGCCAATTCCCGATCCAATTGCTCGTACAGATGCCCCAGTATCTGGTTGGTGATTACCCCCGTCAGAACGATCAGGGTGATCAGAAAGACCAGCAGGTTCACCAGTACGAGCCGGTTGCGCAGGGTGAGCATGGGTCACTCTTCGGCCGCGATCTTGTAGCCGACGCCCCGCACGGTGTGAATCAGGGGTTGCTCTTGCCCGTCGTCCAATTTGCGGCGGAGATACCCGACATAGACATCGACAATGTTGGATTGGTTGAAGAAATCGTAGCCCCACACCTGTTCTCCAAGCTGGGTGCGGCTCAGCACCTGGCCGGGATGGAGCATCAGGTATTCGAGCAGGGAAAACTCCTTGGCGGTCAGCGTGACCGGTTGATCCCCGCGTTTCACCTGGCGGGTCAGCCGGTTCAGCGAGAGATCCGCGATCTCAAGCTCGTTGGGCTCGGAACCGCCCTGGTGCGTACGCGTGCGGGCGCGGATGCGGGCCAGCAGTTCCCGATAGGCAAAGGGCTTGACCAGATAGTCATCCGCGCCACTGTCCAGACCCTCGACCCGGTTATCCACCGTGTCCAGCGCGGTGAGCATGATGATGGGGACGCTCAGCCCGCGGCGGCGCAAGGTGCGGGCCACATCGCGGCCGTCGATTTTGGGCAATAGCACGTCAAGCAGGATCAGATCGTAGGTGTAGGTCTGGGCGTAGTCCAGGGCCAACTCGCCGTCCGTCGCCGTGTCCACGACATACCCTTCCTCAGCCAGCCCCTGGCGGATGAAATTGGCGACGTTCTCTTCATCTTCAACAACAAGGATACGCATAGGGGTATGCCCAGTCAGGTAAGGATCGACGATCCTGCCATGATACCGACTTCTCCTGGATCCCGCCAACAGGCCGCCAGGCTCGCACAGGCATCACGGTCTGCGCGCAGGCGCCGGTCGGGAATGAGGACTTTTCGATGCCTTCCCGGAGGATGCCGCCGCCGGCCGATGAGCGCCCCGCTCGGACATGATCCGCTGCGCGGTCAATATCACCACCGCGGCCAGGCTGACTGCATAGAGCCACCAAAGCGACCCCGTATCGGTTCCCGAATACAGGCCATGCAAAGTCACCAGGATGAAGACGCCGTAGCTGCCGTAGTGCAGCAGACGGAAGTTCTTCTGGCCCAGGTGCATGCGGGCGTAGAAGCTCAGGCTCAGCAAGAGCATGAGGTAGAAGCCGATGATGCCCAGCCCCACGGGCACAGGGCGATAGGGCGAAGCAAAGGGGGTGAATACATCGAACAATTTGATATCAATATAGCCGTCGCCCATGAGGATGGCCCCATGCAGCCCCGCCAACCCCAACCCCAACCAGTTCAGATAGCTGTGCATGCCCAAAGAAAGGATGGGCGAAATCCGCCGGCGAAAAAGCGCGCCGCTCTGCACCAGCCCCCAGAGGACGCCCAGCGTGATGAGCCCGTATGCCACAATGCCGCTGCTGCGGGAAACAAACCAATAGGCTTTGGCGCCGGCGTCGGGCAGATAATACCCAATGGCCAGCATGCCGGCGAGTCCCAGCAAACTGAGCAAAATAACAACTGCAAAAGCGCCTATCGCGCCCCACGGACCGGGTCGGGAATCGGAATCGGCCTGCGCGGACAGCGAATGATTCTCAGATTGGGCGGCGGAATCGATCGGCGTAATTTCCCGATGATACATAAGCGTGCTCCTCAAAAGTGTTACTCAACAAGCGGCGACCGTCCTCGGTCACCAGAATGCCGTAGACATCAGAAAGCTGGTTGAGATAGGCCAAACCTGCCTCTTCTCCCAGGATCAGCGCGGTCTTGGCGTGGATTTCCACATCGGGCAGGCGCTCGCCCGCCACCGTGGCGCTGAGCACGGTGGTCTCCGCAGGCGCGCCGGTTCTGGGGTCGAGCAGGTGATGGGCGGGGCTGTCTCCCTGCATCCAGCGGCGATAGGCTCGGCTGGAGGTGGCGACCGCCTGGTCGGTCAGACTCAGGACGGCGATATCCAGTTCCGGCTCCAGGGGATCTTCCACCGGAACCAGCCAGGGCCCGGCGGGCGGTTTGCCCAGGCAGGCGATGTCGCCCCCGGCATCGATCAGGCAAGGCCCCCACCGGTGCAGACGATAGGCCGCCTGCTGGATCGTCCAGCCTTTTGCGATTCCGCCCAGGTCCAGGCCCACCCCGGCCGGCAGGGTAATCTGCCGCCGGTCGCCCAGTTGGACCGCGGACGCGACGGGCGGGCGCGCGTGTGCAGGCGGAACCGCGGGCGCGTGTCCATCGGCTTGCGCGGCCGTAATATCCGTAAAGGTGCGGTCGTAGCCCCAGGCGATCAGGTTGTGCAAAAGGGTCGGATCGAAGAGGCCGCCGGTCGTTTCCCGCCAGGCCAGGGCGCTCTGCACCAGATCATACAGCGTTTGCGACGCGTGAAAAGGCTCGCCCGCCGCCTGATTGAGGCGTGACAGTTCGCTGTGGGGGCGAAACCGGCTGAGGCGCGCTTGTCTTTGGCGGAAGAATCGTTCCGCCAAAGACAAGGCGTTGTCGGCCCGCTGCTTGTCCGCGTTCCACAGTTGCAGTTCGACCTCCGTGCCCATGGCGCGGAATCGGCGGATGTGGAGTTCCGGGGGATTGTGCGGTTTCATGAGTGGCGGGTCCGACGGCCGCCGTTCACCAACTGGGGCTGATATTGGGGCTGTTGGCCGCTTTCGATGCGCGGCACATCCGTGCCCATCACGTACCAGAGCGTACCCTGGTTATCGCGCACGACAGCCACCCGGTCACCGGCCTGGGTTTGCACCCACTGCACCACATCCAGTTTGAGCTGCGGCGCGGGGGTAGGCGCAAGCGTCGGCGCGGGCTGAACAGTCGCCGTCGCGGTTGGTCGGGATTGGGTGGCAGCAGCAATCGCCGCCCGAGTCGATGTCGCGGTCGGTTGAGGCCGCGTGGCGGGCGTAGCCGTATTGCTGATCGCAACCGCTGCCGGAGCAGACAGGCCCGGCACAACGTTAGAAGAAGCGCCGGAAAACGTGTCGGACAGAACGGCCGTATCGAGCTGAGTCGCCTGAGCCGCCGCGCTCAGCGCTTCCGTGCGTGAAAGCAACCCCCAGCCGGCCAGGGTCAGGCTGACCGCGCCCACGGTGGTCGTCAGCTTCAGGGTGGACAGCAGCTTCTTGTGATCCGGCTTGCGGGGCGTCGGCGTTTTGGCGGATTTACTGAACTCGTTCATGATTTCAGTTCCCCTGCAGGATTCCCAGGCCGGGAGCCTGGACAACAGTCTGCACAACAGCGGAAACAGGCTGCATCAGGGACGCTACCTGATGACTGTCCGTCCGGGCGACGTAGCTGTACGCGCCGAACATCGTCAGGGTTAAAGACATCACGGCGACAGCGATAAATGCGGTCAGCGCCAATGTCGCTTTTCGTTTTGCGCCTGTCGCCCGTTTTGAACTGTTTTTCTTTGCCATCATAGACCTCTCAGATAAAATAGTCTGTTTATTGACAGACCCGATTGATAAGAGAAGCATACCGATGCTGAATGAAAACAGCCTAAGAAAAGTTTAAGAATTTTCTCACGTTGATTCTATGGGCAACACAAAACAAGCGAGCCGAAAATGACAATTGATCAAATGCCAATGCAGACCGCTTTTATCCACGACGCCCAGTCCGTAATTTTGGAGGATGAACGCATTCGGGCCGCCTGGCTGGAAGGCAGCTTTGGGCGCGGGAACGCGGATCGCTATTCGGATGTGGATCTCCATTTACTGCTCGCGCCGGAAAGTGAGGAGGATTTCCGTGCGTCCGCCCGTTCGTGGCTGGAAGCGTTACGCCCGCTGGCGCTCTACAAATTGCTCTTTGACAACCGGATGATCAACGCCATGGACTTCGACGCGCTGCGCTACGACATCTGGATGCACAGCGGATTGTGGGCTCAAGTAGACCGGGAAAAGATCCGGGTGCTGAAGGAGGAGCCGGGATCGCTGCTCCCCAAGGAGACGCCGCCCACCGAAGCAGGATCGCAGGCCGGCCGTCTGGCAGAGATGATCGCCGAGTTCTGGCGCTGCGTCGGCCTCCTGCCCGTGGTCATCGGCCGGAGAGAGCTGCTGGTGGGCTTTACGGGGATCAACGTCGAGCAGCAGCTCGTAATCGATATCCTCTGCAACGGCTACGGCATCGTACGCGAATCAGGCGTGAAAAAGCTCAATCCTTTTCTGCCCGACGATCTTCGCACGCAGTTGGAAGCGGCATTGCAGATGGATGGGCTGACAAGCGAGTCCATTGCAACGGCAAATTTACGCCTGGCCGCGCTGGTTCATCTCCATGGACCAATGCTCGCGCACCGTCACAACGTCACCTACCCGCAGACGTTGGAAGCGAGTGTGCTGGCCTATGTTCGACAGACGTTGGCGGAGACAGACCTCCAGGACGCGCTCGCGCTGGGGCAGGACCTGGGGCTCTTCCCGCGCTGAAAAAGAGAGCCCGACCGACAGGCGCATAATGAAATGGCTCTTTAGGAATTCATGTGGTCGGCATGGCAACCCAACCCGCATAGGTCGGTGCATCCCTGCCCGGCCGGTCGCTGAATCGAATATGTCGGGCCGGAGGCGCCGACCTACCACATGAGATCCTGTTGAGCCAATGAAATTAATGGGGTGTGTTCAAACTCGGTTGGCGAAACACGGGCGGGGGTAAGCCCCACCCGTGACATTTATTTTTCCGCAGCGGCCCTATCCGCACCCGCCCCCGCTGGGGCCTTGCTTGAGCTTCATCTCAACCTTCGGAATATACTCCAGATGCAGCGCATTGGGGTCGGGGTCTGCCGCGGGGTGCATGGCCCCCACCGCGGCGTCGAAGGGATAGCGCAGATCCTCGTTGCCCGTGGTGACGCTGTTCAGCGCGACCGGGGTTTTGCCGCCGGCAAAGGTATCCAGCCAGTTGTTGATCCCGCCCGCCAGGATATAGACGTTGGGCACGCTTTCCGCGGCCATCGTGCGCCATGCGTCCGTGGCCAGCGTTTCGTCGTTGCTCACCGCCACAAAGAGGGTGTTTTCCGGTTCGGTCAACATATCGGGGATCGCGGATGAAAGATCGGCCAGAGGGATGGACTCGGCCCCGACAATGTGAAAGACGTTGTAATTGGCCTCATCGCGCACGTCGATCACCTTGACGATGACCTTGTCATTGTAAATATAGTCCAGCAATTCCGCCGGCGCGATCTGCACCGCCCGCTCGGTCAGCAACGCCTCCTTTTCGTCCGCCATGCCGGCCCATTTTTCGGCCGTGGTCGGCTGGCCGTAGACCATCAGCGCAACCGACGCCGCCAGAAGCGTGGCGCCCGCGGCCGCGGTGCGAATGGCGGTTGACCGGCTGGGCGCTGGCTTGCCGCCGAAGAACTGCTCCAGCTTATCCGCTCCCCAGAACATGACCAATGCCATAAGCACAATCAGAAAGACCACAAGACCGGCCGGCAGGCCGAAGAGTTGCGGCAGCGTAAAGCGGCCCATGTACGACGAGTGCCAAAAGCGGTCGAAATACTGAACCGTCTCACCGAAGAAGAAGATGCCGGTCAGCGCGCCCAGAGCGAAAAAGAAGCCGTCGATCTTGAGGGTGGCCAATGCAACCAGAGAGGTGCCAGGGCAGAAGCCGCCGATAATAAAGCCTGCGCCCATAATCAAGCCGCCGACAATGCCCGGCCACAGATAGGTGGGGTTCACCCAGATCAGGTTGTAGTTCAACAGCCCCAGGGCTGAAGACCAAAAAATCAGGACCATGGCCACAATGATGCCCGTGAACATCACCTTGAGCACGGTCATATCCTTGAAGTAGAACTGGCCCGCCAGCTTGGGCGAGCTGGCAAAGCCGGAGATTTCCAGCGCGGTCCCGAAGCCAAAGCCGATCAGCAGATAGATGAGATAAGCCAGGGGCTTTCCCAGCAGCGGTTCAAGTAAAAACGGAGCCATGAGGAACCTCCCCTCAATTCCAGAAACGGCGGAAGAAATAAGCCAGCGCATATCCGCCGCCGAAGACGGCGAACATGAACGCCCAACTGCCCACCGACAGCACGGCCCCGCCCGAGAGAGCCTGACCGGAGGTGCAGCCCCGGGCCATGCGCGCGCCGTACCCCATCAGAATGCCGCCCAGGAAGGCCATTCCCCAACGGGTCCGGTTGGAGATGTTGGGGCCTTTGCCGGTCTCGATCCGCAAGCGGCCGTTGAACCAGCCGGAAGCGAAACCGCCCAGCACCGTGCCCAACGTCAGGAAGACGATCCAGTCGTCCAGCGGATTGGTGTTGCCGCCGGCCATGCCGATGAGGTAGGGCGTGCGATCGATGTGCCCCGGTGCGATCAGATCTTCAAAAAAGACCAGAAAGCGGTTCAGGCCGCCCGATGCGCCCAAGCCGTTGCCGGTGATAAAAAAGGCCAGGAAAAGCACGATCCCCAGGACGGTCCCGCCGACATACGAGTTCACGTAGGGCCGCCTGGTGCGGCCCAGGCTGCGCGCTTGCTCAGCCGTATCCGCGGGAAGGGATTGTGACGGTGAAAGCGTGGTCATCAGGAGCGAGCCTCCGATTGTGTGGTAGAGTGGGCCGCCGTTACAGCGCTCCCGGCGGCTGCATGAGCATGAACCTCCACATCGTCCCAGCCGAAGATCATGGCCTTGATGCCCGCCATGGGCGTGGGTCCGGTGGTGGTCAGGTAGACATGGAGTACGATGAACGTAGCAAAGAGCCAGGCGATCAGCGTGTGGAACGGCGCGAGGAAGGGCAATCCGCCCAGCATCCCGGCGATCTCCGGCCAACGCTGGACGCTCCACATGAGGATGCCTGTGACGATCTGCAGCGGCAGCAAAACGTTGAGAATCCCAAAATAGGTGAGCTGCTGCAGCGGATTGAGCTTATGGCGTACGTCCTTCTCGAACGGGTGCTCCTCGCCGCGGAAGATGCCCCGTACATAGAAAGTAGCCTGGGCAATCGTCTGGCTGAAGAAGCCCGCCGGCCGGGGCAGATATTGCCGGATCTCGCCGCTGACCAGGTGATAGAAGACCGACAGCGCGGCGTTGATCACCAGAATGACGGCCAGAATGTTATGCACCTGAACCGCATAGCGGAAGCTGAAGACGCCGAAGATATCCGGCTTGTGGATGATCAGCCCGGTGAAGATCAGGAGCAGAATGGTCGCGGTCTGCAGCCAGTGCCACAGGCGCTCGTAGACCGTGTACATGTAGACCTTTTCCAGCGCGGAGTGACCGTGGGGCGCGCGCCGTGCGGCCAGCACGCGCAGCCCCCCGTGAAGCATGACCAGCAAGATCGTGCCGACAAAGATGCCCGCGCCGATCCAATCGACCAGCGACACGCGGTCATGGCCCAGCACGTAAAGTCCCTCCAGGGAGGTAGCCGGCCGGATCATAAGACGTCCGTCATTGTCGGCGTACAGGTTGCTCCCCGCGCCGACGGCGTCGTCGCCCACGAACGCGGGCGTCACGCCGCCGGGCACGTAAGAGGCCAGTTCAAAGGATGCGGCCAGCCGGGAATCCTCGCTGTGGCAAGCCTGGCAATCCTTGAGCGCCCATTCGCCGTTGATCACGTTGTGGCTGACGGTATAGGCCCGGATTTCGCCCGTGATGCGCGGATTCTCCAGCCCCAGGGCCGCCAGTTCCCCGGCGACAAACTCTACATCGCCGTCGTCGGTCAGCGAGAGTTCCGCATCCTGGAGCAGGCCGTCGCCGTTATCATCCAGCTGAGCCAGCACCTGGGCGCGATAACCGTCTGCATCCAGATAGACCTGCTGGAGGTCCGCTTCGCGCACCGGCCGGGCCGGTGCGCCGTAGACCCAGAACCACGCGGAGATCAGATTGTGGGGGGCCAGGTTCGGCGCGCCGTCCACCCGGGGACGCTGCAGCAAAATCGGGGCGTACCCGTCAATCAGCGTGGTCACACTGCTGAGATCGCCTTCCGCGCCCCGCAGCTCCCGGCGGGGCGCGCCGTCAGCCGTGAGCACGGTCCAGTCAATCTGCTGCACGGCCGGCGCGTAGAGCGCGGGGATGTGACACGACTCGCAGCTCACGGTCTCCATGTGGCGCTCTTTGTAGGGCAGCCAGTCATGGGTCGCGTCGATGCTGTGGCAGGATTCGCAGCGACGCATGCTGCCGCTGAGTTCCGGCGCGACCAGGCTTTGGACGCTCTCGCCCTTGGCGAACTGGTGGAGCGGCTGGAGCAGATATTCGCCGATGTCCATGCGACGGGCGTCAAAGAGCAGGTGATCCGGACGCGTGTCCGCGGATTCCTGATAATAGATGGGGTTGTTGAGGGAAAAGTGGCAGTCGGTGCAGTTCACCACCCGGGCGGCGTGCACATCCCAGACCCGGGTCAGATCGGCCTTGTCGGTCAGATTCATGCCCGATTCGTTGAGACGCTGGGGCGAGAAGATCTGGCCGGTGGTCAGCGTACTCCACGTTCCGGGTCCGTCCAAGCTGTTCAGCGTGAGCGGATCATCGGTCGAGTCGTGGACCACGCCGTGGCACTGGCCGCAATTCTCGTTGGACGGATCCTGAATCCGGACAAAGTCGGCGGAGAGTTCGCCGCTGTCGTCAAAGGCGGCCGGATTCCACGTCCAGCCGTCAACCGTGCGGGAGACAATACCGGAATTGAGCAGCGTCGCGGTGTTGGCCCACCGAAATTCGCCTGCCTCCAACTGTTCGATGCGCGCATCATTGGCCGGATCCGGCATGTGGCAGAGGAAACAGTTCATCTCCTCGACGCCCGATGCCTGCCAGTCCCACACGGTGAGGTCGCCCGTCAGCGGGTCGACAATGGCGGTTTCAACCGTAGGCGTATCACCAGCCAGGTCGGTCAGCGGGACGCCCTCGCGGCTGACCATCGCGGGGCCGCCGCCCACATGACGCGAGCCGATGCTCTGAATCCAGGCCGCGGTGGTCAGGTCGATGAGCGCGTCATCCGCGGGCGACAGATAGCGATAGGTAAGGGGGTCCCAGCGGCCGAAGAGGCCGGGGCTGACGTCCCACTCATCACCCCCCGACACGGACCCCGGCGCGCCGAATTGGGAGAGTCCGGCATCGGCGTGAAAGCTGTGCTCGGCAATAAAAGCGGTATCGTGACAATTGCCGCAGGTCTGCATGGTCGAGACCGGCGCGCCCGAATCCAGCACGTTCTCACCCTGGGCGTCCAGCAGCGGAAAGGTCGGATGGAGCGGCGATGACTGGGCCAGCGCGTTCTGTCGGCTGATGCCTGCCAATGCCGCCAGAACCAGGATCATCGCCAGAAACGAGATGCGGAGTCCGGGCTTGATCCCCCGGAGCGTTCTTCTTCGTTGAAGTTGAGCCCACATGCGTTACTGACCTTCCTCTCCGTTGGCGGCTGACGTAACGGCCGAGGTGATCGCGCCTGCATTGCGACCGCCGCTGTACATGGGATCGCCCGGGTAGCCCAGAGCCGCCCAGTCCATGCGCCCGTCTTCGCCGTGACACTCCTGGCACTGGAGCGCCCGCTCGCCGGGTTGCACCATATGGGTCAGGGGCCAGTACATGATTGTTTCGGTAAAGCCGTAGTTGCCGCTGTACTCCATGCCCGCGGCCTCGGAGCCCAATTCGGCCGCCAGGTTCCAGTCAAATTCGGTCCAGTAACCGCCTTCGCCCGCGGTCTTGGGCTGGAGCAGATAGTTGTAACCCGTGTCGTAAATCTGATTCGCTTCGTGAATCTTGAAGGGAAAAATCCTGGCCGCGGGGTCATCAATGCTGCCTTTCGGCGTGTTCAGCGATGTGACCTGCGCCGGATCGATGAGATCGCCCAGCAAATAGCGGTCCGCGGTGCCGTTGTACCAGGCATAGGCCGGGGTAAAGTCCTTCTCGTAGACAAAGCTGCCCTTGATCTTGAGATAGCTGTGGGGGTCTTCTTCAATATCGTCCCGGCCGGCCGCGGACCAATCCCAGTACATCTTGGTCGGCTCCTTGAGCGCTCCCGCGGGCACGTGGCAGGTCTGGCAGGCGACGGCGTCGGTGTGGCTGTTGATGCGCGCGTCTTCGTGCAGGTCCTCTTCGTGGCAGTCGGTGCAGTAGACCTGATTGGCATCATCCAGGCTCACGGTAATGGAGCGTCCCTTGATGTCGTGTTCGGTCGTCTGGTGACAGTCAGTGCAGAGGAAACCATGCGCGCCCATGTGTACGTCCAGCGTCTCATCCGGGAAGTAGAGGCTCTCGTCCAGGTCGCCGTGTTTGACCGCGTTGCCGCCGCCGCCCTTGAAGTGGCAGCTCCCGCAGTTTTCACGCGTGGGGATCCCCACGCTTTGGGCGGCGGCCAACAGGTCCACGCCCTCCACCGGATTGCCGGCCGTCCCTTTGACATAGCCGCCGCTGGTGTCGTGGCAGACCAGGCAGTCCACATTCTCTTCGTCGGAGAAATCAAAGTCTGCATCTTCCCAGCCGTAGCCCGTGTGACAAGAAGTGCAGGAAGACCAGTTGCCCTGAACGCCGATACAGAAGTTGTTGATCTGGTTCTTCTTGCCGATGCTGATGGGCTCATCCCGTCCCTCAATCAACACCGGCTCGCTCTCCCAGAGCCAGTGCGCGGTATGCACCACCTGATCCGCGGCATCCTCATGGCATTCCAGACACGCCTGCGTGACTTCAGGCCCCGTCTCAAACGGGCCCTCCATGAGATTGGCGTGATCGGTGTGAATAGGGTGCTCGGGCATACCCTCCCAGGGGTCGTCGGCCTGAGCGGCGTTGCGGGGTAAAAAGAGGAAAATCGGAACCAACAGCAGGGCCAGCGTGACGACCAGCCCCCCAATCCAGACATACTTGTTGTTGCGCATGACGATGTCAATCCGCTCCGTTACGGCGTAAATGCCGCGGCGGTCCGTCGTCGCCGGGATTTACTGGGTGACGGCCTTCTCCAATCGACGATTAAAGGACTCGGCCAAGATTGTGCGCATGATATCCAATGCCTCCAGCACGGAGGGAAAGGCAAGCGCATAGTAAATAAACGCGCCGTCGCGGGTTGTCGTCACCAAACCGCGCTCGCGTAAAACTTTCAGATGACGGGAAGCCGTCGCCTGGGGCAGATCCAGGGCCTCGGCCAGCTCGTTCACATTGCGCGGGCCGCCGCCCAGTTCATACAACAGGGCGATGCGACACGGATCGGCAATCGCCTGACACATATTCGCATGGAGCTGATACAGTTCGCGTGCTTGTGGCTTGTCCATAGTTTTACTCCCGGCGTCGATTGGGTTTCCCAATCCTTCTTCGACCTCATCAAGCACAACGCCAGCGTTGTCCTATCAGGCGGCTCCAGCAGTCATATTCCATAAATTCTGCATATGCGTCTGCGCATATTCGGATATCCGGATATGCGCAGGTAAAAGAATAGATAAACGATACATTTTTTTGGGGCGGAGAAGTAGGGACACTTGTCCCGAAGATTGCGGGACAACGCGGCCAGGAGGAGGGTCGGGGGATGTGGAAGAACGCAAAAGGCGGGGAATCCGAAGATTCCCCGCCTTTTGCATCTGCGCGTATCAATTGGGCGGGTCGGCGCAAAACGCGCCATGAACAACCCAAGGGCGAGTCCCTAGCCCAACCGCTCCTGAAAGGCTACGGTCAGCGCGGGAAGAACCTCGTAGAGATCGCCTACGATACCGTAGTTCGCCTTTTCAAAGATAGGCGCTTCGCTGTCCTTGTTGATGGCCACGATCACCTTGCTGCCGCCCATACCGGCCAGATGCTGAATCGCACCGCTGATGCCGACCGCAATGTAGAGATCCGGCCGCACGACCTTGCCGGTCTGACCCACCTGATGCTTGTAGGGAATATAGCCGGCATCCACCGCAGCGCGGCTGGCGCCCACAGCCGCATCGAGCACATCGGCCAATTCGGTCACCAGGGCAAACCCCTTCTCCGGGTCGCTGGCTACGCCGCGCCCGCCGGAAACCACCACGCTCGCATCGGTCAGGCTGACCTCGCTGCCGGCCGTCACCTTGGATTCCAGCACCTTCTCAGGGATATCGTCTTCCGCTAGTCCCAGGTCCAGGGCCGTAATTTCGCCGCCTGACGCGCTTGCTTCGAGCAGCGGGAAAGAGCGCGGCCGGACGCTGGCGACCTGCACCGGCGTCTCAAACACAATGTCAACCAGGATGTTGTTGGAATAAACCGAGCGCACGGCAACCAGCTTGCCGCCTTCCACGCGCAGATCAACCGCGTCCGCGGCCAGACCCGCCCCCAGTTGACAGGCTCCGTATGCGGTCAATTCGCGACCAAAGTTGGTGGCCGCGGCCAGAACAACCGTGGCTCCGCCGGCTGTGACGGCCTGCTTCAGGCCCGCGGCGTAAGCGGAGAGGCGATAATTCGCCAATGCCGGATCGGTAATAGTGTAGACCGTGTCAAAGCCGTGGGCCTGCGCGGCCGCAGCCGCGGCGCTCGTCTCCGCGCCCATGACCAGGGCGACCAGCTTGCCGTCCAGCGCATCGGCCAGTTCCCGACCCTTGCCGGCCAATTCCCAACTGCTGCTCACCGGGCCATCCGGGGTTTGTTCAATCCAGACTAAAACAGACATAGTTCTCTCCTTAAATGACCTTCTCGGCCATGATGGCGTCGGCCAATTTGGCGGCTTTTTCCGCGACGGAATCGCCCTCAATAATGACCACTTCCGTCTCAACCTGCTCCGGCTTGCGGATGTTGGCCCACTCGGTTGCACTGACGTCGCTCACGCCCAGATCGGCCGCCGTGAGTACAGGAATGTTGGCCCGATTGGCCTTGCGGATGCCCATAAAGCTGGGATAGCGGGGATCGTTGATCTCCTTGGCTACGCTCACTACCGCGGGCAGGGGCGCCTGGACGGTCTCCTGTCCGCCGTCCACCATGCGCTCCACCGTGATGAAGCCGTCACCCATATCCACAATCTTAGCCACATTGGTGAGCAGCGACCAACCCAATTTGCAGGCCACGCCCGCAAAGAGCGCGCCGCTGTTGCCGTCCACGCTCTGCTTACCCGTAAGCACCAGCTCCACATCCCCCTGCTCCTTGACCGCGGCGGCCAATGCGGCAGCCGTAGTCCACATGTCTGCATCGCCTAATGCGCTGCTGTCGATGAGAACGGCTTCGCCGATTCCCATGGCCAGCGCATGCTTAAGCGCGTCGGTCGCGTCCTCCGACCCCATGGACAGGGCCACGGAACCAGCGCCGAACCGGTCGTCCAGCAGCAGGGCTTCTTCGGCCGCATACTCATCCCACGGATTGATCACCATGGTGGCGTTGACGTCGCCGCTCTTGACTTCTTCTGCCGATACTTTGGGCAGTTCAGCCGTATCCGGCGTCTGTTTGATTAAGACGGCAATTTTCACTTTGGCTCTCCTCTTGTGAAGAAAATTAGAGGTCACATAAACGAAGACAAACAGGACAAATTTGCCACAAAATTACTGCCAATTGTACAGCAAGCATTCGTAAATGCGAAGAAAATGGGTCAAAAGACAGTATAGGCAGCCGACAGTTTTTCCTGAGTTGAGAATCTGTTGTCGAGTCGTCGTACGCGGGGGAAACAGGCAATAAAAAAGGCGGGGACGCCTTTGTCCTCGCCTTCAGAAAGGCGACGAGCGCCCTTCCGATTTACGCCGAGAGTGTAACATAAAACAAAAGTGACGGCAACATCCCATACAGAAATGCACCCCGGTTTACCGCCCTCCCGCCGGGCGCGCCCCGGCAGAAAAATTCACAAATGCGTTTGCCAGTCTTTGGGAAGAGATGCTATGATGGCGCGACGTCGCCCATCCAGCGGGACCCCATCCTCGCGTTGCCGGATGCCCGTATTGCCGGATATACGGACCGTGTCTGTCAGGAGGGCGTCGCTAATCAAGTTTGCCGCCTATTGCACCAAACGCATATCCGCCGATCTTACCATCAACATACATCAGATACATACGTCAAAAGGAGAAATCAGATGAAACGACACCCATTTCTGTTCGTCGCGCTTTTGCTGGCGCTGCTGCTGGGCGTTACGGCCTGCGCCGCGCCGGTAACCGCACCGGCAGCGTCCGACGACGCAAGCAGCGACGCCGGTTCCGGCGGTGAGACGACCACCATCACCTGGGCCATGTGGGGCAGCCCCGAAGAGATCGCCACCCACCAAGCCGTAGCCGACGCCTTCATGCAAGAACATCCCGAAATCCAGATCGAAATTTCGGGCGAGCCCTGGGGCGACTACTTCACCAAGATTCAGGCCCTGTGGGCCAGCGGCGACTCCAGCGTTATCCCCGACGTGGCCTTCCTCTGGCCTGCGCCCCGCTATGCAGCCGAGGGCGTGCTGGAAAACCTGGACCCGTGGATCGAAGAATCGGGCTACAACCTGGACGACTACTGGCCCGCGCTCCTGGAATCGGCCAGCTATGACGGCAGCGTCTATGGTTTTCCCCGGGATATCGGCCTGGAAGTTCTCTACTACAACAAAGATATGTTCGATGACGCGGGTCTAGCCTATCCCACCGACGAGTGGACGTGGGATGACCTGACCGCGGCCGCCGAGGCCCTTACTGTGATCGATGCCAACGGCCAGGTAGAACGCTATGGCCTGGGCATGGAAGGCGGATCGGGCAAGGTTGCCATCTGGGTCAAGGAGAACGGCGGCGCGTACCTGGATGACTTCCGCAATCCTTCCAAATGCACCCTGGACGAGCCGGCCGGCGTGGCCGCGCTGGAATTCTTCGCCGGCATGATGGACAGCAACGAGGCCATGCGCCCCGACGCACTGAACCAGGCCGGCGGCGATGCCGGCGCATTCCTGGCCGGCCAGGTTGCCATGATCATTCAGAACGCCAGCCGCATCTCCGCTTTCAATGCCGCGGATGCCAACTATGACGTAGCGCCGGTGCCCCTGCCCGACGGCGGCCAACGCGCGGCCAGCGCGGGCGGCGCAGCCTGGGTCATGAGCGCAGGCAGCGACAACAAGGATGCCGCCTGGACCTTCCTGAGCTGGCTCCAATCCACCGACGGCGGTCAGCGCATCTACACCGCGTCAGGCGAAATCTTCCCGGCGCTCCAGTCCGTGGCTGAATCCGACGCTTTCCTCCAGTCTGATATGCCGCCCGCCAACCGGGAAGCCTTCCTCATCGAGGGCCGCAACGCCAAGGTCGGCACCTTCGGTTACTTCCCCGAATGGGACGAGATCGACGGCTCCATTCTGGGACCGGGTCTGGAGACCATCTGGGCCGGCGACGCCACGCCTGCCGATGCTGCAGCCGCCATCTGTGACCAGATGGACGACTTCCTGGCAGCCAACGGTTATCCGAAGTAAGCGGTTTTGGAGGGGGAGATTGGGGACCAGAGATTAGAGATTGGGAGATTGATGCGGGATGAACGCAGTCTCTAAATCTCCAATCTCTTAATCTCCCCAATCTCCCCCTCCAATCTCCTACCACCCTCGTTACCATGACATCACGCACCCGAACCATTCCCGATTCTCCTTCGCCTCGCCGCTTCTTCCGCTACCGACCCGACCAGCAGTGGGAAGCCTATCTCTTTATCCTGCCCAGCTTTATCGGCTTTGCCGTCTTTGTCTTTCTGGCGATTCTGATCTCTCTGGGGCTCAGCTTTTCGGATTGGGGGCTTACGGGCTGGAAAGGCTTTGTGGGGTTACGGAATTATCAGGCGCTTATACGCGATCCGGTCTTCTGGAAAACGTTCCGCAATACTGCGTTTTACATCATTACGGTGGTGCCCCTTCAGCTCGGTCTGGGCTTGCTCATGGCCGTACTGCTTAATCAGGGATTGCGCGGACGCGTCATCTACCGCGTGCTCTACTTCATGCCCGTGGTGACGACCATTGTCGCCGGCGCGATCATCTTCCGGCTCCTGCTGGGCAGCAACGGCCCCGTGGCCGACCTGATTTACGGCTTTGCCAACCTCACCGGCATCCCTGTCTCGCCGCCCGAATGGCTCAACAGCACCAAAAATTCCAAGTGGGCGGTGACCATGCTCACCCTCTGGAAGAACACGGGCTTTACCATGGTCATCTACCTGGCCGCGCTCCAGGGCGTCCCCCAGTTGCTCTATGATGCGGCCGAAACCGACGGCGCGGGATCCTGGCAACGCTTTCGTCACGTCACCCTGCCCATGATCAGCCCGACCACCTTCTTTCTGATCATCCTGCAGATGATCGGCGCGTTCCAGCTCTTTACCGAGCCGTTCGTCATGACCCGGGGCGGACCCGCCAATTCATCCATGCCCGTGGTTCAGTACATCTATCAGAACGCTTTTAATTTCGGACGCATGGGCAAGGCCGCGGCCATTGCCTGGTTCCTCTTCCTCTTCATATTCGGGGCCACGCTTCTGCAAAATTTCTTCCAGAAGCGCTGGGTCTACTATGAAGCAGAGTAACGCTCCGTCAAACGCTGATCGCCAAACGAGGCAACGCTACGTATGACTGTCACCACGCCGGAAGCGCCCCTTGAAATCCCTGCCAAGCAGCAGGGCATCATAAAGAGTCTCCTTGTCCAGTCCCTGCTCCTGCTGGGCGGCATCTTCATGCTGGCGCCCTTTCTGGTCATGCTGCTGGTCTCCCTCTTTCCGGCCGATGCCCTCCTGACGCGCAACTTTGCGCTCGAGCGCATTACGCTGCAAAACTATGTAGAGACGTTCCAGGTCGTCCCCTTCGGGCGCTACTATTTCAACAGCGCGCTGGTCGCGATTGTAACAACGACGGCGCAACTGGTGGTCGCGTCCCTGGCCGCGTTCGCCTTTGCCCGCCTGCGCTTCCGCGGGCGCGAGAGCCTCTTTCTCCTCTACCTGGCCACGCTGATGATTCCCTTTATCGTGCTTCTGATTCCCAATTTTCTTATCATCAGGCAACTGAAGTGGTTCAACAGCTACTGGGCCCTCATCGTGCCGTCGATCTTCAGCGCATTCACCACATTTTTCCTGCGCCAGTATTATCGGGGCCTGCCCATTGACCTGGACGAGGCCGCGCGCCTGGATGGCGCGTCCAGCTTCCGCATCTGGCATCAGGTCATTCTCCCCCTGAGCACGCCGGCGCTGGCCGCCATCGGTATCTTCGCCTTTAACAACTCGTGGAACGACTTCCTCTGGCCCCTGGTGGTCACGGCCACCGACGAGATGCGGACCATTCCCGTGGGGCTGGCCGCGTTTCAGGGCCAATTCAGCACGGATTGGAACCTGCTCATGGCCGGCGCTGTGATTGCCCTGCTGCCGGTGCTCATCATCTACATCCTGAGCCAGAACTGGTTTATCCGCGGCATTGCGCTCAGCGGCATGGGCGGGCGGTAATGCGGGCGAAGGGTGTTGACTTGTGGATTTCAGTAGTTTGCGATTGGTCATTCTGATGACCGAAGGGACGAAGAATCCGTTACCCGTACCGGAGAGATTCTTGGGCCTTTCGGCATTTATGCGGTCTGCTTTCTGAAACATGATACGTGGTACGTGACGGCACATACCTTCACGCTTCACGCATCAAATATTCGCGCAAAAAGGAAGGGCCGCCTCGGTGATGCTGAGACGGCCCTTCCTTTTTAGTTCTGATCAGATGGGCCCACGCAAAATGAGCCGATCCGGTCCGCGGCGCTGTGCATCCGCTGCGCCCGCGTAACCGGCTTAGGCCACGCCAAGGAGTTACGTCCCCGGCACTGGCCACAAACTTTACCGATAGCCAGTGCGGCGTCGGCCAGTGCCGGGGACGTTAAGGGATTCGATCTCCTGGAGCGGCCTTACTGCACCGTTGTCTTGCTCACGACTTCAACCAGTTCATAGCGGAGGGATGACGCATCAGCCGGCGGATTGGCCACATTAAAGACCTCAACCAGCAGCTCGTAATCATACCCTTCTTCCCACTCAAAACCGTCAATATTATCGTAAAAGAAGGTGTAGTCGTCGTCCGGGTTTTCCTTCACCATGAGGCACTGGCGCAGTCCCGCACCGGCTGAGCATTCGGCCTGCTCCGGTCCCACAAAGAACGTCTTCACCTCGACAAACGTCAGGTCGGCGCTCTTGGAGCCGTCCTCATTGCTGATAACGAGATCGCTGCCTCCGGCATCATACGCGGCGGCGCTATTCAGCACGTCCAGCAGGGCCGCTTCAAACGCCATGACGTTGCTGTCCGTACATGCCCGCTCGGTAATGGCCAGGGAGTCAAACGTTACCGCGCCCGCGTCAAAGGTTGCCGTGCCGCTAAAGCTGTTGCAGCCGGTGGAGCCGGAAACCTGATCGCCGTCAATCGCAAGATAGGCTGAAGCCGCGTAGGGCGCCTGCAAGGTTTCGCCGTCGACGCTCACTTCGTTGAACGACCACTTTCCATCCAGGAAAGAAGCCTGGGGCGCAACGGCATCGGCCGCTGCCTGGGGCGTCAGCTCGATCAGCGTCGTCCCGTCGTCGTTGCTGAGGGAAAGCGAAGTGCGCCCGCCCGCGTAGGTTGTCACGCTGCCGAGCGCGTTCAGCAGTGCGCTCTCAAAGGTCATCGCGGCTTCAGGACAGGCCTTGCGCGTGGTTGCCAAGGGGCCGAAAGTAACCGAGCCCTGGTTAAAGGTTGCGCTGCCCGTAAACGAGTTGCAGCCGGTGGAGCCGGAAACCTGATCGTCGTTAATCAACAGGAACGCGCCGGCATTTTCCGGCAGAGAGACGGATTCGCCGCCTACCGTCAACTCACTTACATCCCATCTTCCGTTCAGAAATGAAATCATGGGCGCCTCCGCCTCCGCTTCGGGCATTGCGGCCCCGCCGTCATCGGTGATGGGCATACATGCAGCAAGCATTAATACAACCAAACCTATAACCACCTGCGCAACTTTACTACCGTTTTTCACTCTTATTCTCCTTTGCTGTGAGAGTTTGTTAAACATTTTAACAACGCACGGACTCGTGAGCCGTGACGGAGTCTAGCATGCATCACGTGTCACGCATCAACTACTCACGCATCACACTCTATTAGGCCGTCATTCTTGCGCTGATATCCATATAACGTTGAAAAGCTCAATTTTGTTGCATAATTTGCGCGCAACGGCAAAATTTATGTCTATCGGCCTCCGTCAGGAACCAGAAGCGGCTCTACCTCGCGCAGGCGTAGGGTCGGTCGCTCGAAAACGTTGAGGAACGCAGGAATCACCTGTGCGCGCACGGTGACCGGCCCGTCCACCGCAACCTCCAACTGACTGCGCATCTCTTCGATGGTTACTTGCTGCGCAACCTTATCCTGCGCCAGCTCCTGATCGTAAATGTAGACGGTTAATCCGACCACATAGCCGTTATCAATGGCCTCTACCGCAACATCCTCTACGGTTGCAATCGCCGGGTTGATTTCCTCCTGTAAAATCTTGGTGACGTTATTGACGCGCTGGGCCTTGCGGATGCTCTGGGCCGTGTAGAAAGAGAGGGGCACGGCAATGGCCAGGAGCAGTAACAGGGAGACATACGTCGTTGTGTAAAACAGGCGCTGATTGCGACCGGAAGCCGGACGAAACCCCAGCAGCACGAAGACAACAATGCCGGCAAAGACGATGCCCGCCAGGTTGGTTGAAAAGAGCAGGAGCGCGTTGGTGGCAATGCGTTCGTTCCCGTAGCCGATACCAAAGCCGACCACGCAAAGAGGCGGCACCAGGGATACGGAAATGGCAACGCCAGGCAGCGAGGAGGAGATATCCTTGCGGCACGTGGCGTACGCCCCCGCCAGACCGGCCAGCACGGCAATGAAGAGGTCCAGCAGGTTGGGGTTGGCCCGAATCAAGATCTCGTTGGAGACGCCCTGAATCGGGAAGACGGAAGCGGTCAACGCCGAGGCGCCGACAGCCAAAACAATGCCTAGCAGGGTCGATAGCAACGCCTGGCCGAAGAGTTGCAGATTGCCCCGGACAACCGCATACCCAATGGCCATCATGGGGCTCATGAGCGGCGCCACCAGCATGGCCCCGATGACAACAGCCGAACTGTTTTGCACGAGCCCCCAGAAGGCGATTCCGGCGGACAGCAGGATCATCACGTAAAAGTCGATGTCGCCGACCGCGTTTTTGACCATCTGCCCCTGAACGGCTTCCTGTTCGTCCTTGTCCAGCGGGTGAAAAAATCGCTTATATCTTTCCGAAGCAGTATGCATCCCTGTGTATCCGATGTTGGCGGCAACGTTTGTCTATCAACCGGCATTGAAAAGTTGATTGGTTGATTTGTTACTGGTTGACTCGTTGACTTGTTATAGAGGCTGCTGCCAATCAACAAATCAACCGACCCTACTCGTCGCGCAGCTCGCGCTTGAGGATCTTGCCCGTGGCCGTCATGGGCAGCGCCGTGCGGATTTCCACGATGCGCGGGTACTTGTAGCTTGCCATATTCTCCCGGCTCCAGGCCACAATCTCTTCTTCGGTTGCGTCCTGGCCTTCCTTGAGAATAATGAACGCCTTGACTTCCTCGCCGTGGCTGTCGTGGGGCACGCCCACCACCGCGGCCAGACTTACGGCGGGGTGGGTTATGAGCACCTCTTCCACTTCCCGGGGATAGACGTTAAAGCCGCCCCGAATGATCATGTCCTTGACCCGATCGGCAATGTAGAGATAGCCCTCCTCGTCAAAATAGCCGATATCGCCCGAGTGGAACCAGCCGTTGCGCATACATTCCTCCGTCGCTTCCGGGCGCTTGTAGTATCCCTTCATAATGTTGTGGCCGCGCATGACCACCTCGCCCAGCTCGCCCTGGGGCATGTCGTTATCGTCGCTGTCCACCACCCGCACCCCCACGCCCCAGATGGGCAAGCCTACGGAGCCGGGCTTGGCCTCCCGATCGGGACGATTAAAGGTGGCCACCGGGCTGGTCTCCGAGAGCCCGTAGCCTTCCAGAATCTTGACCGTAAACTTCTCGCCGAACGCGCGCATGACCTCCACCGGCATGGCCGATCCACCCGAAACGGCCATCATCATGTTATCGGCAATCCTGGCCAGATCATACTTCTCTGCGCCGGGGTGATTGAGGATCGCCCAGTACATGGTGGGCACGCCGGCAAAGACGCTGACGTTGTCCCGCTCCATGATGGCCAGCGCGGCATCGGGATCGAAGCGGGGCAGGAGGGAGAGGGAAGCCCGCTGGTAGAAACCCGTGTTCATCTGGCAGGTTTGGCCGAAGGAGTGGAAGAGGGGCAGCGTGATGAGGTGAACGGGATGCTCGCTCTGGAGGAAGAGGTTGTCCGCGCAGACCCGCGCGTTCATGAGCATGTTGGAATGGCTCAGTTCCGCGCCCTTGGGCTGGCCCGTGGTGCCGCTGGTGTAGAGGATGACCGCGGTGTCGTCGGCCGCGGTCGCGACCGCGGGAAAGGCGGGCGACTGGCCGTACATGGCCTGGCCCAGGGTTATGGTCCCCTCGATGGGCGAAGGCGCCGCCGGATCGGCCGTGATCATGAAGAAATGCTCGCACGCGGCCGCCTGCTGAAAGCCGCCGTAGCCCATCTCGCCCATGGGCAGGTCGGGCGTGCCCTGAAAGCAGAAGTAGGCCTTGGCGTCCGAGTCCTCCAGGTGATAGGCGATCTCCCGGGGCTTAAGGAGCACGTTCAGGGGCACTACCGTAGCCCCGGCCTTGAGGATGCCGTAGTAGATGATGGGGAAGTAGGGCAGATTGGGACAGCTCAGCGCGACCGTATCGCCCGGCCCGATGCCCCGCTGGGCCAACGCGCCCGCGACCTGACTCGCCGCGCCGTTGACCTGCGCGTAGGTGAGCCGGGTCTCATTGAAGATGACGGCCACCCGGTCGGGCACGTCGCGCGCACTTTCCTCCAGTAAAACGGCTAGATTGAGCATGGTTCTTCTCCTTTGATAGTTGGATAAACGGGGAGCGCAATTGATCAATCACATACACTGAAAGGCCGCGACCACCGCATCAGGCATCGGTCAGCCCTACGCGTCGGTCAGCGTGCGCCAGTCGCGATAATAGTAGAGGAGAGGGTCGGCCGCCTCACCCCGCGCCGCCGCGGCCAGCACTTCGCCGATAAAGACGCTGTGGCTGCCCGCGTCATAAGCGTGGATCAGGCGGCAATCCAGCCAGGCCAGGGCGCCGGTAAAGACGGGACAGCCCGTCACCGCTGACGCCGCATCAATGCCGGCAAGGCGATCCTCGATCTCGGGGATCATACCGGCAAAGCGCTTGCCCCACTCCAGATGTTCCTGGCCCAGAATGTTGACGGCAAAGGTCCCTTGCTCCTCAATTGCCCGGTGGGTAAACAGCCGCTTATTGACGCAGATGAGTATTTGGGGCGGTTCCGCGCTGACGCTGGAAAAGGAGCTGGCGGTAATGCCGATGGGTTCGCCCTCATGCAGGGTGGTCACCACGGTCACGCCGCTGGCCCATTGCGCCAGCGCTTCCTTGAATGATTGGGCATCAACGGCCATATATACTCGCTTTCATTGAAGTGGGGTCTGTGGACGTTCACTATACAAGAGGAAGGGCTACAGATCAAAAGAAGATAAAATAGAGAAAACTTCGCGCGAACGTCGTATGAGCCTGGCCCTGGCAGGCACGGCCCTGTTTGTCCTCGCTGCGCTGCTGCAAGTACGCTTGCAGGCAACCTTTTTATTCCGCCGATAACACAAAGAGCTGTCCCGTATACGGGACAGCTCTTTGTGTTATCGGGTACAAATTCCCCGCTCCATTCAGCCGGCGTCGGATACGCTCCAATCATCTGTCAGAGTCAACTTTTCCATTCCCCCCATTCGTTGACAGCCCGCGCGAGCTTGCGTATACTGCCGGTAATCTAATGCGTGTTACGTAATGAGAAATAAGAAACTGCTCCGTCCTGAATGCAGGTCAGTAATTACGCAGTACTCATCACTCAGTATCCAGTCCGCATCACCTGTCATCGTCTATGAGTCGCACTGTCGAATACGAAACTAAACGCGTTGCGCCGAGTGAGGACGCGGCGGAACCGGGGCCCCTGCGCGAGCAGGCCCTGGCCGCCATTCGCCGGGCTGCCCAGCCCCAGGCGGATGCGCCGCCTCTGCATCGGCGTCACGTGTGGCAGCCGGATACGTGGCTCATTCGCTCTGTCTGGCAGACGCTGGCCGACGCGGGCGACGCCATACCCGCGCTGGCCATTGCCCAGCAGGCCGCGGCCCGGGATACCCTGGCGCCCGCCCGAGCGCTCTATCGTCTGGCCGATAATGCTGCGAACAGTACGACAGACAGCGCAGGACTGGAAGCGGCATTAGGCCGGATGCAGGATCGCCTCTTTGAAGAGCCGGCTCCTAATCAAGCCATAACGCGCAGCGAGGAACTCCTGCTGGCTGCGGCAACCGCGGCGCGCATTGACCGGCCCGCGCTGGCCTGCACCTTCCTGGAGCGACTGGATCAACTGCCCGCCAGTTGGGACCACCTCTTCCCCCACCCCGAATGGCGCAGCCTGCTGGCCATGATTACCGCAAGAGTGGGGCTCCATCCCCTCACGGTCGTGCTCGTGCAAAGCTCCCTGCGGCGCTTCGGCGAGGCCGGCGCGCAATATTTGCAGCAGGTCACCGAGCAAGTCGCCCAGGCGAATGATAGCGCCCCGCCCCACGTAGCCCGCCTGCTCCGGCGCTGCGTGGAAACCGTACGCTACGCCACGCTCACCACCATGCACAGTCATCGCGTGGCCATCGCCATCCTCGCCCGCGCGGGATTGGCCGACGAGGTCATGTCACACCTGAATACCCTGGAACGGGTCCAGGATGCCCGGCGGGAGAGCGGCATCTCCCTGCGCAAAAACGATCAGTCGCTCCTGCGCCAGGTCAAGCGTCCCCAGGCCGACGCCGACGTGGATTTTTTGGTCTACACCCTGCAGGAAGCCGTACGGGCCATGCCCGTACACGCCATTACCCGGGAACAGCGCATCGAGTTGAGCCGCCGACTGACGACTCTGGGCGTCCAATCCGACGGCTGGACCGCGGCCGGGGCTGCGGCGACCCTTATCGAACTGGGCGCGCCAAAATTCGCCGCGGAGGTTGTGGAGCGAATTGCGCCCGGAGATCCCACCCGCAGCGAAGGCGCCATCGCGCTGGTGGAGGGCCTCCTGAGCCTGGGAGACAATGAGCGCGCGGCAGCCGAATCTGAAAAGGCGTTGGAATGGGCCCGGGAGTTCGGCGGCGAAAACGCGGTGCGCGCCACCACCTGGGGGCTGGCCGAGGTTTATCTGGACCACGGGCAGCCTGAAAAGACGCTGGATCTTCTGGCCACGCGGACGCACGCAACGGGCTTCATGCATCGCCTGCGTACGCTCTTTCAGCCCCGGTGGGATGACGACGATCTGGGCGATAATCGCCTGCGTTTGGCCGCGCGCCTCCGGCAAAATGCCTCCGGCGCGGAGATAGACGAGCTGGTGCGTGAAATGAGCCAATGGGCCGTACGCCTGCTGGAGGGCGAGGCGCGCATCAACTACCTCATCGACGAGATGATCGAGCCGCTACTGGAGGCCGGACGCACCGATCTGGTTATGGAGCTGCTGCCCGCGGCGGGCGATGCCCTGGCCGGAGGAACCGGCCGTCATGCCGAACACGTCGGTCGCCTGGCCGCGCTGCTGGTCCCGACAATCACGCGCGGCAACCTCACCGGCAGCGACCTGCTCAGGGTCCGCACCATGCTGGTTCGCCTTTGGCAGGCCGACGCGCAACGCGGCCTCTGGCAGACGGTCTACGGCGTCAGCGGCAGCCTTCCCCTGCTTTTGGCCCTGGAAGGTCCGGGCGCGCTCGCCGATCTGGCCCGCGCAGCGGAGGATGAAGGCGCGCGGTGGGTGGATGGAGAGCAGGAATGAGGAATGAGGAATGAGGAATGAGGAATGAGGAATGAGGAATGAGGAATGAGGAATGAGGAATGAGGAAAGCATACTGCACCCCTTCGCCACCCCGCAACTCCGCCACCCCGCCACCCCGCCGCATCACCCCCGGAACCCAATCATGACGCAATGCGTTAAAATCACAATGTGATAGAATAGAGACAGCTATGTCACGGACAGTTTTGTGGGATTTGGATGGTACCATTGCCGATACCGGCGGCGCGCACTTCGCCGCATGGAGCGATCTCATGGCCGCGGAAAATGCGCCTTACAGTCATGAACGCTTCCTGGCCGATTTTGGCCGCAACAACGACGAACTACTGCCCGAACTGTTGGGGGCCGAGATCACGGCGGAGCGTATTCAGACCCTGTCGTTGCATAAAGAAGCTACGTTTCGGGGCTATCTGCATCAGGGCTACGGCGTGGAGTTGATGCCCGGCGTGCAGCGCTGGCTGGCCGAATTCGAGCAGGCGGGCGTGAAGCAGGCCATCGGTTCTTCCGGTCCCATGGCCAATATTGTGGCTATTGTGGAAAAGTTGGCGATTGCCGACTACTTTCATGGGTTGCTGACCGGCTTGCGCCTGCCCCGAGGCAAGCCTGATCCGGCCATCTTTCTCAATCTCGCGGCGGCGTTGGACGTTGCACCGGCGGAATGCATCGTTATTGAAGACACGGTCCATGGCGTGGAAGCCGCGCGGCGGGCCGGCATGGCCAGCATTGCCGTCGGGGCCGTGGCGGCCAACCCCGCGCTGGACGAGATGTTGGCTATGCATCCCGGGCGAAGGTCCATCCGCCTTGCCTCGCTCTGTGACCTGACCTGGCAACAAATCGACCACTTGTGGAACTCGCCGGCTGCAATCGAAGGTTATGATGGAAACGCGACGAGTCATTAGCGATTAAGAACGGCTCTCCGGAAATCTATGCGGTCCGTTTTCTGATCTGTAGCGCGTGACGATTAGCGAGCGCAGCATCACGCATCTAACAGCCGCATGAGATCCGGATGGCCCATAAGAATAACAATGAAAGGCAGATGTCATGCCCCAGGTATTACAAAAACAAGACCAGAGCCGCTACCAGCAGGCGATCAATCAGGTGCGAGGCTGGTTTCGCACCCGTAGCGGACGTGTGGTAACCGCCCGCCTGATCCAGCCGGAAGACGCAGACGCGCTGGAGGAATTCTTCTATCGCCTGTCGCCGGAAAGCCGACGGCGGCGCTTTCACCAAAATATGGAGAACATAGACGCAACGCTCATGCGCACGACCCTCTCCTCCTTTGCCGGCGTCGATAACCGGACCCAAGGCGGGGCCGTCATCGCGCAGGCCGAGGACCCTGACGGCCGCCGACGCATTGTCGGCGTGGCGCGATTGGGGCGACCGGCCAATCGACCAACCTCCCCCATGGCCGAGGCCGCCATTGTCATCCGTGATGATTATCAGGGCGAAGGAGTAGGCACGGAACTGCTGCGGCGCCTGGTGCTGCTGGCCAAGCAGATGGAGATCAAAACTATGGCGGCCATTATCGAAGGCGACAATGAGGCGGCCATTCGCCTCTTTCGGGAATTGGGCCTGCCGACTGAAATTGAACACAGCGCCGGTGAAACGACGTTACTGATCGAGATGCCCGGGGCATAGCGTAGACGCGGGTCGGGTTTCCGCCATAAGGGGGCAAACAAAAAGGGCGCAGTCCGTACGGACTGCGCC
>JAGRCP010000003.1 GCA_020433455.1 Caldilineaceae bacterium | reverse complement strand
GGCGCGGATTGAGTAAACGGCCGTATGACCACAGACATCGTAGACGCCATCGAGCTGCTGAAGAAGCGGTCGCTAGAGCTGGCCTATCTCCATACGCTGCTCTATATCCTGGAAGCGGACATTGACGTGCGGCGCGCGCTGGAAGCGGTTCAGCGCGTGCCGTTCCTGGAAAAGCATTCGGTGCGGGTGGAGCACAGCCGCGAGGCGGTGCAGGAGCAAATTCAGCAGGTAGAGGCGGAGATCGGGACGTTTGGCGATCTGCTGATGAGGATGGCCCGCAACGAGGTTAAGCAATGACAGACATCACCGAAAACGAAAGCCGCATGACGGCCTACACCAGAATCGAATCAAAGCTCAATCAGATCGCGGCCAATCAGGAGCGCTTGGATAAGCACATGCGCGAAATCATCCTGGATTACCGCCAGATGGCACAGGGGGACCGCGCCGCGGCGGCTGCCCAATTTCCAGACGCTCAAGGCGGAGATCGATTTGCTGCGTCGGGAGGTGGCCAAGCAGGAGCGGCGCTGGCGGCTGGTAACGTCGACGCCAGACACGGGCGAACTGGACCGCTCCGCTTTTTACCTGGATATATTAGCGAATCTTTTCTCTGAGGAAGAGCTGCGCACGCTCTGTTTTGATATGGGCATAGATTACGAAGCGCTGCCCGCTAGCAGTAAACCGGGCAAGGCGCGGGAATTGATGGAGCACTGCCGACGCCACAACCGGCTTACGCCGTCGGGGAGTAGGCCGGGGCTTTTTGCGCGGGTGCAGGCGGAACGCCCGTATCTGTTTGAGGACAGATGACCGAAGCGCAAGCCATCGCCGTGGCCTATGCCATCATTCTGGGCATCGTGCTGCTGGTGGCCGCCGTGCTGCTTTGGGGAACATGGCGCGAATGAGGCTGTTAAGCATCCATTACAACGGCTCATCATACGGCCGTATCTGGACATCTGTGCCGCCCAACTGCCATTACATTGGCGAGGCGATTATCCTCATTGAGCGGCTGGAGCTGCCGCTGCTGGCTACATTGGCGGCCGACATTCTCGGCGAGGACCAGCCATACACGCGGCACGAGTGGCGCAATCTGGCGCTGTGGGTGCTGCGGCATGGGGCAAGTAAGTGGGGTGAGCGGCTCATTTTACGCCACGTCGCGCAAGCGCTGATGTGGCAAGAAAAAAGCCCGGTGGATTAGGCCGGGCTAACTTTAACAATTTACTCTTTGGGCCAATCTGGCTCGACACTCTCTATCAGTTCGTGCCAATCTTCACCCGCTGCACACCCGGCTGCGACTTCAAGAGCCGCAGCCGTTTCGGCGAGTGCGTAGCTACTGGTATCGGCAATCCACTGAATGAATGGCTGGAACCGTGCGCCGCGCTGGCCGCTGATGTTGAGCTTTTCGGCTAACGAGTCCAGCGCAGCGATCTGTTCGTCAGTGAGACGGATGGTGCGGGTTTTGGTGTTAGCCATTTTATTTCAGGTTGCTGTCCTTGAAGCGGCTCAGGCGTCGCTCTGCGCATTCGCGGTCGCGGGGGTCTGCGTCGTAATTATCCGCGTAACCGGTGAATACTTCTTCGTCACCGTTCCATCGGACGAAAATCGCCGGGTGGCCTTCGCTTGTTCCAGCGTTAGCCTGCGCTTTGTTGATTCCTAAACTTGCCAATTGCTTGCGTAATTTGTTTAACATTCCAATCTCCTTGTGACTTGATTTATTTCCTAACTGCATATACAGAGTATAGCGCAACTGCATATGCAGTGTCAACCCCCTCGCTTACCAATTTCCAAAACTCGTTGGAGGAATCTATGAAACTAAACGTGAATTTTGTCTCGCAGCAGCAGGGGCCGGGCGAGCGGCAGATTGCTAACGACTGCGGCCCGGCCTGCCTTTCGGCCATCACCGGCGCGCCGATTGAGAAGATTTACCAGGTATCGGGGCTGGAACCCGGCAAGACCATGCACATGCAGCTGATGCTCAATACCTTGCGTGCCTTTCGGATTCCCCGTGAGCATATACGGCCGTTACACCTGCCTGACGCCCGGCGCTGGTTGGCCAACGGCAACCCGATTGTGGCGCTGATCAATTACGGCCGTTTGCCGCGGTCTATTCGGGCCACTGACTACGCCGGGAATCATTTTGTCATCCTGGTTGGTTATGAGCCTGATGGGGCGTTCTGGGTGCATGATCCGCTGTGGCCTGGCCAGGAAGATGCCTACCGGCGCTGGACTGACGCCCAGCTGGGCGAGGCGTGGGCAAACCCAATTGAGGCAGGTGGGTTGCAGGGAATTGTGATACAACGGCCGTTTCCGGTACTGGAGGCTACTACGGCCGACGTGCTGCCCCTGGTGGTGGATGTAGCCGGGCAGCAGGCGACCGTCTACCTGCACCAGCTGCTCGGCGCGATGGAGATTGAACCAGGTCCGTTGGCGGAGCGTCAGGGTCATGCGCTGGCGCGGATTCAGGTGTGGAAGGCGGCAACAAAAAACCCCTGACAAGCGTCAGAGGTTTTTTGCTTTCGTGCCAGTTGGGGAAGCCAAATTCTATGCCGCGCCCTCCTTTGGTGCAAACAGCAGC
>JAGRCP010000157.1 GCA_020433455.1 Caldilineaceae bacterium | reverse complement strand
TGCTGGAGACGCGCAAGGGCGCATTTGATCTGGCCATCGCGCTGGGCATCATTCTCCTTGCCCTCGCCTTTCTGGGTAACGCGGTCATGCTTCGCCTGCAAGGGGACGGCCGCCTATGAGTGAATCGGCTGCGCTCTTCACCATTTCCGCCTTACAACAGCGGTACGGCCGTCGCACCGTGCTGGATATTGAGCGCCTGACCATCCGCCGGGGAGAAATCATGGCGCTGGTGGGACCCAGCGGGGCAGGCAAAAGCACGCTGTTGCGCCTGCTCAACTTTCTGGAAAAGCCCAGCGCCGGGCGCATCACCTTTTTGGATCACGCCTTTAGCTGGAACGAGGAGCCGCCCCTGTCCATCCGGCGCCAGGTAACCACCGTCTTTCAGCAGCCGATTCTCTTGCGGCGCAGCGTGGCCGACAACGTTGCTTACGGCCTGCGCCTGCGCGGCAAGCGCGGCGTACAGGCCCAGACGCTTCAGGCGTTGGAGACGGTCGGCCTGCGGGAGCTGGCGGACGCGCCCGCGCGTACCCTCTCCGGCGGTGAAGCCCAACGCGCGGCCCTGGCCCGGGCCATGATTCTGCAACCGGCCGTCCTGCTGCTGGACGAGCCCACGGCCAACCTGGACCCTTACAACGTGGGGCTGATTGAGTCCATCATCCGTCGGCTCAACCAAGAAGAGGGCATGACCATCGTGTTGGTAACCCACAATATCTTTCAGGCCCGCCGCCTGGCCCGGCAGGCCGCGCTCATGCTGGAGGGGCGCATTGTGGAAAGCGCGGACGCAACGACATTCTTCACTCATCCGCAGGATCCGCGCACGGACGCTTTTGTACGCGGCGAAATGATCTACTAACCCTTTCTTTCACCCTCACAAGGAGGAACCCAATGCGTAAGTTTGGCGTAATCGGATTGGCGGTTTTGCTCATGCTGGTTGCGGCTGCTTGTCAGCCCATCACCCCGCCTGACGCATCCGAAGCAGCGTCCGGCCAGCCCCTGGCCGGACGCACCCTCACCCTGGCCACCACCACCAGCACCCAGGATTCAGGACTGCTGGATGATATCCTGCCCGTCTTTGAGGCAGAGAGCGGCGCGGACGTAGAGGTCATTGCCGTGGGCACGGGCCAGGCGCTTCAACTGGGCGAGGACGGCAATGCCGATGTACTGCTGGTCCACGCCCGGGCCAGGGAAGACGCCTTCATGGAAGCGGGCCACGGCGTGCGCCGGGAAGACGTCATGTACAACGACTTCGTCATCGTCGGTCCCGCAGCCGATCCCGCTGGCATTATCGGCATGACCGACGCGGCGGCGGCGTTTGCCCAGATTGCCGCGGCGGAAGCGCCTTTCGTTTCCCGGGGCGATGATTCGGGCACCCATACAAAGGAGAAGTCAATCTGGTCCGCAGCGGGCGTAGAGCCGGCAGGCGACTGGTACATCTCAGCGGGGCAGGGCATGGGCGCCGTACTCACCATGGCCGATGAGCAACAGGCCTACACCCTGAGCGATCGGGCGACCTATCTGGCCCGCACCCTGGAAGGTACGGAGTTGGTCATTGTCGTGGAAGGCGATCCCATCCTCTTCAACCCCTACGGCGTCATGGCCGTCAACCCGGACAAGAACGCCGAGATTGACAATGAAGGGGCCAACATCTTTATCGACTGGATCATCTCCGTCCCCACCCAGGAGCTGATCGGTCAATTCGGCGTAGATGAGTTCGGCGCGCCCCTCTTTACGCCCGATTCTCAGCCGTGGCGGGACGCCCAATAGGCGTCAAAAACAAAAATCCCGGTCGTCGCAGGGGCAATTCATGAATTGCCCCT
>JAGRCP010000030.1 GCA_020433455.1 Caldilineaceae bacterium | reverse complement strand
CTCACCTTACAGCAGACGATCTTGCTCTTGCAGGCTCTTTTGCCCATACCCGAATTTGACGCCGCTTTAGCCCTCGACATCATCCACTATCGTCAAGAGCGAAATTTCGCCGCTTATCGCTCTCATCGAAAGAAACGGATCAACGAGACCAAAGTCTCGTTGTAGTACTAGTGCTAAGATAGATTGTTGAGTCGGATTTGTTTTGTACCTGTACCATCACCCTGGAGGTAATGTGACTGCCCACCCTCGACGCTTTGTTGTTCGCCTTGCACTTGTGCTCTTTTTCTTCTTTGGCGTGTGGGCGGCTCGCCCGCTTTGGGCGGCTGACGAGCCGCCTGCCGCCCCCATTAGTCCTGCGCTGCAGCGTCAATTGGAAGAGACTGAGGAGTCCGTCTCCTTCCTGATTGTGCTGCATGATCAGGTTGATGCCAAAGAAGCGCTGGCGAAGGCCGGCCTCACATCTGCGGATCGCCTCACTCGGGGAGAACACCTCTATAATATGCTCACTGCCCGCGCTCGGGCCGATCAGGCTGGGTTGCGTGCGCTCCTGGATCGGCGACAGACACCCTATCGCGCCTTTTACCTCATCAACATGCTGGAGGTAACGGGCGACGCTGCGCTGGCCACCGAGTTGAGCCTGCATCCCGCCGTTGCGCGGATTGAGGCAAATCCCGAAATTGCCCAGAGTTCACTGGGCGCGATGGGGGTAAGCGCGGAATGGCTGACGTACTTGAATATGCCCGCGGCGCGATCCGAAGCGCCGACCGCGTCTCTTCCCTGGGGATTGGAAAACATTGGTGCAACCCAACTCTGGGCGGACGGTTATACCGGGCAAGGCATCGTCGTCGCGGGCCAGGATACGGGGGTGGATTGGGAACATCCTGCGCTTCAGCCGCGCTACCGCGGTTGGAATGCCGAAGCGGAAACGGTTGATCACCAGTACAATTGGTTCGACGCCTGGGCGGACGACGCGCGGCCGGCAAGCTGCGATCCGAATCCGCAAACGCCCTGTGATGATCACGGACACGGCACCCATACCGTAGGCACCATGTTGGGCCTTGCCGCCGGGGCGGAACCGGCCATCGGCGTCGCGCCGGATGCCGTCTGGATGGCGTGCCGCAATATGCTGTACGGCGTGGGGACGCCCGCCTCCTATACGGCTTGCTTTGAATTTTTCCTGGCTCCCTATCCCCAGGGCGGCGACCCCATGACCGAAGGCATGCCCGAACTTGCGCCGCATGTTATCAACAATTCCTGGGGCTGTCCGCCCAGCGAAGGGTGCAACCCGGATGACCTGCGCCAAATCGTGGAGACCGTACGCGCCGCAGGCATTTTTGTGGTTGCATCGGCAGGCAATAGGGGCTCGCTTTGCGGCTCAGTTCAGGATCCCATCGCCATCTATGACGCTACGTTTAGCGTCGGCGCCTACGACAGCGCCAATAGCCTGGCTTCCTTTTCCAGCCGCGGCCCGGTGACTATCGACGGCAGCGGGCGCATCAAGCCCGACATTGCCGCACCGGGCGTTAGCGTCTATTCTGCCTGGCGTAACGGCGGCTACACGTATAGCCAGGGCACCAGCATGGCTTCGCCCCACGTAGCGGGGGCTGCTGCCCTGCTCTGGTCCGCCGTCCCTGAATTAGTGGGCAACGTAGACATGTCGGAGCAGGCGTTCATCAAAAGTGCGACGCCGGTTTCGGCTATTCTCTGCAACGATGGGGGCATGGCTCCTGTCCCCAATAATCTATTCGGCTATGGACGACTGAACGCGCAGAAAGCTGTGGAATTGGCCCTCTATCCCGCACAGGTAAAGTTTGCCGTTACGGATGACGCAGGCGCGCCCATTGCAGCTATGACGATTACTCTCGTAGACGTGCTGACCGGTTACGCGTATGCCGTCACGACGGATGACGCGGGCGTGGGCGTCATTGAGTTCATTTACGCCGGCGAGTATGATCTGAGCGCCGACAACACGGGCGGCACGATTCCTCCCACGCAGGTTGATATTGTGCTGGGCGAAGGCTATGGCCCCGTCGGCGTTACGGCCGATAATGGCGATATCATTCGCTACACGATCATACCGCTGCCCATCACTCTGGACGTGAAGCCGCGCTGGTTCATGCCTCTTGTAATACGGTAGCGGCCCGGCGCATCAAATCGGCGCCGGCGGAATTCGGGTGGGCCGCGCTCTGAACCGCGACGCGTGATGCCCGGCGGTGCGCCTTACCACGCATCATGCGTCAAATATTCACGGCTCTTTTGGAATTCATGTGGCCTGCTTTTTGAAACGTGATTCGTGATACATGACGGCGTGTACCTTCATGCATCATGAATCAAATATTCCACGTCTCCAACGTCAGTCAACCACATGAAATCCCGAAGAGCCATATTCACGTGCCCTGCATCAGCCAACCACATAAAATCCGGTTAAACCATAACGCTTCAGGAGGCATTATGTCTGATATCTACCAAGGCCTGGTCAAAGAGCAATGGCCGCAGATCGCTGAACTGTACAATCAGCATGCTGCACAGCGACCGGTCATTTTGCTGGACGTCAACGAGGGCGAGCTTTTTGCCTATCCGTTTGATCAACTGGCGGAGATCCTGGATGAGTCTTCACGTGCAAATTTTGGCGAACAATATGCCCGGGCGGTGGCTACGCGGCAGATGGTCCTATTGGTGCGGGATCAGAAGAACAAGCAACTGTTGACCTATACGCTGAAGTTGGAAGATAAGGATGCAGTTGAATAATCGGTAATCGGAAAGGATACATTGCAAATGGGCAATCAGGAGGACTCTATGGATCGTACTCAGTTACAGCGCGACATTCACGTTCAATATCAGCAGGAGCATGAAGCGCTGGGCGAGGCCGGCACGCTGCGCCAACTGGAAGAGGCGCGCCGATGGGACCTGTCCGGAACCCTGGCCGACGGCGGCGTGGCGGTCTTTCCCCATGCCGGGGTGGAAGATTGCGGCCATCAAATCGCGGCGGCGGTGAACGCCTGTCTGGATTCAGGCGCGGATCGAGTAGTCGTCATTAGCGTGCTCCACGCCTTTACGCCGGAGATGGATGACGCACGCATCAGCGTGGCCGCGGGCGAATCGCCGGCCGACTTCCGTTACTGGGGCATTCAGGGAACAGGGCTGGATACGGGCGATGAGTGGCGGGGCGATCATGCGCTCTACAGCTTCCGCCACTTCTGGGCGGCGGAAACCAAGCGCCGCGGCATTACCGGCCCCCAGGTGATCGAACGCTATCCCTATCTGGCGGGCGGCAAGCCGGAAGCCTTGCCCGGCATAGATGAGCTGGCGCGGCTGGTCGAGGATGCGGTCATTGTCTCCACGGCCGATCCGTTCCATCACGGCATCGGCTACGGCACGCCGCCCGCAGAGACCTATGCCCCCGACGCCGAAGGTTTGGCTGTCGCCCGGACCAGTATTCAGGAGGGAATTGACCTCTTGGCTGCGGGTGATTACTGGGGCTACAATCAACAGTGCGTGCGCGCCAAGAGCGATGCCCGGGACGCGGGACAGGTCTTCCGCTATCTGCGCGGTCCCATGGAAGGCGAGATTTTGGATCTGGTGTATACGGACTCGGCTGACCTGTACAATCAACCCCGGCCTACGTGGGTAGCAGGCGCGCTGATTGAGTGGAAGCTGCAAGCATAAACAGAAAATGAGGAATAAGAAATCAGAAATGCCGTCGTGCAGAAAACATTTCTGATTTCTTATTCCTCATTCCTTGTTACTCCCCTTGCCCCTATCGCCCGATCCACCAATAGTACGCCAGGCTGAGGAAGATCGTCAAAACGTAAAGGACGACCTGATGGGCCATGTAGATGAGGAGGGAGTGGCGGCCCAGGAAGCGGAGAAAGCGTACGGGCAGGAGGTCGCCCCAGTCCGGCAGGTAAAAGCGGCGGCCCTTGTCGCCGTAGAACGTATTGCCCAGAAAAACGCCCAGCAACACCACGCCGAACCAGGGGACAAGCGGAAAGTAATCAACTGCATTATAGGTGGGAGTGCGCAGCCCCAGCCACAGGAGGTAATTATTGGTGACGGGGATGGGGGCCACGTAGACAAAGTAGCCGGCGGCAAAGAAGATCATCCACAGCACGAAGTTGAGCCAGCGAAAGCGCAGAAGCGGATAGGCCAGGATCGTCGAAACGCCGATTAGTTGCAGAATGCCAAAATGGACGGTTCCGACCCCCATAAAGTAGGTGACCGCCGTCACAATTAGGCCGAGGCCGAATATTTCAAGGCCGCGCCGCAGAAATTTTGGAAAAAGTCCTGCGGCGTTGCCCTGGCGCCTGACTGCGCTACGGTAACTAATGGTGAGCGAAATGCCCACTAACAGTAAGAAAGAGACGGCGATAAAACGTTGGAAATATTTCCAGAAGCCGCCGAAGAAATTAAAGTCCGGCGGCAGTAGTCGAAAATTCCATAAATCCCACGTAAAGTGGTAGACGATCATGGAGATAATGGCGACACCCCGCCAGGCGTCAATTTCCCAATAACGGCCCGGCGTGCGACGCGACGTTTTCCGTTTCCCGGCAGTCCGCTTGGATTTTCGGCTGGGCTTCATGACGTTTTATATGTTTTTCTTGTATGTCTTGAAGTACCAGGCCGCTGCTTCGGTGCGATTACTGACCTGGAGCTTTTCGTATATGTTTTTGAGGTGAAAGCGCACAGTGTTTTCACTCACCGACAGCACGGATCCGATCTCCTGATTGGGTAAGCCCTCGGACAACTGCGCCAGTACCTCCAGCTCCCGCGGTGAGAGTTGGGGCGACAGCGCAATCGTATGATTTTGCTGATGCGTCATCCAGCGTCGGGCAATCCGGGGAAAGACAAGCCGGCCCTGTGCAACCTGACGGATAGCGTCGATGGTTTGGGTAGGCGATTCCGTCTTGAGTGCAAAACCATCTGCCCCCAACTCCAACGCAGCCCGGATACGCTCGCCGTCGGCAAAGGCGGTCAGAATGAGGACGCGGACCGAGTCTCCTCTCTTGCGCAACTCTTCCAGGGCGCGCAGTCCGCTGAACGGCATCTGGAGATCGAGGACAACCACATCGACCTGTGGCTTGGAAGGATCCTCGTTGGCGGCCTCCAGGAAGTTAAGCAGCTGATCCCCATCTTCAACTGTTGCTACAACGGACATATCACGCTGCTGGTCGATTAAGCTGCGCAATCCCTCGATTACCAAGGCATGGTCGTCGGCCAGAATGATGCGGATCAGACGGGAACTTTTATCCATAAAGTGGTACCTCTGCGCGAATACGTGTGCCTGCGCCGGGTTTGCTGTCGAGTTGGAAAACGCCGCCCAATAGCTGAATTCGATCCCTCATCCCGTAGAGACCGATATATTCGTTATGCGTCACATCGCGTGACGCATCAAAATCAGGCGGAATAAAGCCCATCCCGTCGTCAACAACTTCCAGCCCCAGTTGGGTGTCGGTGCTCCAAATGTGTACGTTGACGTAGTCCACGCCGGCATGATGATAGGCGTTGGAAAGCGCTTCCTGTACGATGCGATAGAAGGAAATTTTGATGGGCAGCGGGAGATCGGCCGGTACCTGATCGATGGTCAACTTGACGGTTGCGCCGGTCCAATCCTCATGCTGGATTAC
This sequence comes from Caldilineaceae bacterium, assembly GCA_020433455.1. Lineage (GTDB taxonomy): Bacteria > Chloroflexota > Anaerolineae > Caldilineales > Caldilineaceae > JAGRCP01. Next base: position 6,040 of record JAGRCP010000030.1, on the reverse strand, counting down.
CAATCCTTCTACCAGCGAAACCATGGTGTGCTGACGAAATTCAGGCGGCCGGAAGGCCCCGAGAAAAAACTTGATTTCGTAGAGAGATGACTCCAGCAGCGTGGCCACGCGGGCCAAACGGGGCGTTAAATCCGTTCCCGGGGCCAGCGTATCTGCATCATTCTGGATGCCGGCCAGCAGTGAGAGTGCGGTAAACAGGTATTGCACCGGCCCGTCATGAATATCGAGCGCAATGCGATTCATGCTGCTTTCCGCCATGGAGAGAACGCGCATGGATGGCGACTCATGGTGGGATCCCGTGCTCGACGTGCGATTAGACGAACTAGGCTGCTCTGTAGTGGGCGTCAATGAAGGGCTCCTCTCTTCCCCCGAATGAGTAGAGCGGGGCATCGCCCGCCGGGTGAGTAAGTGGGTAGTATCCGGTTTTTCATTTTTATCCGCCGGAACTGTATGTTATTCTACAAATCCTGCGTTCTCATGTCAATCACCTCGGATATCATATCGCAATTCTAACACTTGCCCCGGATCGGTCCGTAGGAAAGCTAACGGCCGACAAGAGCAGGCCGCTGCTGTGATTTGCCAGACCAAGGTTTGGGGGCTTATCCGCTTCGGCTTTGCTGGTTGTTGTTTGGACTGATGTCCGGAAACGTCGGACTTCAGCCGTTACATCAAGGCGTTCTTCGTCTTTTGCGATAGTTTTTATTTTGGATTAAATATTTTAGAACTCCGGAGTTCGCCGTCGGCCGAATCGGCGCTTTTTGTTGCGTTTGGCGTAGGCTTCTTCGATCCGATATAATCGTCACGCGTCTCCTCTCAAAAATCTTCATAATAATACTCTTTCGTTTCAACCTGAAGGGGGAACCAATGTCGAACGGTACGGAACACGTTTCTGCCAAGAGTGAAGTCTTTCCGCCGAGTGACGATGTCGTCGCGCATGCGAATGTGCCCGATTATCTGGCGATACGTCAGGCCGCGCTGGACGATCCCGCCGCATTTTGGGATGCCCGGGCCAAGGAGCTGATTGACTGGTACGAACCGTACAATGAGGTGCTGAACACGAGCAATGCGCCCTTTTACAAGTGGTTTACGGGCGGCAAGATCAACATTGTTCATAACGCGCTGGACCGCCATGCTACGAGCTGGCGTCGCAACAAGCTGGCCCTGATCTGGGAGAGCGAGGACGGCGAAGAGGTGACCTACAGCTACCTGAAATTGTGGCGACGGGTCAATCGCTTTGCCAACGTGCTCAAGAGCATGGGCGTTAAAAAGGGCGATACCGTCACCATTTATATGGGGCGCGTGCCGCAGTTGCCCATTGCCATGCTGGCCACGGCCAAAATCGGCGCAATCCATTCGGTTGTTTATGGCGGTTTCAGCGAACAGGCGCTGGCCGACCGGATTGCCGATGCCAAAAGCAAAGTCGTCGTCACTTGCGATGGCGCCTGGCTGCGAGGGAAGACGGTCAACCTCAAGGACATTACCGATGAGGCAGTCAGTCGCAGCCCCGTGGTGCAGAAGGTCATCGTCTACCAGCGCACCGGCCAGGACGTGAAGATGGTGCCGGGGCGGGATTTCTGGTGGCATGATCTGGAAAGCCTTCCTATTGCCAGTCCCTATTGCGAGACCGAAGTTATGGACGCTGAGGATGGTCTCTTCATTCTCTACACTTCGGGTACAACCGGCAAGCCTAAGGGGCTGCTCCACACCTGCGGCGGTTATCAGGTGCATATCGCCGCGACGCTCAAGTACGTTTTTGATATCAAGGAAGAGGACCGCTACTGGTGCGCGGCGGATCCGGGCTGGATTACAGGCCATAGCTACATCGTTTATGCGCCCCTGATTCTGGGTACGACCAGCTTCATGTATGAAGGTGCGCCCGGTTACCCCTATCCCGATCGCTGGTGGGAGCAGATTGAGAAGTACGCCATTTCCATTCTCTACACTGCGCCGACGGCCATTCGCAGCCTCATGCGTTTCGGCGCAGAGTGGGCCGATCGCCATGACTTAAGCAGCCTGCGCATCCTGGGGTCCGTGGGCGAGCCCATCAACCCCGAGGCCTGGCGCTGGTACTACACCCACATCGGCCACGAGCGTTGCCCCATTATGGATACCTGGTGGCAGACCGAGACGGGCGGCTTCATGATTACGCCCACGCCGGTTGTGCCCCTGAAGCCTGGCAGCGGCACCTTGCCTTTTGCCGGCATTCAGGCTGACGTAGTGCGCGAGGACGGCGTCCCCTGCGATGCCAACGAAGACGGTTATCTGGTGGTCAAGTATCCCTGGCCGGGAATGGCGCGCACGGTCTGGGGCGATCCCCAGCGTTATGAAGATACCTACTGGGCCGATTTTGCGGACCAGGGCTGGTACTTCACCGGAGACAGCGCACGCCGGGACGAGGACGGCTACTTCTGGATCATCGGCCGCATGGACGATGTGATCAAGGTTTCGGGCTATCGTCTTGGTACGGCCGAAGTGGAGAGTGCGCTGGTGAGCCACCCCGATGTGGCCGAGGCGGCCTGCATCGGCGTGCCCGACGAGTTGAAGGGCAACGTCATTCACGCCTTCTGCATTCTCAACGCAGGCGTTCAGGGGGGCGACGATCTGGCCGCGGCCCTGCGCCAACACGTGCGCACGGAGGTGGGCCCCATTGCCATGCCCGCGGTGGTGGAGTTCGTCGATTCCCTGCCCAAGACCCGCAGCGGCAAGATCATGCGGCGTCTGCTCAAAGCCCAGGTGCTGGGTAAGCCTTTGGGCGATACGAGCACGTTGGAAGACTGACCAGCAAAGCGTAAAACGTAACGGGTTGCGCTGAAAAATACATCCCGATACCGGCGGGCAATGCAGCGTGCCGCCGGTATCGGGAGACGGTTAAGGGATTCCGGCTTTTGGTTCAGCCTTACGCAATATGTCGTATTTCTACCCGAAGGAGCCCCCTAATGCTTGAGCAAATTTTGCAGCATGATGAAGTGTTTAAAGCGCCGGACTCATTGATTCAACAGGCCAACGTCCAGGATTTTGACGCTGAATACGCTCGCAGCATCGAAGACCCGGAGCAGTTTTGGGGCCATTGGGCCGAACGGTATGAATGGTTCAAGCCCTGGGATGAGGTGATGGCGTGGGATTACCCCAACCATCGCTGGTTTGTAGGCGGCGAGACCAATATCACCCTTAACGCTCTGGATCGCCATGCGGACGGGCCCAATCGCAATCGCCTGGCCTTCATCTGGATTGCCGAAGACGGCAGCGAGCGCAAGGTCACCTATTATGAATTGCGTCGTCTGGTCTCCAAATTCGCGTCGGGCCTCAGACGCCTGGGCGTCAAGAAGGGCGACACGGTCGTCATCTACATGCCTTTGACCCTGGAGGGCGTTATCGCCATGCTGGCCTGCGCGCGCCTGGGGGCGATCCATTCGGTCGTCTATGCGGGGATGGGCGTAGGCGCGCTGCGCGGCCGTATCGAAGACGCAGGCGCCCAGGTGGTGATTGCCGGCGATATCGGCATGCGGCGCGGCAAGGCCGTCGACCTGAAGAGTATTGTGGACCAGGCGGTGGACGGGCTGTCACTGCGTCACATCATCTGGCATCAGCGCGGCCCCAAGAACGAGCTGCATCCCGGTGAGGTTGATTTTGATACGCTTATGGCCGAAAGTTTGCCTGATGTAGCGCCTGAACCGGTGGAGTCAAGTCATCCTCTCTACATCCTCTACACGTCCGGTTCCACCGGCAAGCCCAAAGGCGTGGTCCACGTACACGGCGGGTACATGGTGGGCACGGGCTATCATTTGCGTGCTTTTTTTGATGTAAAGGACAACGATATTTTCTGGGCCACTTCGGATATCGGCTGGGTGGTCGGCCACAGTTACATCGTCTACGCTCCCCTGGTGGAGGGCGTTACCTCTGTCTTCCGGGAAGGCGCGCCCGATTTCCCTGACCCTGGCGTCTTCTGGGAATGCGTGGAAAAATACGGCGTCAACGTCATGTTTACCGCGCCCACCGCGGTGCGCATGTTCATGAAGTTCGGCCCCGAATACGTGGAAAATTATGATCTCTCGACCTTACGTCAGGTTGCCGTTGCGGGCGAGCCCCTGAATCCGGAAGCCATGCGCTGGGCCATGAAATATCTGTTGGACGACGGCAAGCGAGGCTTTGTCACCGATAATTGGTGGCAGACTGAGCTGGGCGGTCCGACGGTGGCGACGCCTATTACCAAACAGGCCATCCCCGGCTCGGCCGGCGTCTCCATGCCCGGCGTTGAAGCGGTGATTGTCGATGAGACGGGAACGGAAGTGCCCAAGGGCAAAGGCGGCCTGCTGGCCCTCAAGCGCCCATTCCCCCACATGATGAACACGATTTGGAATGATGCCGAACGTTACGCCCAGTACTGGGAGGAGATTCCCGACGTGTACGCCGCGGGCGACGTGGCCAGTTGGGATGCGGACAGCTACATCACCGTGCTGGGACGCAGCGATGATGTGCTCAACGTGGCCGGTCATCGCATCGGCACGGCGGATGTGGAGTCCGCCCTCATCACTCATCCCGCGGTGGCCGAGTCCGCCGTCATCGGCGTGCCCGATCCCGTAAAGGGCGAGTCCATCAAGGCGTTCATTGTTCTGGCGTTGGGTCAGAGCGAGAGCGAAGAGGTTCGCCGCAGCATCGTCGATCACGTGCGGCGCGAGCTGGGCCCCATTGCCACGCCCAGCGGCATTACGTTTGTCGAAAAGCTCCCCAAGACCCGCAGCGGCAAGATCGTGCGGCGTCTGCTTAAAGCGCAGGAATTGGGTGAAGATCCAGGCGATCTGAGCACGTTGGAAGATTAATTCTGCTGGTTTTATCCAGGCGCATAGAGTTACTGTACAGCCTCCGGGAGGTTTCTCTCTGGGTGCAACATGCTTTCCGCAGACCCTCCCGGAGGGGCCTGTGCAGATACCGCATAGGTTGTAAATCGGCTGTCGGCAACGAAAAGCTTTCTTCGGCGTTGAATTTTTGTTATACGTTCGTCGTCGGCAGCCGCCTTATCCATTTCTTCACAATTTTATAGTTCAAGGAGGCTCATCGCATGGCAAAACAGTCCACTCTCACGCCGGCGCAAGCTCAGGCCTACTGGAAGCGCAACCTCAATCTGATCACGATTCTGCTGATCGTTTGGGCGTTGGTTTCTCTTGTAGCGAGCATTCTGCTGGCCAAGCCGCTTTACAGCATCAAACTGGGGCAACTGCCGTTAAGCTTCTGGTTTGCCCAGCAGGGTTCGATCATCATTTTCGTACTGCTGATCTTTATCTACTGCTGGATGATGGACCGCATTGATCGCGAATTTGGACTGGCCGACTAGGACGGTCTTTCAACCACCAGGAGAATGAACCAATGGATGCCGTAACTCTTTGGACATACATCATTGTCGCTCTTACGTTCATTGCCTATATTTATATTGGTTATTCAAACCGCGTGCGTGATACAAAAGGCTTCTACGTTGCCGGCCAGGGCGTTCCGGCAATTGCCAACGGAGCCGCCACCGCCGCAGACTGGATGTCGGCCGCATCCTTTATCTCCATGGCCGGTCTCATCTCTTTTCTGGGCTATGACGGGACCATCTATCTCGTGGGCTGGACGGGCGGTTACGTCTTGCTGGCCCTCTTGCTTGCTCCCTACCTGCGCAAATTCGGCAAGTACACCGTGCCTGATTTCGTAGGCGATCGTTACTACAGTCAGTTCGCCCGTGTGCTGGCCGCCGTGGCTACGGTTGTCGTCTCTCTTACCTACGTAGCCGGTCAGATGCGCGGCGTAGGCATCGTCTTCAGTCGTTTTCTGGGCGTAAACATCAATCTTGGCGTGCTCATCGGCATGGTGATTGTCGCCTTTTTCGCCATCCTGGGCGGTATGAAAGGCATTACGTGGACCCAGGTAGCCCAATACGGCGTGCTGATTCTCGCCTATCTGATTCCCGCTGTGGCCATCGGCATCATTATTACGGGCATTCCCATTCCCCAACTCGCCTTCACCTTTGGCGATATCATTCCTAAGCTGAACATGGCCCAGCTTTCCC
>JAGRCP010000156.1 GCA_020433455.1 Caldilineaceae bacterium | reverse complement strand
TCAACACCTCCACCTGCGGAATGTCCAGCGGAATTTGAATCATTGCTGTCTTTTGCGATGTCATCATGCCCTCCTTATTGGCTTTTGACATCACAGTTTACATCAACTCAATTCATGTCGATACCACATCGATTCCGAAAGAACCATTTGTATTCGCCTCACGAACATTATAATTTTCGGTGTGATTGCGCCGATAACGAGCTGGCTCGACGGTTAGCTGTCCGCCAGGGAAATCAAGCAACCTACCGCCAGCACTTTATGCGCGCGCAGGCCGATAATTGCCAGGGAGAATATCGGCTCTGCGGCGGCATGGCATCAAGAATGGGTTGAGTCACATACCACTTTAGGCCGGACATGACCAGATATATTCTTTATCGACTAGCCTATTCTGTCATCGTAGTTCTGGGCGCGGTAACGGTAGTCTTTTTCCTCCTCTACCTGACCGGCGACCCGGTTGGACAGTTGCTGCCTTTGGATGCTACCCCAGCAGATAGAGAGGCGTTAAGAAGTCAGCTTGGTTTTGACCAGCCTTTCTACATCCAATATTTCCGCTATATTTCCCGCTTGGCGCACGGCGATTTCGGCACATCCCTTCGGTACCGTCAAGACGTAATGCCCCTTATCCTGCAACGAGTGCCTGCAACGCTCAAATTAACCGCTGCCTCAATGCTGGTCGCCCTGCTCATTGCCATCCCCGCCGGCATAATTTCAGCATTAAAGCGAAATACGCTGATTGACTCAGTCACCATGTTCTTTGCTTTGCTCGGCCAGTGCATGCCCAATTTTTGGCTCGGCCTCATGCTGATCGTGCTATTTGCGGTTACCTGGCGCATCCTGCCGCCGGCAGGAAGCGGCACATGGAAACATTTGGTGCTGCCCGCCATTACCCTCGGCAGCTACTCGGCGGCGATTCTTGCCCGGCTGCTTCGGTCGAGCCTGCTGGAAGTCCTTAACCAAGACTACATTCGGACGGCGCAGGCAAAAGGGCTAAGGAACCGCACCGTGTTATGGATTCATGCTTTTCGCAATGCCTCCATTCCGCTGGTGACCATTATCGGGATACAGGTAGGCGTATTGATGGGAGGCGCCATTGTAACAGAGTATGTATTTGCTTATCCGGGACTTGGCCGGTTAGTCCTGGAAGCAATTTCGGCACGCGATTTCCCGGTCGTTCAGGCATCGGTCCTTTTTATTGCCGTAACGATTAGCGTCGTTAATCTATTAGTCGATATTAGCTATGTCATCCTAGATCCCAGAATCCGTTATGACTGACTCAAACCCGGCGCAATCTACAACCGGGGCCCCGAATTCACTGGATTTTGAAAGTCGGGCGCCCCGCCGAGGCCGCTCCTGGGCCATGCGCAGCCTGCTTGCAAACCGCGGTGCGATAGCCGGATTGTGCGTGCTATGCGTTGTTGTCTTTGCCGGCTTATTCTCCTCCCTTATTGTGCCGCATGATCCCACGCTGCGTGACATATCAAGACGCCTGTCTCCTCCCCTCTCGACCATTAACGGCGAGTTTTTTCTTTTGGGAACAGATGCAGTTGGCCGGGATATTCTCAGCAGGATTATCTTTGGAACACGCATTACGCTTATTGTCGGCCTGGCTTCGGTGGCATTGGCCGGTTCGGTAGGATTAACCTTGGGCCTCATTGCAGGCTACGTGGGAAAGTGGCCCGACACAATCATAATGCGTCTGGCCGACATCCAATTAGCCCTGCCGTTCATGGTTCTTGCCATTGCTGTAGCCGGCGCTCTAGGCAGTAGCCTGCGTAATACAATTATTGTCTTGGGCGTTACCGGCTGGGTTACATATTGTCGCTTGGTGCGTGCCGAAACGCTTTCCGTCCGCGAACAGGATTACGTTTTATCTGCGAAAGCTATCGGCGCGCCGGGATATCACATAGTGATCCGGCACATTCTGCCCAATGTGCGGGCATCGGCGATCGTGGCGGCGACGCTTATGGTTGCCCGCATGTTGATTGCTGAAGCCTCGCTTAGCTTTCTCGGATTGGGCATACCAATTAGTACGCCTACCTGGGGAGTCATGATCTCAGAAGGTCGTGAATATATTGTTACAGCCTGGTGGGTCGCGGCGTTTCCCGGCATCGCCATCCTGATTACCGTCATGAGCGTCAATTTAGTCGGCGATTGGCTGCGAGACGCTTTGGACCCACGGATGCGTCGGGGGTAAAGGCGGATCATCACCATCCTTTTATGCTTAACCTGATATCGGCTTTCCCAGTCATGTTATCTGTTCTGTGCGACTATTTTAGAAGGAGATTGCGTAAATGAAAGTGCAAAAGGTTCAGCTTTGGATTGCCTGCGTGCTGCTGGGGCTTCTTACCGCGTGCGCCGCAACAGAGAGTCCGACAACGCCTGCGGGAACATCTACAGAGTCAACTTCCGACGGCGCAAAGGTCGTTCCTGAATTGGTGATTGCCCAAACCGCCGAAGTGCCGACACTGGATGCTCAGCTTAACTGGACGATGATTGGCCGCAATATTTACTATCAAATGTACGGCTACCTTACCCGCCACGATGAAAACATGGTCGTCGTTCCGGAGTTGGCAGAGTCCTGGGAATTGGTTGATGACCTAACTATGCGGTGGCATTTGCGCGAAGGCGTCACCTTCCATAATGGAGAACCCTTTAATGCTGAGGCCATGAAATACAGTCTGGAGCGCATTTTAGATGAGGATACGGGTGCGCCGTGGCGCGCCGTGCTTACCTGGATCGATCATATTGAAGTTGTCGATGAATACACCGTGGACGTTACCGCCCAGTTCCCTACAACCGCTCAACTGCTGGAAGTAGGTCGTATGCCCATGGTGCCGCCTCAATATCTGGCAGAAGTAGGGGCGGAAGCATTTGCAGAGGCACCCATCAGCGCGGGCCCGTGGAAATTTGTCGAATGGATCAAAGGCGATCGGGTTGTTCTGGAGCGCAATATGGATTATTGGAGCGGCCCGCCCTCGGTCGAACGATTGGTCTTCCGAGTAGTGCCTGAGGCGACTACCGCCCTGGCCGAACTACAGGTAGGCACGTTAGACATAGCCAATATTGCGCCTGAGGCATGCGACATGCTTAATGCGTCGGACAACGCCCATTGCGTTGCGGCGCGCAGCATTCAAAACGTACGCCTTGTGTTCACCAACGACACCGAAGATATTAACGTCCGTAAGGCGATTGCCCATGCCATCAATGTCGACAGCATCATCGAGAACATTATGAATGGGCAAGCAGTAAAGTCTGTGGGACCGTTGAGTCAATTAGTATGGGGAGCCGATCCGGATTTATCCGGCTACGCATATGACCCGGATATGGCCCAACAATTGTTGGATGAAGCAGGCTACGCGCCCGGGGAATTGACAATCCCGCTGCATTTTGCAGAGGGGCGCATCGCCAAAGGCCGTGAAGTGGCTGAAGCAATTGCCGGAGATCTGGAGAAAGTCGGCATTATGGTCGATTTGCAACCAGCCGAGTACGGCGTTTGGTTTGATGATTTCTATGGCGGAACCATGTCAGGCATGAGCCTGTCGGCTTCGACAGCAACCACTGCTGATCCGAACCAAATGTTCCGCGACTACCGCCTTGAAAGCTGCGTCGGCTACTACTGTTCCGAGGAATTAGACGCCTATTTGGTTCCCGTCAATGAAGTTGTTGACCCCGACGAACGCTTGCCCCTGGTCCGCGCGGCAGAGGACTATGTTTTTGACGAAGTACTCTGGATCCAGCTCTACGACGTCGATCTGCTATATGGCGTGAGCAACAAAGTTGATTGGGAGCCGGTTCCGAACGACATCAAGTGGATTCTTTCCGCACAGCCGCGCTAACCCTCATGAACTAAATACCGACGGACAAGTGCAACTGCGCTTGTCCGTCGGTCCGATCTGTTTCGTCGATACGCAAATCTTGAAAGTGATTTGTTATGCCGCCCCTCACCGTATTAATTTCCAATGCCTTTGAACCCCATCATCTTCAATTGCTCCACGAGCGATTTCCCGACGTTCATTTTGTTGAGCTAGCGCCGGACGGCATGGTCCCGCAAGAGGGCAGGGAGGCGGAAATTTTGCTCCGCGGTGCGATGAGCAAAGCTGAATTAAGCCGAACCATGCAGAATGCGCCGCAAGTTCGCTGGATACATACAAGTACGGCAGGCTTTGACTGGGTTCTGGTCCCAGAAGTAGAAGAACGCGGGGTGCTGATTACGCGTTCACCCGCATCCAAAGCGGTGCCCATCGCCGAATTTGTAGTCGCCTTCATTTTTCTCATGGCCAAACGTTTCCCAACTTTGGCGCGCGCCCAAATTAAGCATGAATGGATACGATCTGATACGGATGAGGTTCGCGGGCGTACGGTTGGCATAGTGGGGGCCGGCGCAATCGGTTGTGAAGTCGCAAGACTATGCAGCCACTTGGGGATGCACGTCATTGGGAGCAAACGTAAGCCGGTATCACTGCCGTATTTTGATCAAGTTTTAGCGCCGGACGATTTGCCCCAGCTACTAAGCCGGGCAGACTATGTTGTTATTACATGCCCGCTGACTTCTGAAACAGAAGGGCTTATTGGCGCGCCGGAATTACGCACAATGAAAAAAACCGCCTATCTGATTAACGTGGCACGCGGTGGAATCGTCGTAGAAAACGATTTAATTCAGGGGCTGCATGAAGAGTGGATTGCCGGCGCATGTCTTGATGTTTTTCATGAAGAGCCGCTGCCACCTGACAGCCCATTATGGGACATTAAGAACGTCATCATTACGCCCCATGCTTCCTGGGGATCGCCGCGGAGTATGGACTATGTTCTGGACGAATTTATGGAAAACTTAAAGCGGCGTCTTGCAGGACAAGAGCTGCTCAATCAACCCAAGAATCCGGCCCTGGGTTACTGAATCTGATTGTCTATAAATGGAGACACAGCATCGGGACGCGCGGCATGGGGCAGCCTGCTGGGCAGGGATGGCGTATATGAAAACAAGGAGAATTCAATGATTGACGAGCGACCGAACCGCGGCTTTCATCCAATTTTAGAGCCAGATCAACCTTATATTTTTATCGATGCCTGTATGCAGATCTGGCCGGATGCCGACTTCGCCAATGCACATCGACATGGGGTAACAGCTTATGGCGTAACCGCCTGGATGCCTCATGCCACAGCAGAATCAGCGCTGGAAGGCATTATGTACTGGCATTTGATTGCACGAAGATATGCCAACCTCAATGTAGCGTATACGGTTGCTGATATTCGCAACGCAAAGGCAAACGGCCAGGCAACGCTCTTACTTGCATCGCAGGACGGCGACTTCATCAAAGATAAGTTGCATCGTATTGAAGCATTCTATCGGCTGGGGCTTCGCCTTATGCTCCCGGCTTATAACCGTACCAACCAGATCTGCGACGGCTGCCTGGATCGCACAAACGCCGGCCTCTCCCGCTTTGGCGAATTGGTCGTAGCCGAGTGTAATCGAGTAGGGTTATTGCTGGACTGCTCTCATATCGGACATCGTGCGAGTATGGAGATCATTGAGCGCAGCGAATATCCCGTCGTTTTTAGTCATTCTAACGTGAAGTCTTTGGTTGAACACCCGCGGAATATTGATGATGAACAAATTAAAGCCGTAAGCCGGCGCAACGGCGTAATTGGCGTTGTCTGTTGGGGGCCGCTGCTGTTCAAGCCTGACAGCGTGAGTCGCCCGACAATAGATGACCTGATAGAGCATGTAGATTATTTGGCGCAGATGCTCGGAACAACGGACAACATCGGCATCGGCACTGACTTTAGCCTTGGTTCCTATGGTTCACACTTATCGGATCCATGGGGGGAACCGGCATTGGCCAATGTGCGCGGTAATTATGACAAATATGTTATCTCAGACGGCCCTTGCGCTCCTCAACGTTTTGCCGCCGGTTTCAATGCGTATTCACAGGTCGTGGATTTTACCAACAAGCTGCATGACCGCGGTTACAGCGAAGCGGATGTCGCCAACATACTGGGTGAAAACTTCTTACGCGTATTTGATGCAGTCTGGAAGTAACATCCGGTATTCGTCCGTCCGTCTGACTCCGGATAGCAAATGCCCCTGACCAGACAGTCAAGCGGGTTTGTCGGCAGGTCCGGTCTACCGACAAACCCGCCCCGGCACAACAACTCACGCCCGGCAGGGAACACACCCCGTTCCGCAGCCTCGCCGTCCCGCGACTCCGCCTCTAACCGGAAGCGTCCCAAACAGACAGTGCGACATTTGACCTTCTCGTCCTCGCGCAATATACTTTACTACCAATAACTATTAGCAGGCGATAATTAATTTGCCTGCATAAGCAAATGAGCGAGAAGAATGAGCGAGCAGGAAGAGCAGCTTGAACAAGCGCTGATCGCGTTGGACGAGGCGTGGGGTGAGATGTCGCGCCAGATCAGAAACGACGTTAAAGATTACCCGTTTTCCGTCCCGCCGGGCCAGGTCTACCTGCTGCGGCTGCTGGATCGAGTGGGGGCTCAGCGCATGTCCGATCTGGCAGAGCAGTTGGACCTCACCCAGGGCGGCTGCTCGACGCTGGTCGATCGGGCCGTGGCGGGCGGATTGGTCGAGCGCCGGCGCGATCCCGAAGACCGGCGCGTCGTGCGGGTGACGCTCAGCGAGCCGGGCCGAGAAGCCCTGGCAGGCGTACGCCGGGTGCGGGCCAGGCTGATGGCCATCCACCTGAAACGGCTGGAACCGGACGAAATCACGCGGCTCATCCATCTCTTTGAGCGGACGGCGGCATTGGTGCGAACCCAACCCCAGGCAATAGCCGAATCGCTGCCGCCGGCTTGAATCAACTGACCGCATTGCAATTCAATCGCAGCAACTGTACAGGCCCCTCCGGGAGGGTCTGCGGAAAACACGCCGGCTCCAGCAAAAAACCTCCCGGAGACTGTACATGCTCAATTAGCCGGCGCAGAAAATCGAGGATAGAAAGTGGAAACAAACAGTAAACAGGCGAGCTATCGTCGCTCCATGGTCATACTTTTCCTGACCATGTTTATCGTCATGGTGGGCTTTGGCGTTATCATGCCCATTTTGCCCTTCTTTGCGGAAAGCATGGGCGCTTCCGCCACCCAGTTGGGGCTGCTATTCGCCAGCTACTCGGTAGTGCAGTTTATCTTTTCGCCCATCTGGGGGCAGATGTCGGACCGCGTCGGGCGCAAGCCCGTCATTCTGGTGGGCCTGGTAGGTTTTGGCATCTCGTTCATGCTCTTCGGCATGGCGACTTCCCTGTGGATGCTCTTCGCCGCCCGCATTTTGGGCGGCATTCTCTCTGCCGCGACCCTGCCCACGGTGATGGCCTACATCGCCGATACCACGAGTGCCGAACAGCGCGGCAGCGGTATGGGCGTTCTGGGCGCGGCCATGGGTATGGGGGTTACCTTCGGCCCCGTGATCGGCGGCTTCCTGGGTGAGCGAAGTCCCAGCCTGCCCTTCTTCTTCTCCGGCTTCCTGGCGCTGGCGGTAGCGGTCTTCGCTTTCTTCCTGTTGCCGGAATCCCTCAGCCAGGCCCGACGCCAAAAAGCCAAAGCCATTCGGCGCCGGCGCAGCAGCATGGTCGAAGTACTGACGGCGTTGAGCGGCCCCCTGGGCTTTCTTCTGGTGTTGGCGTTCCTGGCCAGCTTCGCCAGCGCCAATTTGGAAGGCACCTTCGCGCTCTTCTCTGAGGTCCATCTGGGCTTTGGAGAATCGGAGATGGGGCTTGTCTTTGGCGTGATGGGCGTTGTGATGGCTCTGACTCAGGGTCTGATGGTGGGGCGCTTCATCAATCGCTGGGGAGAGGAGCGCATGATTCAGGTTGGTCTTATCAGCAGTGCACTGGGCTTCTTCTCTCTGTTGACGACCTCGAGCCTGATCGGCGTTCTGATTGTCATGGCCGTTATGGGTCTGGGCAACGCGGCTATGCGTCCGGCCGTCAACTCCCTGGCCTCCAAGCTGGTTGCCCCCGATGAGCAGGGTAGCGCCATGGGCGTGGTCAATTCGTACAACAGCCTGGGCCGCATCTTCGGTCCCATTGTGGGCGGCGTACTCTTCGATACGCTGGGCTATCAATGGCCCTATATCTTCGGCGGGCTTGTCTTCATGCTGACCTTTGGCGGATCATTCTTTTTGTTCAATCGCAACCGCATGGTCCTGAACACAACGGCGTCGTATCCCCTGGAAGATAACGCTGCTTCAGACTGAGCGGGCGTTGTCCGCCAAACAGAAGCGGCTCTTCTTTTGAAACATGAGGCGTGATACGTGAAGCTGCGTTCGGCAGCTATTACGTATCACGCCTCATCTCTCGACAGTAAGCACGCCTCGCTTCATCCATGCTGCAAAACTGCTGCACCTCGGCCGGCCCCATGTCGCCGTTGACCAGCATGCCCGCTTTGCCCGGCCCGGCAAAACGCGCCGCCTAAGGAAGCCGGCTTAGCGTAAGATACACGTCATATCTGCAAACAAGATATCTGCAAACAAGGCCTTCGAGACAGGTTAAGATCGGAAAGGATTTGTCAAATCCACGAATCGGACAGTAAGTTGTCGGGATGGCAAAAAACAAGAGACGGAATCCCGACCATGTGAGACGGAGAAACATGCCGTCTCCGAACAATGAAGAGATCGAAAGGCAGCTACAAGAGCTGTTGACGCCGGCCCCTGTGTGCCTATAATAGATGAGACAACTTGCGGAAGGAAATTAGAGTAGAATTCCAACCGACAAGGAGCCGAAAAATGCAGGTCAACAGAGCAGCAGTTAACGGAAATCGGCCAATGATGACCCAAGAACCAGATGTCCAAGTAGTACCCAAGGCGAAACGTCGTCGTTTCAGCGCCGAATACAAACGGCAAATTCTGTCAGAAGCAGACCGATGCAGCGAACCAGGCCAGATCGGAGCGTTGTTGCGGCGGGAAGGGCTTTACTCATCGCACTTGACCACGTGGCGCAGACAACGTGAACAAGGGGCTCTGGGTCAGAAACGGGGACGCAAGCCGGACCCGCAAGCGGCCGAAATCAAACGGCTGGAGCAGGAGAATGAACGGCTGCGCACCCGGCTGTCCCGAGCGGAACACATCATCGACGTGCAAAAAAAGTTAGCCCAGCTACTTGGCACGAGTCCCGAGGAGACGCCGAGCAACGAGAGCTGATGATGAATGCCTGTGCCGAACTGGCGCCTGTCACCGGTGTGGCCGAAGCCTGCCGCATTCTGGAGATTCCCAGAAGCAGCCTTTACCGTCTGCGCCAACCGGCCGGAGAATCGC
>JAGRCP010000029.1 GCA_020433455.1 Caldilineaceae bacterium | reverse complement strand
TACATTATAGGGTGTAAATTGACATCTGCGGCCGCACGACCAGACCATCTGGCCATCTTTGGCCGAGCGTATGCACATAGAGAAAGCGAATGGCGTAGTGAGCAACCCGACAACTGCTGGGCGAGAGCTGCTTCTCCTTCATCAGATGGAGGAAGTACGCGCGCAATTCTTCTTCGCTGATTTGATCCGGCGGCTTGTGGTAGTACTCGGCCAGTTGTCTGACCGCATTGAGATAGCTCTGCTGTGTGCGCGACGCCAGTCCACGCAGCTGCATCTCGTCCGTCATCTGTTGGCGTAGGGATGTCATGCAAATACCTCCTGTCTGAATGAAAAATGGAATCCGACAGAAGGTATGGAACCATGATCTGTAATTGAGGAGAAGTCAGGAGGAAAAGCAGAGAGCGCCGCATAACCACCTGCGCAGAGCGCTTAGTTCAACTATCAGTTGGGCCAAACGCCACCCTCAGGGAATGAGATTGAACCATTTTTACCACACCCTGCTGTTGACTGCAATACGGTTCCAGCCGCCCCGCTACGCTATCCGCACCACCTCGCCGCGGCTGCTGTCGGTCACCCGGATGAGGTCCGCCGTCGCTCATCACGATCTCGCCCGCGTGGGTCACGGCCACGTCGAGGGACAATTAGCAGTAGACGCCGTGAGATGCGTCACGGTTGGTCGAGCAAATGGAAGGGCATTTCTTGCGGCAACCTATCGCTTGGCGACGCCCTGTACTCTGTTGAGAAACACCAGTCGCAATAGCCCGATTTGGGCGGCTGAAGTTCGTAGACGACCATGTTGCCGCTACGAAAACGCGGGATGAGGGAAACATTTCGTTCCGCCAGACGCAGGGCCAGATCAGGTTCGGTTTCCCATATGGGGCGCAGATAAAAAAGAGCCCGGCCCGGCGTTTTGGCTGCATTATCGGCCAGGTAGACATAGCTGGGAAACCAGCGCAGATCCAGTTGGAGCGCCTGGTCGTTATCGGCCAGTTCCGCATAAAAATAGTAGCGAAAATGTTGCCCCAGCGTACGGTGATAGAGCGTAACGGGGCGATCCTGAGTCGTCATTTCTCCTTGCAGCCAGGCGATGCCTGCATCCAGCCCGACATACGCGTCGGAAGCCCCGCCCATGGGACGCTCGCCGCGGCTCGCCTGCCACGCGGGCAGAAAGAGCAGCAGGCAGAAAAGTCCAACGATTATCATGATCGGCAAGCGAAAATCAGCGCCGGCCCGTCTGTGGCTTGATGGCGCAGCGCCCGGATGGAAATAGTCCAGCGCTCGGCAGGCCAATCCGGCCAGACAGAGCGCCAACATGGGCGCAAGAGGCAGGAGGTAGCGATCCCAGGTCGAAACGCTGCTGACGACGTGAAGGACCAGAAAGGCGATATTCCAGAGGCCAAGGAGACGCACCAGCATGACCTTCCTGCCATCCATGCCGGAAGCAGGACGGAGCAGCGTGAGGTCAAAGCCGACCGCCGGAACGAGCCAAACGAACCAACCGCCGGCCAGTTCCCCCAGCCAGGGCAGCCAGGCGCGCAGACGGGCAGGCCAGGCCCCAGGCGGCAAAATGGTTAAGCGACCGTAATGCCGGGCGCCCAAATCCCAGGGAGACGGGGCCACGGCCCAGCGTCCTGCATCCCACAGGATGACGGGCGCGAGGATCACGAGCAGGCCGGCGCCAAAGCCCAGCCAGGCTTTTGCGCTGCGCCGTTTTGTCGTGGGCAGAACGATCCACAGTGCGCCGGCGACGAGCGGTACATAGAGCACGCCCTGCTGCTTGGTCATGACGGCAACGCCCAGCCACAGCCCGGCCCAGAATGGCCGTCCCCGCAAAGCCATGAGCAGGCCGGTCATCCCCGCCAGCACCAGCATGGGATCGGTGAAGAGCGTGGGCGAAAAGGCAATGGCAAAGGGATTGAGCGCCATGGCCAGAGCGGCCGGCGCGCCCGCGCGCCGATCCCACAACGTGATTGCAATCGCCGCGACCACGGCGATAGTCAGCGTGCTCAGGCCGATATTGAGCAGGCGGGCCGCGGCCGGTTCGGCCCCGAAAAGACCCAGCGCGCCGGCCAGCGTCCAGAGATAAAGCGGCGGCTTGTCGGGCCAAACTGTAAGAAAGTTGGGGTCTTCGTGAAGCGCGTGCAGGGCCCAGTAGCCGTACAGGGCTTCATCTTCGTGGAGGGGGAAAGAGACGGGCAGCGCCAGGCGCAGGGCAAAGCCACCCAGCAGCGCAGCAAGCATAAATGATCGCAGAAAAACTGTAGATCGCCGATAATCCGAACAGAGCGGATTCAGACGTTTTCTTTCTAGCATAACAATCTGCTGCGACCTGCTGTATTTGCGCTATCGCGATCCATTCCAATCGTTCGTAATTATTCGCTAACAGGATAGCGATTGCAGGTTGTTGTCTGAGAGCGGCAAGCTGGAGCCTGACGTTATCGCCGGACTGGAGTCCGGCGCTCCCGGAGGCGGCCATAACATCGTACCGTTAACTTGAGAACGGACGATTACTCAGTCAACAAAGCGGTATTTGACCAGCGTACGCACGGCCACGAAGCCGTCGCGCCAGGTGATCTTCTTGCCTTCGTGAAATTCACGGCCGTTGTAGGTGATAGGCACCTCGAAAATCGTGTAGCCCCGCTTGAGAATCTTGGCCGTTAACTCCGGCTCGATCTCAAAGCGGCGGCTGCGCAATTTCATGTCCGCAATTACATCCCGCCGAAAGGCTTTGTAGCAGGTCTCCATGTCGGTGAGCGAGGTGCCGTAAAAGAGGTTAGTAAGGACGGTGAGAAACTTGTTCCCCATGGTGTGGGTCAGGCTCATGGCTGAGCGCGTGCCGCCCATAAAGCGGCTGCCGTAAACGACGGGCGTGCGTCCTTCCAGGATAGGCAAGAGAACCTTGACATAGTCCCGGGGATCGTATTCCAGGTCAGCATCCTGGATGATAAAGATGTCGCCCGAAGCATGGTTGAAGGCCGTACGCAGGGCCGCGCCCTTACCGCCGTTGGCGGCATGATAGATGATCTGCATATCCCCAGGCGTTTCAGCCTGCCACTGGTCCAGAATATCACGCGTGCCGTCGGTGGAGCCGTCGTCCACGATAACGATCTCCCGCTCCAGCGTGAGCGGTTCGTGGGGCGCGCCGCCGGTCCCGTTAACGTTGACCGTCAAGTCCGCGGCTCGCACCCGCTGCACAATCTCTTCCAGGGTAGCCCGCTCGTTAAAAACGGGCATGATAATCGATAAGCGCATAAGAATAGATCAGGAACGACGCGGATAGAGCCAATTCTGACGAGGTTTTCTTCAGAAAGAAGAGTCCGAAAAAGCTGCATCGTTCCCGATCGATGATTCCCCTTTTTGTTTACTCGCTGACCTGATGGGCGAGGATGATGGCTTCGGCCACGGCGCGCATGGGCTTACGATTGTTCATGCTCATCTTCTGCACCTTGCGGAAAGCCTCGGTTTCATTCAGCCCCTGAGTATCCATGAGAATACCCTTGGCCCGGTCCACCAGCTTGCGCGTTTCCAGCGCATCTTCCAGATTGTCAACTTCCCGCTCCATGGCCCGAAATTCGCTGAAGCGCGCCAGGGCCACTTCAATGGCAGGCGTGAGATCGCTTTCCCGAAAGGGCTTCACGATATAGCCGGCGACGCCGGCCTTACGCGCGCGCTGGACCAGATCCTGCTGGCTGTATGCGCTGAGCAGCAGAACGGGGGCCACCCGCTCCTGGGTGAGGATTTCGGCGGCTTCGATGCCGTCCATGTCCGGCATTTTGATATCCATGATGACGATATCCGGCCGCAGTTCCCGCGCCTGGTTCACGGCGCTCTGACCGTCGCCGACTTCACCCACAACCAGATAGCCGAGGTTGGTCAACATTTCGCGCAAATCCATACGGATGAGAGATTCATCATCAGCAATGATGACTCGGGTTCGCTCCACGTCTGTTCTCCTTCGCAACAGGGCGTACCATTTTTAGAGCGACAGGATAATCAAAAGATAATCGCTCTCAATAATCATCCCATTGTATGCAACGTTCGGCGTTCTGAAAAATCGCGTACGCGACCAAATGCAGAGCAGAGCCTGATAAAAAACCGCCCTAATTATTTTAACGCTCGTTTGGGAAAGGTAACCATGGCGCACGTGCCGGTCAGGAAGCGCTCCCGATCCGAGGGTTCCGCCGTTCTTTCCACGGTGGTAATCGTCATTTCGCCTTTCAGATCGTCGGTCACCAGCGTGCGGACGATCTGCAAACCCAGGCTTTCGCTGCTCGCCAGGTCAAAATTTGCCGGCACGCCCAGTCCGTCATCGGTGACGGTAATGCGGACCGCGCCGCCCAGGTCGGTCAGTTCGATATGAATGCGCCCGGTTTGCCGCTCGCTTACGCCGTGCTCCATGGCGTTGAGGAGCAGCTCATTGACAACCATGGCCGTGGGCGTGGCCTGACCGGCCGGCAGGCGAATATTGGGGCCGTCCACGGTGATGTCGATCTGCTGCTCAGGCGTCACGGCGACCTGCAAAACCTGGCCGGCAATGCGCTGGCACAGCTCCCGAATGTTGATAGGTTGATGCTCGTCCTGGCTCAGGAATTCGTGAATCACCGACATGCTCAGAATGCGGTTGACGGCGTCCGTCAGCACCTGGCGCGCCTCGTCGGTTTCGCAGCGCCGGGCCTGAATGCGCATCATGGCGGCAATGGTTTGAAGGTTGTTCTTCACCCGATGATGCACTTCCTGAATGATGGCCGATTTGACGTTTAATTCCCGCTGCTTGAGCACCGCATCTGTCGCGTTGTGGATCAGCACCAGTACGGCTGCAATCTCATCGTCGGCCACCCGGGGCACGCTGCTGTACCAGCCCCAGGTCTGCCAGTAATTTTGCCAGGAGACGCTGGGCATGCTCACCGGCACGAGCGTACGCACCCAAATGCGCCCGTCATCCGATTCCCGCCGCACTTCCACCGGCGACTGGGTCTGGAAAACCTGCTCCACCAAATCCACATCCAACGCCTCCAGGCTGGAGACCGACTGATCCCGGATGTCAGAGAGGATGCCGATGGAGCGGTAGAGATTGGCCGCAATGCCGCTCATGTAGACGACCTTGCGCTGGGAATCGACCAGGTAAGAACCGTCGTACTGATCGAAGCGGCTGAGATTGGCGGTATTCTCCAACTCACCCCGCAGGCACATTTCCTGAAGCCAGCGCACGGCCTGGCGGAAGCTGCGGTTGCGCCGTCGATGGCGCTCGTGGGCAACCATGTTGGTCTCAAATACCAACGCGCCGATGAACCGCTTTTCCCGGGTCTCGATGGGGTAGATATCCTGGATGATGGGCGCGCCGTTAGAGAGCACTTCCCGGGGACTGCGCCCGCCGTTGCCCGTGCGCAATGCCCGGAATATCTGCTGATGTTCGTCCGGGGTGAGGATGTCGCCGGTAATATCCCGGCGATAGAGGGACGGCGTGGACTGGGGCATTACGTGGCGCGCAACCAGCGCCTGCTGCCGATCCAGCAGCGTACAGAGCAGAATATCAGCCCGGCTAATGTCAGCAGTAAGGGGCAGCCCCGCTTCCATCCGATGAAAGAGAGCCAGATCGGTTTCGGTTATGCCTTGAGATTGGCGAACGCGCTTGTCCATAAAATCGCTGGTTGTAACTACACTGCTCCCTCCGGGAGGGTCTGCGGCAAACACGCCGGTTTCGGAGAGGACCCTCTCGGAGGCTATAAAGTAACCGTTGGCTTAGGCTATATTTTCCGTGCGCCTGGCTCCGTCCATGGTGTTGCGCAAGAGCATCGCGATGGTCATGGGACCGACGCCGCCGGGCACCGGCGTAATCGCGCCCGCGACTTCCCTGGCTTCGTCGAAGTCCACATCCCCCACCAGGCGATACCCCTTTTTCTTTGAAGCATCGTCCACCGCGTTGACGCCCACGTCGATAACCACGGCGCCGGGCTTGATCCAATCGCCTTTGACCATCTCCGCCCGGCCCACCGCAGCGATCAGAATATCGGCCTGCCGGATGACCCCCGGAATATTTTGGGTGCGGGAATGGCAGATGGTGAGCGTTGCGTTGCGGTGAAGCAGGAGCATGGCCACGGGCAGCCCCACAATATTGCTGCGTCCCAGAACTACGGCGTTTTTCCCATCGATGGTCACGCCGGTGCGGTCCAGCAATTCGATGCAGCCCTTGGGCGTACAGGGAACAAACAGGGGATCCCGCCCCTTCATGGAGAGGCGACCGATATTGAGCGGATGGAAACCGTCCACGTCCTTCTCCAGGCTGATGGCGGACAGGATCGTCTCTTCATCGATGTGGTCGGGCAGGGGGAGCTGGACCAGGATGCCGTCTACCGCAGGGTTATCGTTCAACTCCTGCACCAGTACAAGCAGATCCGCCTGGCTGATGTCGGCAGGCAGATCATAGCTGAACGAGTCGATGCCCACCTCCGCGCACGCGCGCTTTTTCATGCGGACGTAGGTGGCCGAATCAGGTCGCTCGCCGACCAGCACAGTAGCCAGACCGGGGACGCGTCCCGCCTTCTCCCGCATCTCCACTACTTCCTGGGCAATCTCCTGACGGATGGTCGCGGCAATGGCTTTGCCGTCAATAATCTCTGCTGTCATAGTTGCACTCCCAAATAAAAGGTTGATTGTATCGGATCACCTGATAAAAGCACATGGATGCTGCGCCTGGGTTGCTGTTTCGCTCTGTCGTGACTGTAACGGTATTATAGGTGAGGCTTTGCGCCTGAACAATCCGACTCGTGGGGCGTGAATATTTGAGACGTGAATACCATAAATAATTCTGTCGAAGGAAGCAAAACCCATGACCGTTCGCCTTGATTATACCAACGCTTATTTAACCGCGGTTACGGGCATCGTCCGCCAGGTGACTTCCGTTGACGATCGGCCCGCCTTGATGCTGGACCAGAGTTGCTTTTACCCCACATCGGGCGGGCAGCCCCACGACACGGGAAAACTGGCCGGGCAGCGCGTTATCGACGTACGCGTCGATGACGATGGCCACGTGCTCCACATGCTGGACGCCCTGCCCGCTTCTCTGGAGCCGGGAACAACGGTTACAGGCGAGATCGACTGGCCGCGCCGCTATGACCACATGCAGCAACATTCAGGGCAACACCTTCTCTCCGCGGTCTTTGCTGATCGGCTGGGCGCAGAGACGGTTTCCGTTCACTTCGGGCAGGAAATCAGCGCAGTGGAGTTGGATACGCCGAGGCTTACTTCGGAAGAGATCGCCCAGGCGGAACAGGCCGTCAATGAACGAATCTGGGAGAATCGCCCCATCCGCGTCTACATGGTGAGCGACGCAGAAGCGGCTGAGTTGCCCCTCCGCCGCGCG
Source organism: Caldilineaceae bacterium (assembly GCA_020433455.1). Lineage (GTDB taxonomy): Bacteria > Chloroflexota > Anaerolineae > Caldilineales > Caldilineaceae > JAGRCP01. Next base: position 57,515 of record JAGRCP010000029.1, on the reverse strand, counting down.
CCCGCGGTAACCGGGCAAATTCGCATTGTAGAGATTGAACAGTTGGATTACTCGGCCTGCGGCGGAACCCACGTGCGGCGCACGGGCGAGATCGGCCTGGTAAAACTGGTGGGCGTGGAGAATATCCGCGGTCGGGTGCGCGTCTCATTCTTCTGCGGCCGACGCGCGCTGAATGACTACGTGCGCAAAAGCCGTTTGGCCGCAGAGATTGGCGCGCTCTTCAGCACCGATGCGGAAGAAGCGCCCGCCCTCATCACCCGGCTGCAGGGAGAAAATAAGCAGCTTCAGCGCGATTTAGCCGCGGCCGGAGAGCGCCTGGCCGCGCAGGAAGCCGCGGCTCTGTACGCTCAGGCGCCGCGGATCAACACCGCGAGCGGCACAGAGAGCGGCACGGAGGGCAGCACGGAGGGCGGCAGCGTGAAGATGGTGGCGCATCTGCTTGATTCCACGCCGCCCGCCGGTCTCACGGCGCTGGCCCGCCAGTTACAGGCCCTGCCGGGCGTTGTGGCGCTACTGGCGGGCGTTTATCAGGAAAAAGTAACCGCCATCTTTGCCCGCAGCGATGACGTCACGCTCGACGCAGGCGCGCTCCTGCGCCGTTCTCTACAGGAGTTCGGCGGCGGGGGCGGCGGACGACCCGACTTTGCCCAGGGCGGCGGCGTGGCGGCAGATGATGCGGCCGCCCTCATTGCCTTCGCGCGTGAACAAGCAGAAAAGGAGCTTTCTCAACCATGACCAAGCAACAATCAGCGCCCGCTGTGGCCCTGGAATCAACCGTCATCTCCCACGGCCTGCCCTATCCCCAAAACTTGGAACTGGCCCAGACCATGGAGGCCATCGTCAAAAAAGAGGGCGCGGTTCCCCGCACCGTGGGCATCATCGGCGGCGAGTTGATTGCGGGGCTTTCGCCTGAGCAAGTGACGCACCTGGCCACGGCCGGGGACGTGCGCAAAGTGAGCCGCCGCGATCTGCCCATCGTGGCGGCGCGCAAGCTGGACGGTGCGACGACCGTGGCCACGACCATGTGGATTGCCCATCGCTTCGGCATTGAGGTCTTCGCCACGGGCGGCATCGNNTGGAAACAGCGCGGCGGGTGGAGGACACGGTCCGCGCCGCAGGCGCCGTGCCTGCGACCATCGCGGTCATGGGCGGCGCGATCCATGCGGGCCTTGACGCCGCGACGCTGGAGACGCTCGCCCGCACGCCCGACGCGCTGAAGCTCTCTCGCGCCGATCTCGCCGCCTGCCTCGCCGCGGGCCGGACCGGCGCCACGACCGTCGCCGCGACGATGATCTGCGCCCATCTGGCGGGGATCGAGGTCTTCGCCACGGGCGGCATCGGCGGCGTCCATCGGGGCGACGGCACGGACGTCAGCGCGGATCTGCAAGAGCTGGCGCAAACGCCGGTGATCGTCGTCTGCGCAGGAGCCAAGGCGATTCTCGATCTGCCCGCGACGTTGGAGTATCTGGAAACTTTTGGCGTGACGGTGGTCGGCTACGGCACGGACGAATTCCCGGCCTTTTACAGCCGCAGCAGCGGCCTGCCCGCGGACGTGCGCTGCGATCGCGCCGAAGAGGTGGCGGACCTGTGGCGAGCCAAGCAGACGCTGGGCCTGCCCGGCGGGCTGCTGGTGGCAGTCCCCATTCCCGGCGCAGAGGAGATTCCCGCCGCGGCGATTGCTCCCGCCATTGAGCAGGCTGTTGAGGAAGCCGCCGAACTGGGACTGCGTTCGGCCCAGGTGACGCCCTTTCTGCTCAGCCGATTGGCCGAATTAACGGGCGAAGCCAGCTTGCGCGCCAACTTGGCCCTGCTGCGCAATAATGCGCGTGTTGCGGCCCGCATCGCCGTTGCGCTCCATAACGCGGCGTAAGCCATCGTCCGCAGGCAAGCATTACCGGCCTCCGCCGCTCAGGCGCCCAGTCCCTCCCACAATCCCAGCAAATAGGTTGCGCCCAATGCCCGATCGTAGAGGCCGTAACCGGGGATGCCCGTTTCACCCCAGATCATGCGTCCGTGATCGGGACGCAGGGGACCGGTAAAATTCACGTCGCGTAGCGCGGCCATGACCGCTGGCAAGTCTATATCCCCGCAAGCCCGGGGATGTCCGGTCTCGTGGAACTGCCTGGGGCCGGTGCGCCTGAGGTTGCGACAGTGGGCAAAGTGAATGCGCGGGCCGAAGCGACGAACCATGGCGGGCAGATCATTGCGCGGGTCCGCGCCCAATGATCCCGTACAAAACGTAAGGCCGTGGGCGGGGCTGGCGGAAAGAGCCAGCACGCGTGCCAGCGCCGCCTCATCGGTGATGATGCGGGGAAGTCCGAAGATGGACCAGGGCGGATCGTCAGGATGCAGCGCCAGGCGCACGCCCGCTTCCTCGGCGACAGGCAGCACGCCCGCCAAAAAATAGGCCAGATTCGCCCACAGCGCCTCCTCATCAATTGCGCGGTAAGCTGCTTTGAGATTTTCGGGGCTGTCGTCCAGCGGGAAATAGGCCGGCAGCTCCGCCTCCCACGGATCGGCAATATGAGCCAGCTGACGGTCGTCATAAGCCATGGTTGTGGAACCGTCGGCCAGGGTGAAGGCCAGATCCGTACGCATCCAATCGAAGAGTGGCATAAAGTTGTAGCAGAGCACGCCAATGCCCGCTTCGCCCAGCCGGGCAATATTCTGCCGGTAGATGTCGATCTGTTCATCCCGGGCGGCCCGGCCCAGCTTGATGTCTTCGTGCACGGGGATGCTCTCCAGCACGGTGAAGGTCAAGCCCGCGGCTTCAATTTCCGTCTTGAGCGCGTGCAGGCGCGCCCGGGGAAGCAGCCGCCCGGGGGGCACATCATAGAGCGCGGCGACGATGCCGGTAACGCCGGGGATCTGGCGAATGCGGGCCAGGGAAGCGGGGTCGCGATGGCCAAACCAACGAAATGTGAGTTGCATAGCCCAAAAGCGTATCAGTAGAGTCGCTCTGTGTCCAATACGTTTTCCAACGGCTCGCCGGCCAGATAGCGCCGCAGGTTCGTGCAGAAAAGATCCGTAACCCGCGCGTTTTCCCGATCGCTGTTGCTGACCGAATGAGAGCTGACCAGCACGTTTTCCATGTCCCAGAGCGGGCTTTCGGGGGGCAAGGGTTCTGTGGCAAAGACGTCCAGCGCCGCGCCGCTCAAGCGGCCGGAACGCAGCGCGGATATGAGGGCCTCTTCGTCAACGACCTGACCGCGTGCGATATTGATAAAGAAAGCGCCCGGCTTCATTGCGCTGAATGCCGCAGCATCGAACATGCCCTCCGTCTCCGGCGTGTGGGGAACAATCGCCACCACCGCATCCGCCTCCCCCAACATGGCGTGGAGCGCATGAGGCGGATAGAAGCGGTCCACACTCTCATCTTCACCCCGAGCGCGTGTTCCCACAGTCCGCATGCCCAGACATTTCCCCATGCGGGCGACCTCACGTCCGATGCGTCCCAGCCCCACGACGGCCAGGGTGCGCCCCTCCAGATCAGACCCGGCATAGCCTTCCCAGTGATGGGCCTCCTGCTCCGCCAAAATATGGCGCAGGCGCTTGTAGTGCATAAGCATGGCCATCATGCAGTACTCTGCCAGGGGGCGAGCGTGAACGCCGCTGGCGGTGGTAAAAATGGTATTAGGCATGCGTTCAGCATAGCCCATGCGCTTGACAAACTGCCCGATTCCCGCGCTGGTGGCCTGAATCCAGCAGACGCGGGGGGCCAATTCGGGCAGATCGTCCCGATGGCTGTGGTCAAAATCAAACAGGATATCGGCCTGGGCCAGTAACCCCTGCCAGGCCGCTTCCTCCTCGGGCGTACGCTGGAAGGGACCCCCGAAATGGTCGGCCGGATAGCGGGGCGGCGCCAGTAAATCCGGCGCATAGAGTACGTTTAGCCGATCGCTCGTCTGGCGAATCCGTGCGACATGCTCGGGCTCCAGATAGCTGGCGATGAGAAGATTGTAGGATGAAGAAGAATGGTTCATGGATAGATAAGCTGTCTTGGAGTGGGATTGGACGGTTGGAAAAGGATCATGGCTCAGACCATTGTCGGAGCGCCGCCGTTACGGGCAGAGCGGTAGAGGGCCTCGATGACGCGCATGTTGGCCGCCGCTTCGGCCGCATCATACTGCAAAGGACGCTGGTGCAGTACGGAATCGCTAAAATGCTCCACCATGCGTCGGTATTCATCAACGCCAGTCACAGGATGAACGATCGGCGCATCCCGACCATGCCGCTCTACAATTATCACATCTTTTGTACCAGGCAGGAAAGCGTCGGCTACTTCCAGATAACCATCATCGCCCGCTACCTGAAAAGCTTCCCGGCGAGCCATGGTGAGGGCGCAATCGAACTGGGCAATCAGCCCGTCGCCAAAATCCAAAAGACCGGCCAAACGGCTATCCACGCCGGTTTTGTGCCAAACGGCGTTGGCCTGCACCTGACAGGGCTCGCGGCCGGCCAGGGTACGCGCGGCGTTGACGCAATAGCAGCCGACATCCATCAGCGCGCCGCCGCCTAAATTCGACTGAAACCGAATATTCTTCTCGTCGGTTAGCCGGAACGTAAAAGTCGCGTAGATAAAGCGCTGAGCGCCGATGGCATTCGCGTCCAGCAGCTCTTGAACACGAACGATGCGCGGGTGAAAGCGGTACATAAAAGCTTCCATGAGATAGACGCCGTTGGCAGCTGCAGCCGCGGCCATTTCCTCGCATTCCGCGGCGGTGAGGGCCAGCGGCTTCTCACAGAGGATATGTTTGCCTGCCTGCGCAGTGCGGATACTCCATTCTTTATGCAGGCTGTTAGGCAGGGGAATATAGACGGCGTCGACCTCATCTGAGGCCAGCAAGGCTTCATAGCTGCCGAAGTAGCGAGGAATATTCATGCGCCCTGCAAATTCCTGGGCAGCGGCGATGGTGCGGCTCGCAACAGCAACCATTTCACCGTTATGTGATTGCTGAATGGCGGGAATGACGGCTGCACGTCCAATGTTTGCGGTGCTAAGTACGCCCCAGCGCAGAGCGGTGGCCATAAAGAGTTACTCCTTTCGTCTAACCGCGGTTTGATAATGTTGGATCCAAAGCATCATGCAGGCCTTCGCCCAGGAAATTGATACAAAGAACCGTAATTAAAATTGCCAGACCGGGGAAGATGGTCAACCATGGCTTACTGGCCATTGTCGCTTGAGAATCCTGCAGCATATTGCCCCATGTGGGCGTGGGCGGAGAGATTCCCAGCCCCAGAAAGCTCAGAGAACTTTCAATGATGATGGCCCCGCCTACGCCCAGAGTTGCGCCTACGATCACCGGCCCCATAACATTGGGAATAATGTGGCGCAGGATGATATAACCGTTGCGCCCGCCGATAGACGCGGCGGCATTGACAAACTCCTGCTGCTTGATAGAGTGAACCGCGCCCCGCACCACTCGGGCCGTAGACATCCAACTCAATAATGCGATGATCAGAATCATGATGGGGATGGCTGCACTGGAATAGGAGCTGAGCACGATAAGCAAGGGAAGGGATGGAACGGAGATGGCCATATCCGTGAAGCGCATGATGGCGTTATCAATCGCGCCGCCGTAGAAGCCGGCCAGCGCGCCCAAAAATGTTCCCAGTAGCGTGCTGGCTAACGCTGCAAACAGACCGATAGTAATTGAGATGCGGCCGCCGTAAAGGATGCGCGTATAGAGATCGCGACCCAAATCATCGGTGCCCAGCGGATGCTGGAGGCTGGGCGGCTCCTGACGATTGGGCAAGTCGATCTCGTCGAAATCATACGGGGCAATCCATGGCGCCAGAAAGACCATCGTCGTAAGAATGAGCAGCACTGCCGCCGAAACCATGGCCGCTTTATGACGACGGAATTTGCGCCAGATGATGCTGCTCTGGGTACGTTCTTTGGTTGGAAGCGCTTTCTGTTGCTTACGCTGGAGACGGGAATTAGTCATAAGTGATACGCGGATCAAGGATGCCGTAAATAATGTCGGCAATCAGGTTGAAAAAGACGACCATGAGCGAGCCAAGCATGAGGATGCCCATAAGCAGCGGATAGTCCCGGTCAAACATGGCTTGGATAAACAGGCGACCAATGCCGGGCCAGGCAAAGATGGTCTCGGTAATGACTGCGCCGGAAAAAAGGCCGGCCAGGTCCAGCGCCATGATGGAGACGACGGGGATGGCCGCATTCTTCAAGGCATGCACCAGCGCCACCCTTTGCTCTGATAGGCCCTTGCTGCGCGCGGTTCGCACATAGTCGGTATTAATCACGCCCAGAAAGCTGGCGCGCATATAGCGGGACCACCCGGCAATATAACGCAGGGAAAGAACGACAGCCGGAAGAATGAGGTGTGCGACCTGATCGCCAAACCCGGTATTCCCTACCGTGATGCGGCCGGAGGTAGGCAGCCATCCCAGCCGCACGGCAAAGATGAGCTGCAGGATCAAACCAAACCAGAAAACAGGCATGGCGATCCCCAAAAAGGAGAAGCTGGTCCCCAAATAGTCAAAAATGCTGTACTGACGAATTGCGCTGTAAATGCCCAGCGGCAGAGCGATAATGGCCGCCAATACAAAACCCACAGCCATAAGCTCCAGCGTTGCCGGCAGGCGTTCCAGAATCATCTGGCTGACGGGGCGAGCAGCCGTATAGCTATAGCCGAAATCGCCGCGCAGAGCGGCGCCGATCCAGCGCAAGTATTGCACATAGATGGGTTGATCCAGGCCTAGCCGCTGACGGTACTTTTCCATAATTTCCGGGTCAACAAAGCGTCCCTGTCCCAGAAAGACCGTCTCCGGTCCGCCAGGCGCAGCTTGGATGACCAGAAAGATAATAATAGAGATGCCCAGCAGAAGAGGGATCATCTGAACGAGACGGCGTAGTATGTAGCGACCCATGTTATTTCTTCACAAGATGATCGGATGGAATGCAGAAATCGGGGCAGAAGAGCGGAGCAGGAATTTGGCGGATAGCGCGGATCTCCAGAGATTTGTAGAAGTCTGCGTATATCCGCCAAACCCTTACCCTATTTGTTCCAGCAGCAGCTTCGTGCAGAGCGCCGCTTCACACTGGCGCAATAGCCTGATGCAGCAGCTTAACGCCTCCTACTGACCAAAGTCCCACTCGTAGCTGTTCCAATAACTGCCCAGGTTTGTACCGCTGCCCTTAAAGTTTTGGAAATCCTCGCGCAACACGAAAGGGTTCACCAGATAATGGAGCGGCAGTGACCAAGCCTCCTCGGCCAGAATGGCCTGCACTTCATCCACCAGCGGCTTACGGTCGCTGAATTCCAACACCATGTCTGATGCTTCCATAGCTGCATCCAACTCGTCAGAGCAGAAGCCGGTGAAATTATTGGATGCGTCACAGGCATAGAGGCTGGTCAGGCTCGGATCGGCCGGAATGATCCAACCGCTGACGACAGCTTCCCAATCCTTCGAGAGCCATTTTTCGATCCACGAGGCGTTTTCCAGATTTTCGAACGTTACCTCTACGCCAATATCCTTTAAGTTGGCCTGGATGACCTGGGCAATGGCAACACGCTCGGGGCGGCTGTTGCGGTTAATGATGGTAAAGGAGAAGGATTCGCCGTCCTTATCAAGGATGCCGTCGCCATCGCTGTCGGTCCAGCCGGCCTCTTCCAGCATTTGCCGGGCCATCTCAGGGTTAAAGTCGTACTTCATTACATCCGAATTGTGATAGGGGCTGTTGGGCGTGATGCCGGTATCGGCTACCTCAACAGTGCCTTCCATGAGATCCCTGGCAATGGCTTCCCGATCAATGGCGTGGAAGAGCGCCTGGCGCACGGCCTGATCGCTGAAGAGCATGGCGCCTCGCTCGCTGGCAATATTGAGGTCGAAGTGAACCCAGGCATTCGTATTGACCAGCTCTACCTTATAACCGGCCAGATCTTCCACTTCTTTGACCTGATTAGGCAGAATTTGACCGAAATCATACTCGCCCGCCTTCAGCGCATTCACCCGGGTGTTGGGGTCGGGGATAAACTGGACAATGATGCCGTCTATGTTGGGATAGGGATCGCCGCGCCAGTAGTCCTCGTTCTTTTCCACCTGTACGTATTCGCCGGTTTTCCATTCCACAAATTTGAACGGGCCGGTTCCCAGGGGGCTGCGATTATAGGCGTCATAGGTCAAGACGTCCTGCCCCTCCAGCACATGCTTGGGCAGAATCGTGTCGAAGAGGCTCGCATAGGGCGCATAGGGCGCTTTCCACGTAAAAACGACAGTATAGGGATCCGGCGCTTCACATGATTCAATGTTCAGGTACTCAGTCTGATTATAGACCGCGGAGCCGGCTTCACTAACGATAAAATCCCACGTAAAGCAGACATCTTCACTGGTGAACTCTTCGCCGTCATGCCACTTGACGCCTTCGTGCAGGTTCCACGTCATGGTGACGGAGCCGTCGTCGTTCATAACGACGCCGCCATTCTCTAACGTGGGAATTTCCTTGGCCAGTATCGGGATATACGTGTTCTGATCGTTGCTCATGATAAGACCCTCTACCATGAGTATCTCGATATCGGTTAGGTTCTGGCTCGTTAGGGCATTGAGGGTGTCGATCTCCGCGCCGTAGGCGATGCGCAGAACCTTCTCTCCGCTCTCTGTTGATGCGGTCTGACCTGACTCTGCCGCGTCGCCGGGAGTGGCCGGCGCAGCGCATGCGCTTATCAGCATAAGGAGCGCGATAAGCAAAGTAAATTGTACAGACTTCATTCGAATCATACAGATTTTCTCCTAAGGTTGTGGGTAAACAGTTGAAAACGGATGATGATCGGATGATAACGAAAATACGGTCAACGCCAACGGAGCAACGCGGCGGCAGTATGTATAAGGCGATAACGTAGAATTCGCTTATCCTGTCGGAGCGAAGTCCGCGGCCGAGGAAAACATGCCCACTGTTTCCAGCGAGTGCATGCGGCCATAGAGGTAATCAAAAAACTCAGCGCGCTGATGGAACGGAACTTTTTCATAGACGCGGGTGACCGTCGGCTCGCCCCACCAATACGACCAGATGAGAACGGCCCGCGCCGGCGCAGCAATGAAGCGCATCCGGTTTCTGACCCAGCCGTCGCCGCCCACCAATGCCTGCTCACTCAGCCAAGCCGCAACTTCACGCTCCGGGCGCTGTTCCGCATGAAGTTGCCAGGCAGCCGCCGTACCAATACCGGCGCGGTGACGATTGAGAAGCATCTGCACCTGATCGTGCTCATCAATCCAACTGAGCATGGCCATGCCTGTATCCGCAATTCCCTCAAAGGGTGAAGAACTGGCGGTATTCACGACTGACAGGAGGTTGTCGGCCGGCCCTTTACCTTCCCGATAGCGCACTTCCCGAATCTTGAATTGGACGTAATGACCGGGATACCCTTCATGAACGGCAAGGTGCTTCAATCCCGGGCGAGTAAGGACAGGATCGGTATTCAACTCAACCCGGCGTTGCAGGTAGTTGCAGCGCGCGTTGAAAGCCTGGCCGCTTACAGGGATAACCTTCATGCCGTCATGCTTGGGCGCGGGAATTTCCATCACGGCGGCGGTGCGATCCCACGCCTCACTGAGGAGTGCATCCGCCACAGCGGGAACTTGATCAGCTGATGTCCGCTGGCTTTGCTCCCAGGCTGCGCATTGTTCCCTGATATTCCCCGCATACCCCATGCGACCGAGTAACTCACCGGCGGATTCGGTCAGTTCGGTTAGCTCCTCTGTCGTGGCCGGCGCAGCGGGTACGTGAAGAAAATCAGTTAACTGCTCCTCAAACGGAATCCCGCGGGTGCGCCAACGGATGAACGCCAACGTTGAATGGCAGAGCTGATCGTAGTAGCACCGTCGATCAGCCTCAGGCAATTCTGCCGCATCGCGCTGAAGCGCCAGAAATGAAGCCGCAGCAATATCGTAATCAGCATAGAGCGCAGGCGTTAGCTCGTCTGCCGCCATATTGAGGACAACCAGTCCTTCTTCATCGCCGCTTTCGCGTCGATAAAGCGCATCTACGCCGAGAAGAGCGGCGGCTATGCGTTCCCCGTATGCCAGCGTATCACGACTAAGCATTTTCTTCCTCTGTCATTTGCAACCATCAGGAGACAAAATCAACGTTTGCGTCGGCGACCTGAATGACCGCCGTGGCAAAATACCTATATTCACTCCAGCTAAACAGATAGTGGCTCACAACCTCCTGGCGCGCGAGGTTAATATCCTCGGAGAAAAGCGCCTCGCCCAGCGTGCGGTGAAATTCTACAATGTCCCTAATTTTTGAACCTTGCTGCTCCACGCCGCGCATAATGAGGGCGCCGATTTGGCCGTTGAGCCCGGTCCAGAGTTCCGTGATGCGGGCCGAATCGGCCAATGAAATAACTTCGTGATGGATTTTCAGATCAGTACGAATAAGCTTTGGCAGGTCTTGGGGCAATTCACACTCTGCCATTTCGCCTACGAGGCCCATAAAACGCTCCTGAAACTGGGCGTCGATGCGCTCAAATCCTACCGTGACGGCAAAAGATTCCAACAAGGCGCGCGCTTCGCACAGTTCCTGAGCCTCCTCCTCCGATAGTCGGGTGACGAATGCACCGTGACGGGGCTTGTTAACCACCAAACCCTGATTTTCCAGCATCAGAAGCGCCTCGCGTACGGTCGTCAGGCTTACGCTGAACTCCTCGGCGACTTGGGCCACGGGCAGACGATCGCCCGGACGCATCTCCCCGCAAAGAATTGCTTCCTCCAGATTACGTCGGACATCATCTACCAAGCGAAGTCTGTTGATATGCGCCATAATTTGCCTTCTGTTAGGTGGGGGATAATCCTGTTTTTTTACGATTGGCAAGTTTTTGAAAATATGCTAGATTATCGAAAATCGATTTTCGATAATTACCCTATCACTGCTTTGACCGGTTGTCAATACGCTATTTTTCCTTAGCCCCGCCCCGCTCAACCAACTGCCTACCCACTGTAATCTGGAGAAAAGCATGTCCCGCCAAAGTGAACCTCTTGCACCCCAAACAAACGTATCCCAATGGCTCGACGCATTTTTCGCTGCTTATTACCGGGAAAGACCGATAGATGCCACCTTTATCGGCCGACATGAGTATGATCGCCTATTGCCCGATTTTTCAGAAGCAGGGTTGGATGACGCGGTCGAGTCCATGCGCTATCTCCTGCAGCGCGGTGATGAACTTGTGCTTGCAGACGCTTCCGAAACTGAGATGATCGATGTCCGGCTGGCAACCGGCTTCTTGCGTATTCAAATTTGGGAGATGCTCTCTTCTCACTTTCAGCGCGGCAATCCATCCCTCTACGCAGGAGAGGCGATTTTTGGTATCTTATCGCTCTTCCTCAGCGACTACGCGCCTTTGTCGGAACGCTTTGAGGCGGCTATAGAACGCATGAGGCGGATTCCGGATTTTCTGGCCCAGGCACGCTCCACCATCCGGCTTGCGCCGGCAGCATGGGCGGAACGCGCGCTGGATGAGTGCGCGGGAGCGGATCATTTTTTGGGAACCGGAATCTACCTCCTGGCTGCGGAGCATAACATCGATGATGATCGCATCCATGACGCGGCGAAGCGCGCGCGTGCGGCGTTTGCTGCCTTTGCCCACGACCTACGCTACGAAATCACGGTTAGCTCTGAGGCGGAATACGGCTGCGGAGAAGAGGCTTTCACCCTGTTCATGCGCGAGGGGCATGGTTTGTCGTATTCCGGCGATGAGATGATCCGCTATGCCCAAGAGGCGCTGCGCAAGGCCGATGATACGCTTCGCTCCCAGGCCGGCGTCTGGGGCATGCACGATCCGGCGGATGTTCTGGCGCAACTGGCCAACCTTCACCCCACACGCGCAGAATACTATGAGCGTTACGAAGCGTATTGGCAGGCGTGCCGAACATTTGCAACGGAACAGGACCTATTGACGTGGCCGGATTCCCCTATCGAATATGTCCCGCGGCCGACCTGGGTACGCAAGACAGCCCCCCATCTGTACTTCCTCTTTTATCGAACGCCGCCGGCTTTTAACCAACCGTCCGTACACCAATATCTTGTTTCGCCGCTGCCCGATACGACATCCGCCGGAGAACAGGAAGCCTTTCTGCGCGCGCATAACGACAGTGTTATCAAGCTGAATCACGTGATCCACCATGGCGCGATCGGCCATCACATACAGAACTGGCATGCCTGTCGCGCTCGCTCGAGGATTGGGCGCGTGGCCGCGGTGGACGGCTCAGCACGGATCGCCATGTTTTGCGGCGGGTCCATGGCCGAGGGGTGGGCCTGTTACGCCACAGAACTTATGCGCGAGGCCGGGTTTCTCACACCGCTGGAAGAATATGCAGAGGTGCAGACGCGGCGGCGGATGAGCGCGCGGGCTATTGTGGACGTCAAGCTTCATCGAGGAGAATTTACGCTGGATGAGGCAGCTGCATTCTACGTACAGCAGGCGGGAATGAGTCCGGCCGCCGCCCACAGTGAAGCTGTAAAAAACAGCATGTTTCCCGGCGCAGCCATGATGTACCTATTTGGCACGGATGCAATTTACGATCTGCGACGCGAGCTTGAAGCCAAAGCCGGCGCTCGCTTTAGCCTCAGGCGCTTTCACGACACATTTTTATCCTACGGCTCTATTCCTGTCGCCCTGGTTGCGGAAAGCATGCGCAGCCGTGGCGATATTTTTTGAGCAAAAGCTCCCCATTGCGGTTCCCAGTCCCTTACTGCTGTTACTCACCTTATCGTCTGCTCTATCCAACCAAAAGGAGACACATAATGTACAGTTTGTCCTTGCGTTCCAAACTTTGGCCTGCACTTCTCTTGCTGCTGGTCATCGGGTTGACCGCGTGCGCCGCGCCGGCATCACCGTCCGGGGATGATGCTGCAACCGGCGGGGAGGAATCAGCCGCATCGACGGGCGGCGTCATCACTGTAGGCATGCCGGCCGGCTTTGACCGGCTGGACCCCAATGTCACCACTTTCTCCCGCGTGGGCAACATTACCCTGCACATGACCGATCCATTAGTCTGGCAAGTGGAACCGGGCGTCTACGCGCCGGGTCTGGCAACCGAGTGGGAAATCAATGAAGACGCGACAGAATATCGCTTCAAACTGCGCGATGACGTGACCTTCCATGACGGCACGCCATTCAATGCCGAAGCCGTCAAGTTCACATTTGATCGCATCGTGGATCCGGAAACCCAATCTCAATCCGCCTTCAGCAACATCGGTCCGTATAAAGAGACCGAGGTGGTTAACGACTATGAGGTGATTGTCCGCTTCGACAGCGGCTATGCTCCTTTCCTGGACAACCTCTCCGGTACGACGCTGGTACCCGTTTCGCCGACAGCGCAGCAGGCGGTCGGCAATGAGGATTGGGGGATCACCGAATTTGTCGGTACCGGGCCATTCATGTTCGACTCCATGATTCTTAATCAGGAGATTGTGCTGGTACGCAATCCCGATTACGCCTGGGGACCGGAATGGACAGGCCAAACCGGCCCGGCAAATGCAGAGCGCCTCATCTATAAGTTTATCGAAGAACCGTCTACGCGCACTGCTGCACTGGAGACCGGGGAGATTGACTTTATGGATCAGACGCCGGAGATAGATTTCGCTGCTTTGTCCGAGAATCCGGATATCGAGACCGTGGAGTTGCCTCAGCCGGGATCCGGTTGGGCGCTTATGTTCAACCAGCAGCAGTACCCCAGCAGCGAATTGCCTGTACGCCGCGCTATGCAGCTGGCAATGGATCGACAAGGCATGATTGATACCGTTTACAACGGCTTCGGCACGCCGGCCTGCGGTCCGCTGACCAGCGTCGTCTTCTGCTACGATGCGAGTTTGTGCGATATGTATCCGACCGATCTGGATTTAGCGAATCAGACGTTGGAAGAAGCCGGTTGGGTGGACACGAACGGCGACGGCATCCGGGAGAAAGATGGCGAACCGCTGGTTATCGGCCATTACTACCGTGCTGATGCAGGCAACAGCAATGCAGAAGCCGCCTTCCTGAAGGACAATATGGCTAAAATCGGCATCGACGTCGAGCTGAACGGGCTGAGTCGCAGCGGGTACTTCGATGCCGTGCGTTCCGGCCAGCATAACACCCAGGGCTGGTGGGATACAGGCACAGAACCCGACATTCTGCGCATCTTCTTTCATAGCAGCAACGCCGGAGGCGGCACCAATCGCAACAACTACATCAACGAAGAAATGGATACGATGCTCGATGCAGCAGCCGCGGAAGCCGACCCGACAGCCCGCTGTGAACTCTATTCCGACATCCAAAAAAAGGTGAAGGATGAGGCGATCATGGAGTTCTGGGCTGACCCCGTAATCCTCTACGCCCACAGTAAGGATTTGGCTAATATAACTTACTATCTCGGCGGCAACACGCCCTACTTCTATGCCGCAACGATTAGCCAATAATATGTTCTTCCCTGTGACCCGAATTGGCTAGCGGTAGGAATCTGCAATACGCGGCTTGATGCGCTTGATCCATGCGCATCAAGCCGCCCTGCCGCCTGCCTCCTATCCATTCGTTCATTGCCTGTCAGGAATGCTATATGTCCATGACCCGCTATGCCTTTATACGACTGTTCGCCACCATTCCCACGCTGATTGCGCTGACGATTCTGGTTTTTCTGATGCTGCAACTCATTCCCGGCGATCCGGCGGAAATTTTCCTGGGAGAGAAGCGCAGCACGCCGGAATTGCTGGAGCAAGTGCGGCATGAAATGGGGCTGGACAAACCTCTGTACCAGCAATACGCCGCATACATAGGGAATCTGGTTCGGGGCGACATGGGTGAATCCCTCTTCAATCGACAGCCGGTACGCACCCAGATACTGGATGCGCTGCCCTATACGCTCCGTTTGGCGATAAGCGCCATGCTTATTAGCCTGGTATTGGGCTTTGGGCTAGGTATCCTTGCCGCGCTGAAACACAACACATGGATCGACAGCCTGGCTATGGCGCTGGCGCTGGTAGGCGTCTCTATGCCCGTCTTCTGGCTGGGCTTGCTGCTAATTCTCCTTTTTTCCGTGACGCTCAAATGGCTGCCGCCCATGGGCCAGGGGAGCCTGGACCGGTTAATTTTACCAGCGTTGACCCTGGGACTGCTCGGTTCGGCCACCTTGGCGCGCCTGGTGCGCAGCACGATGCTTGATGTACTCTCTAATGACTATATTCGTACGGCACGGGCCAAAGGGTTACGCGGCCGCATAATCATCTTGCGCCATGCATTGCGCAACGCCCTGATCCCCTCCATTACCGTCATCGGCCTTCAATTCGGCAGTCTGTTGAGCGGCGCCGTCATTACAGAAACCATCTTCGCCCGCGTGGGCGTAGGCAAAATGTATGTCGAATCAATCCTGAATAAGGACATCATGATGATTCAGGGGCTGACCCTGATTCTCGCATTGCTCATCATCGTGATCAACATTCTGGTTGATCTATCCTACGCGCTGCTAGATCCGAGGATTCGATATGAGTAAACCATCTCTGCCCCAAGAGACAATGGGGCCGGAAGAGCATCGCTCCCTGTGGGAAGATGCTCTGCGTCGCCTACGCAGCAATCCCGGAGCCATGTTAGGTTTGGCGCTGCTTGTCATTATCATCACGTTAACGCTGCTTGCGCCCTGGATAACCCGTTACGATCCCATCGAGATCGTATCATCGGAGCGGCTACAGCCGCCCGGCCCCCGGTATTGGCTGGGAACGGATGCTTTTGGCCGGGATATGCTTACCCGCATTCTCTACGGCGGACGCATATCCCTGAGCGTGGGTATTATCTCCGTCACCATTGCCGCGCTTCTGGGCGTGACGAGCGGCATGTTGGCCGGTTACTTCGGCGGTTGGACCGACACGTTAATTATGCGCCTGGTGGATCTTACCCTGGCCTTTCCGGGAATCCTTCTGGCGCTCTTCATTATCGCTGTATTAGGACCCAGCCTTTACAACGCGATGATTGCAGTGGGCATTGCCGCCTCGCCCACCTACGCCCGGGTAACTCGAGGCATGGTGCTTCAAATCAAAGCGACTACCTACGTAGAGGCCGCCGTTGCGACCGGCGCGCCGCCGCAACGCATTCTCCTGCGCCATATTCTGCCCAACATCCTGGGAGCGATCATTGTCATTGCCACGCTGGGTGTGGCGAGTGCGATTATCGCCGGAGCCGCCTTGAGTTTTCTGGGTCTGGGCGCCAAGCCGCCTACGCCCGAGTGGGGGCTGATCCTGAGCGAAGGCCGCAGCTATCTCCGCCACGCGCCATGGATTACAACGTTCCCCGGACTCGCCATTATGCTTGCCGTGCTCTCCATCAATCTATTAGGCGACGGCCTGCGCGATGCGCTTGAGCCGCGCTCGCAACGGTAAGATCTTATCCATCACCATTTTGCTGATTGACTCTACACAAGAAGGAGATAACTCATGTCAGACCGCCTACGCGTTGGCGTAATCGGAGCCGGCCGTTGGTCAGCTTCCGCCCACTTGCCCGGTTACGTTCGTTCCCCCCTGTGCGATTTGGTCATGCTTTGTGATCTGGATCGGGAGTTGGGAGAAAGCCGGGCCGCCCAATTTGATATTCCGGAGTTCGTCACCGACTATGAGAAGATGCTGGCGCGTGACGATATTGACGTTATCGATGTCGTTACGCGAGGCGACCATCAGGACCTGGTCTTTGCCGTGCTGGAGGCAGGCAAGCATTGCCTGGTGGAAAAGCCGGTCTGCCACGGTTACCAGGACGTTTGGCGTGCACATCGGCTGGCGGTATCCAAAGGACTGAAGACCAAGGTCGGGCTGACGTTCCGCTATGCGCCTGCTGTGCAATATATGTTTGAGTTGGTTAAGGAAGGCTTTATCGGCCAACCCTTTATCTTCAACGGCTACGAGCAAAACAGCCAGTGGTTGGACCCGAATAACCCTATGGATAAGCGCATCCACAAAACAAAACCCGAAGGCGAAGAGCCTTGGGGAACGGACTTTTCACGGGAGGGGATACACGTCTCCGCACTGGAGGGTTATGGAGCGCCCACGATTGATATTGGCCTGGAATTGGTGGATAGCGATCTGACGCAGGTAGTGGGTATCCTGGCAAATATGGTCCCTTATCGCAGGCGCACCAATTTGGATAGCGAATGGGAGCGCATCAACATCGATGACGCTGACATGTTTATCGGTGAATGCGCCAATGGTGCGCTCTATTCCATGCAGAGCAGCTATGTGACGGTCGGCAATTATCCGGGCATTGAAGCGCGCATCTATGGTTCGGAAGGCGCGCTCATTGTGCGACTTGTCGAGGAATTCGGTGTGATCCAGACCCTGCATGCCGCCAAGCCGGATGCTGTAGAGTTTGTGCCGCTGGAGATTCCGGAACGCTTCTTTGCCCCCGGCGCTCAGCCTGATGATCCGTGGAGCACCGCGTTTTACGGCAATCTGGTACAAAATTTCATGGAAGAAATTACCGATGGGGGTGAGGAAAATCAAGGAAATTTTGCCCAAAGCGCGCGGGTGCAGGAAATTATTAACGCCGCCGCACTATCCCATCGGGAACACCGTTGGGTAAATCTGCCCCTGGACGGCGAACAGTCCGTCACGAACTAAGCGGATTTCAGCGCTTCACGAATTTAGGGGCAGCTGTCATTCCCGGAGTTGCGTAAATTTTAGCCGTTGCCGGAGTCCGCTCAGGTTTGAGTGGACTCCGGCGCGTTATCGGCCCGACACGCCAACGTGTGAATAAATTGCGCGGAGATATGCTCACCCAAAAGTGCGCTTGCAATTGATCGGTGATTATGTGAGGATTGTTTCCAGCAAAATTTGCGGATGACGCGCCACGCGCATCCCAACGCGGAGGAAAGGACCAACTATGCCCGATGTGAACGCATTACGCCTGGCTACGCTGGCGGACGACGCTACCCTGGCCGAACGCTTTTGGCCCCAGAAGCAGCGCATCTGGCCCGGCTATATGTTTGAAGACTGGACGTCCAATCGCATGTGGTCTGCGCTGCACGATTTTTTCGCCGACTTTCAGCTCTACCTGCTGGACGAAGACGGTAATCCCATTGCTGTTGCCCAGAGCGCGCCGCTTGTGTGGGATGGAACAGTGGCGGGCCTCCCGGTGGGCTGGGATCGGGCCCTTCAGCAAGCCGCCGACGGCCAGCGTGCGGGGCTGACGCCCAACACGCTGAATGCGTTGGAAATTGCCATCAAGCCCGAATGGCAGGGCCAAGGCGTCAGCTACCGCATGGTGAAAGCGCTGCGCGCGCGGGCGGAAGCAGCGGGATTTCAGGCCGTTATCGTCGCCGTCCGGCCCTCCTGGAAAGATCGATATCCCTTGACGCCCATGGCCCGCTACGTGCGCTGGCAGCGGGAGGACGGCACGCCCTTCGATCCGTGGTTGCGGGTGCATTGGCGCTGCGGCGGCGAGATTCTCAAAGTGGCCCATCCCTCCATGGTCATCGAGGGCAGTATCGCGCAATGGGAAGCGTGGACGGAGATGGCCTTCCCGGACAGCGGCGAATACATCGTTCCCGGCGCGCTGGCTCCCGTGGAGATGGATTTATTCATGGATATCGGCCGCTATGTGGAGCCGAACATATGGGTCCACCATCCTATCACCACGGCGAGAATCAGCTGATGAGCTGCGCTCCCATCCGCCGGAAAGGATATCCGGAGCGCGTTCTAAATAACCGAACAACAACATGGAGCGGATATGTTTGCGCGCGATCCCATTCCTAGCTATTTTTTCGTCTGGGTAGTGGTGCGCCGGGCGGATGAATTTCTGCTGGTGCAGGAGAATTTGGCAGATAATCCGTGGTTCCTGCCCGCGGGGATGGTGGAACCGGGCGAGAGTTTGATTGCGGCAGCCCACCGGGAAACGATGGAAGAAGCCGGCATCGCCATCCGTCTGGAAGGGATTATCGAAGTGCGTCAGCAGGTGTACGCACCGGATATCATGCGCATACAGGTTCTCTTCCTGGCGTTACCGCTGGATGATACGCCGCCCAAATCAACGCCCGATGAGCATACGCTGCGCGCCGCCTGGTTCAAGCTGGATGAACTGACCCAACTGCATCATCGCAGTGCGCGTATTCCCGAGTTACTGGCGGAATTAGCTGCCGGCCGGCCAGTCTATCCGCCGGAGGTGCTGGTGAGTCGGGGGTTAGAAGAAGAGCATGAGGAATAAAGGCCGCATTGCCGGACTGGAGTCCGGCGCTCCCGGGACGGCTGAAACAGCATACCGCCAACTTGAAATGGATATTTACCAAGTTAAGCAAGGGGTGAAGATGATACGTATACCGCGTGTTCTGTTGCTGCTGGGCGCATTACTCTTTCTGAGCGCCTGCCTGGATCCGAACAGGCTGTTGCTGGTGTCACCGGAGTCAGGGACGGTCATGGAAACCGCAGTCCATGCCACGCCCGAGGAGGCGCTTACAGCCTACGTCTCCGCCCTTGCGGCAAGCGACGCCCAAGCAATCCTCGCGCTGCGCAGCACCGATGAGCTTAGCGTTGGCTACGCTTTTGATGCCGCCGCGGCCCGCCTGGGCGGCTCGATTACGCCTTACCTCTCGATTGGTCCGGGCGCGCTGCTTCCGCCCCGCCACCCCCTCTACGTCGAGATGAATCGCGCGGCATTGGTTGCTGAGGCCATGTACGATGTTAAGCGGCTTCACTATGGCCTGCTGATTGGTTTGGACATCATCGATCCCGGGGTTGCGGTGCTGCGCCTGGAAGAAGCTGAGATTGCCGCTTTGATGGAAGCCCTGGAGCCTCAACGCCTGACCGATCTGATGCTGGTGCGCATTGCACTGCCGGACGGGAAAATCATGCAGTCCGACCGCTACCGGGAGATGATGGATCAACAAACGGCCGTCTACGGTGCGGATGAGCTAACCGAGCGCGTCGCGCTTCTCGCCTTTGAAGAAAGCGAATATATTCAGGGCTTTACGTTCGGCTCGGTATGGTGAAGACTGGAAGGTTTTAGCGCAGCGTTCACCCTTGGCCGGCGGTGACGGGTATGCAATTCCCCAACCCGCCACCGCCGATGAATTTGACGTACAATTCCCCAATCAGTAAGGTCAATGTCCATATGGTAATCCTTCACACTCAATACAAGCAGGAACGATGCAACTATGAACAATGAAAAACCCCTGACCGCTATGGTCGAATGCGCCGGTTGAGCCTCTAAGCTCCCGCCGGAGACGCTGTCGCAGGTCGTGCGACATTTAGCCGGATTCTTTCCGGCAACTGAATATGAACAGGTGATGGTGGGACTGGGCGAGCCGGATGACGCGGCTGTCTACCGGCTGGACGAGACGCGCGCCCTGATCACGACGACGGATTTCTTTACGCCCATCGTGGATGATCCCTGGACGTGGGGCGCGATCGCGGCCGCCAACGCCATGAGCGACGTCTACGCCATGGGCGGCGAAGTGCTCTTCTGCCTCAATGTCGCCGGCTTTCCTGCCCGGATGGGCGCCGAGAGCATCACCCAGGTCTTTACCGGCGGGGCCTACAAGGTCAAGCAGGCCGGCGCCGCAATTGCCGGCGGCCACACGGTAAACAGTCCCGAACCATTCTATGGTCTGAGCGTAACCGGGATGGTTCATCCCGATAACGTCATGCGCAAGGGCGGCGCCCGCGCGGGCGATGCCCTCTTCCTGACCAAGCCCCTGGGAACGGGCGTGATTACCACGGCGGCCAAGCTGGTCGGTCCCGGCGCGGGCGCGCTGGGCCGTCAATGGCGCCTGCGCCGGGGCAAGCCCAGGTTGCGCAAGTCCGATCTGGATGCGGCCGTTATTTCCATGTTGCACTTGAACCGCTGCGCGGCCCAGGCGGCCCAGGCCGCGGACGTCCGGTCCGCAACCGATATTACCGGCTTTGGGCTGCTGGGTCACGGCAGCGAGATGGCGCTTGCCGCAGGCCGGGAGACCGGCGTGGGCCTGCGCATTTTTGCCGGTGCTGTGCCTGTGTTACCCGGCGCTTTTGATTACATTCAGGGCGGCTACCTGACCCGGGGCAGCGAACGCAATCCGGCCAGCTTCGGCAAACAGGTTCGCTTTGAGCCGGACGTAACGCCCGAACAGCGCACCTTGCTTTGGGAAGCGGAAACCAGCGGCGGCCTGCTGATTGCCGTGCCCGCAGCCAATGTAGAACGCTTCATCGCCGCCTGCGGCGAACACGGGCAGGCGGCATGGCCGATCGGCGAGGTTGTGGCGGGAATTGAGGGAATCGAGGTGACGGCAGAGGCGTAAAAGCGTAAGCGACCAGAAAAAGCGCTACGCGACCTGCGCGGCCTTTTTCTGCGCGGCCGTCTCGGGTTTTTGATGGGGAAGCCCCAAGGTCTCCTCAATCGCGTACTGGGCGGAGTCAGCCAGGTTAACGGAGCGCTCATCCGGTTCGGGGAGCACAGGCGCGAGGGGCGTAATCGTCACGTGGAGAGGACCGGGAAAGCAGGCCAGGCGCCAAACGGCATGCAGCATCTTCTCCCCCAAGCCCCCTTTCCAAACGGCAACTTCCTTTTCCTGATAATCAATGGCCACCGGCAGATAGGCGATATGATTGCGCTGGGCCAGTTTGAATGTCCCCAACTTGAACGGAAACAGCTTATCGCCCAACCCCAGACGCCCTTCAGGGAAGATAACGATGGGCGGGTCCGGCTGTGCGTGATAGGCGTCGGCGATGGAATTGACGGCGTCCCGCCGCGAGGAGAGGCTGGTGCGATCCACAAAGACCGTATCGATGGCCTGGGCCAGCCAGCCGATGAAGGGCCGCCGTTTCACTTCGATGGCGGCCATAAAGCGCAGGGGTAAAATGTGGGTCAGGGTGACGATATCGAGGTAGGAAGAGTGGTTGGGCGTGATGAAGCCCTGGTGTTCGTAGAGGCGCTTGGTATCGGTAGACGTCACCTTGACGTTGAAAAGCCAGTCGAAAAAACGCGCCATGTAGACGCAGAGCCAGTTGGCCAGGCCGGCAATGCCGAAGCGAATGTGCAGCAAACCGGCAATGAGGACAATGGGGGTACAGACAATCAGAAAGACCGCGATAACGGCCAGGCGCGCGGCTCCGAGTAATGTTCGCATGGCGTACTTCAACGGGGTGAAAGTGGTGACGGGTTAATGAGGCGCATTGTACACTATGCCCCGGACCACGCCAAGCAGATTAAAATAGATAATGGAGAATGGAAAATTGAGAATGGTTAATGGGCGTCGATTCTCCCATTAACCATTCTCAATTCATCATTCATCATTCTCCATTATCCGTCAGATTCTCTAGCGCGTCATTTCCCAGGCCAGGTGCTGAATTTCGGGCAAAATGAGCTTCTCCATGGCCAATCCCACGGCGTTGGATGAGCCGGGAACGCTGACCACCACGGTTTCCCGGTAGACGCCGGCCGTGGCCCGGCTGAGCATGGCCGCGGCCCCGATCTCCTCATAACTCAACATGCGAAATATCTCGCCGAAGCCGGGCAGCGTCTTCTCCAGCGCCCGGCTAATCACGTCGTAGGTGCGGTCCCGCTTGCTAATGCCCGTTCCGCCGTTGAAAACGATAACCTGAGCCGCCCCAGCAGCAAAGTCATCCAGCGCCTGCCGCACCTGATCCGGCTCATCCTTGACGATGCGGTAATCCGCCACCCGATGGCCTGCGCCTTCAGTCAGGGCGCGGATCAGTTGGCCGCTCTTGTCTGTTTCCGGCGTGCGCGTGTCGCTTACCGTGACGATGGCCAAGCGAATTTCGCCTTTTTCCGCCGCCAGGGCGCGATGATCATCGGCGGGCATTAGTAGACTCCTTGGGTAGAAATGTAGAGAGATTGTCCGGCCACGGGCGGCAAGCCCTGTCGGCGACTACTGTCCTGACAATGGACCAGGTTAAAAAGCCGCCCGTCCAGGGCCTCCACGCCTGTAGTGGCCTGCATGGACCCGGGCAGAGCCCGGTAGTTGAGGCTGACCGCACCGGACCCATGCAGCACCATCTGGAAGGTCGCGACGCCGGAAGCGGTCGCGGCCAGGGACGGAACCCCGTCAAACTCGACGACGTAGCTGCCGTCTACCGTGCGGAAGGCGCTGATCCGGGCCCCTTCCGCACCCGGATTTAATCTCGCCCACCAGCCGTAGACGGCCTGGTTGGGCCAATCAACGGCGGGCAGGCAGCTCGGCGCAGAGACGCTCCGCACCTCCGCAGCCGGAAAGGTGAGATAACCATCAGCATGGACGCGCAGGTCAGTATAATTCCGTCCGCCCAGCGGGAATGAGAAAGGCAGCGGCAAGGAAACGGACTGACCCGCGCTCAGGTCCAGCACGGTGCGGCCGGCGGCGTTGGGCGTTTCCCAGGCGGGGTAGAGGGGCCTGGAGACATTCTCAGGCGATCCGATTGCCGCGACAAAAGGAAGATAGCGGGTTTGGCTCACCGCCAGCAGCGCCATTTTGACGTCAAAATAGGACACTTCCGGTTGATTGTCCTCATCCGACACGGTAAGGGTCAGACGGGCGCTGTAGACGCCCGGCTCCAGCGCGCCGGGCGAAGCCAGCAAGGTGACCAGGCCATCATGATCATATGCGCTGGTTCCGTTGATGGTGCGGGTTTGGTTGGGATAGTCGCTGAAGACGAGCCAGGGCGCGTCGGCCGGGCGCGACAGGGTCCAGGTAGCGGGCTCGCTGCTCTCATTGCGGATCAGGAGCGTGTGGGTCATGGGCGCGCTGCGGGGCGCGGTCGAGAGGCCCACACTGCCGCCGGCAATCGCGGCCCCGGCCGGCAAGAGGCTGCGCACCGCGCCCGGCAAGTTCAGCAGGCCGGCTCCCACTTCAGCAGACGTGCCGTTAAGCGGCGCAGCCGATTCAATGAGGAGCGCACGCAATTCAGCCGCGGTAAGCGAGGGGTCCATATTCAACAACAGGGCGGCGGCGCCGCTGACCAGGCCGGTAGAGAAACTGGTGCCGTACTTGTTGCAATAGCCGCTCAGGCCGCCTACCGTGGACGGGCAGGGCAGGCCCACAGGCCAGGCTCCGGCCATGGGCTGCGTATTCGTACCGCCGGGCGCGGCCAATTCGACCGCACTGCCCTGTGCGCTGTAGCCGGCGCGTTCATTCTGGTAATCTGTCGCGGCCACAGTCATCACTTCGGGATAGGCGGCGGGAAACGTCACGGGCTCGCTGGCAAAATTGCCCGATGCAGCAATGAGCAGCGCATCCTTGTCCGCCGCATAATAAATCGCGCTATGGAGAAGATTGTCCAGAGACGGGTTGCCGTCAATGACGCTGGCCTTGATGGAGAAGCTCATGTTAATGATATCGGCTTTCTTATCCGCTGCCGCACGAATGGCCGCGGCCGCATCGGAAATGTAGCCGTTGCCCTGCCAGTTCAGCACTTTGTACGGATCGATGCGCACCCCGGGAGCCACGCCGGCAATGCCCCGCTCATTGTTACGCGTCGCGCCGATCAGGCTTGCAATGTGGGTGCCGTGGCCAAAATCATCGACCCGGATCAGGTTGCCCTGTGCGTCACGCACGTAGGAGGTGATCTCCGCCACCCGTCCGCCGAAATCCGGGTGGGAGCCATCCACGCCGCTGTCAATCACCGCGACGCGTACCCGCTCATCATTTTGAGCGTGGGCGTCAACCACAGGCCACGCACGCGCGGCCTGAATGCGTTGGAGATACCACTGCTCGCCGCGGTAGAGGGGATCGTTAACGGAATAGGGCGTTTCGGGTACAGCATCCTGGGCCGCGCTGATGACCCAGTTGGGCTGAGCAAAGAGGACGCCGGGATCCTGGCGCAGGGTCACGATGACCGCCCACTCCTCGCCCGCGGGAACTGTCAACGTGCGGCCGGTGACAGCCGTAGAGCCCGCCTGCTCGCCGAGCAGATGCTCGACGCCGCGCACGTCCAACGCTTCGGCTGCGATGATGTCCAACCCGCGCTGCACCTGGCGGGACAAGGCTGCCTCATCCCTGAGCGCGACCAGCACTTCCCCCGGCTTGTAGTAAGTTCCATCGCTGACGCGCAGCGCGTCGGGAACGTCATCCAGAGAAAAGGGGCCGGCAGAGTCCGGAATGGTCTGGGCGACGGCAACGACCGGCAAGAGGGTGCTGAGCAGCAGAACTAGAATGAGAAAGGCAGAGAGCCGGCGTAGTAACATGGTGGAATCCTCACAAAAATTTGCGTTTACGAATCCGCCCCCATCATTTCGTTATCCAGCCGATCAAAGAATGTGCGCATGAACGCATGACGCGCTTCGCCCATGCGTCGGGCCGTCGCGGTATAAAGCGTGGCCTGGAGCCGACTCAGCTTGTAGACGTACTCATGGACGGGCGTATATTCAGCGCCCGCGGGCTGCGCATCATCCGCCGGAGCGTCGGACCAGGATTCCGTCCACAGGCGGCTGTCATGTGCGCCGGCGAAGGCAAAAGCTCGGGCAATGCCGATAGCGCCCATGCTGTCCAGCTTGTCAGCATCGTAGAGGCATTGGGCTTCCAGCGTCCGGGGCGTAATGGACTGATCACGGAAGCGGTGGGCCTCGATAGAGTGAACGACTGCGTCAACGGTTTTGTTTCCGACTCCGCGTGCCGTCAGCAGTTCCCGGGCAAAGTCGGCCGCGGCCAGATGATGCGCACTGCGCACCATGCGTCCATTCTGATGCTGGACGGGCACATCGTGCAGGTAGGCGGCCGTGCGCACAATTGAGACGTCCGCGCCTTCGGCCAGCGCAATCGCCTCCGCCAGACGCGCCACCCGCAGCACGTGATCAAAATCATGCGCTGCATCGCCCTGGGTATACAATTCCCGCGCTTCGGATTGAGAGAGCATGATTCCTCGGACAGTTCGGCGTGAATCCCAGGGCAGAAATTTGACGGCGTGACCGCCGTGATGGACGCGTCGCAATGGGTTTGCGGACCTATCTTCGGCCGCGTATCCAGATCAGGCCGCCGGGCACGCTGACGAGATAGACAATAAATTGCTGGAGCAAGCCCACGGCATAGCCCAGATCGCTGCCTGCGCCGATGAGATAGAACATGATGGAAAATGCGCCCTGGCGCACGCCCAATCCGCCGGGCGAGAGAGGCACGGCCACCAGCAACAATACGATAATGGGGTTGATGACCAGCACTTCCAGCAGCGAGATCGCGCCCGGCTGGATAGCCGCCGCGATGAGCCAGATCTGCACGCTGGTTAAGGCCACAATGACCAGGCTGCCCGCGGCAGAAAGTCCCAGGGCCCGGTATTGGTGGCGATAGGCATTGAAGGCATCGGCCAGATGATGCCAAATGGGCATGATCCGCGCGGAAAGCGGCAAGCGGGCCAGGATACGCTCGACGAATGCTTTGAGACGCCGGCTCAGCATGGCCGTCAGCACCATCACCAGGACCAAAGAGATGGCGACGCTGCCCAGACTCATGGCGCGCATGGCGAGCAATTCATCGCCGGTAAAGGCCGATCCATCGGGACGGCCAAAGAGCAGCATGGCCGATGAGGCCGCCGCCGCGGAGAGCATAAAGACCAGCAGGCCCAAAAATCGATCGATGAGTACGCTGGCCGCGGCATCGGCCCGCCGGTGGGTATCTGAAGCCAGAGCAAAGCCGCGCATGACATCGCCGCCCACCTGGGCAGGCAAAAAATTGTTAAAAAATTCCGCGACCCACTGATAAGCCAGCAGGCGCGACAGAGGGACGCTGATGCCGACAGCGCGCAAAAGTATGCCCCACTTCAAGCCGCTCATGGCCACGGCAGCGGCATAGGCGACCAGGGCTGCCAGCAAAAATGATTTGTTGGAGGTGCGAACCTGCTGCCATAGCCCCGCGGGATCCTGGAGCTTGGTGTAGAGGAAGTAGAGCAGCCCGACGCCCACCACCAGCTTGAGCAAATTGCTGAGCCGGCGGCGATTTTCCCCGGAGAGAACGTTCATGCGCGGCTACCGCTTGGCCTGGCTTTGGGAGGTCACGGCAAAGGAGGACGTTCCCGCTTCCGTCGCGCTGCGGACGGATTTCACATCCTGCTTCTGGGTCCAGGCCATATTCCAGATCACGTGGCGATCCCGCTTCACGGCAAAGTCGTACCAGCCCAACACCCGGCTGACGCCTTCAATGCCGGCCAGGAGAAAGAGCACCCACAGCAGACGCACGGCGCCCCACACCTCGTTGAACGCGACCCGGGCCACCCTACGATTCTGGATGCTGCTCACCGCGTATCCGTACTTGTGCTTGAGGTAAAGATGCCCCGCATGGTTGCGCCGCCGCTGGCGGACGAAGTCGGTGACGGTGGTGGGGCCGGTATTGTAAACAATTGCGTCAGGCGCATACTTCACCTGCATGCCGTGCTCCACGACGATGGCCTCTACGAAGGCTTCATCCATGGCCACATCGGGCGGAATGCGGTCAAAGACTTTGCGGAACGCCACCATCTCGCCCAGACGGGGAATCTCCAGGCACAGCTCGTGCTCCATGCGCAGGCGCAGGTGACTCAGCAGCCCGGAAATATGATCGGGCGTGTCCACTGCAACCTTTTGTGCGCCCACCATACCCACCGCCGGGTCGCGGAACATGCGCACCAGATGCTCCACCGCGTATTCATGGGGCAGGGTATCGCCGCTCTCCAGCACGCAGATTTCGTTGCGCGTCGCTTCCAGAAAGAGGTTAATGGCCGCGGTCTTCCCCTCGCGTTCGGTCTGCTCGATGAGATGGATGCGGTCATCGACTGCCATGAATTCCTGCACGATGGGGACGGTGTTGTCCGTGCACGCGCTGGCCACGACGATAATTTCGTCGATTTGGGCGTCATGGAGATGCTGATCCAGCAACGCGGCCAGCAACCCGCCGATGTTCTCTTCTTCGTTGTAGGCCGTCACGCAGATGCTGCATGGAATGACGGTTTGCTTGGTTCTGGATTCCAAAAGATTACCTCGTACATATATGGAATGAGGAATGAGAAATTGAGAAATCAGTAATGAGGAATGAGTAACCAGTAATGCATAAGGGCGCAACTGAATTACTCATTCCTCATTTCTCATTCCTCATTACCGATTGCATTGTCACGCTTCGATTAACTTCACGACCGTCACCCCGTCATCGCCTTCGCCGGGCTTGCCGGGGCGGGCTTCGCTGACCAATGCATGCCGACGCACGACATCACGCACCGCGTCGCGCAGTACGCCCGTTCCCTTGCCGTGGATAATGCGCACGAAGGGCAGCCGCGCCATGTATGCGTCATCCAGATAGCGCTCAACCTGTTCCAGTCCTTCCTCAACGCGTTGCCCGCGAATGTCCAACTCCATGCCGGGGCTGGGATGATCGCCGCCGCCCCGGTAATTGGTCGGCGCAGCAGGCGCAGTTTGGGGTTCGGCTTTCTGGCGCAACTCCATGCGCTTGAGGGGCAATTTAAGACGGAAATTGCCGAGCTGAACGTCGGCCTCTTGGCTCTTTTTGTGGAGCGCCACGACCTCGCCGCTGGCCTGGAGGCTGGGCACCCAGACCCGATCGCCCTCTTCGATGACGCCGACGATCTGCTCTTCCGGCGCGCCGGGCACAATGACGTCGCGGTTGACTGCTTCTTCCGCGGCCCGGCGACGGGAAAGTTCCGCCTCGGCTTTGGCCAGGAAGCTGCTATGGGACGTATCGCTGAAGTCGCCTTCCCGGGCCAGCTGACGGCGAACCTCCTTCATCTCCTCCCGCACCGCATCAATTTCCCCGGCCATGAGATCCCGGGCATCGGCGATGACCTTGCGCCGGGTTTCCTCAATCTCCGCCAATTGATAGCGCAGGTCGCGCTCCAGCAGTTGCGATTGGCGCGCCCGGGCTCTGGCCCGCTCCTCAGCGCGCAGCGTTTCCTGCTTGGCCCGGCGGATGTCGTCCAACAGTGCGTCAGCCTGAAGGGTATCGGGGCGCACAATCTTTTCGGCATGCTCCACGATGACCGGATTCAGCCCCAGCCGTCCGGCAATCGTCAGGGCGTTGGAGCGACCGGGCAGGCCGATACTCAGCTCGTAGGTGGGGCTGAGGGTTTCCACATCAAACTCCACCGATGCGTTGACCACGCCCGGCGTGTTGTGGGCGTAGAGCTTGAGATCGCTGTAATGGGTGGTAGCAAACGTCGTAATGCCCCGATCGCGCAGATTCTCCAGCAGGGCCATGGCCAGGGCCGACCCCTCATCGGGATCCGTACCCGCGCCCAGTTCATCCAGCAGCACCAGGCTCCGGGGATCGGCTTCCTCGAGAATGGTGATGATGTGGGTCATGTGACTGCTGAAGGTGCTCAAATTCTGTTCGATGCTCTGCTCATCGCCGATATCGGCATAAATGCCCTCAAAAATGGAAAGGCGGCTGCCCGGCTCGGCAGGAATCATGAGGCCGGACTGGGCCATGAGGGTGAGGAGCCCTACGGTTTTGAGCGTAACCGTCTTGCCGCCCGTGTTGGGGCCGGTAATTACAACGATATAGGTCTCATCGTCCAGATAGACGTGGATGGGCACAACCATCTCCGGATCCAGGAGCGGGTGGCGCGCGCGACGAAAATCAATGGCCGAACCGGGATGGTTAACCGCGGGTTCATCCTTGCCCTGATGGGATGGGCGCTTGACCGCGCGGAAAGGCAACACCTCCGGCTTGACGGCCTCAATGGCGTAAGCGTACTTGGCCTTGGCAAAGGTAAAGTCCAGCCGGGCCAGCACGTGGACGTTGTTGCGGATATAAGTCGCTTCGTCCGCGACCAGTTCGCTCAGCTCGGTGAGAATGCGGCGGACTTCCTTTTCCTCTTGCAGTTCCCATTCCCGCACCGCGTTATTCTGCTGAACGACCTTGATGGGTTCGATAAAGAGCGTAGCGCCGCTGGCCGACTGGTCATGCACGATGCCGTCTACCTGGGCCTTGTACTCGGCGCGCACGGGGATGACGTACCGCCCCTGGCGCTGGGTGACGAGGGAATCCTGCAAATATTGGGCGACATCGCCCCGCACCAGACGATCCAGCGTGCTGAGCAGGCGCTCCTGCGCGGTGCGCAACTCCTGCCGGATGCGGCTCAACTCGCTGCTGGCCGCGTCTGCAATCTCGGCCCGATCGTTGACGCAGCGCCCGATTTCGCTGACCACATGGTCGCAGGGTTCGATACCGTGGGCAATATCAGCCAAACGCGGGAACGTATGCTCCAGCCGGGTGAGAGTGTTGCGCAGGCTGCGAGCGCGAATGAGGGTATTCTTGATTTCCAGCAGGTCCAAAGGCAGGAGCATGGCCCGGCGTTCCGCTTTGTCCAGAGAGCCGCGCACGTCCCGCGCGCCGCCGAAGCCGATGTCGGTCTTCTGCTCCAGAAGCTTGGCCGCCTCGGCCGTCTCCTCCAGCCAATCCCGAATGGTGTCCAGATCGTCGCTGGGCAGCAGCCCGCGCGCTATCTCTGCGCCGCCGCTGAATGCGCACTGTTGGGCCACCTTGGCCAGCACTTTATCGTATTCCAGCACGCGTAGCGTACGGGGATTCATGCTGTTTCCTCACGGATTATGCAAAAGAAAATTGCGTCAAAATGGTCATACAAACAAAGATCGCTTTGGGCCGCGGGTTGCAGCACGCAAAGCATCCCCGATCATAGCATAGAAATTAAGGATTAGAGAAAGAAATCTTCCCTTTATTATTTACTCCGTCGCATACCCCAGCCTGCGCAGCATGGCTTCTTTTCTGCGCCATTTCTCCCACACCTTAACCCACAGTTCCAGATAGACCTTGGTTCCTACCAGCGTCTCGATCTCGGGGCGCGCGGATTGGCCGATGCGCTTGATCATGCTGCCGCCCCGGCCCAGGACGATGCTCTTGTGGCTGCTGCGCTCCACGTAGATTACCGCGGAAATATAGGTCATGTCATCATCCCGGGGAGAAAACTCGTCCACCACTACGGCCAGGCTGTGGGGCACTTCCTGCTGGAGGTGCAGCAGCGCTTTTTCCCGGATCAACTCGGCGACGATAAAACGTACCTGCAAATCCGTCACCTGATCCGCGGGATAATAGCGCGGCCCCAAGGGCAGGCGCTGCTGGAGCAAGGCCAGCAGCGTATCGACGTTCTCGCCGTTGAGCGCGCTAAAGGCGACAGTCTCCACGGGCGGCGCGACCGCATCCCGCGACGCGGGCAGCCAATCCAGCAGCGCGGCGTACTCCTGCCGTCGGGCGGGAAGAACGGCGAAGTTTTCGGGCCGGTCCAGCTTATTGAGGCCGATAATCACCGGCGGCAAGGTCCCGCGGCGGGCCGCTTCGCGCAGGAGTTCGGCAATGGCCCGGTCCTCATCCTTGGGCGGCACGTGGACATCCACAAGCCACAGAATGACGTCGGCATCGTCCACCGACAGATTCACCACGCTCATCATGTGTTCGCCCAGCTTGGTGGTCGGCGCGTGGACGCCCGGCGTGTCCAGAAAGACGATCTGCATCTCCTCGGTGGTGAAGATGCCCATGATCTGGTCCCGGGTTGTCTGGGGCTTGGGGCTGGTGATGGCGATCTTCTGGCCCAGCAGCCGGTTGAGCAGTGTGGACTTGCCCACATTGGGGCGACCGATGACGGTTATAAAACCGCTACGATGGTCATCAGGAAGTTGTTCGGGTATGGGTAGCATGGGCCTCCGAAAAATGCAGCTAAAAATACAGATAAATGAGCCTGGGCGTGACGCATGGTCCGATTATCGTCTTAACGCATAACCGCACCGCCACGCATGATGGCCTGATCTTATCAGAGTCGATACGCCGTTGGCAATCAGGGGACTGTCAGCGCGCCCAGGCGTACGTAATCGCCCGCTGCTTGTCCGTTCACGTACACGGGCAGGCGGGCAAGGGTAGCGCGTGCGTAGAAGCCGACAATGACAGTATAACTCCCCGGCGGCAAATTGAGCGCGATCTCCTCTGCGACGGGCGTGCGGATAGGCCACTGTTCGCTGGGCAGGAAACCGGTCATAACCGGTCCGTCAGCCTGGGCGACAACCTGCCCGCTTGCATCCAATGCCTGGATAAAACGGATGAGTCCTTCAGGCAGCCGGGCGTCGCTTTGCCAGAGCAGGCTGACGGTGACGCCGCTCTCTGTGGCGGTAAGGGCCGTTTGGTGAAGCGTAATGTGATCGCCCAGACGCGCGGTGGTTGCTCCGGGCGCGGGCAAAGGCGCAACCGCGATGACGCCTGCCTGCACGGTCTCGCCGCGCGGGTCCAGCGTAGCCGGGTCATAGAGCGTGGCCTCCAGCTGATAAAGTCCGGGCGCAGTGTCGGGCGGAAGAGCGATCGCGTAGCCGACGGCCCGCACTTCGTCTACAGGCCAGGCCGAGGTGGGCGCACCGTAGGGCCAGCCGTCCGCCCGCCACGCTTCCCCTCCCCTGCTGTCGATCAACCGCAGCAACAGGTTGAAGTCCTGCTCCATGGGCGTAACGGCCTGAAGATAGAGAGTCGCAAGCCCATCCGCTCCCGGTTGCAGGGGCGCGGATGGCAGCAGCGTGGCGCCCAGGCGCAGAGCATCATCAAACTCAGCCAGGGGCGAGAGCCAGAGGATCCCTTCATCGGGCAGGTTGACGGGCAGATAACTTTGTTCACGGGCGGCGTTGATCAGGGGCGCTTCTTCGGCCGCGTCATCGTTGTCCATGCCTGTAAGAAGAGCCCGGGGCGCAGCGCCCAGACCGCCGTCAAAGGCTTCTACCGGATCGATGACGCCCATTTGCTCACGCTGGGCATCGTCCATGAGATGGGCCACGCGTGCGGCAAACGGACCGGTGGCGAAAGCGGAATAAATATCCGCGCCGCCTTCCAGGGGCAGGGTGGGCGTCAGGGTGAGGACGGGGCCCCGACCATCGACGAGGTCCGCCGCCAATTCGCCTCGGACATGGACCTTGTGCGGCGTCCATTCACCAGGGCGCAAGACAACGGCCAGACCGGGCGCATACGCGGCCCCGGTGAGCGCAACAGCCAGAACAGCGCCGCCGGCCATCAACCAGAGGCCGGTGCGCTGACGGGGCCGGGGCAAGGCAGCCGCGGCATAAACCGCTCCCAGCACGACAAAGGGCAAGGGCGCATAGAAGTACTGGGTTTGCGCGGGCGTAGCCAGCAGCGCGCCGATAAACGCGGCCAACGCCATCCCTGCCAAAAACAGAAGCTGCCGGCGGACAGACTGGGACGCACCAGGCCAGGCCCGGATGCTGAATCCGCCAAAAAGAAGGAGAGGCAGAGCGTTGGCGGGCTGCGTAATGAGCAGTTCCCCCCCTACGCGCAACTTACCGGCTAAGGAGAGGCCGGGATAAGCAGCGGCCTGAGTGAGATAATAGCGGGTGTTGAGACGCACATAGGTAAGATTGCCGAAGATAAACGCCTCGGGCGCGCGGGCAAAGAGCCAGAGCGCAGGCAGCGCGCCCAGCAGGCCGCCCAGGCCGAACCAAAGAATCAGGCGCCGGCGCAGGGAAGCAGTCGGCGCGCTGAGCCACCAGCCGATCAAAAAGACGGGGATAAGCAAGGCAAATGAGGAGCGGGTGATAATCGCTAAGCCCAAAAGCAGGCCGGCGAGAAGAGGCGTCCACGGGCCGGGCCCGGTGTGTTTGCGGTCAACTGCGTAAAGCAACAGGCTTGCAGCCAAAAATGACAGGAGGGCTGCCGGATCGTGATTCCAGGCCCGGCCGCTGGTGTAGACGAAAAGGGGCGTAAAAGCAAGGAGCAAAGCCCCGGCCGCACCCAGCGTTGCCCGCTCGCCTACCCGCTTGCCGGGCGCCAGATGATAGCCGGTCCACGCGATCCACCCCAACAGGAGCCAGGCACAGAGCACGGAAAAAGCCCGGGCGCCCAGCAGCAGCTCATTTCCCAGACGAAAGATCGCCGCATAGATAAAGGTCAGGAGCGGCAGGTGAAAATAGGGGAAATCGACATAGGGCAGCAGGCCGTCACGCGCCAGGAGTGCGCCCGCGGCAATAAACTGATGCTCGTCGTGATTAATGCCCCGGCGCATGGTGACGCCCCACTGGAGCAGAAGCAGCCCCAACAGGAAGAGCGCCGCCGCCAATCGAAGCAAAATGGATGATCGGCGCGGCTCTGCAGGCGGTCCGATGGACGGTTCGGTTGCAGAGTTTCGACTCATTGCTGGACGACGGGTAGACGGGCCCGGCCGTTAACGCAGAGCAGGAGAATGGGCACGGTACGGCGGGCATAGGAGCCGGATCCGTCCAGGGGGTCGATGATAAGTTCGCTCCACACGGGATTATTAAGGGCCAGGGGTGCGGGATCGACGCGCACGGTAAAGACGTTGGGGATGGTTCCTCCGGCCGGCGTCACGGTGGCCCACTCGGCATCGCCGCCGCCTACCTGGGCGGCATATTCCAGGCCGAACGCCCCCACAATGGTGAAGGTGCGTTCCTGGGGCTCCAGGGGCTCTTCGCACGGATCGAAGAGAAAGACGGCCGGGTTGGGACGGACGTCAAGGCTGGGCGTCACCTCCAGCGTAACAAAGATGCTGACCGGCTGGTTGGTCAAATCGGCCTCTTCGGAACGCAGACGAATGACCGTCGCGTACGTGCCGGGAGCCAAACCCCGGGTATTGAACAGAACGCTCAGGGTGGCGGGCGTTTCGGCTGCTGCGCCTGCCGGATCGGTGCCAACCGTCACCCAATCCAGGGGGAGGCCGGGCACGGCCTCAACGCTATAGCTGAATGAGACGCCCGCCACAGAGGAACTCGTACCGGGCACGTAGGCGTCGATCAGCACCTTGCTCCCCTCGCCGGGGTCAGTCTGAACGATCCCCTGCCCCAGCGCCAGGCTAATATCCGTGCGATCCTGGCCGTTCACGGTGAGGATCGGCTGGGAATCAAAGCTCCCGCCGTCCAGGTTGCCGATGCGGATGGTGCGGCTGTTGGTGCTGAACTCAACTTCCTGAAACGTATTGTTATTGGCCGGATCGGTATAAATGCGGATGCGGTTGTCGCGGATAATGACGACTTCGTCCGCGAAGTCGCCGTCCACATTACCGCCTGCGCCAGCCTGATATTGATTGTCCGTGTTGTTGAGAAAATCCTCGATAATCGAACCGCCCTGTTCATCGCGGGAAAAAAGACGGGGGCGATTGGTGATATCGGCCGGCAGGCTGCGGAGCATAAACGCCTCATCGCCGCCGCTGAATTCCACATCCGCCAGAAAGAGGAATTCGGTAGGCGGAAAGAACTGTTCGTTATAGCGATCTTGCCAGCGGCTTCCGTCATAGCGAAAGACCCAAAAGTTACTGATGCCCGGTCCGGCATTACGGATGGCCAGCAGGTTGGGCTCATTGCGATTCATGAAGTTGCCGAAAAGCGCGGCGCGCCAGGGCAGGCTGCCGTTCTCGCGTTCCAGGAGCGCCTCGTTCAGCAGGCTGCGATAGACAAAAAGTTTGCCTTCCTCATCATCCACCAGTGCAATTTCGTCCGTGCCCTCGTTATCCAGATTGCCCACGTCCATCCAGGTCCATTCGTCCTGGTACTCCTTCTGGTCTACCAGCGTGATCCAGCTGCGGCCGGTGATTGGATCGCCCGCGCTTTGAAGAATCGTCAGCTGATAGTCGGCGTTATCATCATTGGCAATCGCGTCGTTGATGCGGGAGCCGAAGATAATCTCGTCCTGCGGCCGATCCCGCGTCAGGTCGCCGGCTCCCACCAGGGTGGGCCTGCCCGGCACGTCCCGGACATACAGCGTCGCCCACGGAATGCCGTTGATGTAGCCGTCCACCGCCGCGCCGGTAATGGTTTCGACGACCGGGTCGTAGATGATGAGCTGCCCGTCATCCATGCCGCCGCGTACGCCGATGATCTCCAGGCCGTCATCCTGATTGACGTTCCCCAAAGCGACATCGGTAAATCCCCCCACGGGGCTAAACCAGCGGATCTCACTGCCGTAACTCTCGCCGGCGTTAAAAGCGGGGTCATAGACGCGGATAAAACCGCCGGCGTCGATAACCACAATTTCTTCGGCATCGTCGCCGGCTGTCTGCGCCAGCAGCGGCTCTGATTGCCTGGCGGCCTGCGCGCCCCACCAGATCAGGGCAAAGAGCAACCCAATCAGCAGCGGGCGACGCCTGCAATCACGAACGCAGACGAAAGAGAAACCTTGCATATCAGCAGCCGATTTCGAGGCGTATGGCCGGCAGGAAGAACTGACGGTCCAAGGGCGCATCCACGTTCATGCTGCCGGGCGAAGGGACGGGAAGAATCTCCCATTCTTCGGCGTTATCGTGCAGGCGTCCGATAGATTGATCGGCTTCGACCGCGCCGTAGGTGTGGATGTCGATGAGCTGGTTATTCATCGCATCCCGGTCAAAGAGGGCGACGGATTCGCCGCCTTTGGCGAGACGAAAATTGGTGTGGAGCGGGCCCTGGGTGAATTCCCCATCGGCAATGAAGACGATATAACCGCGTCCGGGAACGGTAACGCCGTCGGGAATGCGATAGCGGGTGGGTTGGCCGGGGTCGTCGGAGAGGTAGAGACCGCCGATATCCATGGGGAAAGCGCTGCGGTTATACAGCTCGATCCAGTCGGGGAATTCGCCCGGCTCGTCGGGATCGGGCAGAACGCTTACGTTGTCGGCCATGAATTCGTTGATTTGCAGGGCCAGCGGTTCCTGTTCGTACGGGGTGTCTTCCCCGGTGATGCTGCGGGAAAATTCGGGCAGAAGAGGGCGATCATCCTGGGCGCTGAAGACGCCGCTATTGGTGACGAGAGTGACCTGGATGCGGGGCGTGGCATCGCCGCACGCGCCGCTTACATCACCCACCAGAAAATAATCCTTGAACGTCCCCGGTTCGATTTGGATATCGGGATTTGTGCGGGGGAAATTCAGCGTAAGAAGGCCGTCATCCTCGAGGGCGTAATCAGCAGTTTGGGTAATCAGTGCGTCGCGATCGGCATCGAATTGACCGTTGCCGTCGCTATCCTGATAAACCGCAAGGCGGGGCAAAACGGCGCGTAGCTGATCGGCGGTCATGGGGCTGCTGCGACCGTCCTGAAAAATGACGCTCAGTTTGCCCAGATAAAAAGACGCGTCCAGCGGTCGTCGCCCGCGATGAAGTACGCGCACGCGCATGAGCGAGTTCGACTGCCCTCCTATCAACGAGCCGGTCAACTGGTCCATGAGTTGAATGCGATATTGGCCGCCCAGGTTTTCAAACCAGAGCACGTTGTCATTGCTCCTGGCGGTGGCGATCACGTCCAAATCGCCGTCGCCGTCCACGTCATTCGCATGGACCGAATGGGCGGTGAGCGCCTGATCATAAATTTTGTGATAGACGAATTGGGGCGGCGCATCCCGACGGCCGTCGTTTTCATACCAGGCGATCTCGTGATCATACTCAATCGCGGCCATAACGTCGATATCGCCGTCCTGATCGGCATCACCCGTATAAACGGCATGAACGCCCCGAGCCGTACGCGAAATGAAGTGCAGCGTGAATGAGGGCGGATCGTTGCCGTCGTTCTCATACCAGGCAATGGTGGAATCGTGCTCCGACACAGAAAGCACGTCCATATCGCCGTCCGCATCCAGATCCGCTGCGTGGACGTGCTGCGCGCCATTGGGCCACCACACGCCGCCCGCGCCGTCGGGAAGCTTCTCATCCTCCCGCCCGCTCACGATAACGTGACGCCGAAAGTCGGGCCAATAGGCGCCGTTGTTTTCGTACCAGGCAATTTCGCCCATCTGTTGGGCGGCGGAGAGGACATCCGGATCGCCGTCGCCGTTAACGTCGGCCACAAAGACCGAACGTGCGTAACCGGCCTGATCGGTAATGAGATATGTCGCGAAGCGGGGCACGTCGCCGCCGTCATTGGCGAACCAAAAGATGGCGTTATTTTCATCCGATGCGGCCACGAGATCGAGATCGTGGTTGTTGTTGAGATCCGCGGCAATGACCGCGCGGGGAAAGATAAAATCCCGGGCTACGGTGCGGGGCGTAAACTGCCCGTTGCCCTGATTAATATACCAGCGCAGCAGTTGATTATTGAGCGAAGCGGCCACAATATCCGGATCGCCGTCATTGTCCAGATCGCCGGCCTCTACCCAACGCCCGCCGGCGATTTCGGAGTCGATGACGTGCGGGGTAAAAGCAGGCGGTCGTCCGCCGTCGTTCTCATGCCAAATGAGGGCGCTATGGCCGATGGAAAGAATGTCGGTATCGCCGTCGCCGTCAATATCGGACCCGATGGCGTGACGCGGCGCGGTCTGAGGCGCCAAAAACATGTTGGGCAAAGGCGTATAGCGCGCGTTGCGATGGATGGTCTGATTCTCGAACCAGTAGACCTCGTTTGCATCACGCGCCGCGGCCAGGATATCCGGATCGCCGTCCTGATCCAAATCGGCCACGCTGACGCCGCGTGCGCCGGCCGCGCCTTCGACGACAATATGCTGCGTGAAAAGGGGATCATCACTGCCGTCATTTTCATACCAGGCAATGCGCCCGTCGCCGCTGGAGGCGGAAAAGAGGTCATTATCGCCGTCCAGGTCCAGATCCGCGGCATAAACCTGCTTGATATGATCCAGGTTCGTGGCCACTACGTGCTGAAGAAAGCCGGGCATAGGGGCGCCGTCATTCTCGTACCAGCCGATTTCATTGGCATTTTCCGAGGCATAAGCAATATCCTGATCCCCGTCCCCGTCCAGATCGGCCACGAAGACCGATTTGGCCAGGTCGATGCCGACCGGGGTGACGCCGCCGGCCGAGCGAATAATCTGGCGTGAAAAAACGGGGCTGTCGGAGCCGTCGTTGCGATACCAGGCGATCTGATCGTCATCTTCCGAAGCGGAAACAATGTCTAAATTGCCGTCGCCGTCCAGATCGCCTGCGTGGACCGAAACCGCGCCCAACGCCCCATCATTGATGGTGATGGCGCTGAAGCCGGGATTCGTCGCACCGTCGTTACGATACCAGCGCACCTGGTTGTCATTGCGTGAGGCAGAGAGGAGGTCCACGTCGCCGTCATTGTCCATATCACCGGCGAAGATGGAAACCGGGTAATCCAACCCGTCGGCAATCCGATGAGGCGCGAACTCCGGGGTGGATGCACCGTTATTTTCCAGCCAGACGACCGATCCGTTGGCCGCGGGCGCGTCCGCTCCATTCGGCTGGGCCGAAGGCTGGACCGTCTCCACCGCGACGGCGGCAATATCCAGATGCCCATCCTGGTTGATGTCTACGGGAATGGCCATATATGCGCCGGGCAGTTCGGCCACGGTCCGCACGGAAAAGCCGGGTGCGGGCGCGCCGTCGTTGCGCAGGAGACGAATGCGACCGTCCATGCGTGAGGCGACCACCACGTCGAGATCGCCGTCGCCGTCCATATCCCCGGCGTAGACGGAATGCGCGCCGTCAATCCCTGTGGCCAGAACCTGGGGCGGCCCCAGAGGAATGCCGACGCCCTGGGCCGCGGCCGGAGACGGCAAAAACAGCATCAAAAACAGCATTCCCGTCAGGGACAAAAGAGGAAGGAACATGCTGCGCTGACGGGACTGAAA
This sequence comes from Caldilineaceae bacterium, assembly GCA_020433455.1. Taxonomy (GTDB): domain Bacteria; phylum Chloroflexota; class Anaerolineae; order Caldilineales; family Caldilineaceae; genus JAGRCP01. The sequence continues at coordinate 18,076 of JAGRCP010000029.1, read as the reverse complement.
AAAGTGATTATGCATGATATTGAGTAGGGGAATGGAGCATTACCGGGCGAGTGACAATGTATAGTCGATGACGGTTAAGCGAGCGCTGTAAGCCCGCGGCTTTGGGTTTATACGCTATCGCGAGGGAGTCGGATGCGGATATCGGTAAAATGACGGGCGACCGGATCAAAATATTGAATACGGGGCCAATCATACCGATCCGCGGGAATGTTGTAAAGATTCTTCGCCGGGCAAGCGGCAGTCGATCAGGAGCGCTTGTCGAACCGCACGGGCTGGGCTATAGTTGAGCCGCTATTGCTCACTGTTACAGGATGGCGTGACGACTACGGCGGAAATTCGTCGGTTTTACCTCCCGCGATATAGGTGTGCGAATTTCCGCCGGGATTCACTACACGCAATTGACTATCAGAAACGGGCAAATCCCCCATGCCGTATGCTGACCCTCGCATCCGCCGCTGTACCGTGCTCGTCGCCGTGATGAACAACCGCGCGGATTTTGCCCGCGCACAGGAGGAAGGCTGGTATCGCATTCCTCAACGCCACGCGCCGCGTCGCATCGGCGCCGAGTACCTGGCCTTCTATCAGACCGGCGCTTTTCAGGCGGACGGCGAGGCGCATCATGTAGCCTTCTATGCGCCGGTTCGCCGCTACCATCTCCTCACCCGGGGCGAATTATTGCCCTCTCAACCGGACCATCCTAGGGCGCATGAGTACTACTTTCGCATCGACGTAGGGCCCCTGACCCGACTGGCGCGCCCTGTCCCTGCCCGGCGCATGCGTCGCATCACCTTTATCCACACTACCATGGGCCATCTTCTGGCCGCAGAGGACGTGAAGGAACTGTTCTATCACGAGGATCCGTTCGAGCGCTTCTGGCAGGCGCTGCGCGCCGCGCGCCTGCGGCCGCTGTCAAATCGTATCGTAGCCGGCGAGGTTATGGACGTTACGCTGCAGGCGCGGGGCGGCTATCTGGGGATTCGCTGCCGGGAGGATCGGCGGACGGCCGAGGCCCGCTCCCGCGTTTTGGCCGAACGGTGGGAGACTCTGGAGTTGGAGCCGGACATGTTAGCCGGGGACCTGAACGGCTGTTTGCGCCGCGTGGCTCGGGCCCTGCTCACCCTGGGCGGGTCTGACCTGGGCAACGGGACGGGATGAAAATTGTGGGTTCTTCGAGATTTCATGCAGCAGGGAGCGCCCCTTGCGGGCGCCCGCAAGGGGCGCTCCCTGCCGAAAGACTCAAACGCCGGACGGTCTCCCCTTTGTCAACCACATGCGATCCGAATGCCCCATTTACTCCGTACGTACCACGGGCAGAAAGATATTAGTCGGGAGCGGGTAGCCATAGGTAACCCGGTCTACCAGCTCGTCATTTTTGTTCAAGAGGCGCAGATTGCCGATGCGTCCGGTCATGTTGCCGGCATAGCCGCCCTGAACCAGCAGCCCCATGCCGCCGGTGGGAGCAAGGGGACGGTTGCGAAAGGCGGTGACGTCCTTGGCAACGTAGAGCGCGCCGCGTGCGGGAATCACCACGCCCGGCTGAAAACGATATTCCACATCGCCCGCCACGCGCCATCCCGAAATATCCACGGCATACTGATTCGGATTGGTGAGCACAAAATATTCGCTGGACAGATCGGCTCCGGCTGCGGCCAGCTCGATAGCGCCGAAGAGAACCCGGGCGTCGGATGGCTGAGCCTCAGGAATAATCCCCTCAGCAGGGCCGTGGGTAAGGTAGAGGTGCGTGCGCTGGGCGCTGATATCATCCTTCAACTCTCTGACCGCATCGGCAAACGATGTGGACGGATGCCACCGATTAAAGTCGAGCTGGGCATCAGCCTCCGCCTGAATCAGCAAAGCATTGATGCGCGTCTCAAAGTAGCGCTGCTCATAAGGCGCATCGGGCTCTTGCAAGAGCTGATCCATAACACTGCGCAGCCGCCGCAGATACATTGCCTGAATATCCGGCGTCGTCAGAAGCGCGTCAATCAGATGATTCCAGTAGCCAAAACCGCCGGGAATATAGTAGAGGGGATAGGCCTGCGTGCCGTGAAAGGGGTGCGCATTTAAGCCGTCAGCCGAGGGGGCGTAAAAGGTGAGGTCCATATCCCAGGGCAGAAAAGTCCACTCGCCCGTATCTTCCGTATCGCGATAGACGTGGTAATTTTTGATCACCATGTCCCAGTGATGGATTGCCGCGCTCACGGCCAGGTAGTTGATCGCGGCCGGGATGTTTATGTTGTCGTACAGGTACGTCGTGCGCCTGTCGCCGTTGCGATGAATGCCCGCGATCAGGTCGATCAGATCGCGGTTGTCTTCTTCTCCCCGGGTTTTCTTCTCGATTCCCTCAGTCGAGTTATTCAGGTTGTTCTCATGCATCTTGTATAACGCGCCTGCCGGGTCCAGGTCCTGACGTTCAAAATAGGGCTCTTCCAGGCTCTCGACCAGGGTGTAGAGGCCGAAAAAGCTTCCGTTACGCTGAACGCGCGCCAGGAAGGCCATAGAATAAGGCGCGCCGGCATCCCGAAATGCTTCCCAGGCCAGGGCCTGGCGCAGGTAGCTGGCATCCGCGGCATTGGTATTGACGTTGATCTCATCGACTGCATATCCGTCGGGCGTTAGGCGCAAGTGGTAGCCGTCGTTGAAGAAAAACTTGTAGCTTTTTTTGGCGCCGGCTGCCGCGGACGTATCGCCGCGCAGCCGAACATGGACGTTGTCGTAGAGCACGCCGTCGTAGAAGACGACGGCAGGCGTCACGTTCGCCTCTTCCACCCCATTGGGATTCTGGATAAACCAATGAAAGACGGGCAGTGAGCTTTCCACGCTCGCGTCTATCACCAGCGTCCCCTGATATTGGGGGGAGGCGGAAGGCTCGACAAAGAGAGGATAGCGCGCTTCGCGACCGGCCGCATCGGTTGCCAGCACGGCATAGCGCACGATATCTCCCTGACTGTACGCCGCCGCGGGAATTATAGCGCGGAAGGTACGCGTTGCGCCGGTCGGCGTAGGCGTTTCCGCCATGGCCAGGCGCTGCTCAGCCTGAAAGTTGATACGATAGATCAACTCCACTCCGGTAATTTCATCGGTCGGCTCGGAAGATGCGGTTTGCAGTACGGCCGTCACTTCCAGCGCCTCATTGGGCAATGGTTGCTCCGGGCTATGGGCCACGCGGCTGATCAGCGGCCCCAGATTCCCGGCCACATTGTTGTCGCTGCCCGGCGTGGGAATGGGCAGATAGCGCTCATTGCCGGCCATATCCAGCCCGTAGGCCATATCAGGATATTGAGGCGGATAGGCGGGAGAATAGGCGGCAACCATAATGCCGTCAGGATCCAGCAAGGCCAGAAACTCGCCGCCTGCGCTCAAGCTGAAGTTCGTATGCAGTTCATAGGCCGGGTCACGCCGATCCTTGCCCGAAGCAAAGAGAACCAGATAGCCACCCGGCGGTACGCTCACGGCGGGAAAAACCCAGCGCGTCAGGACATGCGGCTTGTCAGTAATGCTCCAACCGGCCAGGTTGACGGTCGTATCGCCTGCATTAAAGAGTTCGATCCAATCGGGATAATCGCCGTCGCCATCGGCCAGCGTTGTCTCGTTGTCGGCCATAATCTCGTTGATATAAATGAGGGCGGACGGGGGAATCGTGCCCGGCGGAATCGTCTGCCCGCGCGCGACCGAGGAATGGATCAGAGTGCCGGAAGCCGTCATCCAACCCACAAAAAGCATTGTGATGAGGAGCAGAAATGTAAAGCGTCTTTTAGGGAGGCGGATCTGCATAAAGCGGATACCTTCATATATTGCAGCCTTGCATGGATGAGCGGTGATGCAGAGGCGCGAATTATCCTGATAGGGAAACCAAGTTGGATCTTATTCTTCTATCAGGAGAGACGCAGAAAGGGGTCGATAGTTACGCCGGAGGGAAAATTAGGCGCGCGGAAGCAAATCACTGTGCATGTAGAGGTCGCCCAGGGTAAACCCCCGCGCGGCGTAGTAGGCCCGGGTGCCGGTAGCCGCGATAACGCTCATGCGCGTAAAGCCGGCGGCCCGGCTGATCTCCCGGGCCGCGTCCATGAGCTGTTCGCCCAGGCCGGCGTGCTGGGGCGCGCCCGGCCGTTCGGCGCCCACGGCTAGTGCAGGACCGTAGACGTGGACTTCCCGAATCATGGCGCTGTTGTGGATTTCGTCCATAAAGCGCCGGCTGCCGACGCCGGGTTCCCGGGGCAGGCTCAGGCGCAGGAATCCGGCGATGAGACCCGGCTCCTCGCTTTGGGGCCCGGTCACATATTCCAGGAAATGTTCTGTGGTCAAGTCGGTCGCGTAGGTCGTCACCCGCAGCGTCAATTCATCCGGCCGCACGCGCCGCCATTTTATCTCCCGGCAGCGGATGCAACCGCAGCGCGCGCCGCGCCGGACCAGCTCGTCATGCACCACTTCGCGCAGATTGCTCATGGTGACGCCGGCCTGAATATGGTGGGCGGGGATATCCCGAAAGAGGCGATTCACGCGGGTATAGGCCGGGATGGTCGGCTTCACGTCGGCCAACAGCGCCACCAGTTCATCCTGGGTGTAAGGATGATACGCGCCTTCCTGCCAAAGCGTATAGAGTTCCGTATCGGCAATGAGGGAACAGGGATAGATTTTCAGTTCGTCGGGCCGGATGGCCGGATCGTCAAAAAAGCGGGCGAAGTCCTCCCGGTCGGAGTCGGGCGTCGCCCCGTAAAGATTGGGCATCCAGTGGAGGTGAAGCTTGAAGCCGGCGGTGCGCAACAGGCCCAGGGCATGCCGCACCGCGGCCACGTCGTGACCCCGCTTGTTGCGCGTCAGGATCTCATCATCCAGGCTCTGGACGCCGATTTGCACTTTGGTGACCCCCAGACGCCGCAGGTGGCGGATCTCGTCGGGCGTAATCCAATCGGGCCGGGTCTCAATCACCAGCCCCACGTTGCGATGTTGCGCCTCCACATTGCGCTGCTGGGCTTCCGCCAGTGACGCAGAGGCAACTTCCTCCGCCGTATCAACCATCGCCGCATCAAACGCCCCCGCGCTGTTCATCGCATCAAAGCAGCGCTGGATAAACCATTCCCGGTAGTTGCGGCTGTAGGCGCTCCACGTGCCGCCCAAAATAAGCAGCTCGACTTTATTGGCGCTATGGCCGATGCTTTCAAAAGAGCGAATGCGTCCCAGCGTCTGGCGGAAGGGATCAAAACCGTCCCGCTCGGCGCGCTGACAGCCCGGCTCATCATAGATGTAGCTTTTGGGCATGCGCCAGTCGTCGGGGCAGAAGATGCACTTGCCCGGGCAGCCCGCCGGCGCGGTCAGCACCGTGACGGGGGCTACGCCGCTTTGGGTGCGCATGGGCTTCATACGGATGCGGCGCATGATGAGCGGATCCGGCTCCAAATCGCCCTCGGCAATGAGGCGGCGATAGCACGCAATGAGGTTCGCTTTGGAGTAGAGACCTTTGCCCTCTTTGGGGAAGCGGGTTAAGATTGGGCGCAGGCTGGATTGGCCGTTCCATTCATCCTCCGGCACGGCGAGGATTTCCTGCAAAATTGCATAGACCGGCGCGCTATGCTCCGCGGGATCGAATGTATTGCGGCTCTGCTGCCAGCGGCGGCTTTTTTGTATGATGTCGTCGGGAATTTCATCTTGCGCCAGAATTCGTTTCATGATGGAGCAGTATACCATAGAGTCAACCATGGATGATGTGACGCGCGACCGTCTGCTAACCCTCAATCGCCAATTTTACGCCGCGGTGGCCCATCCGTTCGACGCCACGCGTCAGGCCCCAACGCCGGGTAAGGCGCAACTGGTCGCGCAACTGACGGCGCAGCGACGGGCTACCCCCCTGCGCGTGCTGGATGCGGGCTGCGGCAACGGCCGGCTGGCCGTCATGCTGGAAGGAGCGGGACGTGCAGTCGAGTATACGGGCGTGGACGGCGAGGCGCAGCTATTGGCCGCTGCCGCCCGCAATACGGCTGAGTTAACCCATGTCCGCACTCGTTTCGTGCAGGCGGACCTGGCCGAACCCGATTGGCGCGCCGCCCTGACCGAAGACGACTTTGATGCGGTCGTCTGCCTGGCTACGCTCCAGCATATGCCCGGCTACGCGTTGCGCCGACGGGTGGTGAGCGACCTGGCCGGCTTGACCGGGCCGGACGGTATCGTCGCCCTGTCCGGATGGCAATTCATGGACAGCCCGCGCCTGCGCGGGCGCCTGCTGGACTGGTCAACGGCGGGCGTGGCCCCGTCCGCTGTTGAGCCGGGCGACGCGCTTTTGCCGTGGAAGCAGGCAGTGTACGCGGTGCGGTACGTCCACCTGATTGACGCAGACGAATTCCAGCGCCTGGCGACACAAGCCGGGTTAGAAACGCTGACAACCTTCCGCGCCGACGGCCGGGAGGGAAACTTGAACCTGTATGTGCTGCTCCAGCGCCGGGCAGGGACGCGCGGCCGGGCGGCACGCTAAACCCGGGCGGTTCATGCGCCCGATATATTTTGAGAGAGAATAGCGAATATGACAGACATGACGCCTCCGGCGGAACAAGGCGACAAGCGCAATCAGACAATGATCCTGGCCTTTCGTGAACATTTCGGCGCCGAACCCACCCACGTCGTCATCGGGCCGGGCCGCGTCAACCTCATCGGCGAGCACACCGATTACAATGACGGATTTGTGCTGCCCGTGGCCATCAAGCGGGATGTGCGGCTGGTCCTGCGCCCCCGGAACGATCGCATTGTGCGCATTGTCTCGCTGGATTATGACGGCGAAGCGGCGTTTGACCTGGATGCCCTGCATCCCGACCCTGAACGCTTGTGGCTCAATTACGTTCAAGGGGTGGCCCAGGAGCTCGATATCCGGGGCGTGACCCTGGCCGGGTTTGATGCCGTGCTCAGCGGCAATGTTCCCCGGGCCAGCGGTCTCAGCAGCTCGGCCGCATTGGAAATTGCCGCAGCCCATTCCCTGCTGGTTGCCTCACGCCAGACGGATGTGCTGGACGGTCCCGCCATTGCCCAGGCCGCCCAGGCCGCGGAGAATAATTTCGTGGGCGTCAAGTGCGGCATCATGGACCAGTTTATCAGCGAATTGGGGCGCGAGGGCCACGCACTGCTCATCGACTGCCGCACCCTGGCGTATGATTTGATCCCCATGCCGCCCGAGGCTGCGCTCATCATCGGCAACACCAAGGCCAGTCGCTCCCTGGCCGGCAGCGCCTATAACACGCGCCGCCAGGAATGCGAAGAGGGCGTTGCCCGCCTGCGCCAGGCGTTGCCCCATATCCGCGCCCTGCGCGATGTGAGCAGCGAAGAGTTAGAGGCCAACAAAGAACTGTTGCCGGACCTGATCTATCGCCGTTGCCGCCATATCGTAACCGAAAATGAGCGGGTTCTGGCCACGGTGACCGCGTTGCAGCAGGGGAAGTTGGATGAAGTGGGACGCCTGATGAATGCAAGCCACGCCAGCTTATGCGATGATTACGCGGTGAGCAGCGATGCGCTGGACGTCATGGTGGCGGCCATGCAGAGCACGCCGGGCTGCTACGGCGCCCGGTTAACCGGCGCGGGATTCGGCGGCTGTGCAGTGGGTCTGGTGGCACCCGGCGCAGAGCAGCAGGTGGCGGATGCAATCTACAGAGATTATCCCCAGGCCACGGGCATCTGGCCTGAAGTCTATACCACCCACGCGGCAAACGGCGCGCACGTCATCACGCTTTAGGCCGACGCGAGAAAATATTGATACGGCGCTCCATGTCCGTTGCAGGCGGACATGGAGCGCCGGCCTTCAAGCGGGACTGTGCCGGCCCGATTAGGCGTCCGGAGACGATGCGTCTTTTGCCGCCGGCGCCTGACGCGGCTCCATCAGTTGATCCGCGTGGAGCCAGATGACGCGCGAGTAGCGAAAGACCAGCGGCCAGAGCAGGGTGATGACGCTGACGATGATGAGGGTGAATAGCAGGGGTGAGACAGCGTTGAAGTACAAAACGAGCGCCAGGGGCGCCAGCAGAAGAAACCCCAACACATAAGCCACGAACATGGCGTTGAGATAGTAGCCGCTCTCCCGCTGAAAGCGGATGTCGCAGACGGGACAATGGGTGCGGGTGCGTAAGAAACCGCTAAAGACAGGGCCCTGAAGACAAACCGGACAGCGTTGATTCACCAGCGCACGCATGCGACTCATTCCCATTCTCCTTCCCCGCTTTCCGGATAAATCTAAGCGAGAAGCCAAGTAAGTAATCAATTGCGGTCCGCCTCTGGGAGCGCCAGGCTCCAGCTTGGCGTTACGGCCGGACTGGAGTCCGGCGCTCCCAGGACAGACCGCCTGTTTTACGTTATCTACCCTGCTATTCCGGCGCGCTCTTTTCCAGGGCTATGGTCAGCGTGCGCTCATTCAGGTCAAAGCTGGCCTGGGGCAGCTCAGCAAGCGTCCCATTGCCTGATTCCGTGTCTAATTCTGCCGGCTGCTGAACCAGGCGCGTGCTCAACGTTTCCCGGCGGATATACTCCCCATTGGCGGTCAGCATTTCCTGCAGCAGGGCGCTCTCATCGCCGTCAGCGTCTATCACGTAGGTGATGATGCGGTCACTGATGGCCAGACCGGCATCCTTACGCAATTGCTGGATGCGGCGAACCAGTTCCCGGGCCATGCCCTCCTGCTCCAGCTCGGGGGTCAACTCCGTCGTCACCGCGACCAGATAACCACTGTCTTCGGCCACGCTATAACCGGCCCGGGGCGACATGCGCACTTCCACATCTTCGGGCGCAACTGCGTAAGTCTCGCCCTCAGTCTTGATCGCGACCGCCTCGCCGGCCTGGAAGCGAGCGGCAAGCTCGGCCTGCTCCATTTGACCCATGGCCGCACGAATCTTGGGATAACCGGAGCCGTACTTTTGCCCCAACTGCTTGGGGAAGGGGAAGACCTCCACATCCACCAAATCGCCGCTGGAATGAGCAAAGTTCAGCGCCTTGATATTCAATTCATCCAGAACCAATTGCTGCAAGCGGATCAGTCCCGCCTCCTCCGCCTCGCTGCGCGTGCGGACGATGACCTCGGCCAGAGGTTGCCGCACCTTCAGATTGGCGTTTTGGCGGGCGGCATGGCCCAGGCTGGTCACCTTTTGCACCAGCGCCATATCCTGGCTAAGCTGCTCATTGATGAGGGCTGCACTGACCGCAGGCCAGCGGCTCAGGTGAACGCTGTCCGCGGGCGCTTCGCCGTCGGCATAGGGCAAGGCGGCCGTCACGACCAGGTTTTGATAGATCTCGTCCGCCACGAAGGGCGTAGCCGGAGCCAGAAGGTGGGCAAGCGTCGTCAACACGTGGTGAAGCGTAGCCAGGGCGTCCGCTTCGCCGTCCCAAAAGCGCCGCCGATTCAGGCGTACGTACCAGTTACTCAGGCTGTCCACAAAATCGGCCACGGGGCGGGTCGCGCCCACGGCGTCATACGTTTCGTAAGCGTCCGTCACCTCTCGCACCAGCAGATTCAATTCCGACAGCACCCACTGATCCATTAGATTGGTGGATGCCGCGGCCGCCTCTTCGCCCCAAACCGCCGATTCCTCACTGAGATTGGCGTAGGTCACAAAGAAGCTGTAGGTGTTCCAAAGCGTGTTCAGGAATTTGCGCACGGTTTCGCCCAGCAGGTCCAAACTGAAGCGGCGGCTGTTTCCAGGCGGGCCGGCCGTGTACATGTTCCAGCGGGTTGCGTCTGCACCGTAAGCGTCGAAAGCCTCCCAGGGATTGACCACGTTGCCTTTGGTTTTGCTCATCTTGCTGCCGTCTTCGGCCAGGATATGGCCCAGGCAGATGACGTTCTTGTATGCCGGCCGATCGAAAAGCAGGGAACTGATGGCATGGAGCGAATAGAACCAGCCGCGCGTCTGATCCACTGCCTCGCAGATGTAGTCGGCCTGCTTCTGCTCTTCCCACACGATGTGGTTTTCAAACGGAAAGTGATACTGGGCAACGGGCATAGAGCCGCTGTCGAACCAGACGTCGATAACTTCGGGCACGCGGCGCATGACGCCGCCGTCTGGGGCGGGCCAGGTGATCTCGTCCACGTAGGGGCGATGCAGGTCCAGCTCGCTTAGATCCCGTCCGGTTTTCGCCGACAGTTCCGCTCGGCTGTCGACGCACTCCATGTAGTTGCTGCCCGGCGCGTCGCTCTTCCAGACGGGCAGCGGCGTTCCCCAGAAACGCTCCCGGCCCAGCGCCCAGTCGATATTGTTTTCCAGCCAGTTGCCGAACCGCCCGTTTTTTACATGAGACGGCACCCAGTTAATCTCCTGATTGAGCGCGACCAGCTCATCCTTGTGCGCGCTGGTGCGGATATACCAGGTCTCCCGCGCGTAGTAGAGGAGGGGCGTGTCGCAGCGCCAGCAGAAGGGATAAGTGTGCTCGTAGGTTTCGCTCTTGTAGAGCAGGCCCCGGCTTGCCAGCTCCTCTTCGATGCGGGGATCGGCATCCTTCACGAACTGTCCCGCCCAGGTCACCTCGTCCTTAAACGTGCCGTCGCTGTCCACGGTCATGATCACGGGCAGATCGTATTGGCGACCGACTTCCATGTCGTCGGCGCCGAACGCGGGCGCAATGTGGACGATGCCCGTGCCGTCATCCGTGCTGACGAAGTCGGCCGTGACCACATAGGCGTAGTCTGCGTCAACCGGAAAGAACGTGTAGAGGGGCTCATAGCGCATGCCGGCCAAATCGCGGCCCTTCATTTCGCTCAGCACTTCATAACCGGGCGTTAGCTTCTGCTCCGTCAGCGCCTTGGCCAGATAGAGGATATCTCCGCTTGCATCGCGCACCTTCACGTAGTCCACATTTTCACCGACGGCCAGGGCCACGTTGCCGGGCAAAGTCCAGGGCGTGGTGGTCCAGGCCAACAGATATTCGTTCTCCGTATCCTGAACCTTGAACTTCACATAGACGCTGGGATCCAGCGTGCCCTCCTTATAGCCCAACGAAAGCTCATGGCTGCTCAGGGGCGTGCCGCAACGGGGGCAATAGGGCACAACCTTATAGCCCTGGTAGAGAAGGTTCTGCTCCCAGAACTGCTGGAGGATCCACCAGACGGATTCGATGTAATCGCTGTTCATGGTCACGTAGGCGTCTTCCAGCGAAACCCAATAGCCCATACGCGTGGTGAGCTTTTCCCACTCATCCACGTAAGTAAAGACTGACTCCCGGCACTTTTTATTGAACGCTTCCACGCCGTACGCTTCGATCTGCTCCTTGCCGGTGATGCCGAGCTGTTTCTCCACCTCGATTTCCACGGGCAGGCCATGGGTATCCCAACCGCCCTTACGATAGCAGTAGTACCCCTGCATGGTCTTGTAGCGGGGGAACATGTCCTTGAAGGCCCGAGCCAGCACATGATGGATGCCGGGGCGACCATTGGCCGTGGGCGGACCCTCGAAGAAGACGTAACGCGGGCCGTCCTTGCGCTCTTCCATGGAGCGGTGAAAGATGTCCCGCTCTTGCCATAGCCGCAAGATTTTCTCTTCCATGTCGGGGTAATGAACGCCGGGGTTTACCGGCGTAAAGCGCTGGACTGTTTTATCCGTCGCCATATGACTTCTCCTTGGTCAAGGCTGAATATTCCGGTTCCAAATGTTCAAGCTTTATCTGTTTTCACGATAAGAAACAAGCGTCATGACGAAGACGAGACCCTTCGCTGATCTGCCGCCCAATCCGAGAGATCGGGTGGGATCCGCTCAGGGTGACAGGTGTTGCTTGCTGTTGCTTGCGGATTCCTGCGCAACCAAACGCTGACGCAATGCTGCAGACAACCGCAATCGACAAGTCAACCATCCAACCAGAGCCAACCAATCAAAAAAGCCCATCCCCATGCGGGGACGGGCCAAGCTGGTCCGCGGTACCACCCCGGTTCTCATCATTTGCGCATTCCGCTGCATGGTGCGGCTCGCAAAGAATGAGCGCCTCGGTGCAAAGCCGGCCGCGGTTACTGCTTGCGGCTGAGTCTGCCGTGGGGATAACGGGCCACGCTCCCGGCGGCGTCTACTGAAACGGAGTTAAAAACGATGTCCGTTGGTTCGGGCCGCGGCTCCGGAGTGATCTTCAACGACGGGCGCTTCATCCGGCTCCCACCGTCCCGGATTCGCTGTGAAGGTTGGCGTCGTTTACTCGGCTCCATCTTCGCCACTGGCTATTTTACGGGAGGAGTTTAGCATGCGGAAAAGGGCGTGTCAACAAAAATAGCGCGTGAGAACGCTTTTCGTTACAATATTTGAAACAGCATTACGGTACAGCCTCCGGGAGGTTTTTCCGGAGGCCCCCGTATAGATACAAAGCAGCATCTCAAAAACGGGAAATCCGCTACCGGAAGAAGATTGCCATGCCGAAAACCTTGCGCCTGCCTGACGGCAGCTACATGCGCCGCACCGACATCCAAAGCGTCATCCGCTACATCTATGGCTTGCAGTGCGTAGAAATTGTCGGCTTCAGCAATATCGGAAAATCCGGGTTTATGCGCCTCCTGGCCCAAACGGACGTCTGGATCCAGGAATTGGGCGAAGCCGCGCAGGAATTCCTGCCCGTCTACATCGATTGTAACCGCATGCTCGGCATGACGGATCAGGGCTTTTATGAATTGGTCCTGCGCTGTCTGCAAGAGAGCAGCGACCGAGTGGCCGCCCTGCCCGAACTGGACAAAGCGTACAGTGCGCTGATTCATCCGGCCACGGAATTCCAAATCCCCCTGAGCTTTAACCGGGGGCTTACCGCCGCGCTCACCGGTACAACCCAACGCCTGATTTTTCTCTTTGACGAATTTGATGAACCCTTTGCCCAGATTGACCCGCGTGTCTTTCTCAATCTGCGCGCGTTGAGGGATCGTTATCCCGACAAGCTGGTCTATCTGACCGCGACCGCTAAAGCACAAAACGTCATTCGTCAAGACGAGCAGCGGAGCGAATTCAGCGAACTCTTCCGCCACCGCACGTGGCATCTCGCGCCCCTGACGCGCAGCGACTCGGAACGGCTTATCCGACGCTATGCGAATGCTTACGAAGCTGATTTTATTGCCGCGGATTTTGATTTTATCTGTGAATGGGGCGGCGGCCACCCGACGATGATGGAAGGCGTCTGCCGCATATTGGACGCGGCCGTTGCTGCTTCCGGTCAGGGATTGGGGGACGTCACCATGCGTCAAAAACTTTACCGGGATACGGCGCGGCAACTGCATGAAAACCCTATCCTGCAAGCGGAGTGTCGGAAAATCTGGCGTCAACTCAGCGAGGAAGAGCAGGAAGAACTGCGCAACCTCTTTACCGGCGTTGAACCTCCTGCCCCGGCCGGACTTGAACGACTTGTTCGCAGCCACCTGCTTCTACCCATCGAGGGTCGCTACCAGCTATTCAGCCGCCTGCTCAGCGATTACATCCAACGGCTGGCGCTGCAACCGCTGGTCGATGGCGGCGCGCTCTGGGTAGACGTAGACAGCGGCGAGGTCTATGTGGGCGGTATGGAAACGGAGACGCTGACCAATCTGGAATATAAGCTCATGCTCCTTCTCTTCCAAAGTACGGGCAAGATTGTGGACAAGTATGAAATCGTCAGCAACGTGTGGGGCGAAAGCTACATCGATGAAGTTGACGATGCGCGCATTGAGAAGCTCGTCAGCCGCCTGCGCCAGAAGATCGAAGCGGATTCGGGCAATCCCCGCTTTCTGGTTACGGTACGCGGGCGGGGATACCGTTTACAGTTAGAATAAAGTCAATTGCCCTTATCAGTCGGGTGATGACGCTTTTTTGCCGGATGATGAGCGAGCCAGCAGGAGCGTAAAGAGGAGCGCCCCCAGCAAAGCCAAAATTTGATTCACGCGCAGGGCTCCAAACAGCGCCGGTTCTGCCAGAAACGCGTCGCAAATCAGGTGAACCAGCGCATAGCCCAGCCCGGCCAGCCAGATCGTTCGGGCCGGACGCCGGTTGTCTGCATAAAAAAGCAGGAGCGCCAGCGCCAAAAGCATGCCCGCCGCCCGAAAGAGGGCAACCGGATAGCGCGCAACGCCGAAGTAGGGCAAAGTAAAGAGGCCCCCGCCCGTTATGCCCAAAACTTCGCCGGTAAGATACGCACCCAAATTGAGCACGGCAGCAGCAGCCAGTCCGCCTACGGCCAGGGCCGCCCCCATGCGGACGGGGTCCAGGGATCGATAAACGAGAAACGCATAGCCAGCGCCCAGCGCACTGATTACGCCCGGAATGAGGGCGAAGCCGCTGGGGCGCAGGCTAAAGATGAGCAGCGGCTGCTCGACGTAGATAAACCAAAACTGGACCACATTCCAGAGACGGGCTACAATCAATCCGATAAGAATGGCGATCAGCCCTGCGTTCCAGACCGTGTCAGGGTGAAGGCCCAATCGTCGCGCATAGCGGCTGGCCGTCTCCAGGCCGATCCACATAGCCAGAAGGGTGAAGACCGGACCGGTGGGCAGGGAGGCGGGACCAAAAGGTAAAGTTGGAAACATCGTCACTTCTTTTCAATAGGTTCGCTTGATATACTCATTCTACCCCCATCTTACTCTGGAAAGGAATTGCCTCTATGCGTGTTCTGGTGACCGGCGGCGCCGGATTTCTGGGCAGCCATCTGTGCGACCGCCTCTTGCGTGAGAGCCATGACGTCATTGCCATGGACAACCTCATCACCGGCTCTGTAGATAACATCGCGCACCTGGCGGGCAACCCCCATTTTCATTTTATCCATCACGACGTCACCAATTATATCTACATTAAAGGCGATTTGGACGCAATTCTCCACTTTGCCAGTCCGGCCAGTCCCATTGATTATTTAGAACTGCCCATCCAGACTCTTAAGGTCGGCAGCCTGGGCACCCACAATGCCCTGGGTCTCGCCATGGCCAAAGGCGCGCGCTTGCTCCTGGCCAGCACCAGCGAAGTTTATGGCGATCCCCAGGTCCACCCTCAGACGGAAGATTACTGGGGGCACGTCAATCCCATCGGGCCCCGGGGCGTTTATGACGAGGCCAAGCGCTTCGCCGAAGCCATGGTCATGGCCTACCATCGCGCCCACGGCGTTGAGACGCGCATTGTACGCATTTTTAACACCTACGGCCCGCGCATGCGGATCAACGACGGGCGCGTGGTGCCCAACTTCATCCGCCAGGCCCTGCGCGGCAATCCCCTCACCGTCTACGGCGACGGCAGCCAGACCCGCAGCTTCTGCTACGTGAGCGACCTGGTGGACGGAATCTACCGCCTGCTGTTGAGCAATGAAGTGGAGCCCACCAACATCGGCAATCCGGCGGAGATGACCATTCTCGACTTCGCCCGGTCGATTAACGCGATCACCGACAACCCCGGCGGGATCGATTACCGACCCTTGCCCGTGGATGATCCCAAACAGCGGCGGCCGGATATTACCAAAGCGGAGACGGTGCTGGGCTGGTCGCCCCAGGTTGCTCTGGACGCGGGGATGGAGGAGACGATTGCCTGGTTCGCCGAAAAGCTGAGCGTTACGGAGAGCGCGGGCCGCTCATTATGACGCCGATTTTACTCCTCGGCTTTGCCGCGGATACGTTTCATCCGGAGAACATGGCCCTGATTGAGCAGGCCGCCCAGGCTGCGAATTTGGAAGTCGTACAGACGCGCGACCGGGATACAATCGAGGAAATCCTGGACAGAGTTCAGGTTGCTGCCGGCAGCTTTCCCCACGATCTCCTACCCCGCGCGTCCCGCTTGCGCTGGCTGCAACAGTGGGGAGCCGGCGCGGACTGGCTCATGCAGTATCCTGAAGTGCGGGAACTGGACTTCATCCTCACCAACGTATCGGGCATCCACGCCATTCCCATCAGCGAGCACATCTTCGGCCTGCTTCTGGCCTTTAGCCGCCGCTTGCCCGACTCGCTGCGCGCCCAGGATGACGTTGTGTGGCTGCGCAACAACTGGGAGCGGAATTACGCGCTCTCTAACCGCGCGGGACGGAAGTATCTGCCCGTCATCGACCGGGATGACGTCTTTGAGCTGGCCGGCAAAACCATGCTCATTGCCGGGGTGGGCGAGATCGGCGTCCGCACGGCCAGGCTGGCCCGGGCCTTTGACATGCGCGTCATCGGCGTACGGCGTAATCCGTCCCGTACAGCCGCGGGAGTCGATGAGATGGTCGGACCTGACGCAATGCTGGACGCGTTGACGCGTGCCGACATTGCGGTCAATGCCCTGCCTTACACCGAAGAGACCCGTCACATTTTTGGCGATGCGGCCTTTGCCGCCCTGCCCAATCACGCCGTTTACATCACCATCGGCCGCGGCGGCACAACGGACGAGGACGCGCTCGTTCAGGCGCTGGAAAGCAACGCCATCGCCTGGGCCGGGCTGGACGTCTTTGAAACCGAACCCCTGCCGCCCGAGTCTCCCCTGTGGCGGATGGGTAACGTTTTTATTACGCCCCATTATTCAGGGCTCTCGCCTGAATATGACCGACGCGGTCTGGCGATTTTTCTGGATAACCTGGCGCGTTATCGTGCAGGGCAGCCCTTGCGCAATGTGGTGGATAAGCGGCTGGGGTATTGAGCCAGGGGGCGGAGGAGCGTGTGTGGCGAAAAGGCGCGTCCTACTGATGATCATAAAATCTGGTTGAGCCAATAATTTTTAAGTGAAAGGAAAATGACCAAAATGGAACGGAAAGCATTTCTTGCTGATGTAGAAATCGATGAGGCCCTGCAGGAAAAGGCCGTCAACACCATTCGCATGTTGGCCGCGGATGGCGTACAGGCCGCCAATTCCGGCCACCCCGGTATGCCCATGGGCATGGCCCTGCCGGCTTTTGTGCTCTGGTCCCGCCACATGCGCTATAGCCCCAGCAACCCAGGCTGGGACGACCGGGATCGCTTCGTCCTCAGCGCGGGGCACGGCTCCATGCTGCTCTATGCGCTGCTCCACCTGACGGGGTACGGCTTATCCCTGGATGAATTGCGCAACTTCCGCCAGTGGGGCAGCAAGACGCCCGGTCATCCCGAGTACGGTCATACCGTAGGCGTGGAGACGACCACCGGCCCCCTGGGGCAGGGTGTGGCCAACGGTATCGGCATGGCCATGGCCGAGCGCTGGCTGGCCGACCGCTTCAACCGCGCCGACGAAACATTGGTAGATCACTACGTCTACGCGATTGTGGGCGACGGGGATCTCATGGAGGGCATAGCCAGCGAAGCGGCCAGCCTGGCCGGCCACTTGAAGCTGGGCAGGGTGATCTACCTGTATGACGACAATCACATTACGATTGACGGCTCGACCGAGATTGCCTATACGGAAGATTGGGCCGAACGCTTTGACGCCTACGGCTGGCACGTACAGAAAGTGGACGGCCTGGACGCTGATGCCGTCAGCGCCGCGATTGAAGCCGCCCAGGCGGATGAGCGTCCCAGCATTATCGGCTGCCGCACAACCATCGGCTACGGCAGCCCCAACAAGGCCGGCACATCAGGCGTCCACGGCGCGGCGTTGGGCGAAGATGAGTTGCGCGCCACCAAGGAAAACCTGGGCTGGCCGCTGGAACCCAGCTTCTACGTCCCCGACGATGTGGCCGAACTCTTCGGACGCGCGGTGGAGCACGGCAAGCGGCTGGAGGCGGAATACGGCACGCGGGTGGATCGGTACACATCCAAATATCCTGACGCCGCGGCTGAATATCACCGCATGTTGCGCGGCGATTTGCCCGACGGCTGGGAAGAGGCGATCCCCGTCTTTGCTCCCGACGGTAAAATTGCCACCCGCTCCGCCGGCGGCAAGATTATCAACGCCCTCGCGCCGGTGATTCCCAACCTGATCGGCGGCAGCGCGGACCTGGCCGCCAGCAATAACACCACCATCAAAGGCCAACCCTTTGTGGACTCAGCGAGCTTTGCCGGCCCCAACATTCACTTCGGCGTACGCGAGCACGGCATGGCGGGCATCCTCAACGGCATGGCCCTCCACGGCGGGGTGATCCCCTACGGCGCGACCTTCCTGGTCTTCAGCGATTACATGCGCGGCAGCATGCGCCTGGCCGCGCTCATGGGCATCCGGGTCATCTACGTCCTCACCCATGACAGCATCGGCCTGGGCGA
>JAGRCP010000155.1 GCA_020433455.1 Caldilineaceae bacterium | reverse complement strand
ATTTGAAATCGTCGAAACTCGAGTATCAACAAGATCTAATCCTATTGGGGAGAAGCCATTCCCATTTTCTTTACCCGCCACAATCGTCTATGGAGAAGAGGCAGTGAGTTTTTACGATAATCAGGAAAATGTTGAACAGTATATCACCATGGCCGCAGGCTATGACGGCAAACTGCTGGTCGATCAGCTCAAAGAGCATCTGTCTGCCGGGTCGACCGTACTGGAGATCGGCATGGGGCCCGGCGTCGATCTAGACTTGCTGAGCCGGGATTACGTAGCCACGGGGTCGGACCGGTCGATAATCTTTCTGGACCGGTATCGGGCCGAACACCCAGGTGCGGATCTGCTGCAACTGGACGCCGTAGCCCTGGAGACGGATCGTCGCTTTGACGCCCTCTATTCCAACAAAGTGTTGCACCATCTAACCCAGGCGGAATTGACTGAATCCCTGGCCCGTCAGGCTGCGCTTCTGAATCCGGGCGGGCTGATACTGCACAGCTTCTGGGCGGGCGACGGAACGGAAGAGATGCACGGAATGCGCTTCACCTACTACACGTGCGAGAGCCTGAAACGCGTCGTTACCCCGCTGTTTGAAGTGGTCGACTGCAAGCCGTACACCGAAATGGACGATGGGGATTCGCTCTATCTGCTGGCACGCGTCCGCGAGTAACTCTTTCCTCACTTTCGGCAGTTGCCTATCTTCTTCAACAACAGATGGGCGGATACCGAACCATTCACGCATCACGCATCAAAAAAGGAGCAATCCATGGCCAAAACAGATCTCAAAAAGGAACTGGCCTATCTCTACAAGCCGTCGGCCAAAGAGGTCGTGCAGGTGGATGCGCCCGCCTTTCAGTATCTGATGATCGACGGCGAGGGTGATCCCAACACGTCGGAGGCGTACGCGCACGCGGTGGAAGCGCTCTTTTCCGTTTCCTACAAAACAAAATTTATGGTCAAAAAGGCGGACCCGTCGCGGGACTATGTGGTAATGCCGCTCGAAGGGCTTTGGTGGGCCGAAGACCTCTCCGCCTTCACAGCGAATGACCGCGCCAAGTGGCAGTGGACCATGATGATCATGCAGCCGGATTTCGTCGGCGCGTCGGTGATTGAGGCAGCCGTCGCCGAGGTCAAGCGCAGAAATGCGCCGGCCGCGGTTGACGCGCTGCGCCTGGAGCGTTTGATCGAGGGACTGTGCGCGCAGATCCTGCACGTTGGGCCGTTCACCGAGGAGGGGCCGACCATCGAGAAGGTGCACGCGTTCATCGATGCTCGTGGGGAATTGCGGGGCAAACATCACGAGATCTACCTGAGCGATATCCGCCGGGCCAATCCGGCCAACTGGAAGACCATCATCCGCCAGCCCATGGAGGTAAACCAAGAATGAGCGCTTACTACGCTACCCACAGTTCGACGACAGACCCCGGTGCGTATGCCTCTTTGCTTGATGGTTTGCCGGCGGATTTGGCCGGGATCGCGCGGGTAAGCCAAGGGCTGGTCTACCATTACTTCGGCGATGAACAGTTCTACGGCTGGAAGCCGCCGGCCGCGCGTCTGGCGGAGATCAACAGCCGCACCATGGCGCGCATCCTGGCCACGCTGCAGGAAAAGGATAACCGACCATTGACGGAGCCCCGCGCTTACGCGGACCGCATGGTCGGCTGTTGCCGGGACTTTTCCCTGATCGCCTGCGCCATTTTGCGCAGTCAGGGCAGAGCGGCCCGGCTGCGCTACGGCTTTGCCGATTACTTTGTCCCCGGTCCATGGTGGATGGATCATGTGATCGTAGAAGTGTGGGAGGAAACGGGAGAAGGCGGGCGCTGGCGGCGCTTCGACCCCGAGCTGCCCGCGGCGGGCGACTGGCCCTTTGATCCGCTGGACATGCCCGCGGAGCCCTTCGTCACTGGCGGGCGGGCGTGGCAGATGTGCCGTGCGGGAGAAGCGAAGCCGCAACATTTCGGTCTGGGACCGGACAACGAGCATGTGCGCGGCTGGTGGTTCATCCGCGAGCGGTTGCAGTTGGACGTGGCGGCGCTGAACAAGGTGGAGCTTCTCTGCTGGGACAGCCTGGAGACGCTGAGCGAGGAGCGCCCGGCGGATCTCCTCATCCTGGACGAGATGGCTGCGCTCTCCCAACGGCCGGACAGCGCAGCGTTGCGCGCCCGTTGTGCAGAGGACGAAGCGTGGCGGCTGCCGGATGCAGTTCGCTGTTTTCATCCGGCAGCAGGAGAATCGATGGTGGCGATTGCGCCGTAGTTGGCGGGAGAAGCAGTATCTGTGCCTTGCAACATACAACAGGGGTCATTCGCTTAGGCAAATGACCCCTGTTTAGATTTAGCTACTCCTCACCATCGGAAACGGCTATATTAGGCTACTGGCGGTGGACGTAAGGGAGAAAAATTTTCTGCTCAGCATCATCGCCCGGACCTTCACCATAAACGACACCGATAGAGAAGGGGCCGTGTAATCTTGCCCTGCCTTCAAGGCCAATCTCCTCAAGATAGTAACTATCGCCCTGAACCGCAGCATCATAAGTATATCCGATCGGCTCAAGCGAACTATTCACCGGAGATGGAATGGGGTCCGGATTGATCAACTGCGGGTCATGGGAAGTTTCCATATGGAGATTGAAGCCGGCAATGTCCGATTCGGTCAATGTCTCCCAGGCAAAATAAACCGTCTCCCCCCGGCGTTCAGCCAGAATATATCGATACGTCACGGGCAAAACATCGCCGAAGATGTTGTCATCGCCGTCTGCCGGGCCATGGATACCGTCGCCGTCAAAGTCATCACCGTCTACCATGCCATCGCCGTCATTATCACTGCCTGAAAACGGATCATCGTTTACATCATTGACGCCGTTATTGTCACAGTCCAGATCCCAATGGTCGGGAAGAGCGTCGCCGTCGGTATTGATGGGACCCGGATCGTCGGCGTCGCCATAGACGCCGGGCGCGCCGTCAACGCCGTCCCGGATGCCGTCGCCATCGCTGTCGTTGGTCCCGGACGCATCCACCATGCCGTCGTGATTGCCATCCAGGGAGCCATGACCAGCCTCAGTGACATCGTTGATGCCGTCGTTGTCGCCGTCCAGGTCCCGGTAGTCAGGAACGCCGCCATTGTCCGTATTGACGGGAGTCGGATCCCCGGCGTCGCCGAAGGCGCCGGGCGCGCCGTCAACGCCGTCCTGAATGCCGTCGCCGTCGCTGTCATTGGTCCCGGATGCGTCAATCATGCCGTCATCGTTGCCGTCAAAAACGCCATAGCCGGCTTCCACCACATCATTGAGGCCGTCGTTGTCGCTGTCCAGGTCCCGGTAGTCAGGAACGCCGTCGCCTTCGGTATCCATCCCTCCGTCCGTACTGACGGATGCATCAGCCTGGCCGTCACCGTTGTCGTCGGCGAACCCCGTGTCGTCACTGTTGATTCGGCCGTCGCCATTGGTATCCAGCGCACCGTCTCCACCCTCGTCAACATCATTGATGCCGTCGTTGTCGCTGTCTAAATCCCGGCTATTCGGCACGCCGTCGCCGTCCGTGTCAACATTTCCGCTGCCTTCCTCGCTATCGGGAATACCGTCGTTGTCGCCGTCCTGGTCCCGATAGTCGGGAATGCCGTCGCCGTCGGTATCCAGGGGAGCCGGGTCCGCGGTGTCACCGAAGACGCCGGGCGCGCCGTCAACGGCATCCTGAATGCCGTCGCCGTCACTGTCATTGGTTCCAGAGACATCCACCATGCCGTCATTGTCACCGTCAAAAGCGCCATAGCCGGCCTCGGCTACGTCATTGATGCCGTCATTATTGCTGTCCAGATCCCGGTAGTCAGGC
>JAGRCP010000028.1 GCA_020433455.1 Caldilineaceae bacterium | reverse complement strand
ACCAAAGTCTCGTTGTAGTATTAGCGTAGCTTAGCAAAAGGACAAAAATTGCGCAGGGGACGAATGTCAGGAGATCGAGGGGGCGGATGTCAAGGCGGGGGGGGACAAGATTGAGGATTGAAGATTGAAGATTGGGGAGATTGAGGGATTAAGAGATTGGGAGATTGGAGAGTTGAAAGTTGAGAGGCTGGGGGGATCGGGGATTGGGAGATTGAGGAGCGGCCGGTCATGCGTTTCCCAATTTCTGATTTCTCATTTCTGATTCTCTAATTCCCATCCTGCTTCGCTTCTTCACGATAGCGCCCTGCATAGCTGCGCAGGGCATTCTCCGGGACGATGGCCTGCTCCTGCAATGCGGCGGTTAGCTGCCAGAGGAGACGGCCGGCGCGCTGCTCGTCAAGGTCGCCTTCCAATAAGGCAGTGACGGCCGGATTCTCGCGGGCCAGGGCGGCGCGATCCAGCAGCCCCGCCTTGGCGGCCTTGGACTGAAGTTCCCGGGCCTTTTCCAGCGCGGGCAGGGCCGCGGGCACGCCGTCCAGGGGATGACCGACAGGCTCGCCTTTGTCCGCCTTCTCCTGCGCCTTGATTGCATCCCAGTTGGTAAAAACAGCATCTACCCCATCCACCGTCACATCCCCGAAGACGTGGGGATGGCGGCGAATGAGTTTGGTCACGACGTGGCGGATGACGTCGGCCAGTTGAAAACGGCCCTCTTCCGTAGCAATCTGGATGAGCATGGAGACGGTCAGCAACACATCGCCCAACTCCTCAGCGATGTGCTCGCTGTTATCGCGCCCGTCCGCTTCCGCGTCAATCGCCTCCAACACCTCGGCCGTCTCGCTGAGAAGATCGTGGCGCAGGGAATCCAGGGTCTGCTCCCGGTCCCAGGGACAGCCGTCCGGCGCGCGCAGGCGCGCCACAATCTCCTGCAGGTCGGTAAAGCTGCTCTTGTCCAGAGGCGGCACGTAAAGGGTCGTCAGGTGGTCAAAGTGATCCGCCTGATCCAGTTCGGCCAGGGGCACGGTAATCTGCCGGGCCTGGGGCGTGCCCGCGCCGCACAGAAGCGTAACAGGGTATTCGTTTGGATAGGCGTTCTGGAGCGTAAGCTTTACGTCCGACGCCAGCCAACGGGCGTAAAGTTGGGCCACCAGAAGGGGCAGCCCCGTTTCCAGCCGGGGATGATATTCCCGCGCCAAGAGCATGGCGTCCACCACCTGACTGCCGTCCATGAGGTCCACGCCCGCGGCCGCGAAAGAGGGCTCCACAAAGCTGCTGCTGCCGATGATGTCTAGGGAGAAATTTTGGGATCGGGCGGCATCCAGCAGGAGCCGCGTGGTGGCTTCTCCCACCCAGGGATGGCCGGGCACAGCATAGACGACCGGCCCCTCTGTGCGGACGGTTTCCAGCACCCGATTCACAATCGCGCGGTAGACCTGATCGAAATGCTCCAGAGCCTCGTAAAGGTCATCGCAGGCGCGCATGGGAACATCCAGCAAAGTCGTCAGCTCATCCACGCAAGGGTGATTGACCGTACGCAGGATGATGCGCTCGGCCCGGCTGAGGGCCTGCCACCCAGCCAACGACAGATCGTCAACGCAGCCGGGACCAAGACCGACAATGGTGATAGCGGCCTGGGGCCGATTAGCGATTGACGCGGGAAGAGAAATGGGTGCAGAGCGGGTCATAAAAAGCAGCCTTCCTGATGAATAGCGTTTGGAAAATTCTGCCCCCAAATTAACTTCCAGACAAATGTCGGGCGGGTTGATTTGGCTGTACGCTTGATAAAGCGGCCTAATGGCATACAAAAAGAGACCTCCGGGAGAGCCCCGGAGGCCACGATACGGCGTAAATGTCCATGCAGTAGGTCGGGGCTCCGGCCCGACGAAGGCCGGAGACGCATAGCGTCCGCCTGGATTTGCTAGAAGCCGGGAGGCGGATCAACCGGACCATTAAATTCCATGATGGTAAAGGCAGCCCCCTGGGGATCCTGAATGACGGCAAAGCGCCCCATCTCACCGGCGGACGTAGGCGGGACTATGACCGTTCCGCCCAATTCCTGGGCCCTGGCCGCGCCGGCCTCCACATCCTCCACCATGAAGTAAGCGGCCCAGTTGGGCGGCATCGGACCCCAATCCTCGCCGATGGCCATCATGCCGGCCTGGACGCGCCCGTCATTGCTAACGGCAATATACCCGCTCTCATCCTCCCCATACGTCCACCCGAAAAGGGTCGCATAAAACTCACGTGCGCCGGCCACATCCCCGGTCTGCAACTCGTTCCAGATCAGGGTATTGGGATAATTGACCACCTGCGCGCCGATGTGGTTCTTGGGCTGCCAGACGCCGAAGACCGCGCCGGCCGGGTCCTGGATCATGGCCATGCGTCCCTCGTCCATGACGTCCATGGGCGGCATCATGGGCGTACCGCCGGCCGCGGCCACATTGGCGAACACGCTGTCCACATCATCATGCTTGACGTAGGAGGTCCAAAACGACGGCACGCCCTGCTCGATCATTTCGGGAGACATGCCGCCCATACCGGCTACATCATTACCGTCGATCTGATACTTGGTGTACGAGCCGCCCATGGGAAGGGGGATATCGACAACTTCCCAGCCGAACAGGCCGGCGTAAAAGGCCCGGGCTCCCTCGACATCTGTGGTCATCAGGTCAACCCAGCTAAACAGACCATTCGGATACTCGGTAACTATCTGCATGATTTTGTCTCCTTCTACTGTGAAAGCAGTCCATATAAACGGCGAATTTTATCTGAGCAGATATACGTCTCTGCCCGGCGATTATAGCACAAACAGAACATTTGGTCTACAAACAAAATCCACCCGTTTTTCACCTGCTTACGCAGCATTCTCCAGCACCGCGGCTTGGTACGTCAACAGTTGCCGAATGCCGCGCTCGGCCAGTCCCAGCATGGTTTGCAGTTCGTCATGGCTGAAAGAGGCGCCTTCGGCCGTGCCCTGCACCTCGATAAAGCGCCCGTCTGCCGTCATGACGACGTTCATGTCCACATCCGCAGCCAGGTCTAATTCGTAATTCAAATCCAGGTGCGCTATGCCGTCTATCATGCCCACGCTCACCGCGGCTACGGCCTGACGGATGGGGTTCTCGCTCAACGCGCCGGCCGCCATAAGCCGCTTGACGGCCAGGGCCAAGGCGACGTAGCCGCCGGTGACGGACGCCGTACGCGTACCGCCGTCGGCCTGAAGCACATCACAATCCACAATAATCTGGCGCTCGCCCAAAAGGTGCAGGTCCATTGCGCCGCGCAGGCTGCGCCCAATGAGGCGCTGAATTTCCTGGGTGCGGCCCTTGGGACGCATGGTCTCCCGGTTCACGCGCGAGTGGGTCGAGCGGGGCAGAAGCGCGTATTCGGCCGTCACCCAGCCGTGCTTATCCGACTTATTACGCAGCCAGCGGGGCAAAAATTCCTGAACCGTCGCATTGCAAAGGACGCGCGTGTCCCCCATACTTACCAGCACTGAGCCTTCCGGATGGATGATATAGTCCAGGTCAAACTGTACGGGGCGTAACTCGTCAAAGGCACGATTGGGAGCGGTCATCTGCTTTTCCTTATTTAGCGAAATTTAGCGAAGAATAAGAAGGGTGCGGGGCGAAGAATACGGCAGAATAATCGCACAAAAAACCCTTCCCCGAGTAGGGAAGGGTTGAGAGTGGACCTAAAGGGATTCGAACCCTTGACCTCTACAATGCCATTGTAGCGCTCTCCCAGCTGAGCTATAGGCCCCCGCAGTGATTGTTCTATTGTAGCGAACGCAGCGTGAATATCAAAATTAATGCGTCCGCCTGTCGAAACAATTCATGGCAACTCACAGGATGATGCATCATGAAAATAGTGGAGCTGAGGGGATTCGAACCCCTGACCTCTACAGTGCGATTGTAGCGCTCTCCCAGCTGAGCTACAGCCCCGCTCGACCCGAACGAGTATAGCAGAGGCGCTTATGCGCGTCAAATTTGGCCGGTTTGTTCCGCATTCCATTTCCTGTGCCGGCAGCCGCGCCGCCAACTCAACCGGAAACGGGCGCCCGGCAAACAGCCGGCCAAGAGCGTGAAGCGTCCCGCCTCCCGCCGCGCCCCCACGTTCCCGAAACCCGCCCGCCTCACTTGCCGGGACAACCAACGCACCGTATAATCAACCTGCTGATCAACGCTAAACTCAGAACGCGTCACTGCTTAGAAAACGTCCCTAATCGTGCCTGGTATCACCCTGCCCCAGCGGCTTGCAGACCGCATTCGCCGCAATGACAATCCGCAACCTGCCGAAGAGCCGACCCAATCCGACCGGCCCCAGGCGCAAGAGAATGCCCAATTGGAAGAGGCGGCGCTCATCGAACGCGCGCGCCGGGATTCCGCGGCCTTTGGCGAGCTGTACGAACGGTACGTGGAGCGCATCTATGCCTACATCTATCGTCGGGTAGGCAACACCCAGGACGCGGAAGACCTGACGGCCCGCACCTTCTACCGTGCGCTGGATCGCCTGGAAACGTACGAAGATCGGGGATTGCCCTTCGCAGCCTGGCTTTTCCGCATCGCCCATAATCTGGTGGCGAACTGGCATCGGGATCACGGCCGGCGGCGCTTCATTCCTATCGACAAATTGTTTTGGCGGGATAGCGGCGGACGGTCGCCCGAAGCGCTGGTGGAGGAGGAAGAGCGCCACGACGAACTGTGGGCGGCCATCGAGCGCCTGCCCGAAGATCGACAAGCTCTCCTGGTCCACAAATTCGGCTCGCGCCTCTCCAATCTGGAAATCGGCAACCTAATGAACAAGAGCGAAACCGCGGTCAAATCCCTCTATTTCAGGACGCTGGCCGCCCTGCGTAAGGACTTGGAAATCCAGGGCTGGAATGGAGACGGCGAAGGGGAAAAACATGAATAATCTAAAAAAATTACGGGGCAAAATGACGCGGCGCAAACCGAAGAGCGGAATCGCCTGGGTGCAAACCGGTCCCGATTCTTTCTCACTGATCTCCGTCGGCCGGGGCGCATCCGGGCATGATTCAACACCCCCTCCCCTGCGCCCGGCTTCCTCGTTCCGTACCACACTCCATCAGGCGCTGGAAGCCTCGCATCGCCAACAGCGGGCCCGCCGTGCATTGGGCGCTCACGCACCGCTCAACTGGCGGGAAGTGGAGCGCGTCCAAAATGCCCAGAGTCGCACCTGGACGACAGCCCTCACAACAATGCTGCTGTTCGGCGTCTGGTTCTTTCTGAGCAGGCGACGTGAGAAGCGCGTCAGCCTCGTTTCCGGCAGAGGATAACGAGTTCCGGCGGAGAACAATAGCTTGCCTCTTCTCCCCGTGCCGGCGAAATGTCGGTAAAAACCGGCTTTACAAAGCCGTGCGCTCACGCAGAGCCTGGGCATAGCGATCCAGCGGGTCAGGCAGATCGTCGCCCGTTGCGCCCTCCTCATCCGCCATATTCATGGGCATGGGCGCCCCCATAGGCGTGGGGCCGGCGCCGGGCACATCCACCATGTTTTGAGTCTCACTCTCCGCCAAGTTGAGCACCCCTTGCGAGAAGGCCGCACCAGCCAGTTCCCGCTGACGAATGGCACTCTTGTCCAAAAAATCCTTAAATTTGGTCAAAATGCCGAGGATATCATGCGCTGGCTTGGAACCGGCGCCGATAATGACGCCGGTGACGACCACATCCCACGTCACGGACACGTTATCCAGAAAGCCGGGAACCAAGGGAGCAAAGTAGGCAAAGATGCGCATGCCCATAAAATTGGCAATCAAAATGCCCGCCACGACGCCCAAAAGCAGGCTGGTGCCGCTCTTGAATTGAACATACTGGGGAGACTTGAGGTCTGCCGGATCCATGCCCCGGAAATTGAGAAACGCCCAGTCGATGTAATTCCAAATCACTTCCATAGCCCGCTCCACCGCAACCGAGGCCGTTAAGACAGGCAGCAGAACCGACCAGATAGGCGCAGCGTCCGCGTTTCCTGTCTGGGCCAATGGCGCGGCCGCGGCCACGGAGGTCGTCGCCAGCAGGGCGATTAACAGGCCACCGCCGGCCCATAGCGTACGGTGCAGGAAATTGAGCTTGCGCACCATGTCCTGATGATGGATACGGTTCAAAAACGTCATGGAATTTTCTCCGTCTATTTGGTCTGGTATGGATCCGGTATTGATCCGGCCAGGCCGCGGCGGCTCAATAAGCATTGACAAAGTCGATGAGCAGGCGCACACCGAACCCGACCGCGCCGGCAGGCGTAAACGGGTTGGGTGAAGAGGAAGCCCAGGCCATACCGGCAATATCCAAATGCGCCCAGGGGTAGCCCTCGGTAAAGTGCTCCAGGAATTTGGCGCTTGACCCCACGCCGCTAAAGCGACCAGCGCCATTCTTTACCTCAGCCATATCGCTTTTGATGCTTTCCTTATATTCATCATACAGGGGCAACGGCCAGAGCCGCTCGCTACTCTGCTCGGCCGCGGCCAGCAATCCGTCCCGCAAAGCGTCGTCATTGGCAAAAAGGCCGGCTGCCATGCCCTGCCCCAGCGCAATGCTGACGGCGCCGGTCAGCGTAGCCAGGTCCACCACCGCACGCGGCTCATAGCGGGCCACATAACCCAGGGCGTCGGCCAGAGCCAATCGTCCCTCGGCGTCGGTGCTGATGATCTCGGTCGTCTTGCCGTTGATGCCGGTAAAGATATCGCCGGGGCGATAAGCGCGACCGTCGGGCATATTCTCCACGCAGGGCGCTACGCCGATCACGCGTTTGGGCACGTCCAGGCGGGCGACGGCTTCCAGCGCCGCCATAACCGCGGCCGCACCGCCCATGTCCGATTTCATGCGCCACATCTCCGCGCCTGGCTTCAGGGAAATGCCGCCAGTGTCAAACGTGACGCCTTTGCCCACCAGCACCAACGGCGCATCGTCTTCCGTGCCGGCAGGCGCATGCTCCAGTACGAGAAGTTGAGCCTCGCGCTCACTGCCTGCGCTGACGGCCAGGAAAATATTCATGCCCAGTTCACGCAGTTCCTCCTCGCCCAGCACCGTCATTTTCAGCCCGGTATCGGTGATGCGCGCTTCCACGCGCCGGGCAAAGGCCGCCGGATAAAGCACGTTGCCCGGCTCACTGACCCAGTCCCGGGCATCACAAACGGCGTCAGCCACGATCTCGCCCTGGACGACGCCCTGCTCAATCGCATCCAGCTTTTCGGGGCTGAACTCCACAAGCGTACAGGAAGTGATTGACGCGGCTTTCTCCTCACGCCGATATTGGGGCGCCTGGTAGAGAGCCAGTCGGACCCCTTCCGTTAACGTACGGGCCGCCGCCGCCGCATCCAGCCCGCCGATGCCGGCCCCGTGGACAATGGTAGCGAAGCGCGTCACGCCCTTGATGCCGGCCAGACGCTTAGCCGCCTCGGCGCCTGCACGCCGCACGCCGGCAAGATCAAACTCGGCCGCCGGACCCAATCCCACAACCAACACCCGAGGCG
This sequence comes from Caldilineaceae bacterium, assembly GCA_020433455.1. Lineage (GTDB taxonomy): Bacteria > Chloroflexota > Anaerolineae > Caldilineales > Caldilineaceae > JAGRCP01. The sequence goes on along the minus strand of JAGRCP010000028.1, from coordinate 9,609 downwards.
CGGGCAGCGCGCCCTGGGTGTAGAGCAGAGCGGACGTCCCCGCCTCGCCGGTGAAGTCCCCGCCGGCAATCAGCCTGCGGATCGCGCCGTCCAGCGCTTGATCCACGGCCCCCGTGGCCCCGCCCGGCGTTGTCACCCCGGCGAAAAGATTAACCACAATGCAATCCGTCTCCGCCGCGGCAATATTTCCCTGTTTAATCGAAAACGTCAACATAAATCGATCCTTCCTAAAAATGGAGGTCCAACCGGATATTTAAGATAGGCCGGCGATCGCCTGTAAGCGCCGGACGGCCTCATCCAGCATTTCGTCGGTTTTGCAGAAGCAGAAGCGGGCCAGATTGTCGGTTAGATGTTGATGGGGCCCGCTGTAAAAGGGGCTGGGCGGAATCGCGGCCACGCCCGCTTCCGTGGTCAACCAGCGGCAGACAGCCACATCCCGCCGCTGCCCCTCGGTCACGGGAACAGTCAGCGAGCTGGTATCAAAAAGGACAAAGTAGGAACCGTCAGGCGTCACCGGCGTCAGCCCCACGCCATCCAGCGCAGTGATAAGCTTGTCACGCTTACCCAGATACATAGCGCTCAATTCATGAAAATAGTCCCGCTCCTCCGCCTGCTCCAGCGCAATGGCCACGGCCTCTTGCAGAGGTGTAGCCACGGCAAAGGGAATCCACTGGTGGGCCATGAGCACAGCATGGGCCAGATGAGGCGGCGCAATGGCCCAGCCGATCTTCCAGCCGGTAACCGAGAAGGTCTTGCCCGCGCTGCCCAGCGTAATCGTGCGCTCCCACATGCCGGGCAGGGTGGCGATGCGCACGTGGGTCAGGGCCCGGCCGGCGGCTTCATCCGCTGCGGGATAGGTCATCCATTCATAGACTTCATCACTCAGCACCAGTAAATTATGCCGGTGGGCCAAATCGGCAATCGCCTCTAATTCCGCCTGGGTAAAGAGCTTGCCCACCGGATTCATGGGCGTGTTGAGGATCAGGAGGCGCGTGCGCTCGGTGACGGCCGCGGCCAGTTCCGCTTCATCCAGGCGCCATTGGGCCGCCCCTGTTGCGCCGTCCGCCGCGCGCAGGGGCACATAGACGGGCGTACCGCCTGCCATGATGATTGAAGCGGGATAGCTGTCGTAAAACGGCTCAATAAGGATGACCTCGTCGCCGGGATTCACAAGCGCCTGGATGGTGGCAAAGATGCCCTCCGTCGCGCCCACGGTGACGACGATTTCGTGCAGCGGATCCAACGTCCGCCCGAAGAGGGGACCGTACACGCGGGCCAGGGCGTTGACCAGACGGGGATGGCCTGCGCCCCGGGCGTACTGATTCAGGTCCGCGGCAATAGCCTGTTGGGCAGCCGCCTTGATAAACTCAGGCGCAGGGAAATTGGGAAACCCCTGTCCCAGGTTCACGGCTTTATGCTCATTCGCCAGCGCGGTGAATTCGGCAAAGACGGTCGCGCCGAAGCCCTGCACGCGACGGGCGGGGGCAAATGAGGCAGAATTATGGACGGGTGTGGGAGCAGTCATAGGCGAAAAATCGATGGGCTGAGGTTGATTTACACAAGCGCGGTCATTATAGCCCATGAGCGCGGCGGACAGAAGTTGAGCGAATTCTCCGTTCCGCGCATTCTGCTTTATTATGCGCCCATGATCAATCGCCGCTTTGCCCTTGCCATGCTGCCTGCGCTGGCTCTGCTCCTCCTCGCATTGTTGAGCGGATGCAGCGGCCTTACGCCGCGTTTGCCGGAAAGGATCACGCAACGCGCGCCCGCCTGGCTCCTGCCCAAACCGGCTCCGCCGCCCATGGCCCTCAGCGTATGGGCCTGGTCGGAAAGCGAAGTCGCGGATAAATGGCTGCGGGATCAGATTGACGCATTCATCCAGGAACGCGCCGCTATTGCAGAGCCCCTCACGGTGACGCTGTCGCTGTTGCCCGATTATCCGGCCGCGCTGGACGAACTCGCGGCCGATGCGCTGACCGGAACGCGGCCGGACCTGCTGCTGCTGGACCTCTATCGTCTGCCCTATATGCAGGCGGCCGGCGCGCTCCAGCCCCTGCCCGCACAGGCTCTTTTCGCCGACGATCTCTATCCCCAATTGCGCGCGGGGGCGCAGGTAGGGGGTGAGCTTTACTGCCTCCCATTCGAGGTCAATACCCTTGCGCTCATCTATAATCGGACGCTTTTCAATGCCGCGGGCATCACTTATCCTTCGGCGGGATGGACGTGGACGGAGATGGAAGCCGCGGCCGCGGCCATTTCCGCCCTGCCCACCGATCACTTCACTGCGTACGGCCTCGTTCTGCCTGTGGACATGACGCGGTGGCTGCCCTGGCTCACGGCGGCGGGCGGGCGCGTGGTCGATGACGCGGGCGCACCCGCGCTGGAAGCCGTCAGCGCGCGGGAAGCGATTTCAACCTACGTGGAGCTGATTACCCAGGGCCCCGCCGTAGAACCGGGGCATCTGGAAGCAAGCTGGGGCGGTGAGGCGCTGGGCATCGGTCGGGTGGGCATGACGCTGGAAGGGAATTGGGTCATGCCGTATCTGGCCACTGAGCACCCGAATACGGACGCGGCGGTTGCGCCCCTGCCCGGTCCCGGCGTAGCCTTTGCCACCTGCTGGGCGATAACCAGCCGCGATCCTGACCGTCGCGCCGCCGCGGTGGATCTCCTGGCGCGCCTTACCGCGCCCGGCGCACTGGATACACGCATGACGACGACTGCCGCCATCCCGGCCCGGCCCAGTTTGGCTTCGGCCTGGCGCACACGCTATTCCGCCTGGTCGCCCTTTCTGGACGGCATCGACCAGGCCCAACTCTGGCAACTGCCGGCCGACCTCATGGGTCTGCCCCGCGTCTTTAACCGGGCGCTACGCGCAGTTATCGACGGGGACGAGACAGCCGCGGACATGAGCGCCCAAATCCTGGACGCGATGCAATCAATGCAAAGGGAGGAATAACCATGCCAGGCTTGCAATTAGAGAGCGCAAGGCTGCTCATTCGGCCATTTGTACAGGCCGATCTCGGCGTCATTCACCACATTTTGGAAGAAGCATTCGGGTGGGATGAGGAGGTCGCCCAGGAAGATCGATTGGCGGAAAGAAGATCCTGGCTGGAGTGGGCGATTCACAACGAGGAATGGCTGGCGCACCTCCATCAGCCTCCCTTCGGCGACCGGGCTGTCGTGCTGCGGGAGAACAAGGAGCTGATTGGGGCTGTGGGTTACGTTCCGCTGCTGGACCGCTTCGGTCAAATTCCCGAGTTGGCCCTCACGCCGGGCGGCAGCCCGTACGCCACGGCTGAAATCGGTCTGTTTTGGGCCACGGGCCGGCAACATCAGGGACGAGGATATGCTACAGAAGCAGCCCGGACGCTTGTGAAGTACGGGTTTGACCAGCTGCATCTTGCCCGCATTCTGGCCGTAACCGAATACCAAAACCGCGCATCACAACGAGTAATGGAAAAAGTGGGGATGACCATTACCCGCAATCCCTACGAAATGCCGGCGCATCTTCAGATCGTAGGCGTCTTGAACAACCCGAAGCGATAGCACGCCGATTCCTTACCCATACGGCTCCTTACTCATACGGTGGCAAGTTGAGAACCATGCCAACCGTCAGCGACTCAGGCGATGCCATGCTTGCCCGATTGGCGTTGTAAACGTCCTCCATGCGCGCCACATCACCATAAATTTCGTAGGTGATGCTCCAGAGCGTATCGCCGGAACGAACCGTGTAGGCGGCAGGCGGACGGATATAGAGATCCGTCGCGTTAACGCGCTCAACCTGAGGCAGCGCTTCCATGAGCGCAATCAACTCTTGACGCTGAGCGAAGCTTTCCGTCCGGCCGACCAGGTTCAGTTGCGAGCCGACCATGCTCGCCGCCACGTCCGCGGCGGCCGGCCGCCCCAGTTCAGCAAGATAGGCGCTCAAATCAAACTGAGCAGCGGTTCCCAGGTTTGCCTCATCGGCTGCCGCCAGGGGCTCCGCTTTGGTCGGCTGCCGGACCAGGTCAGCGGGCAGCGTGGCCGTGGGCAGCAACGCCGGCTCCACAGCAGGCGCAAGCGCCGGTGCGACGGTGGCGACGGACGGCTCCTGAACCGCAACGAACGGCGTGGAAGTTGCGGTAATTTCCGGTACGATCTCTGCGACGCCGGAGAGAGATTGGAGCAGCCGCGGCAGCAACCAGATGAGCACCAAAAGCGCGGCAAGCGCCGGAACAGCCATCCAGCCGCGTCGCACGCGTCTCGGACGCCGAGCAGGTTCCGCATCCGGCGGTGGCAGCAGCAACGCGGTCAAAGCCGGATCGGTCGGCAGGGAACGCTTACCCGCGTCTTCCGGGCGAGAACGGAGCAGCCATTCAGCCTCAGCACGTAAAGAATCATCAATGGGTATGGCCGCGACGTGCCGGCGCATCTCAGCAGTTTGCCCCAGGCGCCGGCAGAGAATTGCGCCCAGCAAATGCAGCTCCGGAGCATTGTACTTTTCCAGGCCTCGGCGCACCACGACCAAAGCGGCCGTATGGTCGCCGGACGCGGCCAATTCGCCGGCTTCCAGATAGTAGTCGCGGACAGATAGCTGCGCCGGCAAGGCGCCGCAAGCCGGGCAGCGGACGGGGGGTATTATGGCGGAGATACGTTCTCCGCAGGTTGGGCAGATCATTGCAACGGGAGTACGATGGTGTGAGTGTGATACTCTATCAAATGGATCTAAATCAAATCAATCTGGTGATCAGTCTAGCACGCCCCGCGCGGCCAGACAAGTGAAAGGAGAGGGCCGGCATGAATAAGCTTCGCACCTTGCGGGTCGCGGGAACGCCTTATGAAATGGGCTACGCCCATGGCCAAGCCTTTAAAAAGGAAATCGGCGAGTTGACTGAGGAGCGCCTGCGCTTGAGCAGCGATCCTTTCTGGACAGGCGGATTGGCGGTCACCCATGCCGACGTGCTGGCGTTGGGCCAGGCCTGTCTGGACGTCCATCGCATGGTCGTCCCCGAGCTGATAGAAGAAGTTCAGGGTATGGCCGATGCCACGGGTCTGGGCGTCAACGAACTGGTGATTATGAACGGCTTCACCGACTTCATCGACGTGACGGCCAATCCGGCATTGGTGAACGGCACGGGTAGTTACCATGACGGTCACGCAGACGGCGGCGGCTGCACGGCGTTCCTCACTGCGGCGGAGATGAGCGCTGACGGCCGCGGCTTCGTGGGCCAGACGTGGGACATGCACACGACGGCGACTCCCTACGTCCTGCTGCTGGATGTACAGCCTGCCGCGGGTCCGGCTCTCCTCACCTTTACCATCACCGGCTGCGTGGGCATGATCGGCATGAATGAACACGGCGTGGCCGTGGGCATCAACAACCTCATGGACAAGACCGCGCGCATCGGCGTACACTGGGTTTTCATCGTGCGCAAGATGCTGGCCCAGCGCACCGTGGGCGCGGCGCTGGACGTGCTGCAAAATGCGCCCCTGTCCGGTGCGCACAACTATGTCATCATGGGGCCGGATGAGGAGGGCGAACTGCGCGGGTACAACATTGAAGCCATGGCCGCCCGCCAGACAGTCACGCCGCTCCAGGACTTCATCGTCCATACCAATCATTGCGTCGTGGCCGAAAACTGCGCCATAGAACGACCCCGCAAAGCTTACTCTCAGGCCAGCACCCACGCACGTTTGGACCAGGCGACGGCATTTTTGACGGCGCAGAAGGGCCGCATCAATCTTGCCGCGCTGACGGATATGACGCGCCTCCATGCTGACGGCGGGCCGTCGGTCTGCGCCCACGCGACGCCTGAGTACGATATCGAAACATCGGGCGCGTGCATCATGGCTCCGGCTACCCGGGAGTTGTGGGCGCTTTGGGGTCAGCCTTGTCAAAATGAATATGAGCGCTTCGTCGTCAGCGCAAAGGAGCAGGCCGCATGAGACGCGAAATTTATGTACCGCCGGGCGGACCGCCCCGAGTCGAGCGGCCCGATCCGGCCATCTATGCGATTATGGGCGAAGAGGCGATCTTCGCCATGCTGGAAGACTTCTATGTGGAGTTGGGTCAGTCAGAGGTCGCGGACATGTTTCCCCAGAGCCCGGAGGGGCTGCGGGCCGCATCGCACAGATCGGCGGCGTTTTTCGTCGGTCTGCTGGGCGGGCCGCCTCTGTACCAGATGCGCTTCGGCAATCCGGCCATGCGCGCCCGGCACATGCCCTTCGCCATTGACGAAGCCGCGCGGCAAGAGTGGCTTGCCTGCTTTAACCGGGTCCTGATCGATGCGCCCGTGCGCTATAACTTCCCGGCTGAGCATCTACCCGGCTTCCGCGCCTTTCTGGACGGATTTTCCGGGTGGATGGTGAATACCGGGCCGGAATCATGACCTCAAAACCGAAAAGATTGCGGACAAGCGTTCTATAATTCTGTATACTCGAATGCGACTATTAAGGCAGACTACAAAGTCGGAGCGGCAGTCATCAATGCAGGCAAGTTCGTTCCATAGTCTCGTCCGCGTCTTTTTATCGTCGCGGCAGCCAATGAATGGGCATTGCCGAAAAACGTAACTATTCGGCCATGGGCGCAAATTAAGTCCATAAATCCCTGTCAAACCGACAAGCGGACGTCTCCCCTACTCCGGCGTTACGTACGCGGCCGTAATACCGCCGTCCACCACAAACTCCGTTCCGGTAACGAACGACGACTCATCTGAGGCCAGGTAGAGCGCGGCCTGAGCCATCTCCTCCGCTTCGCCGAAGCGGCCCATGGGAATGTGCACCAGGCGGCGCTGCTTCTTCTCTTCTGTATTCAAAAACTTCATGAGCAACTCCGTACGCAGCGGGCCGGGACAAAGCGCATTCACCCGGATATTCTCCCGCGCGTGAATCACGGCCAGTTCCCGGGTCATGGCCAGGACGCCGCCCTTGCTGGCCGTGTAAGCAAGCTGAGGCGTGGCCGCGCCCAGCAGAGCGACAAACGACGCCGTATTGATGATGGAACCGCCGCCGGCCCGCCGCAAAGCTGGAATGCCATACTTACAGCCCAGCCAGACCCCCTTGAGGTTGACGGCCATGGTCATCTCCCAAACGTCTTCCTCCGTTGCCATGGCATCGCCGTCCTCGCTCAGCATGATGCCGGCATTGTTAAAAAGCACGTGCAGCGCGCCAAAATGCGCTTCTGCACGGCGGATCATTTGCGCGCAATCTTCGGCGCGTGAAACATCAGTGCGGACGTAAATGGCCGCGCCGCCGGCTGCCTGGCACGCTTCGGCTGTTGCCGCGGCGCTCTCCTCATTGATGTCGGCTGCGACCACATTGGCCCCTTCCTGTGCAAAGAGCAAACAGCTTGCCCTGCCGATGCCGCTTCCGGCGCCCGTAATCACAGCGGTCTTGCCTTGTAAACGCATGGTCATTATCTCCTGTATTTTTGGTCCAACAGGCATGTTTATCAGATACGCTCGAAATAGCGCTTTCGCTCCCAATCGGTGACTGCATTATCGTAGGCGGCCTGCTCGACCCGGTAGAAATGCGCGTAATGCTCAACCACCGCATCGCCCAACGTGCGCCGCACGAATTCGCTTTCGGCAAAAAGTCTGGTTGCCGCATGCAGGGTCCGGGGGACGTGGGGCAATTCCTGGGCGGCGTAGATATCTCCGTCGAAAAGCGGCGGCGGCTCGATCTGATTGGCAATGCCGTCCAGGCCGGAAGCCAACGCAGCCGCGTAGGTCAGATACGGATTACAGTCTGCGCCGGGCACGCGGCATTCGATGCGCAGGCTTGGCCCCCGACCAACTACCCGGAAACCCGCCGTCCGATTGTCGTAACTCCAGGCAATGCGCGTCGGCGCCCATGAGCCGGCCTGATAGCGCTTGTAAGAATTGACTGTCGGCGCATAGAAAACCATGAAATCGGGCAGATGCTTGAGCCATCCGCCCAGAAACCAACGAAACTGATCGGAACACTGCACCGGACCCAACGCCTGGTTGCCGGCAAAAACATTTTGCTCATCCTGCCAAAGGCTCAAGTGGACGTGACAGCTGGAGCCGGCCAGTTCGGCTGCATACTTGGCCATGAACGTTACGCTAATACCCTGTTGATCCGCAACTTCCTTCAAGCACTGCTTGTAAAGCATATGGCGATCGGCCATGGCTAGGATGTCGGCGTAGCGTATGTTCAACTCATGCTGCCCCGGCCCCCACTCGCCTTTGGAATTCTCGACGGGAATGCCCGATGCTTTGAGGTGACGACGCACAGCGCCGTTGAAATGCTCTTCACGCGTACCCTGCAGAGCATGGTAGTCTTCGATATACCACCCGGCCGGCTCCAGTCCGGCATATCCCTGGTGCGCCGCCTGTCGATAGGAATCGGTAAAGATAAAATACTCCAATTCTGAAGCAGCCATGCTGCGGTATCCGGCCTGGGCGGCCTGCTCTATTTGTCTGCGCAGGATAGAGCGAGGCGCAAAAGGAACCGGCGCATGGGTTGCATCATCCTCAACATTGCAAAGCACAATGGCCGTCCGGTCCAGCCAATCGGCTACGCGCAAGGTATCCAGGTCCGGCGCGAGATGAAAGTCGCCGTAGCCCCGCTCCCAGTTGGCGTAGGCATACCCGGGCACAGGCTCCATCTCCATATCGACCGTGAGCAGGTAATCACAGCTATGGGCGCCCGCCTCCGCCGCCTCATCCACAAAAAACTCGGCGTCAAAGCGCTTGCCCATAAGGCGACCATACAGGTCTGTAAAAAGCAGCGCCACCGTATCGATGGTTCCGTTTGCCGCCCGGGCTGCCAGTTCGTCCAATGTGAGCATGCCTTCCAATAGGGCCATGTGTTGCTTCCTTTCCGGATAGGGTGATTGGGAAAACAGATCAAGCGAGAAATGAGTGTGGTCACAGTGGCTCAGGTTGCGTATTCTCCACTCCACTCTGAGACCATTCTCACCTTGTCAGGTTGTATATCCAAACAAAATGATAGGGGCAGAAAACAAGAAATGTAAATCAATTCAAGCATGCTAAAATTTGACCACTTTCAGGGTTATGCTATAATGGCAAATCGTGTGCGTTTGTGCAACGTTGTGTTTGCAGTGCGAAATCGACGTCACGCCGGCGTAGCTCAATCGGCAGAGCAGCTGTCTTGTAAACAGCAGGTTATCGGTTCAAATCCGATCGTCGGCTCTGGCGACGGGGTGAAAGCCATCGTCGGCTCTGGAAGTTCGACCAAACGTACAAACAAGTGTGGGCGGGTGCCCGAGTGGACAAAGGGAGCTGACTGTAAATCAGCCGGCTATCGCCTACGGTGGTTCGAATCCGCCCCCGCCCACTTACTAACCGACAAACGCTCGTAACCGTTGGTTGGTATGCCCACATAGCTCAGTCGGTAGAGCACATTCTTGGTAAGAATGAGGTCATCGGTTCAAGTCCGATTGTGGGCTCCTTATTGCCGACGCTTCCCTACAACAAATAACCGAGGTGGGGAAGCGAAAATATAGATAGACAGAGGCCGCCCTTTTCGGGCGGCTGCTAATTCAACGAGAAGACATAGAGTTCTGCAACAAATCAGAAAAGAAATTCGCAGAAACTCCATTAACAAGGAGACATTCGTCAATGGGCAAGGCAGTATTTCAGAGGA
>JAGRCP010000027.1 GCA_020433455.1 Caldilineaceae bacterium | reverse complement strand
CGCCGGAGACGGCCTTGGCCATGAGGGTCTTGCCCGTACCCGGCGGCCCGATCAGCAGTACGCCCTTGGGGATGCGGGCGCCCAACGCCGCGAACTTCTGAGGCTCGCGCAGGAACTCGACAATCTCTTCCAGCTCCTGCTTGGCTTCGTCGGCCCCGGCCACATCCTGAAAGGTGACGGTGGGCTTATCGCCCGTAAACATGCGCGCTTTGCTCTTGCCGAACGAGAGGGCCTGGTTGTTTGACCCTTGGGTCTGGCGGAAGAGAAAGAAGAAAAGCCCTACGATAAAGAGCAGCGGCAGCAGGTTGATCAGCAGCGCCAGCCAGTTGCCCGTGTTGCTGGGCGGCCTGTATTCCAGGTTGACGTCGCTCATCTCTTCCGGCGTCACGCCCAGGCCGAGGAGCGTCTCCGTCAGGGGCACGCCGTTTTCGCGACGGGTAACCTGGGGCGTCGTGGAAGATTTGGTGGTAACTTCCACTTGCGCATCGTCCACAACGATGTCGGTTACGTTGTCGGTTTTGATTGCCTCGGCCAGTTGGCTCAGCGTGATCTGCTGCTGCTCCTGAGCCGGTCGGGACATATTTAGAAAAAGCGCTGCACCTGCAATGATAATCAGCAGGTAAACAAACGCATTGCGGCTCCAATTGCCTTTCATGTACGAATCCTCCATAAAGATAATCAGGTTATCAGTATACCAAACGCAATAGGCGGCTGACTAGTTCGGTGCATTACACTTGGCGCAACAAAAACGGCAACGGACTGAATCGGTTGAAATCCATCTTCTTACCTGATGGCCGCTAAGCGACGTGGAGCTTATTTTCCTGAATCCAGGCGCCGCCGCGATTGACGGCCATCCCCTGTTTCGCCGGGGCAGAGCGGAGTCTTCGCTAATTGACGCCAATTAAACGGGATTGACAAACCCTTTGGCTTGCTCTATATTATGTGCAATTTCACAATTGATGTTCAATTGCACATAATGAGACGCGATGCTGACCTACGAAGAGCATGATCTCCTCGCCCAGGTTGCGGCCATGTACTACGAGCAAGAGCTGACCCAGAACGCCATTGCCGCGGCGCTGGGTCTTTCACGCGTCAAGATTTATCGCTTGCTCAAGCAGGCCCGGGAAGAGGGAGTCATTCGCTTCACGATTGCCTGGCCGCTCCAGCGGGAGGCGGAACTGGAGCAGGCGCTGCGCCGGGCGTTCGGCCTGCGCGAGGCGTTGGTTCTGCGACCCGGCGGCAGTGACGTGCGCTACGCCCTTGCCCGGCTGGGTCAACTGGGGGCGCGTTACCTGGAGCAGATGCTCCACGATGAGATGATGTTGACGGTCTGCCTGGGCCGCTCCACATATGAGGTGATTCATGCCGTGCAGCCTGGCTTTGCCGACCGCGTGAACGTGGTCCAGGCCGTGGGCAGCCTCGCCCTCACTTCGCCGGAACTGGACAGCGCGGCGTTGACCCGCACGTTGGCCGGCAAGCTGGGGGGCGTTGCGCACTATCTGGTGGCGCCATTGGTGGCCGACAGCGGCGCAGATGCAGAGGTTTTGCGCAGCCAGCGGGATATCCGCCGTGTTCTGGAATTGGCCCGCCAGGCTGACGTTGCGCTGGTTGGAATCGGCAACCTGGACCCGGAGACGTCTGAGTTTGTCCGGGGCGGTTATCTAACGGCTGATGAGCTGGCCGGAATCCGCCGTGCGGGCGGAGTGGGCGATATGGCGGGGCAGATATTTACGCTCAACGGTCAGGCCGACAACAGCGGCTTTAACCGCCGCGTCGTCGGCCTGAATCTGACCGAACTGGCGGATGTGGATACCGTCATGGCGGTTGCGCTGGGCCAGGAGAAGCGGGACGCCGTAGTCGGCGCGCTGCGTACGGGTGTGATTGACGTGCTGTGCAGTGATGCGGCTACCGTGCAGGCAGTGTTGGAGAGCCGATAAATCGGCAGCGGGAGAAGGGACAAGACAAGTTGATCAAGTTTGAGAACAGGGGAGGAAAAAGTGGAGAAGAAAATCGGTAAGGTAACTCCGTCCTGCAAGATCGCGGCCGGCCTCTTTTGGGCGGATTACGCGGTGCTGGGTGCGCAGGTGCAGGAGTTGGAAGCGGCCGGCGTGGACTGGCTGCATATCGAAGTGCGGGACGGCAAGTATATGGACTTTGGCATGCCCCGGGGCGGCTTCGACATTATCGAGGCGACGCGTAAGAGCACGCACCTGGAGATCGAAGCCCAACTTCAGATGGTGCGACCCGGCTTTGACGTCTTCCGCCAACTGGCCGATTTGGGCGTCAACCTCATTACGCTGCCGCTGGAGACCATGGGTGAACTGACCATGCAGGCCGTCTCCTTCATCAAGGATGTCCTGGGGCTGAAGGCGGGCGTCTGGGCCTGGCAGGGAACGCCCATTAGCGCTTTCGAGCAGTACATGCAGCCTTACATCGACATCGTGGAATACGAGAGCCGGGCCTATTTCTGGGCCAGGGAGACGGGCAAGAGCCCCCACACCATGGACCCCATGATGATAGACAACATTCTTCGCCTGCGTCGCATGGTTGAGGATGCGGGGCTGGGCGCAAGCATTGACGTCATGGAAGACGGCGGCCTCAATGCGGGCAACGTAGCTGACTTCATCGCCGCGGGTATGACCGTGGGCGAGTTTTCTTCGCCTCTGCTCAAAGGCCCCAACGGCAAGCTTCAACCCGGCACGGGTGAAATTGAAGCCGCGGTGAAGAAGTTGCGCGCTGTGATGGATGAGGCGAGCAGAAGGCTCAAGATTGAAGAGTAAAGATTGGGTCGAATAACGCTCCGTTACCAATTCGTCATCTTTCAATCCCGAATCTCTCACCAACCAATCTTCGATCTTTAATCTTCAAGGATTACCATGAACCCTCTCAAAATCGGCCTCATCGGCTACGGCGGCATCGGTCGGGTGCATGCCCTGGCCTATCGTTCCATCCCTTTTTATTATGGCCTGCCTGCCGATAGCGTGCAGGTTGCGGGCGTGGCGACCACCCATGCGGAGAGCGCACGCAAGGCCGCCCAGGAGATCGGCTGTGAGTTTTGGACGGCGGACTATCGCGAACTGCTGGCCCGGCCGGATATTGATGTGGTAGATGTAACTGTACCCAACGTTGCTCACGCTGAGATTGTCGTCGCCGCGGCCCAGGCGGGCAAACATATCTACTGCGAAAAGCCCCTGGCCATGAATGTGGCCGAGGCCCAACGCATGGTCGCCGCAGCCAACGCAGCCGGCGTCAAAACGCAGATGACCTTTAACTTTCGCTTCTTTCCCGCCATTATCCGGGCCCGGCAACTGATGGATGAGGGCTTCCTGGGCAAAATCTTCTCGTTCCGCGGGCGCTACTATCGCTCCAGCTACATTGATCCCCTGAAGCCTATCTCATGGCGACAGCAGCGTGCCGTGGCCGGCGGGGGCGTTCTCTTTGATCTGGGGTCCCATGTTCTCGACCTGCTCTACTATTTGCTGGGCGACTTTGACCAGGTGCAGGCCGTTATGGAGACGCTCATCACCGAGCGGCCGGCTGCGGCCAATGTTCAGGAGACGGTTGCCGTAGATGTGGATGATATCGTCTTTATGCACGCCCGCATGGCCGATGGTACGCTGGGGCTTGTGGAAAGCTCGCGCATGGGGACGGGCTCGCCCAACGAGTTGGTGGTGGAGATTTTTGGCGAAAAGGGCGCATTGCGCTTTGACGCCCAGGACCCCAGTTGGCTTCAGGTGTATGACGTACGTGATGCGAATAAGCCCCTGGGCGGCCTGCGCGGCATGACGAAGGTGGAGACGGTCGGCCGCTACGAAGGAGCCCGAAGCCCTGACTGGAGCATGGCGCCCAGCTTTGTGCGTGCGCATGCCGAATGTCAATATCAGTTCCTCAAAGCCGTTGCCGAGGACGGGCCGGCCGCGCCTACTCTGGCCGACGGCCTGCATATTCAGGCCGTCATGGCTGCCGCGGAAACATCGTCCCGGGAAGCGCGCTGGGTGCGCGTTGCCGAAATGGAGGAAAGAACATCATAAATCGGGGCGGAAACCCGCGGATAGCGCCTATGGGAGATAGCGCCGTGAGATTTCTGCCGTAGTGTTTAGGCCGAACCGTTACAGGAGGGTGTCATGACCAACGACTTTGATCTTATCATCATCGGTACGGGCATGGGCGGCGGCACGCTGGCCTATGCCCTGCGTGGGAGCGGCATGCGCATCCTGCTTCTGGAGCGGGGCGACTATCTGCCCCAGGAAGCGGAAAACTGGGAGCCTCAGGCCGTCTTCGATGAGCAGCGTTATAAGCCCAGGGAAACGTGGTACGGACCCGACGATAAGCCCTTTGCGCCGGGCGTCCATTACTACGTGGGCGGCAATACCAAGGTCTACGGCGCGGCCCTGCCCCGCTTTCGCGTCCATGATTTTGAGGCCATCGAGCATGCCCAGGGCGTCTCTCCCGCCTGGCCCATCAGCTATGCCGAACTGGAGCCCTACTACGCTCAGGCGGAGAAAATTTACCTGGTCCACGGCGAGCCGGGCGAGGATCCCACCGAGCCGCCGCGCTCCGGTCCTTTCCCCTTCCCTGCCGTGCCCCATGAACCCTACATCGAAGAGTTGAGCGAGCGGTTGCGCGCCCAGGGCCTGCATCCTTTTCACTATCCCATGGGCGTGGATTTGCGCGAGGACGGGCGCTGCATCCGCTGCAAAACGTGTGACGGCTTCCCGTGTAAGGTGCTGGCCAAGGGTGATAGCGATATTTGCGGCGTGCGCCCTGCGCTGGAGAGCGAGGACGTAACGCTATGGACCAATACCCGCGCGGTGCGTCTGCTCACGGATGAGACCGGCCGCCGCATCACGGGCGTGGAAGCCGAACGAAACGGCGAGCCCGTCACCGTCTACGCTGATCGCGTGGTCGTCGCGTGCGGCGCGGTGAACTCGGCGCTGCTGCTCCTGCGTTCGGCCAGTGATCATCATCCTGCGGGGATGGCCAATTCGTCGGGCATGGTGGGCCGTCATTACATGGTTCACAATAACACCGCGCTCATGGCTGTCGATCCCCGACGGCCCAATCCCACCGTTTTTCAAAAAACGCTCGCCGTCAATGATTTCTACGCCGACGGGCCTGATTGGCCGCACCCCATGGGCAATTTGCAATTGCTGGGCAAGCTGCAAGCCGGCATGCTCACGGCGGCCCAGCCTCTGGTTCCTCGCCCTGTCCTGCAGTGGATGGCCAATCGCAGCGTGGATTGGTGGGTCATGTCCGAGGATCTGCCCGATCCGGAAAATCGCATTCTGCTGGGGAGCGACGGCCGCGTGCGCGTGAATTGGCGGCCCAATAACCTTCTCGCCCACCGTAAGCTGACCGACGCGGCCCGCACCATGATGCGAAGGGCCGGTTATCCCTTTGTCTTTGTGCAGCCCATGGGCATTGAAACTAACTCTCATCAGTGCGGCACGGTGCGCTTCGGCCATGATCCGGCCACATCGGTGTTGGATCCCTACTGCCGCACCCATGACATAGAAAATCTCTACGTCGTTGATTCGTCCTTTTTTGTTTCCTCGTCCGCCATCAACCCGGCTCTCACGATTGCGGCGCAAGCGCTGCGGGTGGCCGAACGGATGATGCAGGAAGACTGACGCACGCGGCATGATCAGAAAACGGAGAACTCACCATGCCCCCATGGGTAATCGGCATTGACCTGGGCGGGACGAAGACTGAGATCGGTCTGGTCTCGCCGGAGAATGAGATCGCGGCCCGGCGACGCTTTGCTACGGAGGATTGGCGCGGCCCTCAATCGCTGGTTGAGCGCATCGATGCGACAATCGGCGCCTTGCAGGCAGAGATATCCCTCGGCGCGGACTTGGCCGCGGTCGGCATTTGCGCGCCCGGCCCGCTGGATCACATCACGGGGACGCTGCTGGAGCCGGTCAACATTCCCGGCCTGCACCACATGCCGCTCCAGGCCATGCTGGAGGCTCAGCTCCATGCACCCGTGCGCGTGGAGCATGACGCCAAAGCGGCCGGTCTGGGCGAATATTATTTTGGGGCCGGCCTGGGCGAGCGGAGCATGGTCTACATCATCATCGGCACCGGCGTGGGCGCGGCCATCATCATGGACGGCCGCCTTTACCACGGCCTGCGCGGCGCGGCGGGCGAATTCGGTCACGCCACCATCGACCTTCACGGCGTTCAGTGCCACTGCGGCTCCATTGGCTGTGCAGAGACTTTCCTCAGCGGACCGTGGCTGGCGCGACGCTACGCTGCCGCCTGCCAGAGCATCGCGCCTTCCTGGGATATGGAGACCGGGATCACCGGCGCGCAGGTGAACGAGCTGGCCGCGGCCGGAGATCCGCTGGCTGAAGCCGTCATCGCCCAGGCGGGCGAGGCGCTCGGGGCCATGGTCGGAGCCCAGGCCATGACGCTGGATATTGAGTGCTTTGTCGTGGGCGGCTCCGTCGCCCACTGCGGCGATTCTCTCTTTATTCCGGCCCGGGCCGCTGTCAAGCGTTATGCCTTTGACGCGCTTGCCCGGCGGGTGCGCATTCTGCCCAATGCGCTGGACACCGATGCCCCGATTCTGGGTTGCGCCTGGCTGGCCCGCCGGGCGTTAGGGGCGTGATTCGCGACTTGATGACGCGTTCTGCGGCCATTAGCCTCGCCGCTGCGTAGCGTTCTCCCTCCTTACAAAAGTGACTTTTGGCTTTCCGCGGCGGCTGCTATAATGGCTGTGGCTCAACCGGACCCCACGCGGTTAGACCGTTATAACGGTTACCCTTTTCTCCCCTCTGCTCAGCGGTTCTGACTTATTCCAAGCCACAAGGAGGCATGATTTATGGACTTTAACGCCACGTTCCAAACCTGGATGAATATTCTGACCCATCCGAATGAGGAGGCATTTGAAACCGAGCGGATGAAGCCCCAGGCCAATCTGACGACGGCCCTGATTTGGATGGTGATTGCCGGCATCATCAGCGGCATTTTGGGGTTCATTCAGGCGCAGATGTTCCGCAGCGCGGCGCAGGGCATGCTGAGCATGATGGACACGGCGGACATGCCGCCCGAGGCCGCGGCCGCGCTCCAGGGCATGATCGGCGGTATCGGCGGCGGCGCGGGACTGATGAGCATTATTCTTACGCCCCTTTTCTTCCTGGTTTTTGCGGGGATTGTTTACTTCATCGCCCGTGCATTGGGCGGGCAGGGTGAATTCGGTCGCTATGCCTACCTGCTGGCCGGCATTCAGGCGCCTATCTCCATCCTTTCTTCCGTGTTGGGCTTCGTACCCTTTTTGGGCGGCTGTCTGAACTTCTTCCTCTTCATCTACGGCCTGGTCCTGGCTTATTTCGCCACCAAGGTGGAGCATGGGCTCACCCAGGGAAAGGCTATCATTACCATTATCATTCCCATGTTGGTGGTCTTTGCGCTCACAGCCTGCGCCTCGCTCCTTATTGCAACGCTTATGGCGGGCTTTTCCGGCTAAACCCGTCTTGGGATGCGTATGCAGCGGGCGGCTCGTTTTGCAGGCGCTCAAATAAAGAGGGCGGATGAGCAAATTTTAGCTCATCCGCCCTCTTTGGTTCTGCTTTAATCGTCCGTCCAGGCAAACGTCAACGGAATCTAGTCGATGCCCAGGTAGGCCTTCTGCACCATGGGGTCTTTGCGCAGGGACGCGGCGTTATCACTGAGGATGATTTCGCCGGTCTGGAGCACATAGCCCCGGTTTGCGATCTGGAGCGCCATGTGAGCGTTCTGCTCCACCAGCAGCACGGTCACGCCCTGCTGGTTAATGTCCCTGATTGTGTCGAAGATGAGCTCGACCAGCACCGGAGCCAGCCCCATGGACGGCTCGTCCAGGAGCAACAGGCGCGGCTTGGACATGAGGGCCCGGGCCATGGCCAGCATCTGCTGCTCGCCGCCGCTCATGGTGCCTGCGATTTGGGTGCGACGCTCGGCCAGCCGGGGGAAGATATGGTAGCCGTGCTCCATATCCTGCTTGATGCCCTCTTTGTCGTTGCGGTAGAAGGCGCCCATCTCCATGTTTTCCTGTACGGTCAGCTTGGAGAAGATGCCGCGCCCTTCGGGCACCATGGCAATGCCCATGGGCACCAACTCATGGGCAGCGTAGTCGGCTACAACGTCGTCGTCAAACGTAACGCTGCCGTCCGTCGGCTTGATGAGCCCCGAAATGCAGCGCAGGGTCGTTGTCTTCCCCGCGCCGTTACCGCCGATGAGCGATACGACTTCCCCTTTCTCAACCGTCAGGGAGACGCCCTTCAGCGCGTGAATCTTGCCGTAATAAGCGTGTATGTTATCAACTTCCAGTAGAGCCATAATCCCTCTTCCTGCATCGTGATCGAATACGTGGGAGTCGGATGGCGCTTCGATTGGGCGGATTCACGTAAGCTTCGCTTGAACAATCTGCGTCCATCCGCCTGATTCGCCCCATCCCGATTTTATCAGCCTATTCCTCAACGCTGACGGTGGCGCTGGCTGCCGCGCCCTGGCCCAGATAGGCCTCAATAACCCGCTCGTTGCTCTGGATGGCGGCCGGCGGCCCCTCCGCGATTTTCTGACCGTAGTCCAGCACGGTGATGTCTTCCGAAATGCCCATGACCACCCGCATGTCGTGCTCGATGAGGAGCACGGTGATCTCGAACTCGTCCCGCAGCTTGCGAATAAAATCGGTGGTCTCGGCCGTCTCCCGCGGGTTCATGCCCGCGGTCGGTTCATCCAGCAGCAGCAGCTTGGGCCTGCTGGCCAGGGCCCGCGCGATTTCCAGACGGCGCTGGTCGCCGTAAGGCAGATTTCTGGCCAGCAGATCGCCCTTTCCCCGCAGATTGACGAAGTTGAGCAGCCGGTTGGCTTCCTCCTCCGACTCTTGCTGTTCGGTCCGGGTTTTGGGCGTGCCGAAGATGGCGCCCAGCCACGTGGACGAGAGATGGGACTCCTGACCGACCATGATGTTTTCAATGGCGGTCATGTTGCCGAAGAGGCGGATATTCTGGAAGGTGCGGGCGATGCCCATGCGGGTGATTTGGTCGGTCGTGCGTCCGTTGAGGCGCTGCCCGTCGAACAGGATATCGCCTTCATCGATCTGATAGAAGCCGGTAATGCAGTTGAAGAAGGTGGTTTTGCCCGCGCCATTAGGCCCGATAATGCTGACGATGCCCAGGCGGGGAATGGTGAAGTCAACCTTGTTCACAGCTGTAAGGCCGCCGAAGCGCTTGACTACGTTATCGGCGACAAGAATGTTGTCAGTCATGAATCATCTCCCTCTAATCCGCGGCCGCGGCTTCGGCTGCATCGCTCTGTAACTCCCGTCGGCGTACGGCGGAGGGCCAGAGACCTTCCGGCCGCACCAGCATCATGATGATGAGGAGGGCCCCGTAGAGCAGCAGGCGATAGTCGGAGAATTCGCGCAGCAGTTCGGGCAGGCCGATGAGGGCCAGAGCGCCCACCACAATGCCGGGAATGCTGCCCATGCCGCCCACGATGATGATAGAGAGGACGTTGATGGAGATGAGCAGGCTGAAGCTGTGGGGGAAAATGGCCCCCAGTTTGCTGGCGAAGATCGCACCCGCCAGGCCGCCGCTGGCCGCGCTGAGCGTAAAGGCGAGCAGCTTGGCCAGGGTGGTGTCGATGCCCATTGCGCCGGCGGCGTCCTCATCCTCGCGCATGGCCATCCACTGGCGGCCGGTGCGGGAATTGTTGAGGCGGATGGAGATGAAGAGCATGATAAAACAGGCTGCCAGGATCAGATAGTAGAAGGTTTCGGGCGTGTCGATGGTGAGCGAACCGATATGCGGCTTGGGGATAAAGAGGATGCCCTGCGCGCCGCCGATATAGGGCGCCAGCCAGTCGGAGAGCGCCAGGAGGCGGATGATTTCGCCGAAGCCCAGGGTGGCGATGGCCAGATAGTCGCCCCGCATGCGTAGAACCGGCAGCGCCAGCAGAAAGCCGGTGGTCATGGCCGCCAGTACGCTGATGGGAAGCACGATCCAGAAGTTCAGTTCTGCCAATCCCAGGGGGCCGGTGGACGTGAGCGCGCCCATGACGTAGGCGCCCACCGCAAAGTTGGTCACGTAGCCCAGGTCCAAAAGACCGGCCAGGCCCACCGCGATGTTGAGGCCCAGGGCCATGAGGACATACAGACCCACGTTGGCCAGCACCTCGCTCAGGAAAGTGCCCACAATCCAGGGCAGCATCAGGAGCAGAATGCCCAGCAGCCCCACGCTCGTCCGCTGAAACGTTTGTTTGGTCCCCTCGCCGGAGCGGGCGTAGCGGGCGCGGATGTTGGCGCCCTGCAGCTGCCAGAAGTAATAGATGCCGGCGGTCACGATGAAGATAATCAGCGCGGGAATCGGCTTGAGGGCCCCGGCCTGAAAAATGGAGCGGCCGGCCTGGTTGCCGAAGAGATTGCGCAGAATCTGGATCATGAACTCGCTGAGCAAGCCGATGCCGATGACCCACGTCGTCCCGGTAATCAGCGTCTGGCGAATGCGCTCGGGCAGGGCCATGAGCGCCCCGCCTGCGAGGCCCAGCGCGGTCATGAAGCCGACGAGCATGGCCAGGCCGGGACCAATGCCGCGCTCAAAAGTGAGGTGGTCGATGAGCGCTTTGGACGCATTGACGAACATGGAGCGGATGTCAACGCCCATTACGTCAAGCTGGCGGATCAGTAAAACCAGGATCACGGGCAAAACCGCGGCGATGAGCCCTGCCAACCCGGCATTGAGGATCATGCGCCCCGCGCCTTGTTCCCGACTGCGTCGTGCGGCCATGTACCCGGCAACCAGCGGCGGCAGGAAGATCATGATCTGCCCCATGGTCAGCACGCCGGCGATAATGCCCCGCTCGCTGAAGACCTGGATCATGCCGATGAGGCCGGTGTAGACGATGGCCAGTCCGGCCAGCAGGCCGATATTGAGCAGGCTGCGCCAGGAAAGTGAAGAGGTGTGGTTCATGCTTTCTTCTCCTTCAGGCGTTCGCCCAGAATGCCTTGCGGTCGGAAGATGAGAACGAAGACCAGCATGGTGAAGGCGATGACGTCTTTGAGCTGATTGGCCGAGTTAATGCCCAGCCCGTCCAGAATCAGGCTGGGACCGACCGACTCGATAATCCCCAGGAAGATGCCGCCCAGCATCGCGCCGGGCACGCTGCCGATGCCGCCCAGCACCGCGGCGGTAAAAGCCTTGATGCCGGGAAAGAAGCCCATGAAAAAGTTGACGCCCTGGGGCCGGTAGAGGCCGTTGATGACGCCGGCCGCGCCGGCCAGGGCCCCGCCCAGCAGGAAGGTGAAGACAATGACCCGATCAATGTCGATGCCCATGAGGCGGGAGACTTCTTTGTCCTCGGAGACGGCGCGCATGGCCTTGCCCATTTTGGTGCGCTCGATGAGCCAGTAGAGGGCAAGCATGAGCACCAGCGCGGAGAAGAAGACCACAAGCTGGGCGATGAGGATGTTGAAGCCGCCAATCGCCACGCTGCCCTGAATTATGGGCACGGCGGGGTAGGACTTGAAGCCGGTGCCGTAGAGGCCCCGGAAGGTGTATTGCAGGAAGAAGGAGGCCCCAATCGCGGTGATGAGCGGCACCAGGCGCGGTGCGCCGCGCAGGGGGCGATACGCCACCCGCTCCAGCAGTACGGCTACGCCCATGGAGACAAGGGCCGCGACAATGACCCAAATCAAAACGGCAATCACGGGCGCGCTGGCCAACAGTCCGCTCTTGGCGGTCCAGTCGGCGATAAAGTACGCGGTAAAGGCGCCGGCCATGTAGACTTCGCCGTGGGCGAAGTTAATCATGAGCAAAATGCCGTAGACCAGCGTGTAGCCCAAGGCAATGAGGGCATAGATGCTGCCCTGGGCAAGGCCGGACATAATCAGACTTACCCATTGGGCAAGCGTATATTTGCCGGACAGCAGGGTGTTGGTTGCGCCGATGATGACCAGCGCAAGGATGAGAACGCGGAGCGCGTTGAGAACCCAGTCAACCCAGGTCATGCGCTCAAAATAGTCTTTACTGAGAAAGCCCGTCCGGGCCGGTTTGGCGGATGCTGCCATAGGAGGTCCTGTTCGTCATGAACTTTTTCATGAAGAAAGCCGGGGAAGGAGGAGGCCCCTCCCCGGCTTTAGTGACAATCTGTACGCTGTGGAGTGATGCGTCAAGTGTGGAAGGGTGATGCGTAACGGGTGAAAGGTCGTGGCGGAAAAAGTTCGGTTGCCCGGACTTTTTCCACGCCGATCCCTCACGCGTTACGCATCACGCAGCGCATTACGGCGTGTAAACGACCGGAGGCGGCCAGTTGCCGTCGACTTCGGCCTGGGTCACCTCATAGATGCCCAGCGCTTCGCCGGTTGCGCAGTCGCCGGTCTCGTTACACGAGAGAGTGCCCGTCAGGCCGGGATAATCCTTCGTGGCGGTCAGAGCATCCCGCAGCGCCTGGCGGCCGATGAGCAGCGTGCCGTCGGATGACTCCTGGGCTACGGCTTGCACCGCATCCAGGAGCATGTTGGTGGCGTCATAAGCATGGGCGTGGAAACCGCTGGGCGGAACGCCGCCAATTTCCTCGTCCCACTTGGCCAGGAAGTCGGCATAGGCCGTGTTTTCCGGGTTCAGATACGGGCCGGAGAGATACATGCCGACCGCCGCCTCGCCCGCGTTTTCGGGGAAGGAATCGACCAGCGAGCCGTCGGCGCTCATGAGGATCGTGTTCTCGAGTCCCGTGATTTCTTTGGCCTGGGCAGCCATGAAGTCGCTTTCCGGCTCAAAGAAGGGGAAGTAGAGAACGTCCGGCGGGTTCGAGGAGACTTCGGTCAGGATGGGGCGCATGTCCGTGTCGCCCACGTTGACTGCACCCTGATAGGTGACCTCGCCGCCCAGTTCGGTGAAGACGTCCGCTGCGACTGCGGCTAGGCTCTCAGCATAGGGGCTGCCGTCGTGGATGGTGGCCAAAGTCGTGGCGCCCAGTTCGTTGAAAACAAACTCAGCGGCTACGCGGCCCTGGAAGAGGTCATTATGGGCGGTGCGATAGTAGCCGGGCTGCCAGATGCCGCCGGCTTCCGTATCAGCACTGGTCAGAACGGGGCTGGTGTTGGAGGAAGAGATCATCAACATGCCGGCTGAACTGACGATGGGCAGCGCCGCCGCGCCCGAGCTGGAGCAGTTGGTGCCGATGATGCCCACGACGGTGGGGTCCGCAGCCAGCTTCTGGGCCGCGGTCTGGCCGCCCTCGGCGCTGCAGAGGGAATCCTCAATCTGCACGGTGATGTCGTGGCCGTCGATCTGACCGCGCTCGTTCACGGCGATCTCGATACCGCCGCGGGAGTCTTCACCCAGATAAGCGGTGGCGCCGGAAATAGTCAACATGCCGCCCACCTTGAGAGGGTCGCCGGGCGCGATTTCGATACAGCCGATCGCGTCGTCACAGGTGGCGTCCCCGCCGCCCGCGGCAGCTTCACTGCCTGTATCGCTGGAGCCGGCATCGCCTGCCGGCGCCACGGGCGCGGCGCAGGCGGAAAGCGCCAAAACCAGGATAGCAGTCAACACCAAAAGCAGTTTGCTTCGCTTCATACGAATGGTCTCCTTATTTAAGTTGGAAAAAAACAATTGGTTAGTGAAGGCGTTGGGCGCCCGTCGGTAAGATGGTAGCGTCACAATTCGGCTTTGTTGCGCCGATTTGTCAAGCCAAAAACTGAAGCGGATAAACAGGGGTATCGTACGGCTTCCGGTCAGTCATGGCATTACCGTCACATATTAAACCACTGGTGGGCAATAATTTCAAATCGTTAAAAAAGCCTTTGTCTGCGCCGGCGCGGAAGCTTGTCCCTGACGCCCTGACACAACGGCATCTGCCAGCTTACCCTGCATTTTCTCCCGTTAACGTTGAACAACAATAAAATTAACATTGGACAACGATAAAATCAAAAAAAATTTTCCTGACCGGGTCAGGCTTATGCTATACTGTGGTGCGTTGTAGATTGATGTGATTGCGAAATTTCAGCAAGAGAAAGCAGCAAGGAAAAGTCGTGAATCGATCCAGTGCAGGGCCGCTTTATTCTATCGGGTTGACGGGCAATATTGCCACCGGCAAAAGTACGATCCTGGCGTACCTGGCGGAAAAGGGCGCGTGCGTGCTTGATGCCGATAAGGCGGCCCATGCGGCTATGGCCCCCGACGGTCCCGCCCACGATAAGGTCATCGCCGAATTCGGTAGTGAGATTTTGACTGACGCCAATGAAATTGATCGGGTGCGCCTGGGTGATATCGTCTTTCATGACGCCGAGGCCCTAAAGCGGCTGGAGGAGATTGTCCACCCCGCGACGTTTGAATTGCTGCGCTGGAAGATTTTGGACTCCCCGGCCGATGTGGTGATCCTGGAAGCCATCAAATTGCTGGAATCGGGACGCCTGGTCAATCTGAGCGACGAAGTCTGGGTGGTGACCTCACGCCCCCAGGTGCAATTGCGGCGCCTCATGGAGCGGCGGGGCATGAGTGAAGAAGACGCCCGGGCCCGCATGGCCGCCCAGCCGTCAGAGGCCGGAAAGGTGGCCATGGCCGATGTGGTCATTGAGAACAACGGCGATCTGCCGATGCTGTATGCGCGCCTGGACAAGCTCTGGAGCGATATCCTGGTCAAAGTCGAAGAGCGACGGGCAATGCGTGATGAACGCGCGTGAGCTTCGTTCCGGGCGCCGTTGTTACGCATCCGCTTACGTATCCGCTGCCCGCGCGTTGCTTCTGAAACCAAACGGTAACCGTACATGGATGAATTAAAGCGTTTTTGGACTGAGCACTCGCTCTTGTCAAATTGGATTGTGCTGGCCATTGGTATGGTCGTTATACTTTTTTTTAGCGCACGCCACGTCGGCTTTCTGCCGAGTCAGTGGGCGGCCGTCATCGGTGCGACAATCTTGTTGGCCGGTGCGTGCGCCTGGATTATTAGTTGGGAATAAAACGAAAGCATGACAACACAACGCGATTATTATGATGTTTTGGGCGTTCCCCGCAGCGTCGATAAGGCCACCCTCAAGCGGGCCTTTCGCAAGCTGGCCCAGCAATACCACCCCGACGTCAACAAGTCAGAAGAAGCGGAAGCTCGCTTTAAGGAGCTGAACGAAGCTTATCAGGTGTTGAGCGACGACCAGAAGCGGGCCGCGTACGATCGCTTTGGTCATGCCGGCGTCAGCGGCGCGGGCGGCTTTAACGACTTCTCCGGCGGTTTTGGCGATTTGGGCAGCATCTTCGAAGATCTCTTTGCCGGCTTTGGCGCAACGTCATCACGCAGCCGCCGCGCCCAGCCGCGACGGGGGGCAGACCTGCGTGCTGACGTAACGCTCACCTTCGAGGAGGCTGTTTTCGGTACGGAGCGCGAGTTGGACGTCCCGCGTATGGAAGTTTGCGAGCACTGTAACGGCAGCGGCGCCGAGCCGCCTACCCAGCCCGTCACCTGCTCTACCTGCAACGGGACCGGCGAAGTGCAGCGCCGTCAGCAAAGCCCGCTTTTCGGGACGGTGATTACCGCTTCGCCCTGTCCGACCTGCGACGGGACGGGGCAGATCATTGCCTCGCCTTGTACGGTCTGCCACGGGCGCAAGCGGATGCGCGTCACCCGCAAGCTGAACGTCAAAATTCCCGCGGGCGTGGACGAAGGGACGCGCATTCGCCTGGCCGGCGAGGGCGAGGTGGGGCAGTTAGGCGGCCCTCCCGGCAACCTCTATGTTGTGGTGGCCGTGGAGCCCCACCCCATTTTTGTGCGCGACGACGTCAATCTGCACCTTGAGCTGCCCATCAACATCGCCCAGGCCGCGCTGGGCGCTGAGGTTGACGTTCCCACCATTGACGGTGAGATCGAGAAGCTGGATATTCCCGCCGGCACCCAGACCGGCAAGCGCTTCGTTAAGCGCGGCCTGGGCGTGCCGCGCGTGCAGCGCAACGGGCGCGGCGATATGATCATTACCGCCCGGGTCGTGACGCCCGTGAATCTCAATCCCGAGCAGAAGGACCTGCTGCGCAAGCTGGCCCAGACGCTGGGCGATTCCCACATCGAGCCGCAAAAAGGCTTTTTCGACCGCATCTTCGGCGGCTAAACCGCCCGTGATTTCAAAACCGCGCTGTGCAGGTCGGCGCCTCCGGCCCGATGCGCTTCATGCGTTGATGAAACGTCAACGGGACCCGGCAGGATATACCATGGATGAATTGCTGGAGCTGGCGGTCGTTGTAGACGCCGAATCGGTCGAGGCGGTAAGCGAGCTCTTTAACCGCTATAACGGCGGCGATTATGATGATGATAATGAGGCGGGCGAAGCGGGCGGCGGCGGAGCCGTTATCGAGGGGACCGGCTTTGAGCTGAGCGAGGCGCTGCAGGTCCCCCTGGAAACGGCGCAACGCTTTACCGTAAAGACCTACATCAAGCCCGGCGTGCGGGGCGACCGCATCCGCACGCAGATAGAGGAAGGGCTTTGGCGTTTGAGCCTGCTGCGCCCCATCCCCGAACCGACCGTCCGCGCCATTCGGGAAGAGGATTGGGCCCACGCCTGGAAGCAATTTTACAAACCCCTGCGCGTGGGGCGGCGGGTCGTCCTCAAGCCGCACTGGGAAGATTTTGACGCTCGGTCCGATGATATCGTCATTGAGCTGGATCCGGGCATGGCTTTCGGCACGGGGCTGCACCCGAGTACGCGCCTCTGCATTGCCGCGCTGGAGGCGCGCGTCCGCCCCGGTGATGCGGTGCTGGATGTGGGCACGGGCAGCGGCGTGCTTTCCGTCGTAGCCGCCAGGTTGGGCGCCGGCCCAATTTTGGCCACCGATATCGATCCCCTGGCCGTGAAATCGGCCGCGGAGAATGCCGCGCTAAACGGACTGGCTCCCGAGCAGATCACCATTCGCCAGGAAAGCGTACCGGCCGGGCAGAGCGGCCGCTTCCAGATTGTTGTGGCGAACATTCTGGCCGAGGTGTTGGTCAAACTTTTCGACGGGGCGTATGATAACACGCCCCTGGCTGAGCCCGTGGCGCCGGACGGCGTGCTCATCCTCGCCGGTATTCTCGACGACCGGGCCCATCTCGTGCGTGGGGCGGGTGAACGCCACGGATTTGCTGTCATCGAAACGCTGAGCGAGGAGGATTGGGTCGCGCTGGTTATGCAGCGACGTGAGGCGTGACGCCTGATGCCGCCCCAGAGTAGGCTCTGGAGAAAATCACAGCAAAAGTCACAGCGCCGGCCTTTATCTACTGTTTCCTCCTATTCCCACTGCTATTTTCATGCACCGTTTTTATCTTCCTGATACGTCTATTGTGGTGGGGCATCCTGTGGACTTGACGCCCCTGGCGCAACAACTCGGCCGGGTCCTGCGCCTGGAACCGGGCGCCCAAATTGGGGTTTTTACGGGCGACGGCTACGAATATCGGGTGGAATTGAGCCGAATCGCCGGGAAAACGGCCGTCGGGCGCGCGGTGGAGCGGAGCGCGCCCCTCACTGAGCCGATAATCGACCTGACGCTTTATCAGTGCAGCCTCAAGGCGGATAAGTTTGAATGGGTGCTGCAAAAGGGCACGGAACTGGGCGTCAATCGCTTTGCGCCCGTCATCAGCGCCCGCAGCATTGTCCGCCCCGGGGCGGCTTTGGAGAAAAAATATCCGCGCTGGCGCGCGATTCTTCGTGAAGCGGCTGAGCAGAGCGGGCGGGTTGTTGTTCCGGTCCTCTCGCCTCCGCTGGACTTGGCAGCGGCCCTGGCAAGGGCGGCGCAAGCGCCCGGCGTGGACCTTTTGCCCTATGAGGGAAGCGCAAATCAGGCGGCTGCGCCGCGCCTGGCGGACGTCATACCGGCGCATGGGGGGACCTACAGCCTCCTCATCGGACCGGAGGGCGGTTTTGAAGAGGGGGAGATCAGGGCCGCGCTGGCAGCGGATTGGCAGATCGTTTCGCTTGGACCGCGTATCCTGCGCGCCGAGACCGCGGCCGTGGCAAGCGTCGCCGTCATGATGGCCGCGGCAGACAGGGCATAACCTTCTATTCAACAGAGGAGTCGTTTCATGAAGCGTTCGGAATTGGTGGACTATCTCAACGATTATCTTGGCATCGGTAAAATCAAGGATTATGGTCCCCAGGGGTTGCAGATCGAGGGGCGGGATGACGTTCAGCGCATTGTGGGCACGGTCGATGCCCAGTTGCCCTGCGTGGAGGCGGCCATAGACCGCAGCGCCGACATGTTGCTGGTCCATCACGGCATTTTTTGGGGACCGCCCAAGCGGATTGCCGGGAGCTACGGCCGCCTGGTGCGCGCCTACCTGGAGAGCGGCGTCAATCTCTATGCCGCGCATCTGGCCCTGGACGCCCATCCCGCGGTGGGCAACAATGCCGAGCTGGCGCGTCGGCTGGGGCTGGAGATTACCGACTGGTGGGCCGAGGTGAACGGCGTCAAGCTGGGCGTGCTGGCCGAGGCGTCCGGCGGCGTCAAGCTGGATTACCTGGTCGACCACTTCGAGCAGGCGGTCGGCCCCATTCGCACCGTTCAGGCCCACGGGCCGCGCATCGTCCACAAGGTGGGCATTATCAGCGGCTTCGGGGCCGATCACATTGAACAGGCCGCGGCTTTGGGCTGCGACACCTTTATCACGGGCGAGACGAGCCATGCTCAGTACTATGAGGCCATGAACGCAGGCATCAATGTCATTTACGGCGGCCACTACACAACAGAGACGGTAGGCGTCCAGGCTCTGGGACGTCATCTGGTTGACGAGTTTGGCCTGAGCTTTGAGTTCGTCGATTTGCCCACGGATATGTAACGTATCTGCTGTCGGTAAAGAAAAGCCGGGCTTCGTTCAGAAGCCCGGCTTTTTGCCTGCGCACTCTTACGCCTCTACCGGCTCCAGGCCGGTTTTCTTCTGGAAGAGATCGGATATTTCACCCGCTTCGGCGTGACGGCCCAATGCTTTCTTGCTGTAGATGAGGTCATCATCCACGATCACCTCAAAACGGCCGCCGCTGGAAGGGCGCATGGTCAAATCGCTGATGTTGAAGCGAAATTTGTCAAGTAGTTCCGCCGCCAAACTGACGGCGCGCGGCGTATAGTTTCACTGTACGCAATACTCGATGCTGACCTGATGCTTGGTCATGATGTACTCCTTTCAATGAATGAAATTGATGCATTACCGCGTCTGTCATTATGCCATAAGCGGTCAGTTGCCGTGTAAGGCCGGTGAAGCGGGCTACGGGCGGCGGCGGGGATGCGCCCATAGCGGGCCCAATCGTCCGTAAAATGCTCCGCTTGCGGAACCCGGCCGGTTGCCTCGCCCGTCTATTGAATGCGCCGTTGGGTGCGCCGACTGCCTGATCCGGCAATGAGAGGGGCCCTACTTGGTGAAGAAGCGGGCGGATGATAGGATACGCACATGACAGAACATGAAAACGAGCACGAAACGCTGCAACCCGATCCCCGCGCCGATTCCCAGGCGGATGACGCTGTCCAGCCTGCTTCCCCCTGGAGTCGGCGCCGTTTTTTGCGCCGGGCTGCTGCGGGCGCGATGAGCTTGACGCTGGCCGCGTGCGGGCGGCGCAATCCGCCTGCATCGCCCTTGACCACGCCCGGCAATTCGCCCCTGCCCGCGTCTCCCCTGGGGACGCCGTTTCGTACCGGGCGCCATGTCTATATGCCGCTGGTGCGCAATCAGGCGGATGGAGCCGATGCGTTTGCCGTGGCCGGATCCGAGCCGACGCTTACGCCCACGCCGCCCAGCCCGACCGATACCCCGAGCCCCGAAGCGACGGCTACCCCGCGTCCGCCTACCGCAACGCCTACGCCCCAGGCCACGCCCTTTCCGCCCGGCCCGGCCAGCAAGCTGGGCCTCTTTGTGGCGCGCAACCACCCCCAGGTGATCGAAGTGCTGGCGGCCGGCGGGGCCGCGGTCATTAAGACGTTGGAGCTGGACCGCAACTTTGCCCGGGAGATGAAGCAGGCTGCGCCCACTGCCACCCTGATCGGACGCATTGATCTGCCCCAGCTTCAATTGGCGGACTTTGATCCCATGGCCGAAGCCCGACGCTTTGTCGAGACCCTCCTGCCTATTGCCGATGATTCCGTGCGGCGGGAGACATTTGACGGCTGGGAATCGTACAATGAACCGGTGGCCGGCGACGCCGAACAGATGAAGCGCCTGGCCGATTTTGAAGCCGAGCGTACCCGCCTTCTGGGCGATCGGGGCATTCGCAGCGTAGTGGGCAACTTCGGCACGGGCCAGCCGCATCTGGAATTGTGGCCCGACTTCTTGCCCGCGGTCCAGGCCGTGCAGCAATACAACGGCTGGCTGGGGCTGCACGAGTATTCGGCGCCCACCATCTACTACAACAGCAGCCGCGCTGATCAGGGGCGCTATCCCGGCGTTAGTCCGACCGATGAAGGCTGGCTGACCCTGCGTTATCGCAAAGTATACAATCAGTATCTCAAGCCCGCGGGGCTGGCTGTTCCCCTCATCTTTACCGAGCTGGGCGTGGACGGCCTGGTGGCCAATCGCCCCGGTCCTCTGGACGCCCGGGGCTGGCAGGACTTTCAGCGCTACTGGGCCGACAACGGGTACGGTCTGTGGGGACCGGGCGCATACATCGAGCAGCTTGCGTGGTATGATGAGGCCATGCGCCAGGACGACTACGTGGTGGGCGGCGCGGTCTACGCCATGGCTGCCAGCAGCGGTTGGGAGAGCTACGATATCCTCGGTCCGGCCGGCGCGGTCTTGCAGCAATATCTTGGCGTACACGCGCAGCAGTGATTCCGTTCCGGGTGCGTCAGTGGGATCATGCGGTATTTCCGTCGCGGTATTCACGCCAAGCTGTACTAGAACGGATTTTGTATGGGACAACTTACGATCATCCATACCGGGCTGGCCGATACGGCCGCCCTTTTTATCGGCGCGCTGGGCATTTGGGCTGTCTTCCAGCGCATCCGCTCCCAGCCCCTGGGGCCGAGCTGGCAGGGCGCAGCCGTAATGGGGGAAGTGTTGATCGTGGCCCAGGCCGTTATCGGCACGATTCTCTACTTTCGCGGTCTGGATGTGCTGCTGCCGCGTCCCTTTATGCATATTCTCTACGGGATTGTGGCCGTCATCACCCTGCCCGCGGCCCAGTCTTACTTCGGCAATCTGGATGACGAGAACGTCAAGACCCTGGCCATGGCTGTTACCTGCCTCTTCTTGTGGGGCATCATTCTGCGGGCTACCTCGGTTGCTCAGTATCTGCCGACGCTGCCGTAAGGATAACCGCCGCGGCGAAATCCGCCGCATTCCCAACTCGATTGTTTGTCGTCATCTGCCTGACCTGCTAGAATGCCCATGTTTGCAGGTCAGAGTTCGTGTACCTTTTCACAAAAGAGCGCAATCATGTCGAAGCAGGTGCTGGTTTTGAACGCCAGCTATGAGCCACTCAGTCTCGTGTCGGTGCGGCGCGCGGTTGTCCTCCTCCTGCGCGAAAAGGCGGAAATGTTGGAAGCAACCCAGCAGATGTTGCGCAGCCACCATAGCGCCATTCCCGTGCCTCTGGTTATCCGCCTCGTCCACTATGTGCGTCTGCCCCATCGGCGGGTGCCCGCAACCCGTTCCGCGATCATGCTGCGGGACGCTTACACCTGCCAATATTGCGGTGAAACGCCCGGACGCAATAACCTGACCGTCGATCACGTCTTGCCCCGCAGCCGCGGCGGCTCCCATGATTGGCAAAATCTGACCACGGCCTGCAAGCGCTGTAACCAGAAGAAAGGCTCGTTGACGCCCGAAGAGGCAGGGATGGCTTTGCTCCGCAAGCCCTTTGAGCCGAGCTACGTTGCGCTGGTTTTGTTGAGCAATCCCGTTGCAGCAGAGCGGTGGGAGATGCTCATGGGCATGAGCCGCAACCAGTCGCCTCGCTGGATGCCGGAATATGACGACGCACTGATGACGTCGTTTTAGGTTCGTTGGACAGTCACAGCGGACAGTCACAGCGATTTTATCTGAAACGTGATTCTGAAACGTGATGTGCGGGACGTGAATAGGCAATCTGTCGCTCACGTTTCATGCATCACGTTTTTATCTTCTTTCACCCATCGCGGATTGGATCTTTCCCATGGCCGAATTTGACGCCCGCCAGGAGACCATTGACAGTATTGTGCGCCGCATTTCCGATCTCAATGAGCAGTCTCTCAACCAGCTTTCCCAGTACATCAGCTATCTCAAGTGGCAGGAAGAGCTATGGCAGACTATGCTGGATGAGGAAATTGAGCCGGCGGATGATGAGCGGGCGCTCCTCTGGCAGTATGACTTTATCGAGGGCTTCCCCAGCGCACGCAAGGCCGCAACCCGTCAGGCCGACATGATGGAGATCAAAGTCGCGTCTGCTACCTGCGGCATGATTCGCCAACCCGCGATTTGGGAGCATCCGCCCACCGTGGGGGCCGCGGTCTGCGAATACAATCTTTCCGTACCCTCCGTCGTCACAAGCCTGCGCCTGCGCTTTGCTGTGGGCATCCGCGACGGCGCCATGATGGAAGGCGACAATCTCTGCGCCTTCCGCATCTTTGTTAACGGCATGCGGGTGTGGAGCGTAACCAAGCAGACCAACGAGTGGGAGCGCCATCTCATCGATCTGCCCAATCCCGGCGGCCGCGAAATGGTGCTCCAGTTTATCACCGACGGCCTGGGCGACAACCGTTGGAACTGGGCTGTTTGGGGCGAACCCCAACTGCTGGGGTATGGGCCGGCGCTGCTCCAGCCGTAATGCGTACTGCTTACTGCGTAATTGCCCTCGCCGTTTCAAGCCGTATGTGGATTTACGTGCCGCTACGTCTTACCGTAGTACGCATTACGCATTAGAAATTTCCTTCCATGAATTTCCTTCCATGAATCTCCTGACCATCCAACATCTCACCAAGCAATTCAGCGAACGGCTGCTCTTTGAGGATGCCGATCTGCTCATTAACGAAGGCGACCGTATCGGCCTGATCGGCGTCAACGGCAGCGGCAAGAGCACCCTTTTGCGCATCGCCGCCGGGCTGGAAGCGCCGGACCAGGGCAGCGTCACCTCGCCGGGCGGCGTGCGTATCGAATATTTGGCCCAGGAGCCGGAACTGGACGATACCCGGACCGTGCTGGAAGCTATTTTTCATAGCGACTCGCCCCAGATGCAGCTCCTGCGCGCCTACGAGGAGACCGGCGACGCACTCCTGCGCGCGCCTGCGGATTCTGCACTTCAGACCCGACTTATGGAATTGGGCGGCGAACTGGACCGCACCGGCGGCTGGGCGGCTGAGGCCAACGCCAAGGCGATCCTTACCCGGCTGGGCGTCACCTATTTTGATGCCCCGATCGCTACCCTCAGCGGCGGTCAGCGCAAGCGCGTGGCCCTGGCCCGCGCGCTCATCGATCGGGCCGATCTGTTGGTGCTGGATGAGCCGACCAACCACATTGACGCCGACACCGTGGCCTGGCTGGAAGACTATCTGGCGACTACGCCCGGCGCACTCCTCATGGTTACCCATGACCGCTATTTTCTGGATCGGGTCGTCAACCGGATTGTGGAGCTGGACCGGCGCCGGCTGGTCAGCTATAGCGGTAACTACACCCGTTACCTGAACGCGCGTGCGTCGCACCACGAGCGCCTGGCCGCGGCCGAGCAGAAGCGCCAGAAGTTGCTCCAGCGTGAACTGGCCTGGCTGCGACGCATGCCCATGGCCCGGGGGACCAAGCAGAAGGCGCGCAAGCAGCGGGTGGATGAACTGCTGGAACTTCAGTACGATGCGGGCGAAGATCGAGTTTCTATAGCATTGGCGAGCCGCCGGTTGGGCAAGCAAGCGCTGGATGCCCAGGGCCTTGTGAAGCGCTTCGGCGACGCTTGCGTCCTTGACGGCGTCGCCCTGCATCTGGAACCGGGCGAACGTCTGGGCATTATGGGACCCAACGGCGCGGGCAAGAGTACGCTGCTCAACATCCTGGCCGGCGCTCTGCCGCCCGACAAGGGCAGCGTACGCTGGGGGGAGACGGTGAAGATTGGCTATTACGACCAGCGCAGCGCCGGCCTGGATCCCCGCAAGCGCGTCATCGAACTTATCGAAGATGAAGCCGCTTTGATTCAAACCAAGGACGGCGATCGCATTGAGGCCGCACAGATGCTGGAGTGGTTTCTCTTTCCCCGGCCCATGCAGTGGGCCCGGGTGGGCAGCCTCAGCGGCGGAGAGCGACGCCGACTCTACCTTCTGCGTACTTTGGTTCATCAGCCCAACGTGCTTCTGCTGGATGAGCCCACCAACGATCTGGACATTCAGACGCTCACCGTGCTGGAAGAGTTTCTCGATCACTTTGCTGGCTGTCTGGTGGTGGTCAGCCATGACCGGTATTTTCTCGACCGCACGGTGGATCACCTGGCTGAAATGCAGGCCGGCAAGCTGGGCCCCCGCTACCCCACACCCTACAGCACGTTTATCCGCTTGAGTCAGGCGGCCGCGCCTTCCGCCCGCCAGGAGACCAGCGCGCCGCCGCCCCAAAAAGCGGAACCGCCCAGGTCCTCATCACCCTCATCCCGTAAGCTGAGCTGGAAAGAAGCGCGCGAGCTGGAGGCGTTGGAAGCGCGTATTGCCCAACTGGAGACGGAAAAGGCGCGCCTCCACACGGCCATGAGCGACGCGGGCGACGATTATCAGCGCCTGCAGGAACTGGTCGGAGAGCTGGAGAAAGCCGAAGCGCAACTGGATGACGCGCTGGAACGCTGGTTTGAGCTGGAAGAGCGAAAAGAGGCGGGCTGACCTTACCTGCTTATCCATCTGACAATTAACCTCATGCCGCTCGAAATGCCACCCCATTGACCCATCGTTTTGATTCCAGGAGATCACGTCATGCCCATTGATTTCGCCCGTTACCTCAACATTCGCAGTGCGACCATGCCCGCGCTTGCGCCCGACGGTCGGCGGATTGCCTTCCTCACCGACATTACCGGCAACAATCAGGTATGGAGCGTCTCCATAGCCGACGGCGCCGAGCCGGCCTGGCCCCGGCAGCTCACTTTCTTCGCCGATAAGGTCTGGGAACTCTACGCCACGGCCGCGGCCGACCATCTCATTGCCGTGAGTGATGTGGGCGGCAATGAGCGCCAGCAGCTATATCTCATCACCGGTTTCGGCGGCGACGGGCATGACGTGCGCCGCCTCACGCCTGATGATGAGGCCATCCATCGCTTTGGCGCGTTCAGCCGCGACGGCAGGCAGATCGTTTACACCAGCAATGCCCGTTCGTCCCGGGATTTTGACCCGTGGATCATGGATATCGTTACGGGCGAGCGGCGGATGCTGGCCGAAATGCGGGGCAACCGCATGATCGCCGCCTGGTCGCCGGACGGCGATCAGCTGCTCATGGTCGATGTGGCGGCGACGGAGCAGATTGAACTTTCCGTGCTGGATGTGGCCACGGGCGTCGAGCGACGCCTGCTCGGGGAGAAGGGCCATGCCCGCTATGCCGCGTTCAACTGGAAGGAAAGGGGCATTTATCTTCTGACCGACCTGGAGTGGGATGCCGGCGCGCTTTGTCGGCTGGACGCGGCGAGCGGCGAGCTGACCGAGATTGTGGCGGCGCATGACCTGCCGGCCGGTCATGACGCTGCGTGCGAACTGGAACTCCTGGCCGTGCGGGACGACGGCGAGGAGGCGACCCTGGCGCTCAATGTTGAAGGCTATAGCCATCTCTACCGGGTGAATCTGGCCGACGGCGGGATTACGCCCGTCGCGTATGCGCCCGACGGCGTCATTGCCGACCCGGCTTACGGCGGTCGGGACACCCTGATCTTCTCGCGTCAAAATGCTGCGAACCCCTCCGATATTTGGCTTTGCGACCTGCGCGCCGAAAGCGCCCGTCCGGTGACGGCCTCCAATCGGGCCGGCATCGGCTCCGACACTTTCGTTGTCCCGGATTTGATTCACTTTCCCACCCACGATGGACGCCGGATCCCGGCTTTTTACTATACGCCGCAGAGTGCGCCCCCCGCGGGCGGCTATCCGTGCATTCTCTACGTCCACGGCGGTCCTGCCGGCCAGCAGCGTCCCGATTTTGACGTGCGCTTTCAGTATTTCCTCCAGCGGGGCTATGCGCTTTTGGTGACGAACGTCCGGGGCAGCACCGGCTATGGCCGTGCGTACATGATGCTGGACGACGTGGAGAAGCGCATGGAGAGCGTGGCCGATCTCCAGCATGCGGTCTTCTGGCTCCACGCCCGGCAGGAGATCAACAACGCGCGTATCGCCGTTTACGGGCGCAGCTACGGTGGTTTTATGGTGCTGGCCGCACTGACCGAATACCCTGAACTTTTTTCCGCGGGCATTGACGTGGTGGGAATTGCCAACTGGGTCACCTTCCTGGAGCGGACCAGCGACTGGCGTCGCGCCCATCGGGAGCGGGAATACGGCAGCCTGGCCAATCACCGGGCGCTGTTGGAGCGGATTTCCCCCATCCACAAGGCCGAGCGCATTGACATGCCGCTGCTGGTTATCGCCGGCGACAACGATCCCCGGGTGCCTCTTTATGAGTCCGAGCAGGTGGTGGAGCGGGTGCGCGCGGCGGGCGGCACGGTGGAGTTTCTCCACTATGCGGATGAAGGCCACAAGATCAGCAAGCTGGCCAACCGTATCGACAGCTTTACCCGCATGGCGGAATTTTTGGATGGGACAATCGGCGAGGAAAAAAGGGGATAGGGTGACGCATCAGGAGTCACGCGTCATTCATCTGCCGACAACATGCGCGCCGCCTGAATCAAGTTCATTCCAACGCGATGTTGTTGGCGATTTCCAGGATGCGCTCGGCGTAGCGGCGGCGGGCCGATGCAAGCTGTTCCCAGCCCTGCCCGGATTCCAAATGGGCGATTACCTTATCCGGCCCCCAATTGTAGGCCACCAACATCCAGCCCGAGTCGTTTAGGCCCCGGGCCGCAAAAACGGTGCGCAAGTGGTCCAGGTAGGCCGCAGCCACCAGCGTGTTGCTGTACGCGTCGAAGGGGTCGTCAACGCCCACGGCCGGCGACCATTCTCTCCACGTGCCGGGCAATATCTGCATGAGGCCCAGATCGCCGTCCGCACCCAGAGCCAGGGTGTTGAAGTTGCTCTCAATGTAGGCCTGGGCCGCCAACATGCGCCAATCCAGATCATATTGAAGCGCCACCATCCGGAACATCTCGCCGTAGGTCAGGCCGGCGTCGGGCGCAGCGGACAGGCCGCCGCCGCTGGGCAGGGGAGGGGCCACACGCGTGACCGGCAATTCGTTGCCCGGCGCTTCGGGTGCTCCCGGGTTCGGAGCCGAGACCTGATCGGCCTGGACGATGGGCGCATCACCCGTTACCGGCGCGTCGACGACAGGCGCGGGCGTCATCTCCGGCTGTGAGGTGGGCGGGCTGTTATTGAGCATGATGGCGATAATCGGCGGCGCTGATTGGGGCGCAGGAATCGGCGTGGGGACGCTGGGCCGGGTCATGCGCGCGCTCTGCCACAAGAGTGCGCTGCCCATTCCCACCAGCAGCGCCAGCATGAGCGCCCCCGCGGCCAGGGCCAGCGTCGCGACCAGGTGCCACACGCCGATGAGCGGACGATTCTCCACCCGGCCGGGAACGGACTGGGGCGCATGGGTCTCATCCTGAGGGCGGACCATAATTCGATAAGGGAATAGCTCCCGGCTCAGGCCAAAGAGCCGCGGCCGGCTGGGCGTAACCCGCACCTGCACGGATCCTGTTTCTCCCGCCTCCAGCGTCATTTCCAGCTCGTCCGCCTGCCATCGCCCCATATTGGGCAGCGCGAACTCAAAACGACAGGAACGGGTGATCTCCTGCCCGCTGACTCGAATGGTGGCGGGGGAATTACTGCGGTTGATGATGGGGAGCCGGCTGGGCCTGGCCCGGCGGTTCCAGCCTACGCTCGTGCGGCCGGGATGCAGAACGCCGGCAATGATCTCCATAAACGGCGCGATGACCAGCGTCGCGGCCAGCGCGCTGCGTCGGCCCGGGTAATTGGGCGAGCGGGTGACGATGGCCAGAGCATGTTCTCCCGCGCGGCTGGTTGACGCCCGCTCGGGCATGATGACCACCTCCAGCGTGGCGCGCTGCCCCGGCTCCAGCGTCGCACTTACGGGCGCGATGGTAATCCAGCGTTCGTCCAGCCAACCTTCCACGCGCACGTGAAAGACAGCCTGAATGGGGCCGTTGTTGAGGACGTGAACCTGGTACGTCGCGGCTTCGCCCGGCTCTACGGCCAGGCGATCGGCCTGCAGACCGGCAATGATGATGTCGTCGTATTGATCCTGAATGTCCAAGAGGAGAGCGCGCCTGTCCGCATCCCAGGCGTCTGTGAAGGCGAATGCGGTTTCCTCGACGAACAGCGCCTCACCGTCCAGCAGGGGTCCGGCCTCATCGCCCGCCCATGCAGCGTCGTCCGCCCACGGATCGTCTTCTTCCCGGCTTTCCCGCCCTCGACGAAAATAGGCGGAAGGATCGGTTTGTCGGGGAGGGGAGTTGTCTTGCCGGTTGGGATCATCGTTCATGGGCGTACAGTATGGGCGTGGATGTCGGCGCTGTCAAATAAGGCGGATACGCGGGCGTGTTTCATGCCGGGGATGTTAAGGGGCCTGATCTGCCGATGGCGCAATCATAGTTCATCACGCAATCACAAAAATCATAGTTTGATTTTCTGGAGCGGCGCAATCCGGGTCTTCGGTTCGTTGAGAATGTAGGGAACGAAACAGCAATGATTTGCGTATTGCAGATAATGGATGGCAGAAAACGGACCACATGGAGTCCGCAAAATCCCTGATCACTTTATGACCCGTACACTCTCTTCACCCGCTTTTGGATCGCCACGCTTTTTCCGACGACCGGCCTGGCTTAGCCTGCTTGCGCTGGGGCTTGTCGCCGCGCTGATTGCCTTTCCCTACCTTTGGCGCGCCTGGGTGGATCAGCGTTACAGCCGGCACATCTATGCCCTGGATACGGCGCTGACCCAGGAAGCCCATGCCCGGGTCGCGGTGGTGTATGGCGCACGAGTCTATGCCGGCGGTCGCCTGAGCGGAATGTTGCGCGATCGGGTGGATACGGCCATCGCTCTCTACAAGGCCGGGAAAGTCGATAAGCTGCTCCTCAGCGGGGACAATCAGACGCTGGAGTATGATGAGCCCGGCGCCATGCTGGCTTATGCCGCGGCTCAGGGCGTTCCGCTCGAGGACCTCCAGCCCGATTACGGCGGCCGTCGCACCTACGATACCTGCTACCGGGCCCGGCACGTGTTTCAGCTTGATGCCGCTGTGTTGGTGACCCAGGAATTTCATTTGCCCCGTGCGCTCTTCACCTGCCGCGCGCTGGGAATCGATGCCGTGGGCGTCATCGCCGACCGCCGTCCCTACGATCCCCGCTCCGTGGCCTGGTCCGAATCCCGGGAACTGCCTGCGCTGGTCATGGCGCTCTTTGATGTGGTGCGACGCGCGCCCGCTCCCGTGCTGGGCGAGCCGATTCCTCTGCTGTAGAGCCCTTTTCTTGTTGTTACCGTCATGTTCATGGTATATAAGACGCGGAACGTTTACCGCTTTCCGGGCGTTATCCGGGCCGCGCTGCATCTATCGGCTTTGGGTTTGAAGGACCAGCTTAACTCGTGAAAGATCTCTTTTTCGGCCGGCGCATGAGAAATGCGCCGGTTCCATTTTATCGGTTGCTCGCCCTGCTGGGCGTGATTCTTGCCCTGCTTATACCCCGTCCGTTGTCGGCCGCGCCTGTGGGCCAGGCAACCCAGCCCGCGGTCACGCGGGACAGCGCAGATCAGGCTTTGGACGTGGTGGTGCTGCTGGACGATTCGGGCAGTATGGCGACCTGCTGGCCCTGGCCCCAGGACGGCCCTCCTTTCAATCCTCCCTGCGGCGGAGCCAGTCCCAATCTGCCCAGCGATCCGGCCGGCCTGCGTTACAGTGCGGCCCGTCTTCTGTTGGAGCTGGCCGACGCTGATGACCGGGTGGCCGTGGTGCGCTTCGATAGCGCAGCCCAGGGCGTCGGCGCGCTGGGCGAATTGACGCCCGTCGGCAGCGATGAGAATCGGCGCGCGTTGTCCGCTACCCTGCAAGCGCCTGACGATTACTTTCAGCGCGGCTATACCCGCATCGACCTGGGCCTGGACGAGGCCATTCGCCTGTTGGACGCAGGCCGTACGCCCGGCCGCAGCCAGTACGTTCTCTTGCTCACCGACGGCGAACCCAGCGCCCAATCCGGCGTCATCAACCAGACTGCCCGCGTGCGCGAGCAGATCGCCGCGCTCAACGCGGCGGGCGTGCTGATTTTTCCCGTGGTGCTTTGTAACCCTACCGCAGGCTGCGCCGGGGATTTTTTGCGCGAGGAATTTGCCGATTTCGGCGTGCGCGAGGCCAACTCGGCTCCCGAATTGCTCCAGCTTTTCAGCGCCATCGTGGCCGATATGAAGCCGGATCGCTCGGTTATCGGCGCGGCCGGCAGCGGCGCGCTGCAACTTTCCATCCGCGCCGCCCACGGCGCGCAGAGCCTGACCCTGATCACACCCAGCAGCGCCCTGCTGAACCTCCAGCGTGACGAACAGTCCATGTTGGCCCGCACCTTGACGGACGATGCCAACATTACCGTCAGCGCTGTAGAGCAAGCTCAGCTCACGGCCGGCCGCTGGCAGGCCGACACGGGCGACCAGGGCGGCTTTGCCGTCGTCCAGGCTGCCAGTTATCCCCAATTGCTTAATCCGCCGCCCAGCATTGCGGATAGCCCCGCATCCGTGCGCTACTATCCTGCGGGCAAGCCGCCTCTGCTTATGGCCCGGGGCGCGGGACCGGGCGCAGCCGAGCCCATCACCTACAATGACGGCTCCGTCCTCCAGCCCTTTGGCGATGACGGCGTCCGTGCGTTGGCCCTCAATGAAGAGCCGGGCGCGGTGCGCCTGCAGCTGGGCGATGACGCTGAACCGCTGCAACTGGTGCGCACATTCCAGCTTGAGGCCCGGGCGGACCTGCCTTTGGTCCGGGCCATTTCGCCCACCGTCGCGGCTCCCGGCCTGCTGGAAGACGGGCGTCAGCAGCTGCAGGCGGGCTTTCAGGGCGATGACGCCATCAGCGATGTCGCGGGCACGGTCTTCGTCAGCGACACGACGGACGATGCCCGGAACGGCGCATTGGTCTATCAGGCGATCATGCAGTGCGCCAATCGCCTCTGTCGCGACGACGGCTTTACGCCTGAAGACGGTCGCGCCTATCGCTATACGTTTGTGCTGGAGGCGGTGAAAGAGGGCCTGCGCTTCAGCGATTGGGCCCAGAGCGAGACCCAACTGGCCCCTGCGGTCTATCTGCGCGGCCTGCCCGGCGAGCTGGACCTGGCCCGGATGCCTGCCGACGGCTGGCCCATCGAACTGGCGTCGGGCGCGACGGAAGAGATCGGTTCCATCCAGGCTACGGTGACTCTGGCCCGGGCGGATGATGATGACCCCGCCGTCACCACGCCGGTAGAGGGCGTCAGCGTGCAGTTCAACGAGGACGTGCCCGAGACGGGCAGCCTGGCTACCTCTCTGCGCATAGACGGCCTGGATGATCTGCGTCCCGGCGCGTATACGGGCACGTTGACCCTGCAAACCTTTACGCCCAGCGGCCTGCCCATGAATGTGGAGATTCGGCCCGGAGCCGCCCTGCCGGTGACGTTGGACGTTGCCCGCCCCGCCGTCATCATCAATGCTGAAGCGCTGGACTTCGGCGAAACCCTCTTTGATACGTCGCCCAACTTCCGCCTGAGTCAGGAGGCGCTCCTGCCCGTAGCGTTCAGCGGCGATCCTTTTGCCTTGCATGTTGAGATGGCGGATAATTCATGCCCGGATATCATCATCACGCCGGACGAGCTGCGGCGTCAGGCCGGGCAGGATGTCTTGCCTTTACGCCTCAGCAGCAGCCAACCCGTCCCGGCCGGGACCTGCTCCGGGCGGATTGCGCTGTCCGGGCCCAACGGGGATTACGACGTCACGCCGACCGAGATTTCCTGGCGTACTCGGGTCAGCGCGGTGGAGTGGGCGGCGGTGGATCCCACCCTGCGCCTGGGCAATCTTCAGCGTCCCGGTGAAGAGGCCGACGCGATTTTGCGCCTGCGCTTCACGGGCAAGACGCCGTTCATCGTGGAGATGGCGGACTTGCAGGCCGCGGGCAGCGGCGAACAGGGCATCGCCGTCAGCGACGAGGACGTTGCCATGAGCGCGGTGGAAGTCACCGGCGCGCCGGATGAGAATGGCCTCTACGCCGTACCGCTCACCTTTACTGCACGGCGGGCCATTCCCTTCGATCCGCTGCGGGGGAGCGTCTATGCCGGGACGCTGGGCCTGCGCGTTGCCGGGCTGGAGCAGGTGCAGCCGGTGGATTTGACCTTCCGTAG
Organism: Caldilineaceae bacterium; assembly: GCA_020433455.1. Taxonomy (GTDB): domain Bacteria; phylum Chloroflexota; class Anaerolineae; order Caldilineales; family Caldilineaceae; genus JAGRCP01. The sequence continues at coordinate 15,680 of JAGRCP010000027.1, read as the reverse complement.
CCCCAATACCGTCCAGCGTTATTTGGCGCCTGTTTTCGTACCGGTTTATACACTGCCCTGGGCGCTGCTCACCGTGCCGCTGACGCTTTTGCTGCTTTTGTTGCTGACCGCACGCTTGCGGGGACGTGACTTTGATGAAGACGCCGTAGAAGAGGCTGCCATGGCCGCCACGCGCCAAATGGCGGCTGCGGAGTTTGCCGCCCAGGCCGCGTCTCCGGCCTCGGATCGGGCGGCAGCCCGCTCCTTTACGCCCGTGAGCGCACCGGCTCAGGATGCCGTCTGGGGCCGGTCGGAATGGGGCGCGCCCTGGGCCGGCGAGCCGGCGGACGAAACGTCCGCCCCGCCTGCCACAGACCGCGCGCCGGGCGATCCCTGGTCGCAGGGTTGGTAAAAGACAACGCAGAAAGACAATGCGGAAAAACAACGCGGAAGGGGAAATCAGCCCTTTCGATTTCCAAGGATTTTTTATGACTTCAAACAACCATTTTGAAAAGCCCACCATCTACCCGACCATGGTCGTGGGCGTGGGCGGCATGGGGACCAATACCGTGCGCGCGGTGAAGCGCCGTCTGCGCAATGTGTGGGGCGGCGATCAGCTGCCCGGCATGATTCAGCTCCTGGCGCTGGACACCGAACCGCTGGTCAACCGGCTGGATCAGGAGCCCCTTTTTGCCGATGAGTTCGCTTACATGGGCAAATTTGACGCCACGCGCCTGGTGGCCAATCTGGACCAGCATCCGGAAATTGCCCGCTGGTGGAACTACCCCTCTATTCCTCTGGGCTACATCCATAACGGGGCCAAGCAGCTGCGTCCCATTGGCCGCCTTTCCTTTTTCCGCAACTACGTCACCTTCAAGCAGTTGCTGGAGACCAAGCTGGCCGGTCTGGATAAGATACGCGACATGGAAGCGGCCCAGAATCGGGGCTTTCCTGTGGTGGGCAATTATCAACTCATCTACGTGGTGAGCAGCCTCTGCGGCGGGACGGGGTCGGGCATGTTCATGGATACGGTTCACCGCATCCGCGCCGCGGTGCGCAACAACGGGCGCGTCGTGGGCATTTTCTTCCTGCCCGACGTACTGGAGCCGGAAATCTCCAGCGATATTCAGCGCCGGCGTATCCGGGCCAATGCCTATGCTGCGCTCAAGGAACTCAACTATTTTCAGGAGACCCAGCAGTTCAAGGCTCTTTATCCCAGCGAGCAGCGGGAACTGCCCGATACGCCCTATGCGCCCTTCGACTTCATCTACCTGGTGAGCCGCACCAACCGCAACGGCAACAGCCTGGCTCGCAAGTCCGACGCCGAGCAGATGGCCGCGCACCTCATCCAGCTCACGGCCATCAGCCACCTGAGCAGCGAAATCCTGGGCCTGGAAGTGAACGTCGTGCGTGAGCGTCTTTATGACCTGAACGGCGCGGCAGGCGAAGTCACGGGCATGCAGCCGCCTTCTTTTCCCGGCGCGGCGCTTTCGGATGAAAACGGCGCGGGCGACGGCCTGGGTCATCGGCGCGGTCACTTCCTGGTCTATTCGGGCTTTGCCGCGTCCGCGCTGGTCGCCCCCCACGAGTCGCTGACCGAGTTTTGGCAGCGGGCCTTTACGGCCGATCTGGTGCGCCGCTTTGCCGCCGGACCATCTCTCACCGATCCGCGCGGCCCCATGCCCGAGGCCGATCAGCAGCGGGTAAACAGCTTGTGGCAGGGATTGCTGGCCCAGTTGGTAAGCCGCTATGCAGCGCTGGACAATGACCGATTGGAGGAGATCGCGGCTGAAATCGAAGGCCAGACGGGCGCTTGGTACAGCTTCTGGTCGCCCGTTCAGGCCACGCTGCAACAGGCTCTGACCGATACGGGCATTCGGGGAGCGCAGGCTATTTGCGACTTGCTTGGGCCGGCCAATCCCGGCGCGGCCGGGGCCGCAGCCCTGCCGCGCCAGCGTCTCTTCCTCCTCAACGGGCGGCCCGTTACGGAAGAGGACCGGGAGCGCTGGCGCAAGGTGTTGGCCCAGGAGGGCGGTCTGGCCGAGCAGGCCCGCCAGGTCAGCTCCAGTTTCGGCGATATGCTCATGATGGCTTTCAACCCCCGTCGGGCCCGGGAGCGGGCCGGCGACTCGGCCTCACGCCGCGCGCGGGCGCGCATCTACCAGCGGCGGGATTTGGTGGAGCGCGTCCTGGTGGAGCAGTTGGGCAAGCGCGCTGCGCTCTTGCGCGATGTGCTGGCCGGGCAGGTGGGCGCATGCGCCCTGGCCCTGGCGCGCGCCAATCAGGAGGCCGGCCGCCTGGCGGATCGCATCGACCCGCGTACGCCTGACGGTTATCCCAGCACCAGCACCTACTACGAGCTGGAGACGGGCGTGGTCGGGCGGGACTATCTTCAGGATTTCTACCGCCGGGCGGGGGCCGTGGTGACTGCCGCGGATTGGCAGCGCGCGCTGGAGCCCCTCTATGCGCACCTGATCCAGTCCACGGACGTTATCGGCGCGGAACAGCTCTATGCCCGCCTGGCCGGCGACATCGCAGGCAACGGCGACCTGCTCCAGCGGGTTGATCGGTCGGTGGACGTGAATCACGTGATCGGCGAACAGCACGGCCAGGAAGTGGCCCGGGCCCGCCAGCGGCCCGACAACCGCATCCACCAATGGCTGGACCGCCTCAATCCCTACATCCGTTGGGACGCGGACCGCTTCAGCTTCCATGAGACGAATCTGGAGCATATCCGACTGGCGGCCGCGCCCACCAGTCGGCGGGATGATCCTCGCCTCACCGCAGCCACCGTGGGGCAGGAGGACTTCAAGTGGATCCCGACGGGCGATCCCACGCGTATGGATGCCGTCTGGATTGTCCATGGCCTGCCGGTGACGCTTCTGGAGCGGCTGGAGGATTACCGCGCCCAGTATGAGAACAGCATGGACTTTCCCATCCGCGCCGAATTCCATCTCAATCCGGCGTGGGTTGGCTTGCCTGAAATTACGCCCGAGGCGGATGAGCAGTTAATCAACCCTTCACAAGTATGAATCCGTTATGAACCATTCAAATCGTTTACTCAATGGATAACGGTGAACGGTTCATGACGCTATGCTGAGTTCTGATGATGAGAGCCAACTATACCCAAGGTCGTGCAGCGATACTCTGCTTCGGCGGTTGGGGTCTTCAGGTTATGTTTCACCTGCTGCCGCGTCTTCAGGCGCTCCAGGAGCAGCGAAGCGCGTTGGGCGCGCTGGGTCCGAATCTCCACGATGTGACCAGTTTTGGCGCGCTGGTCGCCGATCCCCTGCGCACAGAGGAAGGCCAGGTCCGCTTTGAGCTGTTTCGTCCCGGCGCGGATCTGACGCTGCCGCCCTACTTTGTGGAGCGTACTCTGGGGGCGTTGGGCGCGGGCCGACGACTGCCCTTTGAGCTGACGGCCTCGGAGCGGCGCGCGCTTCTCCTGCTGGACACCGTGCGTCCCTACATGGAGACGCTGGGCTTTGGCGAGGCCGATTTTCGTCTGGCGCGGCTGGATGAGGCGCGGCTGCCCGTACGCCGGGAGCTGTTCGCGGCTGGACTGCATTATGCGGATCCCGTGGCGCGGCTGTTGGAGACGCATCTCCTTGACCCCATTCGTCACGACAGCCTGGATCCTGACGATCCATTCGTGCAGACGACGCTGTATGTCGTCGCGCCTCTTTTTGAGCCGCTGACGTCGGCGCTGATTTGGCCGCTTGTGGGGCGGCTGTTGGCCCGCAGCGGACGCCAGCATATCGCCCAGGTTGTGGCCCTTTTCGCCACGGGCAGCTACGCCCGTGACCTGAGCCGCAGCCGCGAAGATGCGGCTACCTATGCCGCGCTGCGCGACTTGGAGATCCTCAGCGGTTATCAGGGCGGATCAAGCGGCGCGGACGGTGCGGCGTTAGAGAACCTTATTCGCACCCACAATCCGGATTTGCTCAGTGCAACGGGGACGCCCCTCTTCGACTACATTTATCTCCTCGATCGGGAGAAGAGCAACCAGGGGCTGGCCGATGACAGTCATGAGGTCGCCATTTTGGCCGCCAACGCGTTGGAAGCGCACGTCGTCTCCGGCGGCAATTTTCACATTCAGGAGCAGTTGGGTATTGGCCTGCACGCGGGCGAAGCCCGGCCCTACAGCTTGTTGGGCGCGGCCACTGACTATGTGCCTGTGGAGCAGGTGCTCCATGCGGTCCATCGCCAGGAAGAGAGCCGCCTGGTGCGCGAGTGGGTGCTGCGCAGCACGCCCGATGACGCGACGCCCGCAAACCCCCTCCTGCGCGCCATGACCCGGCGTACGCCCCGCCGCCAAACTTTGCATGAGTTGGGGCTGGAAGAAGGGCCCGCGCTCAGCGGGTTGGTCGCGCGCCTGCCCGATCTGTTTGCCGCCGCCGCGCACCAGCGCATCAGCGATCTGCGCGCCAATCCGGATTTCGTCCTGTCCGACAGCGCGGCCTCAGCCCTGCGCCGCCAGAGCATCCGCGCGTGGCCCGACGGCTTTTCCGATCACGTTGCCGGGTTGCAGCGATATCAGGAATTGGCTGTCGGCCCGGACGCGGTCAGTGAAGCCTGGGGGCTGGATGCCGGCGAGTGGACGATTCGCGGAGGCGGTTGGGCCGCGGATACGCGCATCTTTCCTGCGCTGGTGCGCAACCTGGATCAGCAGCTTGTGGATCTGGTCGCGGCATCGCCTGCGGGCCTTTCGGCCGCTCGTATCCAGATGGAGCATTGGCGCGCCGAAGCCGAGCAGATGGAGCAATCCCTTTCTCTCTCCGCTACGCCCAGCCGCCGGGAGCTGGATGACGTGCGTCGGCAGGTGGCGCTGGATACTTGGCGCAGCGAGTATGACGCGGCCGCTGTCTCCAAGTCTGCCCCGGGGCCAATGCTGTTGCGCGCCGCGGGCGTGATTGCGCTGGTGGCGCTGCTTGCCTGGGGCTATCTGGCCCTGACGGATGCAGCGTGGGACCTGCGGCGCGACGGCCTGGCTTTAGCCGGTTTTGCCACGGGCGTGTTGCTGGCCGCGTTCTTTGGCTTCCGGCGGGGGGCGGCGCAGATTCAGCAGCTGCGCCGGCGGCGGCTTGCGCTCGCGACCGATGCCGTCACCCAGGCTCTGCGGGAAGCGGCTGCCGATGGCCTGCTGCGCATGGTGCGTCAGCTCAACGGGCTTCTGCGCGATTGGCAAACCATGCTGGACGACGCGCATGAGGAACTCCACTCCCTGGCCGCGCCGCCGGTCATGCCCGTTGCGCCGCCGCCTGACGTCCGCCCGACCCATCTCTACCAACCCTATTTGAGCCGGCAATTGTGGGAGGATTGCCTGACCTATCTGCGCGGCCAGCAGGATGAGCGCGGCGACAGCAACGAGGTGCGGCTGGACAATCTGTGGGGCGATGAAGCATGGCGACGAGATGTGGCCCGCATCATGCGTTCTGCCGCCGCGGGCGGACGGGAAGAACGCGCCCGCCCGAATCAGCCCCGCACCCTGGCCGAGCTGATCCGCCGCACCGTGCGCCGTTCCGTCGCGCCCGTGAGCCTGGGGCGAGCCGAGCCGGCCCGGGCCGAACTGATCCGCACCCTGGCCAAAGAGTACACCATTGAACATATGCTGTGGCGCAGCCGGGAAGAGGAGGAGGCCCTGCAGCAGCAGTTGCGCGTGCTGGAGGCGGCTCCCGGACGAGCCGCGCTGACGGCCAACGTGCAGGCCTTTCCCCGCCGCTATTACATCGAAAATGCCTGGAATCGGGCCAAGCCCACGGCCAATTATGACGTTTCGGATCGCCTGGCCGTCTATGGCGTGGCCGTCGATTTTGTGAGTGCCTCAGGCGCAGCCGACACGGACTTGAGTCGCACCCTGCTTCAGGAGTATAGCCTGGCGCTTTTGCCCAGTCAGGCGCCTTTTTCCATTACCTTTGTCCGAACCGTCCACGGTCTGGGGCTGGACGATCTGGGCTGCATGCAGCGGTATCGGGCTGAGTTTGAAGCCTGCGGGGACCAAGTGTGAAGGAGTGAAGCGTGAGGAGGAGAGTTGATTGGCTGCAACGCAAAGGGCGGGGGTAATTACCCCCGCCCTTTGCGTTGAATGATGCAGTCGAATCAGGAATTTGTGCTGCGGTTGGTCGAGAATTTGAAGGGCCAGTAGAGAGGGCAGTAGCCCACAATGGCCGTAGCCAGAAAGACCAGGCCCAGAATAAGCAGAGTCAGGCTCAGCCAGCCGGGCAGCAGCCCCATGAAATAGACGACGACAAATACCAGCGCAATCACGACGCGGATCAGACGGTCCGCTATGCCCATGTTGGGTTGCATGGTGACTTCTCCTTGTGAAACGTGGGAGTGTAGTGAATAAGTTTATCAATCCGATTCAGAATATTATAGCGCACGTCGGGTCCGTTTACATAGACGGAATGGATACAAGCGTGAAATTGCCGGTAAAACCGCGTAAAAAAATAAAGGGACCGGATTTAATCCGGCCCCTTTATGACGTTAGCAGACTTGGGTATTGCGGCAGCGACGGCAGTAAGGATCACTGCATACTTCTACTGCAAGATCTCGTCTACTTCGTGGATCCGATTAGATCTTCACGACATTGGTGGCGTTGGGGCCCTTGGGTCCCTGCTCGATGGAGAACTCGACGCGGTCGCCTTCAGCCAAGCTGCGGTAGCCTTCCGCTACGATAGCGGAATGGTGGACAAATACGTCCTTGTTACCGGGATGCTCGATGAAGCCGAAGCCCTTTTGATCGTTGAACCACTTGACGGTTCCTGTGACGCGATCGTCGCTCATGTTCGGAAAACTCCTTGGTTTTCTAAGTACTACAAAATACGATTGTTACAAAACGTCGGAGTTCCCGATTGTTCGGCAGAAAAACACGCCGCTCAGAGTGGAGTCTGAACGGCGCTTTTACGCAGCTAAATCAGAACTTTCAACATCTTGCAGTTGTTATACTACGCCCGACATTGACATATGTCAAATTTTCAGGTCGCTCGAAGGGGTTAATTTGCGCCTGAGCCGGACTTGCGGCCGACATTTCCGTCACAGATTGGCAACATGTCGATGCGCGGCGAAATTGCCGGGAAATTTGAGGCCAATCCCGGAAGCGTTTTGGGGAACAATTTTTTGATCGGCTTTGCGTTACGCCTGTTGGTTGGTGCATTCCATGCAAAGGGTGGCATACGGCAGCGCCTCCATGCGTTCCTCATTGATGGGCTTGCCGCAATGGCTGCATATGCCGTACGTGCCGGCATCCAGCCGCTCAAGCGCCGCATCGATCTGCTCAAGCGTCTGTTCTTCTACGCTGCGCAGGGCGGTGACCCGGTCCCGGTTGGTGTAGTCATAGGCGAGATCGCCCCGGCCGGGATTTTCGCCCCGGGCATCCCGGTCTTTTTCCTCCAGCTTTGCCAGCAATTCCTTACGGCCGGCCATTAGCTGACTTCGCACTTTTTTCAAATCCAGCTTGGTACTCATCGTATTCTCCATAACTTTTCTGACAGAGAGCCCAAATAGCTTTTGGACAAACCGTACGAACATGAGGCGCAGCGGAGGAAGTTCTCCCTCCGCGCGCATTCCGCCGGCCGCGACGGCGCATGTCCCTGCCGCAATATCCAATGTTTATTTGTTCTCCCTGTAAACGTCCGACGAGGCGCGTGCGGTTCTACCCTTCTGCATTCAACTACGTGGAGCGTATGGGAAAGGTTCCCGTACGGAATGCACGGGCGTGGCCGCGTCCGCGGCTTGTTGTGTTGGTCTGCGCGTGGCGTCTGCCGCTATACTACCATATCGTAGTGCCGTCTCGTTGCGAAGGTGTTGTCGCCGGGCAGCGGACAAACGCTTTTCGGCCAAATTATTTGCGGAGAGGGGAATCACTCCCATGGGGCAGGAGATCGAACGCAAGTTTCTCGTCGTAAGCGATGAATGGCGCGCGGCGCAGCCCGTCCGTTATCGCCAGGGGTATCTCTGCCGCAAGGCCCAGAGCACGCTGCGGGTGCGCATGACGGAATCGGCGACGCGCCGCCAGGCTTTCTTTACGGTCAAGGGCATGATGCTGGGCATTTCGCGTCTGGAATATGAATACGAAATCCCGGTTGATGACGCTGAGGCGATGCTGGCTGTCCTCTGCGAAGGCCCGCTGGTTGAAAAGGATCGCCGACGCGTTGAATACGGCGGCCTGGTCTGGGAAGTTGACGAATTTTTGGGCGATAACGCCGGCCTCATTCTGGCCGAAGTAGAGCTAAGCGCTCCCGACCAGGCCATTGAGCTGCCGCCGTGGGTCGGCTCGGAGGTCAGCCACCTGCCCCGCTACTACAACGCCAACCTGAGCGTCTATCCATATACTCAGTGGATGGAAGAAGAGCGAATGATGTCTGACGCGTGACGCGCCTCAATTTGGTTCATGCGTCATGGGCAGCCGCAGTGGGCGTGCCCCTGATTACTCCATTTGGAACTCGCTATTCGCCGCCATCCGTTCGATTTCCTCTGGCTCGCTGATGATGTGGGTGATCTGTCCGTCCACCATCTGTACAACCCGGTCCACATACTTGCACATGCGCAGATCGTGGGTCACCATGATGCCCGCCCGCCCCTGTTCGTGGATCAGTTCGGCGAAGGTTGCTACCACTTCATTGGCCCGCTCCGTATCCAGGCTGGCTGTAGGTTCATCGGCCAGGACCACGTCCGGTTCGTGGATCAGGGCCCGGGCGATTGCGACCCGCTGGCGTTGACCGCCGGAAAGCTGTTCAGGATAGTTCTTTAGCCGCTCCTCCAGCCCCAAACGTACCAGCAGCTCCCTGGCCCGGACGCGGTTTTTGCGGGTGTACGTGTCGTTGATGCGCAGCATGAGTTCCACATTTTCCAGCGCGGTGAGATAGGGAACCAGATTGCTGGCCTGGAAAGCAAAGCCGATGCGTTGGCCCCGGAAGCGCGTGCGTTTGGCTTCGCTTAGCTCGTTCATGTTGTTGCCGGCAATTTTGACAACGCCCTCTGTGGGCGTCAATAGTCCGGCCAGCATGGCCAGCATGGTCGTCTTGCCCGAACCGCTGGGCCCCACCAGCGCGATGAATTCGCCCGAACGCACGCCGAAAGAGACGTTATCCACCGCGCGCACGGCCATATCGCCTTCCCCGTAAATTTTGGTCACATCAATTGCGCGTAATGCGTCTTTCTCTTTTCTCATTCCTTATTTCTCATTTTTTTACTGCGCCAATCCCAGCGCGGTCAGGGGCTCAATACGCAGAAGATAGAAGATGGACACGAGTCCGCCCGCGGGGCCGATGAGCAGGAGCGCGATGACGGCCGTGGTCAATGCATCGCGTGAGAATTCGATGGGCACCGCGGGCGGGAAGGTTGCGCCTAATCCCAGGGAGCCCAACGCTCCGATGGCTACGCCCAGCGTGTTGATCAGAATAATTTGCAGCATGGCGGAAAGGCCGATGCGCCAGTTAGAGGCGCCGATGGCCTTGAGCATGCCGATCTGCGCCACCTTTTGGAGCGTCTGAATCTGAAAGAAGCCGCCTAACACCAGAATGCCGATAAAAAAGGAAAAGTAGCGCTGGGTATCCAGCGTGCTCTGCTGGGCCGAATACCCCGGCGCGGCCTCATAGGCCGTTTTGCGATCGGCAACTTCCAAATTATCCACACGCTCCGCGATTAGCCGGCCCATTTGGACGGTCTGGTCCGGATTGATCAGCTTGATGGCCACGATGTTGGAAATCAGCTCGCCGTTGTCCGTCCGCTCATTGACGCCCTGGGGGCGAATCTTGTCCCAGGTTTGGAAGGGGACGATGAGGGAGGGGCGCAAAAAGTAGGCCTGTCCGCTGCTCAGGCCGACCACATAAAGCTGGAAGAACTCTTCGCTGGCGCCCTGGATTGTCCTGATGCTGATGGTGTCGCCGACCTGGATCTCGCTGCGCGCGGCGACATTGGCATCGATTACGACTTCGTTGGCGCGGCTGCCGCGCAGAGGCTTGCCTCTGAGAATGGACACATCGCCCGGTTGTCCCGGCTCCACGCCGATCAGGGAAACGTCCAGCGGATCCTCGCCGTCGTCAAAGACAATCGTCGCGTTGGCAAAGCCCACTTGCCCCACATCGGCTACGCCCTCAATGCGGCGAATTTCGTTGAGCCGGGAGCGGCCGATGCGGCTGGCCGAGGCGGAGAGGTCCACGTCGGCCTGGAAGGCGATGAGTTCACCCGAGAGGTTCTCGATATATTCCCGATTGCCATTGCCCAGACCTTCGGCCAATGCGGCAATGAAGAGCACCAAAGTCGTGATGAGGGCGACAACCATGCTGATGAGCAGAAAGCGTCCCTTGTTGTGCCAGATTTCCCGGACCGCCAAAAAAAGTGGTAGCGACATGTTGTTACTCCGCTGAATCGGTGACGGGGCGCTGGACGGGCAGATCGGGATTGACGATCAGGCGCTGCCAGGCGAACCAGACGACGCCGGCCATGACCAGCGCGGTGAAGAGTCCCGGTCCAATTCCGCCCACTTGTCCCAGAAGATAGCCGCCCATGATGGGGGCGATTACCCGGGTCATGCTTTCCAGCGAAGCGGAGATGCCCAGCGTCCCGCCGATTTCATCCGGCGTAACGGCCTTGGTCAGGGCCGAGTTGATTACCGTGTTGAGTATGCCGCCGGCCAATGAAAGGGGCGCCAGAATGATGAGCAGCCAGATCAGATTGGGCGTAAAGCCCCACGCCAGCAGGGATACGCCCATGAGCAGCGAGCCGGCCACAATAAGCTGATTGTCCGGATAGCGCTTGTCCAATCGCCCCACAATCACGCCCTGTACCAGCGCCACGAGGATGCCCACATATCCCAGAACGAAACCGGTCTGGCGTGGGCTCAGGTAGAGGGGCGCGCCCGCGGCGTAAAGGGAGAAGATGCTCTGGAAGGTGGAAAAGGCCAGTCCGTAAAAGAAGCGGATAGTCAGAAGAGGACCGACCCGGGGCTGCTGAAAGGAATCAGCCAACGCTTGCAGGTCGAGAATCTTGCGGCTGCGGTTGCTCATCTTTTGGCGCTGTTCCGGCGTCAGCGATTCGGGCAGGAAGAAGAAGACGGCCGCGAAATTGAGCAGGGCCAATCCGGCCGCAACCAATGCAGGCAGGGGATGACCATACTCGTAGAGCAGACCGCCCAGTACGGGCCCCATGATGAAGCCCAGGCCGAACGCCGCGCCGATCAGGCCCAATCCCTGGGCGCGGTTGCTTTCGTCGGTCACATCCGCGATATAGGCCTGAGCCACGGAGATGTTGCCGCCGGTCAACCCGTCGAGTATGCGGCTAAAAAAGAAGATGGTCAGGACCGTGGCGCTGAAGTACGCCTGGTTGCCGCCCAGGAAGGTGTTGACGATGCCCTGGCCCAATACTTCAGCCAGGCCGAAGATGAGAAAGCCGACCGACGTGCCCAGAATGCTGATGAGCAGGATCGGTCGCCGGCCAAAGCGATCCGACAGGCGGCCCAGGAGAGGAGCGCCGATAAACTGGGCTGCGGCATAGGAAGCCACCAGCAGGCCGGTGAGAAATTTGCTTGCGCCATATGTTTCAGCGTAGTAGGGCAGCAGGGGCAGGATCAGCCCGAAGCCCAGCAGGTCCACCATGACGATGAGAAAAATAGTTGTAAGACGGCGACGATTTAGTTCCATTTTTGATCGATGCGCTTTCTAATTGCATTTGTGTCTGTTCTCAATCTCTAATCTCTAATCTCTAATCTCGAATCCCTCAATCGCCCAATCTCTGCTTGATCGCGATTGGGCGATTATGCGCTGGGAGAGCGGGAGATTCCAGGCGGCCCGGTTGGTTGGGTCCGGTCGCGCAGCCCGTCCAGGAGGACGGAGATGATCTCGTCCAGCATCTGGGCCCGGCTGGGGCGGTGGGGAGACTTGCGGCCGAATTGGATGCCGTCCATAATGGCCAGGAATGAGCCGGCCAGCACGTCAGGATTCACCGGACGGGTCTCGCCGCGCGCGGCTCCGTCTATGAAGATGGTGCGTAAGGGCACGAAGAGCGCGTCATAGGCCATGCGGCTGAGATGATCGGCCGTCTCGGGCTGGAGCGCAGGCATGTCCGTGTGCATCATGCTGGCGAGACTAACCAGCGGCTGCCCCGCAAACCATTCGGCAACCGCATAGAGCTGGGCGCTAACGGTGGGAGCGGCGGTGGCAATCGCTTCGTCCAGCCCCCGGCGGTTACGCAGAAAGAAGCGTTGGGACATCTCCATGTAAAGCTGCTCCTTGCCTTTGGGAAAGTGGTAATAGAGCGAGGCCTGCTTCATATTCAATTCGCGCGCAATGTCGCGTAGGGTAATGGCTGTATACCCCTGGCGCATGAAGAGAATTTCCGCGGCATCCAGCACGCGCTCCTTGGCCTCGCTGATCTCATCCTGGTCGTTTGCGTTCATGGGTTCCGTCGCATTTGACGCCATCGTGTTCTCCCTGGTGCATGGGCGCTTACTTACCTACTGTTTGGTAGGTTGGCGCGAGAGCGAGTATTGCACTAACCTACCGATTGGTAGGTAGGCGGTTTTACAATTACGAATATTTGGGCGGAATTCGCATGGCGATTACCCAATAAGTGAGTCAAAATAAGCCGGACTTTGTTTTGACCTTCTGCTCCATCTTCGGTATAATTCACGTTTGTGGGTTTATCTAACCCGCAGACTGGTTTCTGATTTTTGTTTTCTATTTTTTGCCATTGAGCACTCTTGTATCCCCACCCTTTGGGCTACAAGGCCGCTCGCAAAGTTCCGGCCTTGCTCTGCCGGACGCGGCTCAGAAAGGGAGAAAATCCATGTACGCAGTAGTTAAGACCGGCGGCAAGCAATATCGGGTTGCCCCCGGCGATATCCTCGAGGTGGAAAAGCTTGAGGGCAACGTGGGCGATTCCATTTCGCTCGCCGAAGTATTGCTCGTCGCCAACGGCGATTCTGTCTCTATCGGTCGGCCCGTTGTGGACGGCGCATCCGTGTCGGCCAAGATCACGGGTCAGCATCGGGGCAAGAAGGTGATGGTCTTCCGCTATCGCCCCAAGAAGCGCATCCGTGTGCGCCGCGGTCATCGCCAGTATCTGACCCGGCTTGAGATTGAATCCATTAACGCCGGCAGCTAGTGCAGTTTGACGTGATGTTTACGTCGCACTGCATTCGGCGCGAGAGAAAAGAGGAGTAAACTACAATGGCTCACAAAAAAGGCGGCGGTTCCAGCCGCAACAATCGTGATTCCAACGGCCAGCGGCTGGGCGTCAAGCGCTACGGCGGCGAGCTGGTCAAGGCGGGGAATATTATCGTGCGTCAGCGCGGCACCCGCATTTATCCCGGCATGAACGTGGGCCGGGGCAAGGACGACACACTGTTTGCCACCAGTGACGGCTATGTAACCTTCGAGTGGTACAAGAAGGGCAAGCGTCAGGTGAGCGTTTATCCGGAAAAGGCAGCAAAACATGAAGCCTGATATCCATCCTACCTACTATCCTGCGGCGCGTGTTACCTGCTCCTGCGGCGCGACCTGGCTTACAGGCAGCACCCAGGAAGAGATCCGCACCGACATTTGCAGCACCTGCCACCCCTTTTACACGGGCGAGCAGCGCATCGTCGATACGGCCGGCCAGGTTGAGCGCTTTATGAAGCGCCTGGAGCGCCGTCAGAGCAAGAGCGCCCAGCGCGAGATCGAAAGCAAGGCCCGCGCCGAAGCCGAAGAGGCTGCGCGCAAGGCCCGGGCCCGGGGCGACGATCCCGATGCCGCGGCCGCCGAGGTCATGGCCCGTTACGAATCCGAGCAGGCGTAACCGCTTCGGATTTTTGTAGGACGCCGCATTCCCAAAATGTCCGTTTAGCCGCTATGCTGAACGGACATTTTTTTTGGTTCCGGCGGATATTATGGCGAATATCATGTGGCGGTCGGATGCGTGATCTGCTCCATCCGCTTTCCGGCAGATTTCTGGAGGCAAGTATGTACTATGAACCGCGCGGGGGCTGGCTGGAGTTGATCTGCGGCTCCATGTTCAGCGGCAAAACGGAAGAGCTGCTCCGTCGCATTCGCCGGGCGGAGATTGCCCGTAAGCGGATGCAGGTCTTTAAGCCGCGCATCGATCACCGCTACGGCATCACCCGGGTCGCGTCCCATAGCGGCGTAGCCCATGATGACGTTCATGTGGTCGCCCAGGCCGCGGACATCCTGGACCTGATGCGCGAGGGGACGGAAGTCGTGGCCATCGATGAAATCCAATTTTTTGATCCGGACGTGGCCGACGTCTGCAATGAACTGGCCGACCGGGGCATCCGCGTCATCGTCGCCGGACTGGATCAGGACTTTCGGGGCGAACCCTTTGGCCCCATGCCCGAACTCATGGCCCGGGCCGAACGGGTGGACAAACTCCACGCCATCTGTGTAATCTGCGGCTCGCCCGCCAGCCGTACCCAACGCCTCATCGACGGCCGCCCCGCGCGCTATGACGATCCGGTCATCCTCGTAGGCGGTAGCGAAAGCTACGAAGCGCGCTGCCGGGCATGCCATGACGTGCCCGGGCATCCGCAAGTTGCGGGTCGCAGGTGGCAAGTGGGCAAGTCGCAAGTTGTGAGGTAACCGAAGATTGGGGATAATTTTTCCTGCCACCTGCCACCTGCCACCTGCCACCTGCCACCTGCCACCTGCCACCTGCCACCTGCCACCATGCTTCCTCTCGTTTATCACCCCGACTTCGTCACGCCCCTCCCGCCGGAACACCGCTTTCCCATGCCCAAGTTCGGGCGCATCTATGCAGAGATTCTGCACGCGGGCATTGCCGGACCGGATCAGTTTCATCTGCCCCTGATTGCCCAACGCGAGTGGTTGGAGCTGGTCCACACGCCCGCATATGTGACCAGCTACCTGACCGGGAGTATTGACGCCAAAGCCATGCGTCGCATCGGCTTTCCGTGGAGTCCGGCCCTGGTCACCCGCACGTGTACTGCGGTAGGCGGGACCGTTCTCGCCGCGCGGCTGGCGTTGGCCCATGGCATAGCGTGCAGCACGGCCGGCGGCACCCATCACGCCCATGCGGATTTTGGATCGGGTTTCTGCATCTTTAACGATCTGGCCGTGGCCGCGCGGGTCATGCAGCGGGAAGAGGACGTCCGGCAAGCGCTCATTGTGGACCTGGACGTGCATCAGGGCGACGGCAGCGCGGCCATCTTCGCTCACGATCCCAGCGTCTTCACCTTTTCCATGCATTGCGAGAAGAATTTCCCCTTCCGCAAAAGCGCGAGCAATCTGGACCTGAGCCTGCCGGCCGGAATGGAGGACGAAGCCTATCTGGCTGTGCTGGCTGAGCGCCTGCCCGGCCTGTTGGATACGGTGCGCCCCGATCTGGTTTTCTACGACGCGGGTGTGGACTCCCATCGGGACGACCGGTTGGGCAAGCTGGCCCTGAGCGACGCCGGACTCTATGCGCGGGATTATTTTGTTCTTACCGAGTGTCGTAAGCGGGGCATTCCTACGGCTTGTGTGGTGGGCGGCGGGTACAGCAAGGATATCGATGCGCTGGCCCGGCGTCACGTGCTGCTGCACAGGGCCGCAAGCGAAGTGGTGGGGTAAGAAAAGCGTGTGGGGTATAGGGTACGGGCGATTCATGAATCGCCCGTACCTGGGAACGCCAAGCTCCAGCTTGGCACGCCTGCCGGACTGGCGTCCTACGCGGTTGCATTACCGGGGAACGCACCGGGGTCAAAC
>JAGRCP010000154.1 GCA_020433455.1 Caldilineaceae bacterium | reverse complement strand
GTGGGGCCACTCCATGGGCGGCTATCTCACCGTACGCGCCATGCTGGTGGATCCGGACGTCAAAGTCGGCGTAATCTGGGGCGGCGTAGTGGCCTCCTACCCCGACATCATGACCCGCTGGACCCGCTCCGACCCCATGCCCGCCATCCCCTCGCGCGCCCGTCGCTGGCGCCAGGAAATTATGGACGAGGTAGGCACGCCCGAAGAAAATCCTGAATTCTGGGCTTCCGTCTCGGCCAATACCTACGTGGACGAACTGCCCGGCCCCATCCAACTGCACCACGGCGGCAGCGACGGCAGCGTGCCCGTCCTCTTCTCCGAGCTGCTCTACGATGACATCATTGGCGCGGGCGGCGAGGCGGAGCTTTACGTCTACCCCGGCGACGATCACAACATCTCCCAGCAGTTCAATACTGCGATGGCGCGCTCCGTGGCGTTTTTTGATGGGGTGTTGAAGGGGGGAGAGTGAAGATTGAAGATTGGGGATTGGGGATTGGGAGATTGGGGATTGGCCCGCTGGGGAGGCTTAGGCCGTTCCCAGAAATTTACTCCCTCAAACGTCCCCGGCACTGGCCATAAATTTCGCTGGTAATCACTGTGGCGCGGGCCAGTGCCGGGGACGTGATTCCTTGGAATGGCCTTATTCATGCGGAGGTCACCGCCGAATCAATCTTTAATCTTCTTTTTTTGGCGCAAATCGTATATACTCAGAATCTATATCTACCGATACGCCATTGATCAACTGAGTCATTATGCAAACCGCCAAGCTTTTTCCAAACGGCAGCAGCCAGGCCGTACGCCTGCCCAAAGCCTTTCGCTTTGAAGGCGATAAAGTCTACATCCATCGGGTAGGAGAAGCTGTTGTGCTTCTGCCTTATCACGCGCCGTGGCGCGCGCTCTTTGCCGGGCTGCATAAGTTTAGCGATGATTTCACTGCGCCTCAGTAAACTCCGGCAAAAATCCGTATAGGGTTTCCATTCAAAGCAGAGCCGCCGGAGTTTTCCGGCAGATTTCCCCGGCGGCATTTCCGCCCAACCGCTTGAGGAGCGCCTGTAGACGTTATGGCCGCGTCCGACCGTACGCCGCGCATTCTGCTTGACACCGAATATTGCCTCACCCTCATTCGCACCCGGCCGGCTCATCTGGAAGCCGCGTTCGAGCGCTTTATGCCGGGCGATATCGGTCTTTCCTCATTGACCGTGGCCGCGCTTCAGGAGCGCGCGCAGAAAAGCCGCTATCCTGAGGGAAACCGCCGCGCGCTGGAACAATTTCTGCTGCCCCTGGTTATCGCCGACTTCGACACCGCGGCCGCCGCGGTCCTGGGGCGCATCGCCGCGGGCCTGCCGCCCCAAAATCTGACGTCCGACTCCCATACCCTGCTTCTGGCCGCCCATGCCCTCAGCCTGGACGCCGTCCTCATGACGCCCTATCCGGAGCGCTACGCCCACGTGAGCGGACTGCGCGTCAATAGCGGGCCGGGCGCGGCGCTGACGCTGACGCCCCAATCCGCCGCGCAGCCCAAGCCCAGGCGACATAGCGAACCCGCCGGCTCCATTTACGCCTTCGGCAGTCACGATATAACGCTGGACCTCCTGGGCGATCGCCTCCACGCTCGCCATCCGGGACTCACGCTGGTGACGGCCCACGTAGGCAGTCTGGGCGGGTTGATGGCTCTGCAACAGCGCCAGGCGCATCTGGCCGGCTGCCACCTGCTGGATGAGGAGTCAGGCGAATACAACGTTTCCTATGTGAAGCGTCTGCTGGCGGAGGCGGGCATCCCCACGGTGCTCATGGGCTTCGTGACCCGGGTGCAGGGGCTACTGGTACGGCGGGGCAATCCCAAAGAAATCCGCACGCTGGCTGACCTGACCCGCGACGATGTCGTCTACGTCAACCGTCAGGTCGGCGCGGGCACCCGGGTGCTCCTCGATCACCATTTGCGCCGGGCGAACATAGCGCCCCGCGCCATTCACGGCTATGCCCGGGAAGAAAGCTCGCACCTGAGCGTGGCCACCGCGGTGGCCGGCGGCGTGGCCGACTGCGGATTGGGCATTCAGGCCGCGGCCCACACCCATGGGCTGGACTTCGTGCCCCTGTTTGAAGAACGGTTCGATCTGGTCATTCCCCGGGAATACGCCATCGGCCCGTTGCTGGCGCCGCTCCTTTCCATGCTGCGCAATCCCCCTGCCGATTTGCTCCAACGCGTCAATGCCCTGGGCGGATACGGGACGGAGCGTATGGGCGAGGTTCTGGCCGAGGTATGAGGATAAAAATCGGGGATTGGGCGGTTATGAGATTGTCGAATGGACAATCTCATAACCGCCCAATCCCTCAATCCCGTTAAAGCATGGACCAACTCACCAGCGGATTCTTCCAAGCCATCGACTTAATTTTGCACGGCGACCGCGCCCTGGCCGAGATCGTGTGGCTTTCCCTGCGCGTGTCGGGCATGGCGCTCATGATCAGCACCCTGCTGGGCGTGCCCCTGGGCGCGTGGATGGGGCTGAATCGCTTCATCGGACGCCAGCCGCTCATTGTGGCGCTCTACACGGGCATGGGCTTTCCGCCGGTGGTGATAGGCTTGCTGGTCTACCTGCTCTTTTCCCGCAGCGGCGCACTGGGCAGCCTGAACGTCGGCTGGATTCCCGATCTCTTCACGCCGGCCGCCATGATCACGGCCCAGACCATCATCGCCACGCCCCTGGTGGCCGGCTTTACCATGGCCGCGGTTATGGGCGTGGACAAGAACCTGCGCCGGCAGGTGGAAGCGCTGGGCGCCACCCCCATGCAGAGCATGCTGGCCGTGCTGGTCGAAGCCCGCGCGGGCGTCGTCGTGGCGATTATCGGCGCGTTTGGGCGCATCATAGCCGAGGTGGGCGCGGTCATGCTTGTGGGCGGCAATATCGAAGGCAAGACCCGGGTGCTCACCACCGCCATCGTGCTGGAGACGCGCAAGG
>JAGRCP010000026.1 GCA_020433455.1 Caldilineaceae bacterium | reverse complement strand
TGCGCCGCCCGCCGGGACGTGAAGCGTACCCCGGCGACGTTTTCTATCTGCACAGCCGTCTGCTGGAGCGCTCCGCCCGCATGTCGGATGAGGAAGGCGGCGGCAGCTTGACCGCCCTGCCCATCATCGAGACCCAGGCCGGCGATGTGTCCGCCTACATTCCCACCAACGTTATTTCCATTACCGACGGCCAGATCTTCCTGGAGAGCGACCTCTTCTATGCCGGTATTCGCCCGGCGCTGAATGTGGGTATCTCCGTTAGCCGTGTGGGCGGCAACGCCCAAACCAAGGCCATGAAAAAAGTGGCCGGTCGTCTGAAGCTGGAGTTGAGCCAGTTCCGCGAATTGGCGGCTTTCGCCCAGTTCGGCAGCGACCTGGACGCCTCAACCCAGCGCCAGCTTGACCGCGGCCGTCGCTTGACGGAATTGCTCAAGCAGCCCCAATACCAGCCGCTGGAGCTGGATAAGCAGGTGATAAGCCTGTGGGCGGCCGGCAACGGTTATCTGGATCAGGTGCCGGTGGAATACGTCAAGGCTTGGGAAAGCGATATGCACGCCTACATGGATGCCAGCCATCCGGAGATTGGCCAGTCCATTATGCGCACCAAGCAATTGTCGGATGAGACCGTTGATTCATTGGGGCTTGCGCTGGATGACTTTAATAATACGTGGAGCGTCCCTGAATAAGCAGGGCGCGTTCATACGCTGAGATTTCGATGTGCTGACGACCGGCTGCGTACGGTAAGCCGGCCGTCAGACCGTCCGTCTGCCATTGAGGGGAGTCCTTCACCGTGGCGAATACCCGAGAAATTCGACGCCGGATTCGGTCCGTCAAAAATATTTCGCAGGTCACAAAAGCCATGGAGGCCGTTTCCGCGGCCAAAATGCGCAAAGCTCAAAATCAGGTAACGGCCACCCGCCCCTATGCTACCCAGGCGCAAGAGGTGCTTTCCTACATTGCGCGCCTGCCCAGCACGGAGAATGATCTGGACCCCCTGATCCAGCCCCGGCCCGTCAAGCGTGTCGGCATTGTGCTGGTGACGGCGGATCGGGGATTGGCCGGCGGCTTTAACGCCAACATCATCCGCGCGGCCGCTAACTTCATGCGCGAACAGCGCAAGCAGGGCCGCGAGGTCGAGGTAATCACCGTGGGCAAGAAGGGGCGCGACTGGCTTCTGCGTTACGACCCCGTGGTACGGGCGGAATTTACCGAAATGCCCGACACGCCCACAACCTACGACGTGTCGCCCATCACCCGCCTGGTGGTGGACGATTACAGCCGGGGCACATTTGATGAGGTCCACCTGATTTATACGGACTTTGTCAACACCATTGTGCAGGAACCGGTGGTACGCAAGCTGCTGCCCATTGAACCGGCTGAGCCCTCTGTCAGTATGGCGCCGGAGTACATCTTTGAGCCGTCGCCTGAGGCGGTGCTGAGCCGGGTGCTCTATGGTTTTACCGAAGTCCAGATCCTCCAGGCGCTCTACGAATCCATCGCCAGTGAACACTCGGCGCGGATGGTGGCCATGCGCAACGCGACAGACGCCGCGTTGGAACTGGTGGATGACTTGACGCTGACGTACAACAAAGCGCGCCAGGAAGGCATCACCAACGAGTTGATGGATATCATCGGCGGTTCGGTGGCGCAAGAATAGCGCATAATGGCTTAATAGATCCATGATTTGTCGGAACGACTCAGTCGTTTCTACACATGTACCAGGAGTCCAGAATGTCCGAACAATTAATTGGAGAAGTTCAAAGCGTCATCGGCCCGGTGGTGGACTTCGAGTTTCCCGAGAACCAACTGCCCGAAATTTATGATGCGGTACGCGTCGATTTGGGAAACGGGCGCGTAGAGACCTTTGAGATCGAGCAGCAGCTCGGTGGGGGCGTCGTACGCGGCGTTTGCATGGGCAGCACTGACGGTCTGCGCCGGGGCATGGAAGCCGTTTCCGACGGAACGCCCATTACGGTGCCTGTGGGTCCTGAAACCCTGGGGCGTCTCTTCAATGTGACCGGTGATCCCATCGACGATAAGGGCGATGTGGCGACCGAGGAGCGCTATCCCATCCATCGTCGCCCACCTGCTTTTGACGAGCAGAGCACCCAGGCCGAAGTCTTCGAGACCGGCGTCAAGGTGATTGATCTCATCGCTCCCTTTACTAAGGGCGGTAAGACGGGCATCTTCGGCGGCGCAGGCGTGGGTAAGACCGTGGTCATCCAGGAGCTGATCCACAATGTGGCTGAGTTCCACAGCGGTTACTCCATTTTTGCCGGCGTGGGCGAGCGCAGCCGCGAGGGCAATGACCTCATGCGCGAGATGATCGAATCGGGCGTTATCAGCTCGACGGTCATGGTTTTCGGCCAGATGAACGAGCCGCCCGGCGCCCGCCTGCGCGTGGGCTTGACCGGCGTGACCATGGCCGAGTATTTCCGTGATGAGGGCCGCGACGTGCTGCTCTTTATCGACAACATCTTCCGCTTTGTCCAGGCCGGTTCGGAAGTGTCGGCGCTTTTGGGACGTTTGCCCAGCGCCGTGGGCTATGCGCCTACGCTGGGGACCGACATGGGCGATCTGCAGGAGCGCATCACTTCTACCAAGGTGGGGTCGATTACCTCCATGCAGGCCGTCTACGTACCCGCAGACGACTACACCGATCCTGCGCCCGCCACGACCTTTGCTCACCTGGACGCGACGATTACGCTCCAGCGCTCTCTGGCTGAGCAGGCGCTCTTCCCCGCGGTGGACCCTCTGGGCTCTACCAGCCGCATTTTGGATCCCCTGATCGTGGGCGAGGATCACTACAACGTGGCCCGTCAGGTCCAGCAGACCCTCCAGCGCTACAAGGACTTGCAGGACATCATTGCGATTTTGGGCGTGGAAGAGTTGAGCGAAGACGACAAGATGACCGTGGCGCGTGCACGTAAGATGCAACGTTTCCTGACCCAGCCCATGTTCGTGGCCGAGCAGTTCACCGGTACGCCCGGCAAGTTCGTCAAGATTGAGGATACCGTACGTGGCTTCCAGGAAATCCTGGACGGCAAGCACGACGATCTGCCCGAGCAGGCTTTCTACATGGTCGGCACCATCGAAGAAGCGGTGGAACAGGGCAAGGCCCTGCGCTCAAGCTAACCATTGCGAGCACGAAGGACAAAAGGCCATGAGTATTCACATAGAAATCGTGACGCCCGAGCGCAAGCTGGTTGCAGACGATGTTGATATGATTTCGCTGCCGGGTGAGGATGGGCAGATGGGCATTCTGGGCGGTCACGCTCCTTTGCTTACGACGTTGGGGATCGGTGAGATTGTTCTCCATAAGGGCGGCAATGCCGAGTACATGGCTGTGGCCGGCGGCGTGGTAGAGGTGCGGCCCGATAAGGTAACCGTGCTGGCTGATGTGGCTGAATACGCCGATGAGATTGACGTGGAGCGGGCTGAAGCCGCACGCGAGCGGGCTCGTCAGTCGTTGGCGGAAGGCGTGCCCTCGGAGCGGCGTCCCGTGATGGAGGCTGCGCTGCGTCGCAGCAATTTGCGCCTTAAGATTGCCCACCGTCGCAGCCGCCGCCGTCGGGAACGACCTGACTTCGAGGGCGGGTAAAGCCGCATCGACCCTGTAACATAGTGGCAACAAAAAGCCGGATCTCTGTTGAGGCCCGGCTTTTTTTTATCAGCAGACCGCCTTATGGGGAAGGCGCCCGATTTCATGAATCCCGGGAATTTTTGTTGTCCAAACCTTTTGTGCGCGAAGGCGGCAGTCCGAACTATGATTTTGGTGATTGCATGGTGGACCAAGATTGTGTCATCAACAGCCCGGACCGCGTACACAATAAAAAATCATAGTCCGTCCTCAAATCAATCAAATCATAGTTCAAACCTTTTGTGTGCGGTTAAAGCAGTAGGGAGCGTGCTCTTGCGGCCGTCCGTGTTTCGCCAACCGAGTTTGAACACACCCAATTGTATTGGCTTCTCTTCAATCGAGCGCCTTCTGATTTGAGAAGAGCTTCCCTGCGCGGGTATAATCGATTCTATTCATTGCTGAAGGCGGTTTTATTGGGTTATTATGTTTCAAAAGCACATCGGGATTGATCTCGGTACGGTCAACGTACTGGTCCACGTAAAAGGCCGCGGCATCGTCATGCACGAACCGTCCGTCGTGGCCATTCGCCTGCGCGACAACAAAATGGTGGCCGTTGGTCACGAAGCTTACGATATGCTGGGGCGTACGCCCGAGAGCATCGAAGTTGCGCGTCCCATGCGCGACGGCGTCATCGCCGACTTCGTAGTCACAGAGGCCATGCTGCGCTATTTTATTCAATCTATCGTGGGTAACATCAACCCCGTCCTGGGCCCCCTCTTCAAGCCCCGGGTTATGATTAGCACGCCCCGCGGCGTGACCAGCGTGGAGGAGCGCGCGGTCCATGACGCAGCCATGCAGGCGGGCGCGGGCGCGGCCTATCTGATTCCCGAACCCCTGGCCGCGGCTTACGGCGCGGGCTTGCCCATCGGTACGCCCACGGGCAACATGGTGGTGGACATGGGCGGCGGCACCACGGAAGCCGCAGTCGTTTCCATGTACGACATCGTCACGTGGAGCAGCGTGCGGGTCGGCGGCAATCGCTTCGACGAATCGATCGTGAACTACATTCGCAAAAAATATAATCTCCTCGTGGGCGAACAGACGGCTGAAGAGATCAAGATCGGCATCGGCAGCGCGCTGCCCATGGAGGACGAGCGGCAGATGGAGGTGCGTGGGCGCGACCAGGTGACCGGCTTGCCCAAGATCATGCACATCACCAGCAGCGAAGTTACCGAAGCCATGGCTGAGCCGCTCCAGGCGGTGGTCAGCACTGTCCGGTCAACACTGGAGAAAACGCCACCCGAACTTGCTGCGGATATCATTGACCGCGGCATGGTGCTCACCGGCGGCGGCGCGCAATTGCGCAATGTCGCCCAACTGTTGACTCAGGAGACGGGCGTTCCCTGTTACGTGGCGGAGAACCCCATTGCGTGTGTGGCGCTGGGCGCGGGACGCGCGCTGGAGAATTACGAAATCATGCGCCGCAGCCTGCCTATTGTCCCGAGTTAGGCGCAATTATATCAGCGCTCGACGTTGTCTTTTCCGGCCTTTCAGGAGGATTACTGCACAGCTTTCGGGAGGTTTCTCTCTGGAGCCGGCGTATTTTTCGCAGACCTTCCCGAAGGAATCTGTTATAGTTGTTCAGGAGGAGACCCCTCAATTTCTCTTCTTCTTTCTTCATTAATAGCCAAAAAATTTTGACGTCTGATGTAAGATCGTCTACAATTCAACTTGCGACGTTGATTGGACGCATGTGTTAGTCTACTGCGGCGCTAAAAAAAATTTGACGAGGTTCTCTTGAAACGTACAGCAATTTACACCCAACACGCCCCTGCTGCCGTCGGTCCCTACTCTCAGGCGATTCGATCTGACAGCTTGCTTTTCCTCTCCGGCCAACTCGGTCTGGATCCAACATCCGGTACACTTCAATCAGGTCTGGAAGCGCAAACCCGCCAAGCATTGGCGAATTTGCGCGCGGTACTGGCCGAGGCGGGCACAGACTTTGATCATGTCGTCAAGACAACAATCTTTTTGACGGACATGGCCGATTTTGCTGTTGTCAACAGCATCTACGGCGAAGTCTTTAGCAGCACGCCGTCCGCCCGCAGCACCGTTGCCGTCGCTGCTCTCCCGCTGGGCGGGCTGGTGGAAATCGAAGCCATCGCGTTGATTCCCTAAAATTAGGGACAGCGCGCTTTTTTGTCGGCCGGTTATCCCGGTCTGTTCTATTTTTATTTTTGGAGGATGTTGTTTATCCATGTCACAAGTTCACGCACCCACTGATTTAACGTCGCAGATTGTCGTCCCCGCCGCCGGTGATTACTTTGCTGCCGAAGAGGCCGCCCAAGAGATTCATCCTATGGCGCTGCTACTGGAGGAATACGAAGAAACGATCCAGATGCCTCGGTCCGGCCAAATTCGGAACGGTACCGTCGTAGCCAAGACGCCCCATGAGCTATTGGTTGATATCGGTTTTAAGTCTGAGGGAATTGTTGGCGGTCGGGAATTGGAGCGGGTTAGTGACAGCTTCGAGAGTTTAGACATCGGCGATGAAGTGCCTGTCTATGTCATGCGCGAGGATCGCGACGGCAATTTACTCTTGAGCATCACCCGGGCGCTGGCCGAGAAGGATTGGGAACGCGCCGAAGAGTTGATGGAGACCCAGGATATTTTTGAGGGGATCGTTTCCGCCTGTAATCGGGGCGGCGTTATTGTGCGTATCGGCCAGCTGCGCGGGTTTGTTCCCGCCAGCCAACTCAGCCCTATCAGTCAAGCTACACGCAGCAATGATGAGGTTGAGAACGACTCTGATGATCGCTGGGAGCCGCTCATGGAAGAGACGCTCAAGCTTAAGGTTATCGATATTGACCGTCGGCGCAACCGCCTCATTCTTTCCGAACGTCAGGCGATGCGGGAATGGCGACGTCATCAGAAGGACAAGCTGCTCAAGTCCCTGGCTGAGGGCGATGTCTATGAGGGCATCATCACCAGCATTGCCGACTTCGGCGCATTTGTGGACCTGGGCGGGGCTGACGGTCTGATCCATCTCAGCGAGTTGAGCTGGAACCGGGTCTCTCATCCCAACGAAGTTGTGAAGATTGGTGAGAAGGTTAAAGTCGCTGTGATTAGCGTGGATGTGGAGCGTCGGCGCATTGGTTTGAGCATGCGGCGCCTCCAGCCCGAGCCGTGGGATCTGGTGAACGAATCGTACGAAGTGGGCCAGATTGTGGAAGGCCGCATCACCAAACTGGTGAACTTCGGTGCCTTTGCCCGTCTGGAAGACACGGGGATTGAGGGACTTATTCACATCAGCGAGCTTGCTGATCAGCGGGTTGGTCATCCCAAGGAAGTCGTGGCCGAGGGTGAACTGCACGAATTGCGCATCATCCGGATCGACACTGACCGCCGCCGCATGGGCTTGAGCCTTAAGCAGGCCTTGCCCGTTCAGGAGCCCGAGTTAGATTGGGAGATTGCTCCCAGCAGCGAAGCAGACGGCGACCTCGTCATTGAAGAGGTTGTCGAATCTTCCGAGATCGAAGAGCCGGTGCTGGAGTTCGCAAACTAAGTCGGGTTTTCCGATTAAGGCTGTTTCCGGACGAAAACCCGGTGCAGACGGGAGGCGGAAGGTGCATACGCACCTTCCGCCTTTTTTGTGCCGCAGCATATGGTTGCGTTGGTTGCTATGCAGCCATATGCGAGAATTAAGGGGCGGAAAGAAAACAGACTTCAGCCGCGGAACCTGTCCGACTTGGTTGCCGTTGAGAAGACAAGCGTAGACGGTCAGATCCTAGCCCCTGCACCAGCAGAATTCCATCCGTAGTTTCACTGTAATGTTGAAATTGCGGGACGAATGAAAGATTGGTTGACAAAGCTGGAGGGAAGTCGTTACAATAGCAATTGCTGAAGCGTAGCCCACGAACCCTGAATCCTGCCCACTATCAACTACCCATCACTTCGTCATCGTCATAGCTGTATCCCGGACAACAATTCGGAATTGCAGCCCTGCCTTGCGATCAAAGCGGAACAGCCGTTACTGCGTTTGTTATTAAAATTTGCTATGATGAGCTTGCCCGCTTTATGAGAAGGCTATTACAATTGGATTATACAATTGTGTAAATGCCGCGACGGGAATATAACGTTGCTACCTTTGGCCGAAACTCTTTACTCGTTTCCGTCGGGATTTACTACTTGTTTTACGAAGAGGATGAATTATGTCAGACAAACTTGACCGTTTTACCAAGCGTGCACGGCGAGTCCTAACTCTGGCGCAGGAAGAAGCGCTGCGCCTCAATCATAACTATATCGGTACCGAACACCTGCTTCTGGGGCTGGTGCGGGAAGAGAACGGCGTGGCCGTTAAGGTTCTGCGCGAATTGGGCGTTGAGCCGGGTCAGGTTATCCGCGCCGTGGAACGCACCGTGGGACGCGGGGAACGCGCGCCTTTCGGCAAGCCGTCATTGGCTCCGCGTACCAAGCGCGTCATCGAGCTGGCTGTGGATGAAGCCCGCCTCATGGGGCATAACTACATCGGCACGGAGCACCTGCTTCTCGGTTTGGTGCGGGAAGGCGAAGGAATTGCCGTAAACGTGCTGCGCGGTTTGGGTATCAACCTGGACCGGGTCAAGACGCAGACGGCGCGTAACATCCTGCAAAACCAGGCCCAAAGCAAGGAAAAGCAGAAGAAGGAATCCAAGACGCCTCTGGTTGACCAACTTGGGTATGACCTGACGCTGGCGGCCGAAGAAAATCGCCTGGATCCGGTAGTCGGTCGTCAGATGGAGATCGAGCGTCTTATCCAGATTTTGAGCCGGCGCACCAAGAACAACCCGGCCCTCATTGGCGAACCCGGCGTGGGCAAGACCGCGATTGTCGAGGGTCTGGCCCAGCGCATCATCGAAGGCGATGTGCCGGAACCTCTGCTTAATCGCCAGCTGGTTATGCTGGACGTGGGCAGTCTGGTGGCGGGAACCATGTACCGCGGCCAGTTTGAGGAGCGCCTGAAAAAGGTAATCGAGGAGATTATCGGCAGCAAAGCTCTGCTCTTCATTGATGAGGTACACATGTTGGTCGGCGCGGGCGCCGCGGGCAGCAGCGTGGATGCCGCCAATATCCTTAAACCTGCGCTGAGTCGCGGCGAGCTACAGGTGATTGGCGCAACGACGCTGGATGAATATCGCAAGCATATCGAGAGCGATGCCGCTCTGGAGCGACGTTTCCAGCCCATTTTGGTGGCTGAGCCGTCGGTAGAAGAGACGGTGATGATCTTGCGGGGCGTACGTTCCCGCTACGAAGAGCATCATAAGCTCATTATCACCGATGAAGCGCTGGCGGCCGCCGCCAATTTGGCGGCCCGTTACGTGCCGGATCGCTTCATGCCCGATAAGGCCATCGACCTCATTGACGAAGCGGGCAGCCGGGTACGCATGTACAAGACGCCTTATGCAGCCAACCTGCGCGAGACGTTTATGAATCTTAAGAAGCTGCAAAAGGCCAAGGATGAGGCGCTGGAATCCCAACGCTATGACGACGCCATTGATCTGCGCTACAAGGAAGTCGAGCTGGAGGCGCAAATCACCGAATTGCGCGCCGGCTGGAATGAAGAAAGCAACAAGCCCCAGGTAACCGAAGACGACATCGCTGAGGTTGTCTCCATGTGGACCGGCGTCCCCGTCAATCGCATGGCGGGCGAGGAGAAGGAACGTCTGCTGGAGATGGAGAAAGTCATGCAGCAGCGGGTCATCGGTCAGGAAGAGCCCATCAAGGCCATCGCCAAGGCCGTACGCCGCGCGCGGGCCGGACTGAAAGACCCTCGGCGGCCTATCGGGACCTTCATTTTCCTGGGCCCCACGGGCGTGGGCAAGACGCTGCTGGCCAAGACGCTGGCTGAATTCATGTTCGGCAGTGAGGAAGCCCTCATCAAGCTGGACATGAGCGAGTTCATGGAACGCCACAACGTGAGCCGACTGGTGGGCGCGCCTCCCGGTTATGTGGGCTATGAGGAGGGCGGCCAGCTTACCGAGGCGGTACGTCGTCGCCCCTATAGCGTCATCCTGCTGGATGAGATCGAAAAGGCGCATCCTGAAGCCTTCAATATGCTCCTCCAGGTGATGGAAGACGGTTATCTGTCCGACGCCAAGGGGCGGCGGGTGGATTTCCGTAACACCATCATTCTCATGACCAGCAACATCGGGGCCAAGCTCATTCAGGGGGCGAACAAGCTCGGCTTTGCCATTACCCGGGAAGATGAAGAAACCCGCGAGCAGGAATACGGCCAGATGAAGGCCAAGGTCATGGACGCGCTCAAGCGCACATTCCGGCCTGAGTTTATTAACCGCCTGGACGGCGTCATGGTCTTCCGCAGCCTTTCACGCGATGAGATCGCCATGATCGTGGAGCTGGAGCTGAAGCCGTTGCGCCTACAGCTTGCCGAGCAGGATATGGAGCTGGTTACGTCCGAAGCCGCACGCATGGCCATTGCCGAAGCGGGCTTTGATCCCGAATACGGCGCCCGACCTTTGCGCCGCGTCATTCAGACTGAGCTGCAGGATGAACTAAGCGAAGCGCTGCTCAGCAATCGCTTCTTACCCGGCGACACCATCGAAGTGGATTATGTGGAAGTCCTGGATGAGAATGGCCAGCCTACCGGCGAGCGGGAATTCCGCTTCGATGTGGTAGATCACGTTGAAGTCGATTCCGTCAATACGGAGACAACCGAGGCCATCGCCGCCATGTTGCAGTAAAGCGCAATTTATGTCACTGAAAAAAGGGGGCTGTCTATCAGACAGCCCCCTTTTTATTCCCTCTTTCCACCGAGAATAGAATACGAATAACGACCAATCAAGCATAACGAGGAGATCAATGATGAACGAGCGAATTGGGTTTATTGGGCTGGGCATCATGGGGCAGGGCATGGCCCGCAATCTGCTGCGGGCCGGCTTCCCGGTGCGGGTTTGGAATCGCACCGCTGCCCGCATGGAGCCGCTGCTGGAGGCCGGTGCGGAAGCGGGCGAGAGTCCGGCCCACGTGGCTGCACGATGCGATATCATCGTCGTCTGCGTGAGCGATACGCCCGATGTTGAGGCCGTCATTTTGGGCGAAAACGGGATAATCAACGGCGCTCAGGCCGGCTCGCTGGTGATAGATTGCAGCACCATTAGCCCTCAAGTGACTAAGGAAATTTCTGCCAGGTTGGCGGAAAAGGGGGTCGCCATGCTGGATGCGCCCATCAGCGGCGGCAGTGAAGGGGCGGTCAAAGGTACGCTGAGCATCATGATCGGCGGGGCGGAAGCGGATTTCAACCGGGCTATGCCGATCTTTCAGGCCATGGGCAAGACAATTACCCATGTAGGCGACACGGGCGCGGGACAGACGGTCAAGCTGGTCAACCAGGTGTTGGTGGTGGGCAATTGTCTGTCCATGTGCGAGGCGCTGCTCTTCGCCCAGGCCGGCGGCGTGGACCTGCAAAAGACATTTGATGCGGTCAGTCAAGGCGCAGCCGGTTCGTGGATGTTCACCAACCGTGCGCCCCAGATTATTGCGCGGGATTGGCGACCCGGCTTCACTATTGATTTGCAGCAAAAGGACCTGCGGCTTGTGCTGGATGCAGCCGATGGATTCGGCGTTCCCTTGCCCGGCGCTAGTCTCATTTTTCAGCTTTATCGCACGCTGGAAGCCCAGGGATTTGGGTATGAGGGCAATCATATGCTTGTGCGTGCGTTGGAGCATCTGTCGGGCATTACTGTGGGGGAAGAAGCAGATCAGTAAGGCTGTTTTGTAAGTTATCCACAAATGTAATAAGTTATCCCCAATTATGGCGCAGTTGTTGGGGATAACTTTGTTGTCCGGCATGTGTCACGAGTAAAAACGTAATATATGCTACAATGTGCCGGTTCTACACAGTTGCAATCCCCGATATTGGTTGAGGAGTGTTATGTATGTTTAAGAACTATATTGATGCTGATGAGCGTCGTGCTGCAAACAAGCAATTGCCGCGCCTTTTGTTTGAGGGGCTTTTGCTGGGTGGGACCGGTCTGGGCGTGCTGGCGCTTATTTTTGAAATCGCGGCCGATGCATTTAGCGTAGCTGCTTATCAGACGCTGCTGGCGATTCATGGTGCGGGCGGCTATCACACCATTGCTATTTGGGCGTTTATCGTCCTTTCCGCCTTGCTCTTTCTTGGGATTGTGCCGGCCTATAAAGCGGGTGCCTATTTGCGCCCCAATGCCGGGGGTAGCGGTCCGCTGGTAGAGGCCATCGGTCCGCCGCGGATGCGCTGGCTCTCGTGGGCAGGCACCAGCCTTTTCTTCCTGGACGCCATCCTCACCATTATCATCAGTTCTATTTCAGCGGCCGATGTGACCATGCTCGTCCTTCCCGAGTTGGCGCCGTATCGCATTATTCTGGCCGAGGCGTTTGCCTTTTTCATTATGGCCGTATTGGTAGCCATGGGGCCCCAACGAGCCGTCCCTATCTTTCTCATCGGGGGCGGCGCGTTTACGATTTTTACACTGGGGGCGCTCTCGTTGGTCGGCTTTACGGCTGTGACCAATCCAGAATGGTCGTTTCTTACGCCCGGCATTGTAGCGCGGTTGGAGGCGCAAGGCGTTGTGGAGCATGCCGTTCGCGCTCAGCAGGACGTGGCTGCCATCGGCACGGTTCTCGTGT
The DNA here is from genome assembly GCA_020433455.1 of Caldilineaceae bacterium. GTDB lineage: Bacteria > Chloroflexota > Anaerolineae > Caldilineales > Caldilineaceae > JAGRCP01. The sequence goes on along the minus strand of JAGRCP010000026.1, from coordinate 49,322 downwards.
TCCAGCTCTTTTTCCGCTCCATGTCCAGCGCTATGCTGGGCTTTTCCGGCTATGAAGTGATTCCGGCCAGCGGAAAACATGCAGCCATGCCCAAATGGAAGGTGATTAACACCGCGCTGACTCTGGCGGCCGTCTTCCTCATCGGCACGGGGGTGGTGCAGCTCTATGCCGCCAAGCAGTGGGATATCCCCGCCACGGAAGGGTACAGCACGCTACTTATTGAATACGAGATTATTGCCGCTCAGACATTGGGGCGCGGGATTAATCCCGATGACGTCGTGATTACCGCGGAGGATGTCCTTGCGGCCGAGGCGATTAACGCAGCGACGGCTGAGCGTGAAATAACACGCGAGGTGTTGGGCGGCCCTGAAGAGACCGTTCCGCCTGGCGGGGGAGATATTGTCCCGCAGGATGCGCATAGCGTGGCGCTGATCCGTTCTTTGGATCGTGCTTTGGTGGGGACAGTCGGCGAGAGCTTTCTTATTATTGCCGGTACATTGCTGGCTATCATTCTTTTATTGGCTCAAGGCGGGGGGTATGTAGGCGGCTCTGCGGTTGCCGCCAACGCTGCTCAATTGGGGCGCTTGCCCAGCATTTTTTCGGATGACCGTATTGGCGTGGTCGTGATTTGGGTTATCTCCGCCATCCTCATTCCAATTATCCGCGAGGTGGTGATTGTTGAAGCGTATTATGCGTTCGGCTTTGTCACCGCGTTCGCCATTACGAGTACCACTGTCTTCTTCGTCCGCAAGGAAGCCATGCTTGAGCGGGGCATTCAACCCGGCTCCGGCGAAGCTCGTTCGTTGCGTTTTGCCGGTCTGCGCGGCATGATTGCCAGCTACATCATGCTTATCGTCCTGGTGACGCAAAAGACCAGCGCTCTTCCTGCGATCCTGCTGGCGGCCGGAAGCATCACGCTGCTGCAACTCTACACGGCGAACGGCGGCTTCAATTTTTCCCGCCGCGGTAAGCGTGAGGCGCCCGCTTTTCCTGCCGGCACCAAGACGCCGGAATATGAAATGGGCATCGAGCGCGCGCACGATCAGGCGCGCCAGCGGGGCGTCGTACGCGCGCTGGAGGATCTGATTGATTCCGGCGCGATGAATAAGTTTAATGTGGGGCCGAACCGTATTCGGCGTCTGGTCAGCTATCTCTACAACGTGGACCCGGTCGTCTTTGAAGAGTATGCCGGAAAAGGCGCGCACGAGCATATCGAAGAGCCGAATGAGTCCCTTGAAGCGACTTACCAGACCGCTTATGCCGGCAAGGAGCGCATTGCCCGCCGGGTGGAAGATTATTCCCATTTCGGCATCTTCACCTTCATCCACAATTATCACTTGAATTGGGTGGCGGAAGAACATGGCCGCAATGAATCGATTGTTCAGCAGGTAATGCTCGACATTCTTTTCCCCCAGACGCCGCATGAGAAGATTTGGAAGGAATTCTGCGCTTTTGAACCGGCTTATCAGCCTGAGCCCATCTGGCAATTTAGCCGGATGCGCTACCTGTGGGCCAAGGATCAATGGCCGAATCTGAGCGGGCGCGTGACTACCATCTGGACGCTCCAGGATCTGGGGCTGGTTTCGTCCGAAGTGGATGTCAAAACGGTTATTTCCGTAGCCAATGGCCGTCAGTTCAAGGTAATCCACATTCATATGGCGGAAGATGCCCAGGATGTGAAGATCGAGAAGGAATCGGTTTCCCACGATGATGTTGACCTGCCCGCGCCCGGAGATGAAAATGAAGGAGCGGATGGGAGAGGCATGGTTATCGACGAGGATGGGACGCGCCCTGTATCGCATAGCGATTATGAAACAGATACGGATTTGAGAGACTGAGCAACAGTCCACAATCGCTATCTTACCGATGGACAATTGGTTAGTTGGGGCGTCACTGGCAGCCGTAAGGGCGCGCCCTTACGGCTCAACCCATATTGAATGCATCCCAATCAAAAAGCCCGCCAACTGATTCCGCGGTTGGTGGGCTTTTTAAAACGGCGAAGTCTACTCGTTGAGGAATTGCGCCCAGTGCTGCTCTGAACGCTGAGGGCGAGGATTGAGGGCCATCTCGATGCAAAAATCGGCCATCGCCTTGACCACCCACTCAAAATAGTGGGGCGTGATGCTGTTGATATCCATGTCCGGCGCAGCATTCATGAAGTCGATGGGGTAGGGCACGCCGTCCTTGATGGCGAATTCAATGCTGTTCATGTCGTAGCCCAGGACCGTGTTGATGGTCGTGGCGTATTCTACGACTGCCCTGCCCAGCTCCGGCTCCAGATGATCATGCTCGATGAGGTAGCGCCGCTCGCCCGGGTCCCACTTGATGGGCATGATTTTGTCCTGACCGACGCAAATGCAGCGTACGAAGTGATCCCACTCGATGAATTCCTGAAGAATCATGCAGAGTTGGCCGGTGCGGTCGTAGGCCTCGATTAGCTCATCGACCGTATTTACCTTGTAGACGTGCTTCCAGCCGCCGCCCCAGGCGTCCTTCAATATCGCGGGCAGCCCTACGTAATCCACAATGCCCTGCCAATCCAGCGGATAGACAAGATTGCGCAGGCTCTCGCTCACGACGCCTTCGGGATATTCCTTCATGGGCAGGATCATGGTGCGCGGCGACGGCAAGCCCAGCTTGGTGACCAGGCTGGCTTCAAAAAATTTGTCGTCTGCACTCCACCAGAAGGGGTTATTGATGACGTACGTCCCCTGGAGCACGGCATTTTTGAGGTGTGCGCGATAATAGGGAATTTCGTGGCTGATGCGGTCAATGATGACGGCATAGTCGCTGGGTTCGTCCATGCGCGTGCCGCCCATCTTGACGTATTCGGCAATCACACCCTGATTGCGCTGGTTTACTTCTTCGATAAATGCCGGCGGAAAACTCCATTCTCGCCCGACGATTAAGCCGATTTTTTTGACGCCTGCCATGGTCAAATCTCCCTTGGAAAATGAGGAATACGTACTGCGTAAGATCGCTGTTTTGAATTGTTGGCGCATCCTGATGCGTACGCAGCCGCACAGCCAATTACGCAGCCCGTATGACGCTGTACGACAGCGGACTTCTAATCATGCCCGCCCACATACGCACGGGTCATCTGCGCCCAGTAGGGCCAATCGTGAGCCCAGCCGTCCCACACGCGCAGCGCGTTACCGATGCCCTTGTCCCACAGCGCGCTGCTCATGCGGCGGCTGCCGTCTATGTTGGGATCGTGCTCGCCTGCGACCAGGATAATGTCCATGCGGCGCAACGCCTCCAGACGATCGTGATCGGTCAGGTTGGGGATGTACTGGAGCGGCATGTTGTAGTAGATATTCTCGTCGTGATAGCCGCCGAAAAAGGAGGGCAAGTCATAGACGCCGCTCAGGGCCAGCACGCGCCCAAAGAGGTGGGGGTGGCGGAAAGCGATGTTGGCGGCATGATAGGCCCCGAAGCTGGCGCCATGGGCAATCATCATGGGGTTGTCATTTTTGCTGCGGCTCAAGGGCAGTACCTCATTGAGAATATAGTCCTCGTACTGCATGTGGCGAATAATGCGACCTGACGGGTGCGCCCAACGGCAGTAAAAGCTTTCGGCGTCTACGCTGTCCACGCAGTAGAGTTGCAGCCAGCCGTTTTCCAGCTGGTCGCGCAGGTTTTCCACCATGCCCCGATCCTCGTATTCGTAGAAGCGGCCCTGGCTGGTGGGGAAGACGAGCATGCGCGCGCCGGCATGGCCGTGGATCAAAAGCTCCATATCTCTTCCCAGGCGATGGCTATACCAACGGTGATGTTCTCTGTGCATCTGGCTCTCAATTCTGCTGTGCCGGCAGTGGATAAGGATGGGCCGGGCTGACTGGTCTTACTCGATTGGAATCACGCTGTGGTAGGTGCGCAGACCGCTTTCCGTAAAAAATGGATTTTCCGGGTCGCGCCGGCCGCTACCGTGGGGATAACGGGCATCAACGCACCAGAAGCGATAAGGATAGATGCCCGGTTCCAGATCGAGTGCGCCGTGCCACCAACCATTTGGGCCCCGGGTCAGGGGCATTGCGTCCGGAACCCAGTTGTTGAAGGAACCGATTAGGCTCACTGCCCGGGCATGGGGCGCGTAATAAGAGAAGTAGGTAAAATGGTGGTAGTGGGAACCGGTGCGCAGTACGGCCGCCCGCGGCACTTTACCCTGAAATATCCATTTGCGCAACCTGCTTTCCGACACGCGGGTAGCGCTTTGGGGCAGGCCATAGCCGACGCCGCCTGCCGCGCGCAACGCAGCCGTTACGGCCGCGCCGGGCTGGACGATCCCGCTGCCTCGCTGCTCTGCCGGCCAGTGGGGCATCTCCATAGCTGTGGCCATCAGGATCGTCTTGACCTGCCGGCCGGTCAGGCGGGGATTGGCCTGGAACATCTGCGCGGCCACCGCCGCAACCTGGGCCACGGCGACGCTGGTTCCGTCTACATGCTGGTAGAAATCGTGGATCCACTTGTGCGCGTTCATGCGTTTGCGCAGCGCGTACCAGACCTCGTGCAGCGTTTGTTCTTCCTGGCTGTCAAAACGGGTTGCCAGGGAGAGAAGCGTCTCCTGATCGGGCAGGCGGGGATCATCGACGTGCATGATCCGCTGCCAGTGGGCCATGATCGCCCGTGCGTGCTCGTCATCGCCGCCGGAGAGCGTGTCGCGCAGGGCCCCGATGGCATGGGCCTCGCGGAAGGTCGGCGTGGCCGGCAGGAGGGGCGATGGGACAAAGCGGGCGAGGCCCAGAATTTCCGGCTTCTGTTCTCGTCCGTCCGGGCCCATGACTTCACCATAATTGTGATGGTATTGGCTGCAATGGCTCAATCCCCGGGGGGCGAGCAGGTCTCCGCGCTGATTGGCATCTTCATAACCGCCCACGGTGAGGACGGAAGGGGTTTGCGCCGGCGGCAAAAGGACCGGGCTTCCGCTGTTGCCGGCCGCCGCCAGAACCAATACGCCACGCTCGCTCAACGCCTCGGCCGCCAGGGAAAGCTCGCTCTCTTCCCAGGCGCGCGGAAAATCGCCACCCACGCTGATGTTGACGACCCGCACGCCGTAGCGCTGCCAGTTTTCCTCGCGCAGCAGCCATTGCAGCCCGGCCAGGATTTCGCTTTCAGGGATGCTGCCGTTGGATCGACTCACCTTGATGGGCAGAACATTGGCTTCGGGCGCATAGCCCCGAAAGCGACCGCCCGACATCAGTCCGTTCCCCGCCGCGAGTACGCTGGTCATCTGGCCGTGCCAGCTCAGCCGCGCTGTATCCCATAGAGACGGCTGATCCGTCCCTTCCAGAATATCACCGTCGTTGAGGTCAACGTAATGAATCAGGCGCGACGGCTCTCCCTGCAGCAGATCCTGGACCTCGCTGCGTTCAAGCGTCTCCCATTTGGGCATAGGGTCCAGTCGGCAGTCGGCAGCCAGAAGATCCGGGTGGGGAAAGAAACCGCTGTCAAGGAAAGCGATGGTCACGCCCCGACCGCTGAAGGAAGGGTAGTCGAGGAGCCGTTCCGGTTGGCTGAGGGCCGTCTCTTCGGCCGGATGGTAGTAGGGAAAGGTGGTGTGGGGATCCGTGGCGACGTTCAGAGAAAAGACGCTGCGCTCGGTTACCAACTGCTGTGCATATTGCATCATGCAGGTTGGGCACAGACCTTCGTTGAGCCAGGTTGGATTGTCGGCTTGAATTCGCGCAATGAGCGGCGGATAGATTTCCGCCCGTCGGGCCAGGACGCGCGCATCAACGGCTGCGCCGCAGCGGGGACAAAGAGTCAACGCTTCACCTCTGGGTTTTGGTGCGAAGCTCGTCCCAATCTACGCCAATGCCGAAGCCCGGCTCGGGCGTCTCCGGGTTGCGGAATTCCAGGAACAGGTCAAATTCGCGCGCATCCGCCAACTCAACCGCCCGCACGTCCTCTGCATCTGTGTTGCGGGTAAGCTCCGCACGCACGTGATACGTTGTACCCGGCTGGGGCATGCGCAGGTGAAGCGTGGTCTCGATGCGTTGCTCGGTCTGTTGCATGAGGTAAATGCTGGTGTTTTCGGTGCCGTCTGGATTATAGACGCGTATTTCAATATTGGGGGCTGCATCCTGTACGGCCGTCACCCATAAGCGCGCCCAAATGCGCGTCAAGTCCGGATAAGGATAAAATACGATGCGGTCAAAACGCAGGGTTTCGTCAGCGTCAAAAAAAGGAATTTCCATCTCTGTGCATTTCTGTCTGGTAAGTGTATTCAAAACACGTTGAACATGCGGAAGCATCTTTATGCGACTATCCGCCGTTTTCTCGGGAAGGCGTGGGAGTCGAACCCACCGCAGCCGGCTCTGGCCGCCTGCCACTGGTTTTGAAGACCAGGGCATCCACCGGGACACATCCCTTCCCGCAGACAATTCTACCGGTTTGGGGTAGGGGGAGCAAAACCGGGCGCACGTATTCATGCGTCCGCATGAATACGGTTGTCGCGACGATAGAAATAGCGTAACCGAATGGAGCGGGCAGGCGTATCGTTTACGGCCGCATACTGCGGTATATGTTGGTGGAATCTTTGCAGGTTAGTCGGATTTCCACTAAAATTGCAACGCTGTTGGTTATCTACAGCGGGAACAAAAGGTTCACCCTCCTTCCGCATTCACACCATGTTGTCTTCGTTGTCCGTTGTCAGCTCCTCAACTTATAGTTAACCAGGATAGATGTTTATGTGCTTTCGTCAGTTGCATAGTTGCCGCCCGGCTCACTCAGGCAGAGCGGCCGGGTCAATGAGCCTGCTTGTTCTTCTGCTTTTGCTCCTCCTTGCAGGATGCAGCCAGCCTGCACCGGCGGGAACGCTTCCCCCGACTGCTGAAGCTGCCCCAACTCCTACCCAAACCGCGGTAACGCCCGTTGAATCAGATGCAACCATCCCGACGGATGAAGCCGGCGAGCCGGTTGAACTCGTCTTCCCTGCGCTGGATGAAGCCATGCCCATCTCGCCCATGGGGTGGGATGTCGTCATGAAAGATGATGAACTGACTACGGAATGGGTTGTGCCCGAAGACAGCCTCGGCTGGCATATTACCAGCGCCCAACCGGGTACTGCGGGTAACGTTGTCATTTCCGGCCATCAGGCGCTGGGCGCGGCGCTCCTGGCCCCTGTGGCATTGGGGGATATCATTCCCGGCGATGAAATACTCCTCAGCGACGACGTCGGCCGCACCTTTGTCTATCGCGTCACGGAAGTCTCAGACCCGATTCCCCTGGACGGAGCCGGCGAGGCGGAGTTGGCGAGCATGAATGAAGCCGTAGCGCCCACGGAGACGCCCCGCCTTACGCTGCTCACCGGCTGGCCTGATTTCACAACCACCCACCGCATTTTTGTCGTGGCCGAGTATGTGGGCCAAGCTGGCGGAGAGTAGCCGCTCCCATGACTGATTCCCCAGCCTGTTCCGTCATTGTGCCGGTCTACAATGGCGGCGCCATTATCACGCGCTGCCTGGATGCCCTGGCCGGGCAGAACCTGGAACCGGAGCAGTACGAAATTATTGTGGTGGATGACGGCTCCGACGACGATACCGCGGCCGTTGTGGAAGGCTGGGTCCAGGCTCATCCGCGTTACCTTTGCCGCCTCATCCGGCAGGAGAACGCGGGCCCGGCCGCGGCGCGCAATCACGGCGCCCAGGTGGCCCGATCGGACTTGCTTCTCTTTACCGACGGCGATTGCGCGCCTTTGCCCGACTGGATCCAGGCGATGACGGCAGCGTTTGCTGACCCGGACGTGATCGGCGTTAAAGGGACCTATGTAACCGAACAATCCAAGTCGGTTCCTCGTTTTGTCCAGGCCGAGTACGAAGATCGCTACGATCGCATGCGTTCTTTGCCGCATATCGACTTTATCGACACCTACTCAGCGGGCTATCGCCGCGACATTTTTCTGGAGAACGGCGGGTTTGATCCTATTTTTACGACCGCCAGCGTAGAAGATCAGGAATTTAGCTTCCGCCTGGCCCAGAAGGGCTATGCGCTCTCTTTTGCGCCGGCAGCCCGGGTTTTCCACCTCCACGATGAAGATGTGGGCGAGTACATGCGGCGTAAGTATTTCATCGGTTATTGGAAGGCGCTGCTTACCCGCTGGCACCCCGAGCGCATGGTGCAGGATTCTCATACCCCTCAGGTGCTGAAGCTGCAAATTGTGTTGGCGGCCGCCCTGGCCGGCTTCATTGCGCTTGCCCCATTTGGATTCGTCTGGCCTTGGCTGCGCTTTTCCTGGCTGGGGGCGGCGGGCACATTGATTTTCTTCCTGGCGACGGGCTTGCCCTTCCTGACCAAGTTGGCGCAGCGGTCCTGGCAATTGGCTCTGATTGGGCCTGGCATGCTGTTGGTGCGGGCGTATGCTCTGGGCGCAGGCTATTTTGTCGGCACTGTCTATTTCGCCGGAACCGTTCCCGGCGCGCGCAAGCCTGTGATTCCTACGTGGAAGCGGGCGATTAAGCGCCTGGTGGATATGACCGGCGCGCTGGTGGGGCTGGCGATTTCAGTTCCTCTGGTCGCGCTGGCTGCCCTGGCTATCAAGCTGGATTCGCCCGGCCCTGTTTTCTACGTCCAGCAGCGGATTGGTGAAAACGGACGCCCGTTTCGCATCGTTAAGCTGCGCAGCATGGTGGCTGATGCCGAAGATCGCCTGGACGAACTGGTTGATCTTGCCGCATTGGATGAGCCGGTCTTTAAGCTGCAGAATGATCCCCGCGTGACCCGGGTGGGGCGTATTTTGCGCCGCACCAGCCTGGATGAAGCGCCTCAGTTTTATAATGTCCTAATCGGCGAGATGAGCCTTGTAGGGCCTCGCCCGGAAGAGGCGCGTATCGTTGCCCTCTACAAGGATGAGCAGCGGCGGCGGCTTGCCATCAAGCCCGGTATGACCGGCCCTATGCAGGTCAACGGCCGGGGCGATCTCCCTCTCTCTGATCGATTGCGTCTTGAATTGGACTATATTGATAATTACAGCCTGAAGCGGGATATCCTCCTCATGTTGCGCACATTTCCCGCCATGTGGCGCGGCAGCGGCGCCTATTGATCATCAACCTATCAAACGGAAATGTCTACTCAAATGCACTCTTCATCATCCCCAGTCTTGACGAACCGCCGTATTGCTACATTTTTGATCGGAATCGGCGCCTTGCTTGTGTTGCTTCTGGCCTATGGCGCGCCTACCTCGGCCGCACCGCGCAATCAGACTGTCCCGGTTCCTACCGCCACCCAGCCTGAACCCACGCCGCCTCCCGCTACGCCCACGCCTCGCCCGGATAATGGCGACAATGACGATGGCCAACCCGCCGAGGACCCGAATAATAATCTTCCTTCTGCCGGCGGGGAGGCGTCTCAACCCGTAGCCGAACTCACCGGCTTCGTCAACGCCGCGACGCTGAATGTACGAGTGGGCGCCGGCGATGATTTTCCCGTCGTCGGCCAATTAAAGGCCGGCGAGTCGGTCTCCATCCTGGCGCAGAATGCTGCCGGAACCTGGTGGCAAATCTGCTGCGTGACGCCGGACGGCGCGACGGGTTGGGCGGCGGCCCGTTTTATTACGCCCAACTTTGATCCGACCGGATCCGTCCCGCCCGTATCCGCCGATGCCGATCTGCCCGTTGGTCAGGTTGGCGTGCAGGCGGCGGTTGCAGGAGCCGCGCAGAGCCTTGCGCTCACTGTCGTTCAGGATCCGCCCTACGTTCGCCAGAATGAGTTGGTGGAGATGCGTATGGTCGTTACCAACTCCGGGGCGGAGGTTGTACAAAATGTCGAGTTGCGCGGCAATATCGCAGATGGACTCGCGTATGTGGCAGCCAGCGCCGGCGGCGCCGGTGCGACGGTTGAAGCAGAATCCGGCACAGCCTCGCTGTTTGAGCTGCACTGGCCGGAACTCAAGGCCGGTTCCAGCGTGACGGGGACGGTCGTCCTGCAAGTCGGCATGGGGCTCAGCAACGGCAGCGTGATTGACAATACCATTGCCGCCAATGCCGATAATACCGACTCGACCAGCGACAGCATCCGCGTCGGTTTGCCGCCTGCTGTACTCCCCGATTTTAAGTAACTGGTGAAGCATCTTTTCGGTTCTCCGCCTGTCGCGGTGGACAGCGCCGAAGGGCCGGCGGATAGGGAACGCGGGTCTGACGCGTTGCCGACCATGCGCTGGGAAAGCGCTGGCGCCACGCTGGCGGCCCTGCTGCTCTATATTGTCACGCTGGCGCCCTCCATCACCTGGGCGCACGACGGCGCGGACAGCGGCGAATTGCTGGCCGCGGCCGTCACCAACGGCGTGCCTCACCCGCCCGGTTATCCCCTCTATATGATTTTGCTCCAGGGTTGGCTATGGCTGACCGGGCTCATTTTCCCTGCGGCTGATTTGGCCTGGCGCGGCAATCTTTTCAGCGCGCTGTGCGCCGCGTTGAGTGTCGGCGTCACCGTCATGGTATTGGGGCATCTGCTGGCCGGGTATAAGTGGGGCAAAGTCTGGGCGCTGCTGGGCGGTTTGGCGTGGGCTGTCAGTCCCCTTTTGTGGACGCAGGCGGTGATTACTGAGGTATATGCCCTCCATAGCCTGCTATTAGCCTTGCTGGGCTGGGTTATCCTCTGCCGGGGCGGGCGTCCGCGGCTGCTTGTGCCGATTCTGGCGCTTGGTTTTGCCCACCATCTGACCTTTCTGCTGCTTCTGCCCGCCATACTTTACTATCTCTGGACGGAGCCATCCGCCCTTCCCGCGCCTCGGGCGCGCTTCATGCGTCTTGCCGGAGTGGTGACGGCTGCGGGCGTTCTGGCTGCGCTGTTTTACGTACGGACGCTCCTGGTGGCCGGAACAACGCCTCCCCCTCCGGTGAACTGGGGGTATCCTGATAATCTTGCCGGTTTCTGGTGGCTGGTCAGCGGCAGCGCCTATCGGGGATACTTCTTTACCCTGGAGGCCAAGGAGATGCTGGGACGGGTCGCTTCCTGGGCCTATACCGTAACGACCCAATATACGCCCGCAGGGCTTGGTCTGGCCCTGCTCGGCTTTGCGTATCTTGACGGCAGCAATCCTCGTCTGCGCAATTTCAGCGTTTTTTGGCTTCTGCCGGTAAGCCTCTACTCCATTAGCTATTATACCCGGGACAGCGAAATTTATTTGCTGCCTGTGGTCTGGCTCATGGCGGTCTGGATGGGGTTTGGCCTGGCGGTTTTAGCCGACTGGCTGGGCAGACGTCCGTGGCATGCGCCTTGGCGGGCCATCGTAGCGACCGGCGCGGTCATCGGGCTAACCGCGCTCCTGCTTTTCCATCTGCCTTCCGTTTCCCTGCGCGGCGATCGGGAGGCGACCGATTTTCTGGCCGCAGTTGAGGAGCGGATTGAGCCCGGCAGCATCATCATTACGACGGGCGACACGACAACCTTCGCCGTCTGGTACGGCGCCTGGGGTGACGGCAGCCTGCTGGCGGTTGCGCCTGACGCCGTCATCGTTAATTATTCGCTCTATCAATTTGACTGGTACCAACGTTTGCTCGACAATCTGTATCCGAATGTGGCCAATGTTGGAACATCCGCCCAGGCGCTGATTGAAGCCAATATTGCTGCGCGTTCTATCTATTTAACCGAAAAAATTCCCATTATTCCCGACGAACGGCTTCAGTCTGAGGGACCATTGTGGCGCATAAAATAGCGAGTATGTGATATAGTGTCCAGATCGACGCATTTTGAATCCAAAGCGCGCACAGCGCGTCCGTTTCGTCGCCTCTTAATCGTTATATCGGCGCTCCTGCTGTTGCTGATTCTTTTCTGGGGCGTGCGTACCAGCCTATACGGCTATCGGGCCTACCGCAGCGCACAAGCGCTGCAGGCCCTTGTGCAGCCGGATTTTGATATTAATGACCTGCCGAAGGTCCAGACGGCGCTCAATCAGCTGGCGACGGCAATTGCGGGATTAGACGACCAAATCACCCCTCTTGCCCCCGTGTTGGGGCGATTAACTTTTCTGCCCGGTATCGGTCCCTCGCTGGCCGCCGGCCCTGAACTTTTGCGCGCCGGTCGGGAGCTGACCGCCTTTGGCTATGACGGAGTGGTTGCCCTGACGCCTGCCCTCAACGAGCAGGGCTCCGCCGCGACGCTGGACGGACTGCTGGCCGCCATCGCCGCCAGCTCTGACGAACTGAATGAACTGCGTCCCGCAGCAGAGGACGCGGCCGCAGCGCTGGTCAATCTTCCGATCGATCAACTGCCCGCAGGTCTGGCCGGCGAAGTCACCGCTTTGCAAAATGTTTCCGAACTTCTGCCTGCGGCTCTGGACATGTCGCCCATGCTGCCCAAGCTGCTCGGCTTTGAGCGCCCGGTCACCTATTTGATTCTCGTCCAGAATAATCAGGAATTGCGCAGTACCGGCGGCTTTATCAGCGGTGTGGGGACGCTCACATTGGAAAACGGCGAGCCGACCCAACTGAATTTTCAGGATTCCTATAATATTTTCGATGAGAATAACGAATATGCCTGGGCGCCGGAACCTATGCGTCGCTACATGGGGATTGAGTTGCTCCTGCTGCGCGACGCTAACTGGTCGCCCGACTTTCCCCAAACGGCCGAGTTGGCCTCTACTCTCTTCACCCAGGATACGGGGCTTGAAGTAGACGGCGTTATTTCCATTGACTTACGCGCAGTCCAGTTAATCGTTGAAGCATTAGGCCAAATTCAAGTAGAAGGCGCGTCACAGGCGATTACCGGGGCGAATATCGAAGACCAGATTAAGCTCTTTTTCGAGCAGCCCGTGCCGAATGATCAGACGGCGACCGAATCCTGGTGGCTACAGCGTAAAGATTTCATGCCCCGGCTGGCCGAGGCCACCCTCACCCGAATTGAATCAGGCAACGTCAATTACGCCTCGCTCATGGTCAAGGGACTGGAAGCGCTGCATGAGGGCGCAATTCAGGTTTGGGTGAAAGACGATGCGGAGACGATGACCGCATTGGCTGCATCCGGTTGGGACGGCGGCCTGCACCCTGTAGACGGTGCGGACTTTCTCTTCTACAGCGACACCAATGTAGGCTATAACAAGGTGGACTCGGTGATGGAGCGCTCCCTGGATTACGTTGTTGTCTGGCCGGATGGAGCGGATGGGCGTGCGACGGCTACTGTAACCATGACCTATCGTCATCCCATTGAAGTTCCCGGCCACGTCTGCGATCCCGCGCCGCGTTACGGCGATACGTATGATGATATGTCGGCGCGCTGTTATTTTGACTATGTGCGCCTATACGTCCCCGGCGGGAGTACGTTTATCGAGGCCGAGGGGCTGGAAGCGGATTCCATCAAGGCCGCCCGGGGCGAAGCGGGCGCCCAGCGCTTCAGCGGCTATTTTGAGATGCTGCCGGGGAGCGAACATACCGTTACTTTCACCTATCAACTTCCCGCAACCGTTACGCTCGATAACTATCGTTTGGCCCTGGTGCGTCAGTCCGGTACAGGTCCGCTGCCCGTGACGCTGCAAGCGGGCGACCAGGCGCTGACGACGACTGTTAGCGCACGTCGCATGCTGTGGGAGCCGGGAGAGTAAAATCGCCTTCGCGCAATAAAAATACCCTTGCCGAACATGTTCGGCAAGGGTATTTTTATTGCGTCGTTACGGCACAGCCTCCGGGAAGGTCTGCGGAAAATACGCCGCTCCCAGAGAGAAACTTCCCGAGGGAACCTGTATGGTTTACATTGCGCCGATTCGTATGATAATGCTTACGCCGGGACAGCCTCGCCCAGGCCCGCCGCCTGACGCAGGGCTTCGGCTCGATTTACGTTTTCCCAGGGCAGGTCGATATCGTCGCGGCCAAAGTGCCCGTAAGCGGCCGTCTGACGATAAATGGGGCGACGCAGGTCCAGATCGCGGATAATGGCGCCGGGGCGCAGATCAAAGTATTCATTCACCAGCTCGGCAATGCGTGCATCCGAGATCTTGCCCGTGCCGAAGGTCTCCACGTTGATGCTCAACGGGCGAGCCACGCCGATGGCGTAGGCGAGCTGAATCTCGCAGCGGTCGGCCAGGCCGGCAGCCACGATGTTCTTGGCTACCCAGCGCGCGGCATACGCCGCACTGCGGTCCACTTTGGTGCAATCCTTGCCGCTGAACGCGCCGCCGCCGTGGCGACCCATGCCGCCGTAGGTATCGACGATGATCTTGCGGCCGGTCAGACCCGCATCGCCCATGGGGCCGCCCACCACAAAGCGCCCGGTGGGGTTGGTGTAGATCAGCAGGTCTTCGTCCACCAGTTCGGCCGGGAGCACCGGCTTAATTACGTGCTCAATGAGGGCCGCGCGAATCTCTTCCTGGCTGATCTCGGGCGCGTGCTGGGTGCTGAGGAGCACGGTGTGGATGCGCTTGGGCTGTCCATAGGCATACTCCACCGTGACCTGGCTCTTGCTGTCCGGGCGCAGCCAGGGCAGCGTGCCGTTCTTGCGCAGCTCGGCCATGCGCCGCACCAGCTTGTGGGAGTAGTAGATGGGCATGGGCATGAGCGTTTCCGTTTCGTTACAGGCAAAGCCGAACATCATGCCCTGGTCGCCTGCTCCGACGGCTTCGATCTCGTCATCCTCCATATCCAAACTGCCTTCTTTGTACTCCTGAGCCCGATCCACACCCAGGGCAATATCCGGGCTTTGCGACGCCACAGCGACCTGCACGCCGCAGGTGTTGCCGTCGAAACCTTTTTCGCTGGCGTCAAAGCCGATATCGTTGATTACGTCGCGGATGAGCTTGTCGAAATCCACAAACGCCGTGGTAGTAATTTCGCCCAGCACCATGACGAAGCCGGTCTTAATCGCCGTCTCGCACGCCACCCGCGCGTTGGGATCCTGCTCGAAGATTGCGTCCAGCACCGCATCGCTGATCTGGTCGCACATCTTGTCCGGATGTCCCTCGGATACCGACTCGCTCGTAAAGAGCAGACTCGGCGAGGTCATAAATGTTGTCATCTTCTTGTCTCCAATCGCAATCAAATAACCAGCATTAGTTGTCTATTTACAGTTCTCTATCCATTAGTGACCCGTACCCACGGTCCACTCGTTCAGATACGCTTCCTGCTCCGGCGAGAGCACATCGATGTTGATGCCCATGGCCCTGAGCTTGAGGGCTGCGATCTCCCGATCGATTTCCTCGGGCACGTCGTAGACCTGGCCTTCCAGTTCGTCACCGTGCTTGAGCATGTACTCGGCGGCCAGAGCCTGGTTGGCGAAGCTCATATCCATGACTGCACTGGGGTGGCCTTCCGCCGCGGCCAGGTTGACCAGACGTCCCTCGCCTGCAACGTAGATGCGACGACCGTCTTCCAGCGTGTATTCGTCCAGGAAGTCGCGTACACGGGTAATCTTGGTGGACATCTCTTCCAAGGCAACGAGGTTGATCTCGATGTCGAAGTGGCCGCTGTTGGAGAGGATCGCACCATCGCGCATAACTTCTATGTCGTGGCCGTCAATGACGTGCATGTCGCCTGTGGCGCTGCAGAAGATATGGCCCTCTTTGGCCGCTTCCTGCATGGGCATGACCCGGAAGCCGTCCATGACCGCCTCCAGCGCGCGCAGGGGATCGACCTCGGTGACGATGACGTTGGCGCCCATGCCCTTGGCGCGCATGGCAATGCCCTTGCTGCACCAGCCGTAGCCGCCCACCACAAAATTTTTGCCTGCGATTAGGACGTTGGTAGCGCGGATGATGCCGTCCATGGTGCTCTGGCCCGTGCCGTAGCGGTTATCGAAGAAGTGCTTGGTCATGGCGTCATTTACGGCCACAACCGGGAACCTGAGCGCGCCCTGCGCGGCCATGGCCCGCAGGCGGATGACGCCGGTCGTCGTTTCTTCCGTGCCGCCTACCACGTTGGGCAGCAGGTCCGTGCGCTTGGTGTGGAGCATGGCAACCAGGTCCATGCCGTCATCCATGGTGATGTGGGGCTTGATGTCCAGCACGCTGGCCATATGCTCATGGTACTGCTCGTTGGTCTCGCCCTTGATGGCGTAGACGGGCATTTCGTAATGGGTCACCAGCGCGGCCGCGATGTCGTCCTGGGTGCTCAGGGGGTTGGACGCACAGAGCGCGGCTTCGGCGCCGCCGGCCAACAGAATGCGCATGAGGTTGGCGGTCTCGCTGGTTACGTGCATGGCCGCGGCGATGCGAATGCCCTTAAACGGCTGCTCCTGCTTGAAGCGCGCTTCCAGCAGATCCAACACCGGCATTTCCTTGGCCGCCCAGTCCATGCGGAAACGTCCGCGGTCGGCCAGGCCCAGGTCTGCAACGTCATAAGTTAGTTCTTTTACTGCTGTACTCATTGATTCGATCTCCTTTGGATAAGAATGTACGTGATATCAGGTTTTAATCATTCTGGACGATCTATTCTTGCTTCTCTCCTATCCCTTCCGTATAGGGACAATGCCGCAGAAAGCCGTGGCGGGCATACAGTCGCTGCGCGCCGGCGTTGCGCTGATCCACATTGAGCACAATGTCCCTAATCCCGCCGGCGCGTAACTTGCGAACAATCGCTTGCAGCACCGCCGCGGCATAGCCGCGCCCGCGCTCGTCGGGCCGGGTGTACATGTTGCCGATGGCCGCGACGCCTGCATCCCAATCCACAATGTGGGTGCCGCCCGCGGCAATCAGGTCGCCTTTTTCATCCGTCACGCCGAAGAACGCACCGCCGTCAAGCTGGGCTGAGTCAAAGGCGTCAGGCGCAAAAGCCCCGCCGTGGGCGTAAAGCCTGCGCAATCGATCGCCGCATCCCCCGCTTAGCTCCGTTACCGGCAGGTTAGGCGCAGCCATGGCCGCGCTTGCCGGGAGAACCATGCGGTCCATGGGGCGTTGGTCGGCGCTGAAGTCGTAATACGCGCTTGCTACGGGAAAATGCTCCTCGCGTACGGTAATGTAGATGCGGCGCGGCAAGTCAATCTGCGCCACTGCGTCGGCCACGCTCGCCGGCGGGCCGAAAGTAAAGAGCGTGGGAGTAGGCAACCCCGTGTAAATGAGGGCCAGACCCCGCCCATCCGCCGCCAGACTCCAGGCGCAATATTGGTCCATCTGCGGCTGGAGATCGGCCAGGGCATAGGCTGCCCAGGCGCAGTCCTGCTCCAACAGCGCGCGTATCTTTTCACGCTGCCCGCGGGCGAGCTGAGCCGACATCAGGCGACAGCGGCCGGCTGGCGCAGCCGGGCCAATTCGGGCTGGGCCCCGAAGTAGCTTTCGTAACGGCTGATGAACTCATCCGGCGTGAAGCGATGGGAAGTCGTCCCGATCTGCTCCAGGGCGTAGGTGCTGCACAATGCGCCGACTCGGCCGGCTACGTCCCAGGGCAGGCCGGCCATCCATGCGGCAAAGAGGCCGCCCCGGAAAGCGTCGCCCGCTCCTGTGGGATCGTCAATGCGCTCGATGGGTGCAATGGGAATGAGGATTTCCTGGCCGTTGTGATAGATGCTGCTGCCCTTTTTCCCCTGAGTTACGATAAGCGTTTCCACCTGATCCCGCACTTCCTGCAGCGTCCAGCCGGTCTTATTCTGCACCACTGCGATCTCATATTCGTTGCAGAGCAGGAATTTGGCTCCTGGGATGCCGGCGGCCAAATCTTCTCCGCTCAGGCGGGCCAACTGTTGGCTGGGGTCATAGGCGAAGGGAATGCCCAGCGCTTTGCACTCCCGGGCGTAGTTCACCATGGCGATGGGATCATTGGGGCTGATGAGCACCAGTTCAGACCCTGTCAGACCCCGATCCGCCAGGCTGTACTCTTGAGCATGGACCATCGCGCCGGTATAAAAATTGGCGATCTGATTCTGTTCCTGATCCGTACTCACGAAGAAGGTGGCCGTGAGGTCTTCAGGAATTTCGATGATTTGCTCCGTGGAGATGCCCTGATCTTCCAGCCAGCGGCGATAGTCGCCGAAGTCATGGCCCACCGTGGCCAGGATAATGGGACTGCCGCCCAGCAGCCGATTGGTGTAGGCAATGTTGGCCGCCACGCCGCCGCGCTCGCGGCGCATGGAGTCGGCCAGAAAACTCACGCTTAGGTTATTCAGTTGTTCCGGCAGGATATGGTCGCGGAAACGACCGGGATAGCTCATCAGGTAGTCGTAGGCGACTGAGCCGGTGATGACAAGACTCATGGTAAATGCTCCCTTCAATCTTCAAGTTTTCTCTATGCCTGCTCAATCTTCAACCACTTCATCACGTTTTCGGGCGCTTCGTATGCGGCCAATTGATCCAGCAGCGCAGCCGGGTCTTCCTCAGCGATGAAGAGATGTCGATGATTCGGGCGCACAAACCCGTGGGCTACGGCCTGTTCCGTCCAGGCCAAAAGCGGGTCAAAATAGCCGCGTACGTTGAGCAGGCCGATGGGCTTTTTGTGGATGCCCAACTGGGCCCAGGTGATGGCTTCGAATAGTTCATCCAGCGTGCCGAAGCCGCCGGGCATGGCGATAAAGGCATCGGCTTGCTGCACCATGCTTGCCTTGCGTTCGTGCATGGTGCTGACCTCGATCAACTCGCCGTAGACTGTCTCCACCACTTCTTTGAGCATGAGCGCGCTGGGGATAATGCCCGTGACGCGACGGCCGTTTTCGTGCATGATCTTGGCAATGACGCCCATAAGGCCGACGCTGCCGCCGCCGTAGACCAGCTCGAGTTTGCGCTCGATCATCGCGTGGGCCAGGCTTTGCGCTGCGCTACGGAAGTATTTCTCATCGCCGAGGCTCGAACCGCAATAAACGCAGATTGTTTGCAACTTGTTCATCGTTCTCATCTCAAAAACCGCCATAAAAAAACCCGCCGGATGCTCCAGGCGGGCGGGATTTATGCCTTTTCCCAGCGCACGCTATCAGCGTGCGATTGCCTGAAGCGTATCCGATTGTCGTGCCTGTGGATTGGTGCGGAAAGATGACGGGAGAGCGTCGGCATGACCTGCGCTCGTGACCGGCTTCTCACTTTTGATTTGTTCCTGCAATCAATCCAAGGCAACCGAAAACCGGGGCTCCAGCGGGTTGCGCGACATTGCTGCCGTTCGACGTAGAAGTCGAATTTTTATCAAATTGTTGCTACAAAACAACAAACTAACACAGGGCCGAAGGGCTGTCAAAATTTGCGCCCTATTTTGCGCAGCAGTGTTTTTGCCGCCCCCTGCAAGCTAATAATCGGGGCGGTGTCGTCAATCCTTCGAGCCGCGATGCGAGTTTTTAAAAAAGGGGGCCGATCCGATGAAAGTGCGGATCGGCCCCCTTTGAATCCAGCTTGTGAATCTGGTCTCCCTGCCGACGTTACCGATTTACCACCGGCAAAAAGATGGTGCTCTGCACGATAATAATCTGATCCGGCATTACGTCATCACCGATGGCCAGAGGCGGCTCGTAGTAGCCGAAGTCTACATCGACTCGGTTCAGCACCGCAGTCAATGCCGCAATTGCCACATGGGGCGAGGTTATGCCGTCCAGATCATAGGTGGGCGTCAGGCCATCCGGCAAGGTGCTGCTCACAACGCTGATTGTATAGTCGCCGGGCGGCAAATCCGTGAAGAGATATTGACCGGCGCTGTTGGTGATGCGTTCGATGACCGTTCCATTGGCATAGCGGATGCGTACGGTCACGTTCGGAATGCCTATTTCGTCTCCGTCCTGTACGCCGTTGTTGTTAACATCCAGCCAGACGGTATCGCCGATGCTGCCCAGCGCTTGATAACCGAAATCTGCATCAACGCGGTTTTCGTCTTCTCCCAGCGTAACGACCACATTATGGGGCGTGGATAGTCCGTCCAGATCATAAGTCTGGTTGTATCCGGCGGGAAGGGTAGCCGGGTCTACGCTGACCGTGTAGATGCCGGCAGGCAGACCGGTGAACGTATACCAGCCGTCGGCATTTGTTACGGCGCTCCGGCTGTTGTCATTACTGTCGAGCAGCGTTACGGTGACGCCGGCAATGCCCGGCTCGCCTGCGTCCTGTACGCCGTTACTATTGATATCCAGCCAGACCGTGTCGCCGATGCTGCCCAGAATATCTGCGTAGCCGAAATCCGCATCAATACGATTTTCGCCGTCGTTTAGCGTGACTTGCGCCGTATGGGGCGATCCGATGCCGTCCAGATCGTAGGTTTGTCCCAGCCCCGCGGGCAAGGTGGCCGGATTGACGCTTACCGCGTACGCGCCCGGCATGAGGTCGGAAAAGGTGTAGAAGCCGTTTGCATCAGTCACCATGGTCTGCATGACGCCGTCGCCGGTCAAGATTACGGTAACGCCGGCAATGCCCGGCTCGCCTGCATCCTGGACGCCGTTGCCGTTGGTATCCAGCCAGACCGTGTCGCCGATGCTGCCCAGAACGCTCACATAGCCGAAGTCTATGTCATTTCGGTTCTGGCCGGGGTTCAGTGTCAACCCTGTGGCGTTGGGCGTCCCAAGGCCGTCGGCGTCGAACGTGGGCGTTACGCCGGCCGGGAGCGTTGCCGGGTCGATCTCGATCGTGTAAGAGTCGGGGGGCAGATCGTCGAAAGAATAGTGGCCGTCGGCGTCGGTCACGGCTGTCTGCTGATTGCCGCTGCCGTCAATCAGGATGACCGTAACCCCGCTGATGCCGTTCTCTCCGCCCTCCTGTACGCCATTGCCGTTGGTATCTAGCCAAACGGTATCGCCGATGCTACCCAGTGGCTGGTAACCAAAATCTTGGAGGAGATTGTCTTCGCCGTCGCCCAGCGCCACTTGTGATTGGTTATTATTGACGCCGTCAGGATCACCGGTTTGGTTGAAATTGCCCGCGCCCAGCTCTCCTGTCGTCGAATCGACCGTCACCGTATAATTGCCCGGCGCCAGTTCGGGAAAGAGGTACTCTCCGTTGCTGTTGGTTACGGTGGTAAAAGAGTTGACGCCGTCGCTGATGGTGACCATCACGTCGGCCATGCCCGGCTCGCCGGGGTCCTGAATGCCGTTGCCGTTATAATCGGCCCAAATCGTATCGCCAATGCTGCCGGCCGCCAGCGGAATCAACGTGGTCAAATTGAGCCAGGCTCCGCTAATGCCGCCGGGATCCTCGTCTCCGGGCGGCGATTCGACCTGGAAGCAGACGTGGGTATCATCGGGAGCAACTATCACTGTGTTGGAATAGATATCCCATTCCAGCCCTGGTGTGCTGTTTAATGGATCGTCGATACGATCGGCATAAGGCTGATTCACCAGATCGGTTGGCAACGGATTGCTGTCGGCATTGAGGGAGGCAGTCCACAAACCGCTGGGACGCGAGGTGTCATTCACTTCAGCTTGGGCTGCACCCGCTACGACGACTGTGAACTTCAGCGCGCGTTCTTCGCTTAGCGGTCCGAAGTCTACACAGGCTACTTCGGAATTGGGCCCGTAGGGGGCATCCCAGCCGTGATAGAATGTGTCCAGCCCATAGGCCAGATCGATTTGTGAATACGGGCACCCCAACGATTCATAGACAATGGTTAATGCTGCGCCATGTGATTCAACAATATCGCTGGGGGGCACTTCGATGCCCGAAATAGTGTAGGAATTAAGGCCCTGGCTGACGAAGTCGAAGATGCTGTCGTTATAAACAAAAGCATAACTACGGATGTAGCCGCTGTAAGTGGATTCTTCTTGAAGAGTCGCGACAATTTCGCTCGTGAACGGTGCGCCGTCTCCCCGAGTGCCGGTAACGCTCAGCGTATTATCCACCGGATCGGGGAACGTTTCGTTCGCTTCTTTGCGCACCCGCGCCGACCACACCCAATAGGCGGCCACCGGCTGACCGGGCACGTCGATTGTGAAATCAGAAGATTCGACTTCAATCAGGCTGTTTCCGCCCGTGGCATAACAGAAGTTGCCTGACAATGTCTGGGTGTACTGATCGGTCAGAGGCGCTTCTACGCCGTCGCCCGGAGTGAGTTGGGCGTAGGCGGAACCGGGTCCGGCAAGCATCGATAACAACACGAACGCCATTATGCATGCGTGGAGAAATTTTGTCTTCATGGCATTACCCTCGTTGTAGAGAGAGCGATAAGCGACTTCGGGGGAAATCGCTTATCGCTCTATCAAAACAAATTTTGGAGCGGCGCGGCAGGCTGATGGGGAGACGAAGGGGCGACCCACTCTATTAAAATGAATCGTGGGCGAAGGGCAATTCCTTCTGGCCAGCGATAAAGAATGCTTACAATTTTGGGGTAAATGTTCTGCGTTGACGTCTGGCAACTGCCAGAGTAAACCATAACGAAAACTTATGTCGACGAACGTTGACTCTTGGGAACGCTGGCCACGGCCTTGAGCTTGTTGCTCTTCTTTTTTGCCGGCGCGGATGGCGTTTTCGTTTTGGCTGCCGGAGAGGAAGGCGCGGTCGATTGCGGGGAGGTCGGCTGTTTTTTTGAGGATTGAGACGCGGTTGTTTTGCGTGCAGGTTTCTTGCCGGCTTCTTCTTTTATACGGCTTGTCGCGGTTTTTGGCTTATGCGTTTTGGTCGCAGGAGAGGAAGGCGTGCTTGCTTTGCTCTTTCCCGCGGTACGACCTGATGCGGGTTTGGCGGCCGATGATTTTCGGGCTGTACCCGCGGCAGTTGCTTTTTGCTTGGCGGGCTTCTGTTTGGTCTTTGCGGATGCAGGCTTGGCAGATGATGACCTTGCCCCAGACGATTTGGCCCCAGATGGCTTTGCCGGGGACGAGGATGTCGCCGCGGGCTTGGCGCGTGAACGGGTTGCCGGCGGTGACTTGCTGTTGGGCCGGGTCTTGCTTTTTGTGGCCGCAGCCGATGTGCCGGCGTCGGCATTGGCCTGGCCTGCTTTTGAAGCTGCCTTTTTGCGAGGCGCCGGCTTTTTCGTCTTTCCTGCCGCGCCGGCCTGGGGCTTATTCGGACCTGCTGATGCGGATGTCGTCGTGGCTGTGTTTTTAGCTGTGGTTTTGGATGAAGTTTTGGCACCGTCTTCATCACTATCGCCGCCATCCGGTCCGTCGCCGTCTCCATCCGGTTCATCCAATACCCGAATCGCCGCGACCGTATCTCCCATGCCCACCGCCATAATTTCCTTGCCCTGGACGCCGCGCCCCATCTGGGGAATATCGGACACCGTGAGTACGGTAACTTTGTTCTTGCGGCTGACCAGACCTACCGGCTCTTCGGGCTTGGCCGTGCTGCCCAGGACCAGGGCTGCGCTCACCCGGCCTGTCTTGCTATTGGGTTTGTGGGTAACCACACCGCCGCCGTTGCGTCCCTGAGTGGGATAATCACTAAGGGACGACCGTTTGCCGTACCCCTTTTCCGTCATGGTGATCAATTCGCCTGCGGGGTCAACCACGCCCGCGTAGATGATCTCTTCGCCTTTGCCCAGTTTCATGCCGCCTACGCCGCCCGCGGCTAATCCCATGCTGCGCACATCGTTTTCGTCAAAACGGATGGCCTTGCCGCCGCTATGGACCAGCATCACCTCCTGGTCGCCCGTGGTGGCGAAGGCCGCACAGAGGCGATCTTTTGCGTCCACGTTCATGATAACCGGATCTAACGCCGCAGCCTGGAAGAAATCCTGCTTGGCGACGCGCTTGACCATTCCCTTTGCCGTGACGAAGAAAAGATAGCCGCTCTTCTCTTCGCCATTGGTGCGCGGCAGGCTGAAGGCGGCTGAGACGTTGTCGCGGCGGGAAAAGTCGCTCAATTCGGCCAGGTGCTTGCTCTTGCCGTCGTGGGGCAATTCATGAATGGATATCCGCCGACACTGGCCCTGCTCGTCGATGAGATAAAGGAAATCGCGTGTGTTGGCCGCTAATAGGGCAACTTGACCGCCCTGGACGCCCCGCTTCATGGCCGTCGCGGTGACGCGTGTCCGGTCCTGCCGCTGTAGCCCGCCGTCTGCTGCAACGGAGACCCAGACGTCCTGCTCGGGCAGCAGGTCCGTGGTGGTAAGCGTGCCCTTGGTGCGATCCACAATTTGGGTGCGTCGGGCGTCGCCGTACTTCTCTTTGAGCTCCAGCAGATTTTCCTTAATGACGCCCAGCACCTTCTCGGGATGGGCCAGCAGGTCCTCCAGATATTTGATGCGCTTGAGCAGCTCTTTGTGCTCATCTTCCAGCTTTTTGCGCTCCAGCGCGGCCAGCCGGCGCAACTGCATATCAAGGATGGCCTGGGCCTGCACTTCGGTAAAGCCGAAATTGCGCATGAGATTGGTGCGCGCCGTCTCCACCCGCTGACTGCGCCGGATGGTGTCGATGACCTCGTCCAGGATGTCCAGCGCCTTGAGCAGGCCTTCCAGGATGTGGGCTCGGGCTCGGGCTCGAGCCAGCTCATATTCGGAGCGCCGGCGGATGATCTCTTCCCGATGCTGGATGAAGAGATGCAGCACCCGCTTGAGGCTCAGCAGGCGCGGCTGTCCGTCCACCAGCGCCAACATCTGCATCCCAAACGTCTGCTGAAGCGGAGTGTACTTAAAGAGATTGGCCAGCACTTCCTTGGGGTCCACATTGCGCGTCAATTCGATGACGATGCGCATGCCCGTGCGGTCGCTCTCGTCCCGCAGGTCCGTGATGCCTTCGATCTTGCCGTCCCTGGCCAGGCCGGCAATGCGCTCGATGAGGGAGGTCTTATTGGTCTGATAGGGTAGCTCGGTAACCACGATACGGCTGCGATTGCGGCTCATCTCTTCGAAGTGAGCCTTGGCCTGGAGGATCATCCTGGCCTTGCCCACCGAGTAGCCCTGGATAACTACGTCAGTTTCATCTTCGCCTTTTTTATCCTGGCGATAGCGGTAGAGGATGCCGCCGGTCGGAAAGTCCGGCCCTTTGATAATATGGGTAAGCTGCTCGGCGTTAATGTCGTCCAGCTTGTCATAGCGGTCGATCATATAACAGAGGGCGTCCACCACTTCGCCCAGATTGTGGGGCGGAATGTTGGTAGCCATGCCCACGGCAATGCCGCTGGAGCCGTTGATGAGCAAATTGGGCAGCGCCGCGGGCAGGATGTCCGGCTCGCGCAGGCTGTTGTCAAAGTTGTCGTGCCAATCGACGGTATCCTTTTCCAGGTCTTCCAGCATGAGATTGCTGATCTCGGCCAGCCGGGCTTCGGTGTAACGCATGGCCGCGGCGTTGTCGCCGTCGATAGAACCGAAGTTGCCCTGGCCGTCCACCAGCATGTAGCGCAGGCTGAAGTCCTGGGCCATGCGCACCATCGAGTCATACACCGCGGTGTCGCCGTGGGGATGATATTTACCCAGCACTTCACCCACGATGCGTGCGCTCTTTTTATGGGGCTTGTCGTGGGTCAGATTCAGGTCCCGAAACATGGCGTAGAGGATGCGCCGATGGACCGGCTTCAGCCCGTCGCGCACGTCGGGCAGCGCGCGGGAAACGATGACGCTCATGGCGTAATCGAGGTAGGCGTCCTGCATGGTATCCGTGATGTCGATCGGCATGACTGTGCCGATGTCGGCGGAGGTTCCGTTAGATGTGGTCGTCACTGCACTTTACTCGTTCTTGTTGAAATTGGGCCGCACGCAACATAGGCCGGCGCGAATGTTCGCGCGCGGTCGGCGGGAATCCGCCGCATCGCTCGACTGAACTCACGATGCGCTCCGCTCGGTCCGCGGTCTCTATTGATTAGGGGCATTGGCGCTCGGGAGCGCCGGACGCCAGTCCGACGGTTAGGCCTGGCCGGCCCGCGCTTGCTGCGTATACATGTTTGGGGGATGCGCCCCGGGCCGCTGCAAGGGCATGCCTTACACCCTATTGGTTATTCTGTATGATGACTTGCAACTGCCCTTCCTTCTCCGTCCGCCCTCGTTCTGCAATGGGCGCGGCCAGATGACGGCGCAGCGTCTGCTCATCTGGCTGCGGCGCGTAGAATAGACGAAACATCTCTCGCGCGCTGATGGTTTCGCCTTTATAGCGCACAAGCTCTACCGTGTCGCCGGCCTGCACGGCGCCCGGCCGGATTACCCGACAGTAGAGCCCCGGCCGCTCGGCAAAGCGAAAACGCTTGACAAAGTTGGGATCGCCCATACGCGTGGCCAACGTGACGCAGGGAATGCGGGGAGCCGTTACTTCCAGGATGACCGCGTCTTCGTCCGAGCCCATGTGAAAACGGTCGCCGATGAGGCAGTCGGCACTCTCCAGCCCGGTGACGGTCAGGTTCTCGCCGAAAGTCCCCGGCTCCAACTCTGTCCCCAATTCGGCCGACCACCAGGCGTAATCGGCCGTTCCGTAGAGATAGACCGCCTGATCCCGCCCGCCGTGATGCTTGGTATCGCAGATGGCGTCGCCGGCAAGGCCATACGTCCCGACGTGGACAGGACCGCTCACCGGGCGCTTAAAGATGCCCGTTTTGCCGCTTTTGGTATTGATGGATTCCGGCCGACCGACATTTACGCTAAGAAGGTGCATTGTTAAATTCTGCTTTCGATTCTAGCCATGAAGCGCGCCGTTGGCGTCCAGCATTCGCAGTGTCTTGACCGTGATCCAGCCGCGCCATTCCGCTTCGCCGGCAGGGCTCAGCGGCGGCCAGTTGATGGGCCAGCCGCCGTCAGCCTGTTGACTGGCCAGGACTGCATCCAGATGCGCCTGCACATCGGCCTGGGGCAGGTATTTGCGCAGCGGATGGTCGGGCATCGGCGCCCAGTCCAGGGGCTTACGCACGTATCCGTCGGCCTGGGCGTCTGCAACCAGCCCCGCCGCCAACATCTGCTGGGCCAGGTGCGCCAGGCGCTCTTCGGCCCGCGTGCGGTCCGGCGCATGGTAGAGGAAGGTGAGGATATTGTCTACATCATGCAAGCTGTCTTGCAGCGCATAATCGTCGATCCTGGCCCAGCAATAATCCGCCGCCGGCTGAAGCCAGGAATGATCCGTACCCATAGCATACAAAATGCCCGCAATGCCCGCTGTGGGATTGAGGGCTGCCGGCGTCCCCTCGGCCACTTGCCACCAGGGTGCGTGCGGATAGCCCATGGCTGAAGGCAGCAGCCAGGGCACGCCGCCTTCACTCGTCGTAATGGTGAGAAGGTAATCGCAAGCCTGCTCCACCATGGGGGAAGCGGGATCGATATCGGCCAGAATTTCCAGCGCGTGTTGGACTGGGACAGGCTGACTGTTCGGGCAGCGGATATCCGGCTCCAGGGCATTGCCGAAGCCGCCGTCTGCATTTTGAAACGCGCCCAATGCCGCGAGAACGTCATGCGCCGATCCGTTGCGAAAATAGTAGGCAAAGAGCCGGCGCTCAAGCAAGCGCGCGTTGTTCCAGATGAAATTTTCGGCGTGCACAAGGGGTGGTTGGATCATTTCGTTTATAGTTTTCGCTTATTTCAGATCACGGTGTAGCGGGATTAAATGCTTGCAACCCTTCAGCGCTTGCCGCATCTAACAGTCGCTGGTCCACGGCCAAAAAGGTGAAATCCGCATTTTCGATCTCCGCTTCTACACCTTAAGGCGCTCTTCCACTTCAATCTGACGCAACTCCATGAGCTGATCCCGCAGCGCGGCCGCGCGCTCGAACTCCAGCGCCCTGGCGGCCTCCTTCATCTCCGCTTCGATCTGCTTGATGAGCTGGGCCAGGTCGGCTTTGGGCAGTTCGCGCGGCTCCATGGGCCGCTCTTCCGCGATATATTCTTCCTGGCTCTCGGCCATGATGCGCACCCGGTCCGTCAGGTCCCGAATGCTCTTGACGATGCTTTGCGGCTCGATGTCGTGCTCGATATTGAACTGCTCCTGAATCGCGCGCCGCCGCTCCGTTTCGCTGATGGCCGCCTCCATGGCCGCGGTCATCTTGTCGGCGTAGAGGATCGCCTTGCCCTCCAGGTGCCGGGCGGCGCGGCCGATGGTCTGGATGAGCGCGCTTTCGCTGCGCAAAAAGCCTTCCTTATCCGCATCCAGCACCGCCACCAAAGACACCTCAGGCAGGTCCAGCCCCTCGCGCAGGAGATTGATCCCCACCACCACATCGAAGACGCCCATGCGCAAATCGCGCAGGATTTCAACGCGCTCCAGAGTATGGATGTCGCTATGC
Organism: Caldilineaceae bacterium; assembly: GCA_020433455.1. Lineage (GTDB taxonomy): Bacteria > Chloroflexota > Anaerolineae > Caldilineales > Caldilineaceae > JAGRCP01. The sequence goes on along the minus strand of JAGRCP010000026.1, from coordinate 21,379 downwards.
AGATACTGGACCTTGATGTTCAGTTCGGCCATATACTCAGTCAGGTCTTCGGCCATGCGCTTTGTCAGCGTCGTGATGATGGCCCGTTGCCCCTGGGCCACGCGCAGCTTGACCTCTTTGAGCAAATCATCGATCTGCCCTTCCGTGGGCCGCACCTCCACCAGCGGGTCCAGCAGTCCCGTGGGGCGGATGACCTGCTCCACAATCTGGGCCGCACGCTCCATTTCGTAGGGGCCGGGCGTAGCGCTCACATAGATGGCCTGATTTAGGTGAGATTGGAACTCTGCAAAGTTGAGAGGCCGGTTGTCCAGCGCACTGGGCAGGCGGAAACCATGCTCCACCAGGACGCTCTTACGCGCCTGATCGCCGTTGTACATACCTCGAATCTGGGGCACGGTCATGTGGCTCTCATCGATGAAAAGAAGCCAATCGGCCGGAAAATAGTCCAGCAGCGTCCACGGCGTGCTGCCGGGCGGGCGCTGGGACAGGGGCCGGCTGTAATTTTCGATGCCGGTGCAAAAGCCCACTTCCCGCAGCATTTCCAGATCGTACATGGTGCGTTGGCGGATACGCTGGGCCTCCAGCAGCTTGCCCTGACTTTCAAAGTATGCGACCTGTTCGGTCATTTCGTTCTCAATATCCTCCAGCGCCTCATTGAGCCGATCCTGGGGCGTGACGAAGTGTTTGGCCGGGTAGATGTCCACCTGCTGGTGGTCGGCCAGAATCTCGCCGGTGAGGGTGTCGATCTGACTGATGCGTTCGATCTCGTCGCCCCACAGGCTGATGCGATAGGCAAACTCCTGATCCGCTGGCTGCACTTCCAGCACGTCGCCCCGCACCCGGAACTTGCCGCGTTGGAGCGTGGAGTCATTGCGGTCGTAATAGATCTCCACCAGATGACGCAGCATCTGATTGCGGCGCACCATTTCGCCGACGCGCAAATGCAGCACCACGCGGCCGTAATCCTCGGGGCTGCCCAGGCCGTAAATACATGAGACTGACGCAACGATCACCGTATCCCGCCGACTGAAGAGGGACGCGGTCGCGGCCAGGCGCAGGCGGTCGATCTCCTCGTTGATCTGGGACTCTTTTTCAATATAAGTATCCGAGCGGGGGATGTAGGCTTCGGGCTGATAGTAATCGTAGTAGCTGACGAAATATTCTACGGCGTTTTGGGGCAGAAATTCCCGCATCTCGCTGTAGAGCTGCGCCGCCAAAGTCTTGTTGTGGGCGATGATCAGCGTCGGTTTCTGTACGGCCTCAATCACCTTGGCCATGGTAAAGGTCTTGCCCGATCCGGTGACGCCCAGCAGCACCTGATCCGTCATGTTTCTATGAATGCCGTCAATAAGTTGGGCGATAGCCCGGGGCTGATCGCCTGTGGGTTGAAACTCACTGACAACCTGAAAGTCAGGCATTTTTCTTTCCTAAACGATTTCGCGGATCGCGCTTCACGCCAGGGGAAGTGCAAGGTGAGAATTTGATCCGAACAAAAGTTCTCACCTTGCTTAGTATAGCGGTTGAGCAGGAATTTGTCTAATCAAAACGGAGAATAGGGGGGCGTTTTATGCAGGGGCGAATATCCGGAAGAGCAGAGAGATTGGGGCGAGCGGATCCCCAATCTCATAATCTCCCAATCTTTAATCTCCGCGCTACTCAATCTCAATCAGTACCTCATTCAGCGTCACGGTCTGACCCGGCTGCACGTTGATCTGCGTGATGCGGCCGCCCCGGGGCGCCGAAATTTCATTTTCCATTTTCATGGCTTCCAGAATGAGGAGCGGAGTCCCCAATTCGACTTCCTGATCCGGCTCGATTAGCAGCCGGGCGATAAGGCCGGGAATGGGCGCCTTGACCCGTCCATCGCCGCTGGGCGGTCGCGTTACCGAGGTGTTGCGGTCGCGGACGTTAATCGTGTGGCGGCCCCGATAGGTCTGGACCCAGCGCAATTCCCGGTCGAAGATTAGCTCATACGAACGCCCGTTAATGATCATCCAATTGACGCCCGTGGCCTGGTCGCGCTGAGGCGCGAAGACGTTTACCTGTTCCGCTTCCAGCGGAATATTGTCAACGCTTAGGACCTGGGCGCTGATCTCTTCCCCCATATGCTGGATGACGATATCGTAGGTGTGTCCATCAATGGTTACGACTGTCTGATACATAATTGCGTTTCCCCATTTATCCACTCAGTTTCTAACTGGGCAAGCGGCGGCTGGAGCGATGCCAGCCCGACAACATGCGCTGCGGTATGGCCGGCTCCTTCGCTCCCGTACGGCCGGCATAGGCTACAGCCACGGCTACGGCAAAATCCTGCCGCGTCCTGTCGTCGAGATGCGGTTCCTCAAATCGGAAGCGGCGCATGAAGTTGGTGTCATAGTCGCCCGTAACGAAGGCGGGGTCCGTCACCATTTGCAGATGCATGGGCAGGGTGGTCTGCACGCCGATGATTTTGAAGTCCTGGAGCGAGCGTAGCAGGCGGGACACCGCGGCGGGACGGTCTTCCGCCCACACCACGAGCGCGGCCAACAGCGAATCATAGCGGGGCGGGATGGTGCAGCCTACATAGCCATAGGTGTCCACGTTGACGTGCTGGCCGCCGGGCAGACGGAAGGTAGTCAATATGCCGGGGCTGGGCATAAAGTTCTGCCACGGGTTCTCGGCATTGATGCGGCATTGGATGGCGCAGCCGCTGAGACGAATTTCGTCCTGCCGAAAGGCGAGAGGCTGACCTGCGGCGATGCGGATCTGCTCTTTGATAATGTTTACGTCCGAAAGCATGCCGCTTACCGCGTGTTCAACCTGGATCCGAGCTTTGATTTCGGTGAAGTAAAATTTGCCTTCGCCATCGACCAGAAACTCGAAGCCGCCTGCGCCCTGATATCCAACTCGCCGGGCAATGTCTACGGCCGCATCCCACAGCCGCCGGCGTTGCTCATCGCTTAGGCACGGCGCGGGCGCTTCCTCAATGAGCTTCTGATTGCGGAGCAGCACCGAGCCTTCCCGTTCGCCCAGATGGACAATGTTGCCCTGCTTGTCGGCCAGAATCTCGACGACGACATAGTGGGAGGGCGAAATGACTCGTTCCAAAAAGAGATGCCCGTCGCCGAAGATGCGTTCGGCCTCTCGCTCTGCAATCGCCGCTATGTCGGGTAACTTTTCCGGCCTGTCCACAACCCGGGAGCCGCGTCCGCGTCCGCCGCGGCACGCCTTCACTACCAGCGGGTAGCCTACCTCCGCACCCATAGCCGCAAGTTTGTCTATTTCCTCTACGGTGGCGGGTTCCAAGGAGCGCCGCGGCGTCAGGTGGCCCGCATTGTCCACCATCTCCATCATGCCCAGCTTGTCTTTGCAGCGGCGCACGACTTCGGCGGGCGGACCGATGAAGACGATGCCTTCGTGCGTGCAGCGCTGGATGAAGTTGGCCTCTTCGGCCAGAAAGCCATAGCCGGGGTAGATCGCGTCGGAGCCGGTTTCCCGGGCAATCTGCAACACTTCATCCATGTCGGCATAGCGCTTTTCCGACAGGACGGGGCGGCATTCGTCAGCCAGCCGCACGTGGAGCGAGTCCCGTTCCGTGCTGCTGTAGAGCGCTACGGTTTGGATGCCCATATCGCGGCAGGTTCGGATCGCCTGCACCGCAATTTCGCCCCGATTGGCAATGAGAACTTTCTTAAACATAAGTCAGATCCTTTTTCTCATCCCGCTTACATCGGCGCCAGGCCGTGCTTCTTGGGTACGTGGGTCTCGCGCTTAGAGAGGGTGACTTCCAGCGCCTGGATGAGGACGCGGCGGCTGTCCCGCGGCTCGATGACGCCGTCAATCAGGCCGCGGCTGGCCGCCACATAAGGGTTGTTGAATTTTTCTTCATAATCATCCACCAACTCCTTGCGCTTGGCCTCCGGGTCTTCTGCATTGGCAACCTGCTTGCGGAAGAGGATGTTGACGGCCCCCTCTGCGCCCATGACCGCGATTTCGGCATTGGGCCAGGCGTAAAGGAGATCGCCTCCCAGCCCCTTGCTGCTCATGACGCAGTAGGCTCCCCCGTAGCTTTTGCGCATGATGATCATGAGCTTGGGGACGGTCGCTTCGCTGTAGGCGTAGATCATGCGGGCGCCGTTGCGAATGATGCCGCCGTATTCCTGATGCGTGCCGGGCAGGAAACCAGGGACATCCTGCAGCGTGAGAATGGGAATGTTGTAGGCGTCACACAGGCGAATAAAGTGAGAGGCTTTAACCGAGGCCTTGATGTCGATGGTTCCCGCCAGCACCTGGGGCTGATTGGCGACAATCCCGATGACCCAGCCGTTGAGCCGGGCGAAGCCCACGACCATATTCTCGGCCCAGAGTTCGTGCACTTCAAAAAAGCGGCCGTCATCTACGATACTGGCGATTACCTGGCGTACATCATAAGGCTTATGGGGATCCACGGGAACGATCTGCTCCAGTTCGGGGCAGCGCCGGTCCGGATCATCCGCGGGCGGCGTGTAGGGCGGATCATCCTGATTGTTGGAGGGAAGGTAGCTCAGCAGCTCCCGGACTTTGAGCAGGCATTCGGTATCATCTTTGGAGAGGAAGTGGCTCACGCCGCTCTCCTTGGAGTGGATAAGGCCGCCGCCCAGTTCCTCAAAGCTGACGCTCTCCTGCATGACCGCGCGGACCACTTCGGGCCCGGTGATGAACATGTAGGAATTTTCGGTCATGAAGACAAAATCGGTGAGCGCGGGCGAATAGACTGCACCGCCTGCGCACGGCCCCAAAATAATGGAGAGCTGGGGAATGACGCCCGACGCTTCGCAGTTGGCGTCGAAGATGCGCGCGTAGCCGCCCAGGCTGTCCACGCCCTCCTGGATGCGCGCGCCGCCGGAATCGTTGAGGGCCAGAAAAGGGCAACCGTATTTGATGGCCATGCGCATGGCTTTGACGATCTTGTTGGCGTGCATCTCGCCCAGCGAGCCGCCCAAAACGCCGGGATTTTGGGCCGCGGCGAAGACCCGCCGCCCGCCGATTAGCCCAAAACCGGTGATGACGCCGTCACCGTAACGAGATGCGCGGCCGTCCATGTACTCATCCGAACGGGAGGTAACCAGCGTGTCGATCTCCTGAAAGGTGCCGGGATCGAAGAGCAGGTCGATGCGTTCCTGTGCGGTCAGGCGTCCTTTGGCGTGCTGCCGCTCGATTTCCTTTTCGTTGCCTGCGGCAATCGCATTACGTGTCCGCAGTTTTTCAATATATTTTTCCACCGTGGTTCCTCCATCGTTGCAATATTGAGTTGGGCCAACGGGCCGCGGTCTATTGATCTGATTCCTCGGTTTTGATCACCAACGTCATCACGAAATCGGGGTGCTGCACGGGGCGACGCCACCAGCCGCTCCAGCTTACGCCGGGCGTCGCCTCATCCGGCGCATGCAGGGTGAATGGATGCCAGACGTCGTCCGCAGGCAGCAGGCCGGGGAGGAGACACTCAATACGCCGCGTACTGAGGCGCAATCCCGTACGCAAAGCCTTGAGCGCGGCCTCCTTGGCGCTCCAAATGCCGGTGATGACGGCATCCCGCGCGCCGGGCGAGGCCAGGCTGACCCGCTCCGCTTCTACGGCTGTAAAGTAGTCCTGTACGAAATTGGCTTCCCGCTGCTCGATGAACTCCAGGTCCGCGCCAATAGCATAACGCTCTTCCCGCCCGCTCGCCGGATGCGCGGCGCAGAAGGCCGCGCCGTGACTGTGGCTAATGGAGAGCGACCAGTCCAACCGCTGCAAGCGGCCGCGGTTTTCGATCGAGGCGAAGGGCGCACCGTCGGCATCATTATCGATGAGGATCTGCGTAAGTGAAAGTCGCTTTTCCGCCAGCGCCTGCTGCAGCAGCGCCTTGGCCGTCCAACGTCCCAACAGCCAGTCCCGGCGACGTTTGATCACGCGCAGCGTCGCCAACTGGGCCGCCTCGCGCTCGCTCAGCAAGTCCGGCGGCGGCGCGCCGCGGGCGATATCCGGATTCTCATTTGCCGTCTGCACGAGCCAGTGGATCATGGGAAGATTCAAGATTGAAGATTGGGAAGGAGCGAGATTGATTGGGATTGAGAGATTAGGCGATTGGATAATAGCGCCAATCCAGCACGCCCGCAATTCCCAATCCCCAATCTCAGAATCTCCCAATCTCATCGCCGCATGCTCTCTCAATTCATCATTTACCTGATCTTCCCGCGGCCCAATCTTCAATCCTTACTCTTCAATCATCTCCTACCCCATCGACACCGTCCGATACCCGCTCAGTTCCGCGTAGACGTTTCCGTCGCTGTCAACCGTTTGGGCGTCGTAGGTTTCGCCGTCATCATCCGTGCGCACGACGGCATAGAGGCGCTTGCCGTTTGCCGTGGACGGCCGGCGGTAAATCGCCGCCTTGTCATAGCCGGCCGGTAAGGCCATGACGGCCTTGCTCTTCATGCTCCATAAGGCCGCGGTCTGGACCAGATGCTCGAAGAGCCGGGGGGCAGTCAGCTCAGCGGCATCGGCCGGATCAGCGTTGGGGATCAGGTCGCCGCGCATGAGGGTGATCGCCCGGTTGCCCTCCACCACGCCGCTTTCGATGACCTGATAAGCGGGACCGTGGAAGAACATTTCATAAACCTCCGTGCCGGTGATAGGCAGCTCGCCCGGCGGCGTGAAGTCGATGACAGGCGCCTCGGCCTCAGTCTTGGTCAGGCGGACCGTCGCCGCAAAGTGATCCTTTACCTGGGGCGGCAACTCCGGCTTGGGCGGTTGGAAGATGGACTGTACCCGCGCGTGCCCCAGCAGCTCATCGCCGTCGCCGGGGACCATCTCCACGCTGATGCGGACGGTTTTGGGTTCGTTGCGGTGGAACTTCAACGCGCCCAGATTGGTCTGGTGCAGGATCTCGGCTACCCGGTAGTCCGGCGCCAGCAGGCTCGCGGCCTGGGCCATGCCCTCGCTGCCCATGACGCCGGGCAGCCACGGCAGGTCATCCTCTACTTTGTGGTCATAGAGGAAGGGCTGAACAGCGGGATCCAGGACCGCTTCGCTGACCAGGCCGCCATAAAGTTTGGCGGCTCTTATCTCGCCCACCATGACCAGCGGTGCGCTCCGTGCGGCCAGCATTGCGTTGGTCGCGTCCGCATCCAGGCCGCCGGTGGGATCTTTTTCTTCCACCCAGGCCCCCAGGCGACCGGCCACCAGGACCTCGCCTCGGGTGTCGCCGTAGGTCAGCTCCCGGCGAATGGTGGGGACGCCTGCTTCGGGCGGCAGCATGTCAATGCCCAGCGCGGCCATGACCGTGGGCACGGAACCCCGGGAGGCCATGCCGATCTCGCCCCAGGCCGTCCAGTCGATGGCGATGCCCCGGGTTTCCGGCCGCCAGTTGCGCATGCTACTGGAGATTTTGCAGAGCAGATCGTTGGCAGCCGAGTAGTCGCTCTGGCCGTTGTTGCCGAAGCGGCCGGCGACGGAGCTGAAGCTTACCGTGGCGCCGATGGGCATGCCTTTGGCCGCGTGGAGCAGGTTGAAGAAGCCGTCTGCCTTCACGTCGAAGACCAGGCTGAACTGTTGCGGTTGCTTGTCGGGCAGCACCCGATCAATGAGCAAGCCGCCGGCATGCAGCAGGACGTCGATCTTGCCGAACCGCTTCCGGACGTCGTCGATTACCCTGGTCACCGCGTCGCCGTCCATCAGGTTGACGCTGTGGTAGTAGGCCGTACCGCCCGCAGCTTCTACGCTTTCTATGGCCCGCAGCGCAGCCTCACTGCGTTCGATGGCCATAATCTGCTTGTCGATGATCACCGGCGTGGGACGTTCGCCCCTGGCCTTGGTCTCCTCGATAAGCTTGCGCTTGAGTGCGTCCATATCCGTGCGGAAGAGCCGAATGTTTTCATCATCCCGGGCGGGCGCTTCCACCAGGTCCAGAAGGTAGAAGACGCTCTTGCCGGCAATGGCCAGATCGGTGACGATGGCGCTGGTGATGCCGCCGGCCGCGCCGGTGACCACAAAGACGCTCTCTTCGTTCAGGACCATGCCCGGACCGCCGTTTTCAGCGGGCTGCTCGGTCAGGGTAACGGTATAGCGCAGGCCGTCCCGATAGCCGACTTCCACGATGCCGGGATCGGTGAGGGTCTCGGCAATGAGGAGATCGGCCGGCTCGGCTGTCTTGCGGCTGACGTCAAAGTCCACGACTTTGACCGTAATGCCTATGCCCGCGTCCCGCATGCCCTGCTCGATGTTGTAGGCTTTGGTGAAGCCTGCTACAGCGCCGCCCAGAGGAGCCGTGGCGCCGTCGCTGCCGTAACCATGCAGACCGCCGAACCGGGTTGCAGAGATCAGGAACGCATTGGGGCCCGCCACGTTTGCGTAAAGGGTCCGAGCCGCGGCATACAAGTTCTTGACCCGTATCCGGTTTAGCTCGCGCCATTCATCCAGCGTCATCTCTTCGATTGCGGGCTCTGCATCCAATGCGCTCAGCCAGTAGAGCCCCTGAACGGAACCATCATTTATCCACGCTTCCAACCGGGTGACGAGAGCATCGGTTTCCATGGCCGGCTCCAGCGCCAGCACGGTAACGCCCAGCTTCTCCAGTCGGTTGATGAGGGACTTGCCCACGCCGCCCGCATCCGGCATCACCACGACCCGACTGGACGCATCCAGCGTTACGCCCGTGGGCTTGCATAACGTCAGGTCCGGTCGCAGGAGCGGCGTAGGCACGCGCCGGGGCATCTTGTCCGCGTCTGCCAGCGTACCGATGGAAGCCGGCTTAGGCGCGTTTAGTTGTGTGGTTGTGTGGGTGTCGGATTGTGGGGACGCCACCTGCGACGTGCCACCTGCCGCCTGCTCACCTGCCAAATCCGGCCGCATCTCACGAACGAAGCCAATCACGCTCTCCAGCGTAGGATAGTCGCGCAGATTCAGGTCTTCCCGGAAAGGAATATCAAATTCCTCGCGGATGGCGGCGAAGGTCTCGGCCTGCTTGACCGTGTCAATCCCCAGGTCCGCCTCCATATCCAGATCCAGGTCCAGCATATCCTCGGGATAGCCTGTCTTCTCCGCCACCACGGCCAGGACCTTGCCCGTAACCGGATCCTCGCCTGACGAAGCTGGAGTTGCAGGCGCATCAGCTGGCAACGCGCTACGTGCCACTTGCAACGTGCCACCTGCCACCTGCCCACCCGCTAAATCCGGCCGCATCGTACGCACATAACCCGCCACATCGCCCAGCGTGGGATAGTCGCGCAGGCTCAGGTCCTCCCGGAAGGGAATCTCGAATTCCTCGCGGATGGCGGCGAAAGTCTCGGCCTGCTTGACCGTGTCAATCCCCAGATCCGCCTCCATGTCCAGATCCAGGTCCAGCATATCCTCGGGATAGCCTGTCTTCTCCGCCACCACGGCCAGGACCTTGGCGGTTACGGAGTCGGCGTCTGTCGATTGTGGGGCGGTAGGGGCATCGGGTTGCGGCGCGCTGCTTGCCGCCTGCTCACTTGCCATGGGTAAGACCGCGGCTGCCGCAGGGACGGGAGCCGGAACCGGCCTCTGTTCCGGTGCGATTGGCGGCGTCACCGGCTCCGGCGGCATTACCATCCGCGCCGGGCTGCCGCTTGCCACCGCGCGTCCAGGCGCCTGGGCGCGTTGCGTCGGCTCTGTGCCCTCTTGCCACGTGCTGGGTACGGGCGTGCGCCCCGGCTGTCCCTGCGCGACCACGCGCAGGGTGCGTTTAATCGTCTCCACTTCAGCATTGTCCAGGCCGCTCACGTCGTCCAGCCAACGCTGGTAGGCGTTCTTGTTGTCCACCCGGTCCAGGCCGCCGGGAATGCGTCGGGTTAGGGTCATGGCGATCTGGGAGCCGAAGCCGGCCGCCAGGTGCAGGGCGTATAGAACCGGATAATTGCCGCCCCGACTCAGATTCAGCGGACCCAGGTCCGGGTCCGCTTCCTTGTAATTGGCCACCGGCGGGACGATGCCGTATTCCAGAATCTTGACCGCAATCACGTCCTCCACGCCCGCGCCCATGGGATGACCGGTAAAGCCCTTGGTATTGGCCATGATGATCTCATTGGCCGTCTCGCCGAAGGTCTTGCGCAGGGCCGTGACTTCGGCCGCGGCACTGCCGCCCCGGGCGGGCGTGTAGGTCTCGTGGGAGACGAAGCAGAGTTGGGGCGCCATGCTGTAGCGGTTGATGCCGAAGCGCCGTTCCGCCGCGGTTACCAGGCGCTCCATGACGCCGGTAATGTGGGCCACATCCAGGCGTGTGCCGTGGAAGGCGCTATTGGCGATTTCGGCCGCCAGCAGTTCTACGATGCCCCGCATGCCCCGCTCATGCACGGCGTCTTCGCTCTCCAGAACCAAGGCGCAGGCGCCCATGCCCAGGAGGGTGCCGTGGCGGCGGCGGTCAAAGGGCAAGGCGGCTTCTTCCACCTTGTCGTCGGTCGCGGCCGCGCCTGTGGCCAGGAAGCCTGCGCCGATCCAACCCATGAGATTGTCGCTGGTCACATCGTCGGCGCTGATGACGATGACCCGACGGCAGCGCCCGTTGCGAATCCAGTCCTCGGCCAGGGTGACGGCCTGGGCCGTGCTGGCGCAGGCCGCGTTGACGTGGGTATTCGGCCCCCGCGCGCCGATGAATTCGGCGAATTGGCTGTGGCCCATGGCCAGAACCCGGAAAATAAAGCGCCGGTCAAATTCGTAGGCGTTCTGCTCCAGCTCTTCCCGCACTTGGCCGATGCGCCGCTGAATTTCCATGAGGGCATCGCCGTCATGCACGTACCGGCGCAGGTCTTCCAACATTTCGAGTTCCCGGCGCAGGCGATCCCAGGTGTAGAAGCGTTTGAACTCATCGGCCATGCGATCGCCGCCGGGGAAGGCGCTGGCGAAAATCACGCCGGTCTCGTCGCGCAGGGCCTGGGGCAAAAGCCAGCGTTCAGGCAGGTAGGTGCCCTTGCTGGTGGTGCGATAGGTCTGGACCAGGGGGATGCCTGCTTCGTGTAGTGCGTCAATACCCGCGGCCATGGCCAACTGGGTCGTGATGTCCAGCGCCTCTACCAGCTTTTCGGGAACGCCGTATTCTTCCGTCAGATCGAAGCTGCCGGGTCGTCCGGCCAGCTTGATGACTTCGTCCGTTTCATCGATGACCTCAAAGCGGCCGCTGCCGTCCTCGCCTTTGACCAGGCGGGTGATGCGCTTGCCCGCCATTTCCTTGCGATAGCGCTCGGGGATGAGGTCCACGAACTGTTCGCCGCGCAGAATGCGCAGGGCGTTGTCCGGATCCATGATGGGCTTGTTCGCGCCGGGCAGGCCCAGCCCCGTACCGCTGATGACCACAGAGCCGGCCGGCTCATTATTGCGGTCAAAGCGCGGGGATTGGGCTGCGAGGGGCGAGATTGCGCCGCCGCTGAGCTGTTGCAGCGCCTGGAGCAACGCGTTGACGGACGCGTCGCCGATAGAAGATGAGGCCATGGCAGGTTCCTCTTGAACAATTGAAGATGAAGGAGTGGGGATGGGGGAGGACTGAATTGAAACAGGTTGCTCGCTTGCTCGTTGCTTCGCGTCCTGCACCCCGTATCCCGCGGCATACAATCCGCACAGGGCGTGATTGAAGGTTGCTAATTCACCCGTTTTGGGGTGATTCGTGAAAAGAGAAACAACATCCTCGCGGCCGCCCAAAACGTCATCCACAAAGCCCTTGAGCGCCTTCTTGGGGCCGACTTCCACGAAAGTGCGCACGCCATTGGCGTACATGGTCTCCAGCCCTTTGACCCACTGGACGGGCGACGCAATCTGCAATTCCAGAATGTCCTTGATGTCTTCAACCGTGACGGGATAGAGTTCGCCCGTGACATTGGCCACCAGGGGCAGGCTAGGCTCGCTGATGCGCAGGCGATCCAGCACAACGCGCAGGGGTTTGGATGCCGGCGCAACAATCTTGGTGTGGAAGGCGTGGCTCACAGGGATGCGCATGGCCCGGAAGCCCTGCGCGCCGAAGCGGGCGATGGCCTCTTCCACGGCCTTGCTTGCGCCGCCGACCACGGCCTGGCTGGTGGAGTTGATGTTGGCGGCCACCACGTAGCCGTCGATCTCCTCCAGGGTTGTCTTGACCACATCCAGGGGCGCCATGACCGCGGCCATCCAGCCGTTGTCATCCATGCTCACCTTGGTCATTTCAGCGCCCCGGGCCGCCGAAGCTTCCAGCGCGTCGGCGAAGGGCATGATGCCCGCGGCGATGAGCGCGCCGTATTCGCCCAGCGAGTGGCCCATGACCATATCCGGCGTAAAGCCGTATTCGCCCAGCAGCTTGTAAAGCGCCATGTCCATGGTGAGCATGGCCGGCTGGGTAATGGCCGTCTGCATGAGGTCCATCTCGGCCTGCTGCATCGCGGCCGGATCAGCGCTGTCCACAAAGATAAAGCTGGTCAGGGGTTTGCCCAGAATAGGCGTCATGACCTCGTCGGCTTCAGCAAAAACTTGCTCAACGGCCGGTTGAAGACGGGCCAGTTCCCGGCCCATGTTGATGTATTGACTGCCCTGACCGGGAAAGAGGAAGGCGATCTTGCCCGGTTTGGGGCCGCTGCCCCGGAAGATGCCTTGGGCTTGCAGCGCCTTCCATGCCTGCGCGTTGTCGAAGCCTGCCGCCTTGCGCGCCTTGGCGATCTTTTCCTGTAGCTCCTGCTGATCGCCGAAGTCGATCACGACGCGTTCGGGTTGGGCCAGTTCATCTGCATCCGGCGACGCGATGGGCGGCGTCCAGCCGGACTCTGCCTGGCGGAAGAGATCGTCCAGCCGATCCTTGAGCGCGGACGGCGTGGCCGCGCCCACGGCCAAAATGCCTCGTATCGGCGGCTTGCTTGCCTGACCCGCACCGACTGAATGGCTGCTCTGGGCGCGCATGGCGTTTACTCCGTTTCCGGCGCCCATATCGACGCCTGCAAATTGTGTCCGCTCTTCCCTGGTCAACATGCCGGGCACGTGCTCTTCCAACACCAGGTGAAAGTTGGCGCCGCCAAAGCCGTAGGCGCTCACGCCGGCGCGCCGAGGAACGCCATTGGGCTCCTCCCACTCGCGTAGGTTGTGGTTAAGGACAAAGGGGGAATTGGCAAAATCAAAATTGGGATTCGGTTTTTCGGCATTCAGCGTGGGCGGCAGCTTTTTATGATAGATGGCCATGGCGGCCTTGAGCAGGCCGGCTGCGCCCGCCCCTGCTTTGAGGTGACCGATGTTGCTTTTGGCCGAGCCCAGGGCGATGCTCTGACGGGGGGCGCCGCCGAAAACGGTCGAGAGAGTTTGGACCTCGGCCACATCGCCGACTTTTGTGCTGGTGCCGTGGGCCTCGACCAGGGTAGCCGTGGCCGGATCCAGGCCCGCGTTTTCCCATGCCCGCAACAGGGAGAGGACCTGACCTTCGGGATTGGGCGCGGTGATGCCCTTGCCCTTGCCGTCGCTGGACGCGCCCACGCCGCGGATGACCGCGTAAATCCTGTCGCCGTCCCGCTCGGCATCGCCCAGGCGCTTGAGGAGGAATGAGCCGCTGCCCTCGCCCATGACGAAGCCGTCCGCGCCCGCGCCGAAGGGACGGCTGCCCGTGGCGCTCAGCGCGCCGATTTTGCAGAATTTGACGAAGATAGGCGCGCCCATATTGCGGTCTACGCCGCCGGCAATCACTGCATCCACATGATGCTCGGTCAGCATCTCCACCGCCGCGTTGATGGCCGCAAAGCTGGAGGCGCAAGCCGCGTCGGTAATAAAGTTGGGGCCGCGCAGGTTGAGGACATTGGCCACCCGTCCCGACACGATATTGGGCAGCTCGCCGGGCATGGTGTCCTCGGTGATGTCGGGGAAGTGATTGGCCGCCGCCGTCCGCCATTCATTCAGGATGATTTCCCGCTGTGCAGACGGTAAAGCCCGGAAGGCTGGCGTCTGTTCCAGCAGATGTCGGTACTCGGGATGATAGATGCCCAGGCTGGTGATGTAGTGGAGTTCGCCGCCCATGGCCGTCCCTAAAATGACGCCGGTGCGTTGGGTATCCAGTGGCCGATTCGGGTAGCCGTAATCATCCAGCGCCTCGGCCGCGATGGTCACGGCCCACTGCTGGCCTTCATCCATGGCCGCCGCCACGCGGGGCGGAATACGAAAGCGCTTCCAGTCGAACGCAAAGCCCTGCACCCAGCCGCCGATTTTGCTGTAGCTTTTGAGGGGCGCGCTGGGGTCCGGGTCATAATAATCCGCCACGCTCCAGCGCCCGGGCGGAACCTCGGAGATGCTGTAGCGCTTGTTTAGAATGTTTTGCCAAAATGCCGGCGCATTGGGCGCATCGGGCAAAATCGCCCCTACCCCCACAATCGCGACGGCGCGGTCAGCTGCAGAACTCATTTGGTTGGTCTCCTTTGCTCAAAGGCGCACGTGGCAAGTGGCAGGCGGCAAGTCTACCTGCAACTTGCCACGTGCTACCTGTTCACTCTGCCGGGTATGCCTCAACCAATTTCTGCGCGACCAGGTCCATGTCCTCCATGAGGCCGGCCTGGGCTGCGTAGATGGCGGGGAGATTGAGGGATTGGTCAAGATTGGGATCGCTTTGGCCGCCGCCGATACTCCAGCGCAGGCCGTCGGCCGCGACTTTGAGGGCTGCATCCCGGGCATGAATCCGGGACATGGCTTTGAGGGTCTCCTGATCCAGACGGGTTACATCGCTGGGCTTGTTGACGGCGCGGTCCGCAAAGACGGCGGCAGTCTCGGCATAGGCGATGAGTTCGCCCAGACGGAAAAGGACGTGCTGATTGCGGGTCAGGCGGTCGAGACGGCAGCGCTCCAGGATAACCGAGAGGGCGCGCATGGCCAGCGCGGCCGTGGACGCGCCGCTGCTGTCATCCTGTTGGGCCAATTGATCCAGTTGCGCCGCCCAATCATTATAAAAGGCGCCCCGGCTCTTGAGGTGCAGCTGCCAGCGGTCCCGGGCAATGGTCCACTCCATGATTTCGGACGTGCCTTCATAGATGGTCGTAATGCGCACGTCGCGCTTAATCTTCTCGACCATGTACTCCCTGGTGTAGCCGTAGCCGCCCATGGCCTGGATGGCGTCTTCCGCGGTTTTATTCCCCGTCTCCGTGGCCAGGAACTTGGCGACAGCGCCCTCGGTTTGGAGGTCCTCATCCCCGCTGTCGATGCGCTCGGCCGTCCATTCGATATAGGCCCGGGCCGCTTCCAATCGGCAGGCGTTGGGGACGATGAGCTTGTTCATGTAGCCCTGTTTTTGGCTGAGGGGCGCGCCGCCCTGAATGCGCTGCTGCGCGTAGCGAACGGCCCGGCGCAGCGCTTCCCAACCCGCGCCCAAACCAAAGGCCGCCACCATAAGGCGCGTATAGCCGAAGACGGCCTGAGCCTGGGCTAAACCCTGCCCCTCCACGCCGCCCACCAGGCGATCTTTGTCTACGTATACGTCTTCCAGAAAGAGGGCGGCTGTGTTGCTGGCCCGGATGCCGTGCTTATCTTCCGGCTTGTTCTTGGTAAAGCCTTCGGCGTCTCTTTCCACCACGAACCAGGACGGGCCGCCCGGGGCCATGGCCAGAATGGTGTAGATGTCGGCCACGCCGCCGTTGCTGATCCACTGCTTGCGCCCCGTGATTTTGTACCCCTTGACCTCGCCGTCCTCTTCTACGGGGACAGCCTTGGTCTTGAGCGCGCCCAAATCACTGCCCGCCTGGGGTTCGGTCGCGCCATAGGCGACCAGCATCCCTTCTTCGGCAATGCGCTCCATCCAGTAGGCTTTTTGTGCTTCCGTGCCGCCCACGCTGATGGGATCGGTGCCCAGGAAGGTGGCCAGCACGCCCGTGGCAATGCCCAGGTCGATGGCCGCCATGCGTTCGGAGACGCGATAGATATCATACGCGCCGCCGCCCAGCCCGCCGTACTCTTCGGGAATGAAGACCAGGTGCAGACCGAACTGCATGGGATCGTATAATTCGTTCAAAACTTCGACGGGGAATTCGTCCTTGTGGTCGTATTCCAGCAGGACGTCGTCGGGGAGTTTTTTCTGCGCGTACTTATTGAGGGTGGACAACACCATATCGAGGGTGTCCGCGTCGAATCCGGCCATCGTTAACTTGCCTCCTTGGTCAATTTTTGCAGGAGCCGGATCGAAAGCTAGGGAGAAAAACTGGCGCCGTCAGGTCCGGCCTTCGTGATTTATTTCACAAGAATGGATGAAATAAAAAGAAACGCGGAACAGCAGTTTCTTTGATTACAGCTTCTTTCATTTCTGTGAAAAATCTTACCGGATCATCAATTGCCGGCGCAGGGGCAGATGTCCCAAATGGTCGGGACAAGTGTCATGACAGGGCCGGCGGGGCTATTCTGTAACCGGTGGGAGGAAAGGGCGGGCCAATGCTTGCTTATCGATCTTGCCCAGATCCGTGCGCGGCAGCTCGGCGACGAATTCAATATAGCGGGGGTTTTTGTAGCGCGCCAAGCCCTGCTTGCAAAACTCACGCACATCCCCGGCCCGTAGGTTTGCGCCGGGTGCAGGGACGATGAAGACCATGCCCTGTTCACCCATGATGGGGTCGGGGCGGCCGATACAGGCGCAGTCGGCAATGGCGGGATGGGATTGGAGATAGGTCTCGATTTCGATGGGGTACACGTTGTAGCCGCCGCTGATGTACATTTCTTTGCTGCGCCCCGTGATTTCCACGGAGCCGTCTGCGTGCAGGCGACCCAGATCGCCCGTGTAGAGCCAGCCGTCGGCGTCAATCTGTTGGGCCGTGGCCGCAGGATCGCCGTAATAGCCCGACATGACGAAGTCGCCGCGCAGGGCGATCTCACCGATTTTTCCCACCGACAAGGGGACTCGCTCTTCATCGACGATGCGCATTTCTACTTCGGACGGAGCCTTGCCCGCACTGTGCAAAAGCGTTTCCAGCTCGGCGCCCGGCGCGGTGTAGGTGACCATACCGCCGGTTTCGGTCAGGCCGTAGCCGTGGATGGTGATGGGGGCAAATTGCCCGATTCGGACCATGAGCGTCGGCGGCGTGGGCGCACCCGCGACGATGGTCATGCGCAGAGAGGAGAGGTCCGCACTGGGAAAGTTAGGCGCCAGAGTTTCCATGGCAAACATGGGCGGGACCTGCCCCAGAATGGTGATGCGCGCCTCGCGTATCAGCTCCAGCGCTTCGACAGGTCGAAAGCGGTCCATAAAGTAGAGCGCCGCTCCGGCCATGAGCGCGCCTACAGAGATGAGAACGCAGCCGCTTACGTGGTTCATGGGCAGATGCTGGATTAGGCGGTCGTCATGCCGAAAGCCCACCTCGCGATTCTGGGCCGTGATATTCGCCACGATATTTTTGTGGGAGAGGAGGGCCGGCTTGGGCATGCCCGTTGTGCCGCCGGTGAAGACGATGAGCGCGCCGTCCTCTTCTTCGCGTTGGGCCATGCGTTGGCCAAGGGGGGCGTCGGGCAGGGCTGCGCCGATGGAGAGGAGGTCGTCGAACGTGAGCATGGTCGGCAGCCCGTCGCCGCCGATGCCGATCCGATGGACAATGGAAGGCAACTCCGCCAGCACGTCGTCCAATTGAGTTGCAACGCCCAACTCGCTGATGGTGAACATGGCCATGGGGTTAACCAGACGGCCATATTCGATGATTTCCCGAGCCGTATAGTGGACATTGAATCCGGTTAAAATAGCGCCGATGCGCGTTACGGCCAGACAGGTGATGAGATATTCGGGGCGGGGCGGGCAGAAGATGCCGACACGATCGCCCCGGTCGACGCCCAATTCCAAGAGCGCCTTGGCCAAGGCGTTGACCTGCGCATCCACCTCTTGCCAGGTCAGGACATCGCCCTGAAAAATTAAGCCGGGCCGATCAGGAAATTCGCGCGCCGTCGCGGCCAGCACGTCGCTGAGATGGCGACGTGTGAAGCGGGATGGCAGCATAGATGGACTCCCTTTATTTTGGCGTGCACTATTCCCGGTTTCCAAAATTCCTTCCCGCCTACTCGCGCACGGGGAGGTGATACGCTCCCACGATCTCCTGGCCGGCCGGACTAAGCGCAAAGTCGATAAACTGACGTACGGCTCCGGTCGGCGGTCCGTCGGTTACCAGATAGAGGGGTTGCGCCAAGGCATAAGCTTGTTCGGCCAACGCGTCGAGGGTGGGCAGACGGCCGTCTATTGCGATAATTTTGATGGCCGGTCCAGCTTGCGCTTGGGCTGTGGAGTACGCATAGGCCCGACTGACATAGCCGATGGCTTGGGGATGGGCGGCTACGTATTCCACCACGGTTGCGCTGGTCGGCATGACGATGGACGTCAGCGCAACCGCCTCATCCGCCACCGTACGGGCATCAAAGAGCGCACGGGTTCCGCTGCCGTCTTCCCGGCTGATGAGGAGGACGTCTTCTTCCTGCCCGCCCAGCGCATGCCAGTTTGTAATCCGCCCGGTGTATAGCTCGCGTAGCTCGGCCAACGTCAGTCCGTCAATGGGGTTGCCGGGATGTACGATGACGGCAATCCCGTCTACGCCGATGGGTGTATGCACTAATTTGTTTTCGGTGGAGGAGGCGTCACCGGCTTCCGGGGGGAAAAGGGTGCTCGCACCGATATCCGCCCGGCCGCTGCCGGTCCACGTTTCGCCCAGCCTGCTGCCGCCGCCGCGCAAATCAAAGAGCGCATTGGGATGCTGGTTAGTGAAGGCGTTGGTCAGATCCGCCAATACGGGGTGCATGGCTGTAGAGCCGGCAATGGTGATGGTGACGGGCGGCTGGGATTGGATCGCCGCCTGGTTGCAGGCGGACGCAGACAGAGAGATAGACAGAATAAGCAGAATGGAGAAAAGCGGACGAAGCGGGAAGGAATGCAGGCGGGCTGCTTGCCTGCCGGCCTGCGCTTCCGGTTCTCTTCTTGTCGCTTTTTCCCCGCTCGTGTTCTTCATCTATCTGACTACCTGATCAGATTCAGGACGATGACGCCCGTTCCGACCAGGAAACAATAGCCGGCGAAAAGGTAGAGGCTGTGATTGCGCAGATAGTCGAGAAGGAATCGAATGGCGAGGATGCCGGTAATGGCCGCCGCCCAAAAACCGATAACCAATTCCGGCGCGGCCGCGACCACCTCGCTGCGGTCTGTGGCCAATGCATCGCCAAGCTGGAGCAGCCCCGCTCCGAAGAATGCCGGCGCGCCCAGAAAAAAGCTGAAAAGAGCCGCTTCGTCCCGGCGGAACCGACGTACAAGGCCCGCCGCAATGGTGCTGCCGCTGCGGCTTATGCCGGGGAAGAGGGCAAACGCCTGGGCAAAGCCGATGAAAGCCACATCGCCCCACTTCATCTGGTAGATTAGCCGCTGGGCGGTTCCCCTGCGCGTCATCAGTTCGCTGCCCGCCAGGAGCGCCGCCGTCACCAGCAAGAAAACGCCCGCTACCAATGGTCCGCGGGTTTCGCTCATAAAGAGGCTTTCCAGGGCATCTTTGAAAAAGAAGCCGAGGAGCGCTGCGGGAATCGTGCCGACGGCAATATACCAGCCCATGCGCGCATCCGGATCGGATAGCGAACGTTGCGGGATGCTCTTGAACGTTGCGATGATAATGCGGAGAAAGTCGCGCCAGAAGACAAATAGAATAGAGACCAGCGTGCCCCAATGAAGCACCGTGTCGAAGAGGAGGGTAGAGGGACCCCAGCCTAATAGCCAGGGCACAATGACCAGATGACCGCTGCTGCTCACAGGGATAAACTCAGTCGCGCCTTGGACAAAGCCTAAAATCAGCGCGCGGATAATTTCTTGCATAACAGACCTCATGTCGGATCAATTGGGGGTGAATTCAATCGAAAGCGGATGTACTATAGTAGTTCATCGGCAGTCTGTAGAACATCCTTCTACCCTACTCGATTACTTTCCGGCTATAGCCGCTTTGCGTTTGGCCCGCTGCTCATGCCGCTTGACTTGGTCGGTGATGGTGAAGCGCGCCAAAAATTCGCTGCGGAATGCGGCATAGGTTCCGTCAGCGACGGCGGCGCGAATCTGTTCCATTAAGCGTTCCATAAAACGCAGATTGTGGATGGTGCCCAGCCGCAGCGCGGTGATTTCGCCCGCCTTGTAAAGATGGCGCAAATAGCCGCGCGAAAAAGTCTGACAGGTATAGCAGTCGCAGCCTTCTTCTACGGGCGCGTGATCTTCGGCAAAGCGCGCATTGCGCAGGTTAATGCGCCCTTCCGCCGTAAAGAGGGACCCGTTACGGGCGATGCGCGTGGGCAAAACGCAGTCAAACATATCGATGCCCCGGTAGACCGCCTCGACAATATCTTCCGGCGCACCCACGCCCATGAGGTAGCGGGGTTTGTCCTGGGGAAGAAGCGGACAAGTAACATCCAGCGTTGCGTACATCTGCTCTTTTGTTTCGCCGACAGCCAGTCCTCCGACTGCATAGCCGGGGAAATCCAACTCACTTAGAAACGCTGCGCTTTGGGCGCGCAGATCGGCAAAAACTCCGCCCTGTACAATGCCGAAAAGCGCCTGGTCCGGCCGAGTATGGGCTGCTCGACAGCGTTCTGCCCAACGGTGGGTGCGCGCCAATGCTTCTTCGTTATAGGCCCGGTCCAGCGGGTCGGGGCATTC
Organism: Caldilineaceae bacterium; assembly: GCA_020433455.1. Lineage (GTDB taxonomy): Bacteria > Chloroflexota > Anaerolineae > Caldilineales > Caldilineaceae > JAGRCP01. Next base: position 804 of record JAGRCP010000026.1, on the reverse strand, counting down.
GTCCAGCACCATGGCGATATCGGGTCCCAGAGCCTGTTCGATTTCCATGACCGATTCGGGTGAGAAGCGGTGGGTGCTGCCGTCAATATGGCTGCGAAAGGTTACGCCGTCGTCATCTACTTTGCGCTGATCGGCCAGACTGAAGACCTGATAGCCGCCTGAATCGGTGAGGATGGGACCGTCCCACGCCATAAATTTGTGGAGGCCGCCAAAGCGCTCAATCAGCTCATGGCCGGGGCGCAGATAAAGGTGATAGGTGTTGGCAAGAATCAGGTTCGCGCCTACTTCACGGAGGTCTCGGGGCTCCAACGTTTTGACGTTGGCCAGGGTCCCTACAGGCGCAAACGCGGGCATTTCAATTGGTCCGTGGGGCGTCGTAAAGGTACTTCGCCGAGTATTGCCGTCAGTGGCATGAACGGCAAAATTAAAAAATTGCTGAGTCATGCGGAGATCATAGCATAGACGCGGCTGATAATCGAGTATGAAATCAGGCGCGACAACGGGTGGGAGGTGCGTCGGGACAGTTCATGAACTGTCCCGACGCACCTCCCACCCGTTAGTTGAATTGTTATGCCGACGGCCTGCGTGCTGTTTATGCTGCGGCCTTTGTCTCTTCCTTCTCGTCCTGGTCTTCGGCTTCGTTTGCGTCCGCCGCGGTCTCTTTTGCATCGGCCTTGGGTTCCAGGTTAACAATCAGGCCAAACTCCTGGCGGATAAGGCCGTCGATTTCAGCGGCAATCTCGGAATTTTCGGCAAGGAAAGTCTTGGCGTTTTCCCGCCCCTGTCCCAGACGGAGATCGCCGT
>JAGRCP010000153.1 GCA_020433455.1 Caldilineaceae bacterium | reverse complement strand
AAGTCAATCTTTAATCTTCAATCTTGAATCTTCTACCATTCTCCTTAACCATGACCACCAACCTCTCCATCTTCGGCATCCGGCATCACGGCCCTGGTTCGGCGCGGGCGTTGGTGACGGAGCTGGAAACGCTGCAACCGGACTGTCTGCTGGTGGAAGGACCGTCCGACGCCGATTCCCTTATTCCCTGGCTGGACCATGAGCTGCTTGCGCCGCCCGTGGCGTTGATTATGGTGCGCACGGATGCGCCTAACCGCGCCGGCATCTTTCCCTTTGCCCGCTTTTCGCCCGAGTACCAGGCCATCCGCTATGGACTGCGAACCGGCATCGAAACGGCCTTCATGGATCTGCCTCAGGCGACGATTTTGGCGCGGGAAGAGAAGTTCGTCCCGCCTGATGCGGATGCGCTGCAAGAGCTGGCCCGTCTGGCCGGGTTTGAAAGCGTAGAGCCATGGTGGAATATGATGGTGGAGCAGCGGCAAAATCGGCAGGGCATTTTTGCGGCGGTGCAGGAACTCATGCTCGCGGCCCGGGAGGCAAGCGCCGAGTCGCCTCCGCCCGATGGATCGCCTGGCCTCAACGATCAGCGCGAAGCCTTCATGCGCACGCGTATTCGCCGGGCGCTGGCGCAGGGCAGGCAGCGCATCGCCGTGGTCTGCGGCGCGTATCACGGCCCCGCGTTAGCGCTCCTCAACCAGGCAAATCCGGCTCTGGAAGCAGCGGATGCCGCGCTGTTGGCCGATCTGCCCGCGGCCGATGTGGAAGGCGCGTGGGCGCCCTGGACATACGGTCGCCTCGCGCTCAGCAGCGGCTACGGATCGGGCATTCAGTCGCCGGGTTGGTATGATCATCTCTGGGAACAGAGCGGCCGGACGGCCGATCCGGGCGAATCGAGCATTATCTGGCTGAGCCGCATTGCCGCCCTCCTGCGCAGCGAGGGCATGGACGCATCTTCGGCCCACGTCATCGAGGCGGCGCGGCTGGCCGATTCTTTGGCCGCGCTGCGGGGATTGCCCCTGGCCGGTCTGCCCGAACTCAACGAGGCGACCCGGGCCGTGCTCTGCTTCGGCCGCGATGAGCCGCTGGACCTGATCCGCCGCAAGCTCATCGTGGGCGAGCGCATGGGTGCGGTCCCGCCTGACGCACCCATGACGCCGCTCCAGCGGGACCTCTATCGCCTCCAGCAGGAACTCAGCCTCTACCCGGAGCCGGAGCAGACGCCGCTCCAGCTGGACCTGCGCGAAGAGCGGGACCAGGCCCGCAGCCGCCTGCTCCACCGCCTGAACCTGCTCAACATTCCCTGGGGGCGTCACATCCAGATGCGCAATCAGATGGGAACCTTTCGGGAAAACTGGCAGCTTCAGTGGCAGCCGGATTTAGCGGTGCGGGTCATGGAGGCGGGCCTTTGGGGTAACAGCGTCGCGGATGCGGCCGTGGGTTACGTCGCGCATCGCAGCCGGGAAGCGACCCATCTGGACGATCTGACCAAGCTGCTGGATGCGGTCATGCTGGCCGATCTGCCCGAGAGCGTGGCCGACATCGTGGGGCGGATCGAAGAGCTGGCAGCCCAACGCAGCGACATCCTCCACATGATGGCTGCCCTGCCGCCTCTGGCCCGAATTTTGCGCTACGGCAGCGTGCGGCGCATGGATCACCGCGTATTGCGTCATGTCGTAGACCGATTGCTCACCCGCATTTGCCTGGGCCTGCCCGGCGTCTGTGCGTCGCTTAATGATGAAGCCGCGCAGGAAGTGGAAAGCCACATCACTCAGGTCCACGGCGTGGTGAATACGCTCCAGAATCCGGAGCACAGGGCGGCGTGGCACGCAACCCTCGCCTCCCTGCTGGAGACCGCGACAATTCACGGCCTCATCGGCGGGCGCGCCTGCCGTCTGCTCTTTGACGCCCGGGTCCTGGATGCCGACGCGGCACTCCGCCATCTGGAGCGCAATCTGAGCATCAGCCGCTACGCCGATGCGGACCTGGGTCAGGCCGCGCGCTGGCTGGACGGTTTTCTCAAAGGCGACGGGCTTTTGCTCATCCATGATCAAGCCCTCTGGGCCCTGCTGGACCAGTGGGTGATCACGCTGGACGAGGAAGAGTTCCTGACCATTGCGCCCCTGCTGCGCCGCACCTTCTCCGGGTTTCACGAACATGTGCGCCAACAATTGGACGAGCGCATCCGCCACAGCCGTCCGGGGCCGTCTCAGGCCGCGCTCATTCGGTCAGATTTTGACCACGCGGCCGCGGTCCAGGCCTTGCCCTTCCTGACGCGCATCACAAACGCAAGCCGAATAAATACAAATGGGATAACGCCGTGACGACTTCTCCTCAACGCCCCCTGCCCTACGATGATGATCAACGCGCGCGCGTTCGGCGCTGGCGTATGATTCTGGGAAAAGTGCAGGACGGCGAATCAGCCTCCCAATCCGGCCAACCGAGCCCAGGCGCGGGCGAGAGCGACCCGCAAACAACGCAGGAGCAGGCCATGGATTCGCTGCTGGAATCGCTCTATGGCGACGGAGAGGAGGGCGGCCTGGGCGATGCGGCCCCCGACGTGGTGCGCTGGCTGGGCGACGTGCGCACCTATTTCCCGCCGGCGGTGGCCGATCTCCTGCAGGAAGACGCTCTGGCCAAAGTGAATTTGCGCAAGCTGCTCAAAGACCCGGACTTTCTCGCCACGGTTGAGCCGGATGTAGCGCTGGTGGGTAAGCTCCTCTCCCTCAGCCACGTCATGCCCAGCGAGAGTCGGGAATCGGCCCGTGCACTGGTGCAACAGGTGGTAGATGAGCTGCGGGAGAAGCTGGAGCATCCTCTTTACCAGGCTGTTCAGGGCAGCCTCAACCGCGCGCTGCGGGCCAATCGCCCCCGCTATCGGGAAATAAATTGGCAACGGACCATCTACGCCAATCTGAAGCACTATCAGCCGGCCCAGGGCACGATCGTGCCCGAGCGGCTGGTCGGCTACGGACGCCAGCGCTCATCCCTGCGCGATGTGATCCTCTGCCTGGATCAAAGCTCATCCATGGCCGCTTCGGCCGTTTATGCAGGCGTTTTTGGGGCGATTATGGCGACGTTGCCCGCACTGAACACCCGGTTGGTTGCGTTCAGCACGGCGGTCGTCGATCTCACCGACCAGCTTCAGGACCCGGTAGATATGCTCTTTGGCGTGCAGTTACGGGGTGGAACCAATATTGAGCGTGCGGTGGCCTATTGCGCGCATCAGGTGACTCGCCCCCGGGAGACCATTCTGGTACTCATTACCGATCTCTTTGAGGGCGGCGATAAGGAGACGCTGATCCGGCGCATAAGCAGCCTGGTGAATGACGGCGTCCAGGTCATCGTGCTGCTTACGCTGGACAACAAGGGCGCGCCGCGCTTTAATCGCACCCTGGCTGCGCAGATTGCCGAGTTAGGCGTGGCCGCCTTTTCCTGCACGCCCGATCTCTTCCCTGATCTCATGGGGGCGGCGATCAATGGTCACGATATTCGTCAGTGGGCGGCGGGGAACGGGGTGGTGACGGCGCCGCGGAATTAGGGGGGGAGAAGATTGGAGATTGGAGATTGAAGATTGGAGATTGGAAGGAAAAGGTTGTGGAGAAGCGTGAGTTGATTGACGAGATTAGGACGGAGATTGAAGGGTTGACCCAATCTCCGCTTTATGCCTATCGGGTGGAAAACGGTTTTCAGCCCGTCATCGGCGCAGGAAGCCTGGATGCCCGTGTAGTCTTTGTGGGCGAGGCGCCCGGCGAGCGGGAAGCCAGGACGGGGCGGCCTTTTGTGGGTGCATCGGGTCGGGTACTGGATGAACTGCTGGCCTCCGTCGGTTTGTCGCGTGATGAAATCTACATCACCAATATCGTGAACGATCGCCCGCCGAATAATCGGGATCCGCGCCGGGAAGAATTGGCCCTCTACTCGCCCTTCCTCGTGCGCCAGCTTGATATCATCCGGCCGGCGGTTATTGCTACGCTGGGTCGCTTTGCCATGGATTTTCTACTCAAGCTTTATGATGCGCCCCAGGCCGGGGAAAAGATCAGCCGACTTCACGGTAGAGCAATCGAGATGAATGCGGATTATGGACCGGCCGTCCTATTGCCCCTCTATCACCCCGCCGTAGCGCTTTACAATGCATCCCAGCGCCCGGCGCTGGAAGCGGATTTTCAGGTATTGAAAGACTTGTGCGGGTAACGTTTCCCGCATGGCGCATCTCGATTCTTGCCGTAAAAATCCGTGCCCGCATGACAACCTGCTCCGGACATAGCTCCTGACATAAAGCGTTGGTTTATTCTCACCGCGTTTGCGCAAAGAATTATCGCGTTATACAATTCAGCAGCAAATAGATTACGCTCAAAAACAATTGTCAAATCCTCTCATATTTAGCGCAATACGCAAACGTCCATCCATCATCTCCATACTATAAGCCGACCTATTACTTAGCCGGATATCACCGATAGCGCTTTCCGTTTCATTACGCAACCAAGTCATCCAACAAAAAAACGCCTACTATCGAAGGGGAACTCCTATGGCAGATTTTGTGCAGCAAACGTCGGACAAGGCCAAGGACCTGGTTCCTTGGCGGAGCAATTCTCCCTGGTGGACCATCTTAGTTGAAGGCATTATTATCGGAATAATGGGCCTCATGTTGGCCATCAATCCGGCCATGTCGGCCATCAACATTGCGATTGCCTTTACGGTTGTTCTGATTGTCATTGGCCTGCTCCAGCTCTGGGCCGTTTTCCGCGGCCGAATTCCCGAGAGGCTGGATGCGCTCGTTGCCGCGCGCGGTTCGATTGCCGTCTTCGGCGGTCTCGCCATTCTCCTCCTCCTCACCTTCGGCCTGATGTCAGTCCAGATTGGCCGCGTTCTCTTTGGGCTGACGGCCACAATTTTCGGGGTTTTGGGCTTTATCCTCTTCTTTACCGGCGGGCGGAAGGTGCTGCGCGGCCTTGCCGTTGACAGCAGCTTTTTTCTGATAGCCGGTTTGCTGGTCCTCTATGCCCAAGCCCAGGGCGGTGACGTCGCCGTCACGGTAACCAGATGGTTAGGCTGGATATCACTGCTGATCGGCCTGGCGCTGATTGGCTTCGCGGTCTGGCGCCGACAGCAGGGTCAATCCGGCAGCACGAAGTCGCCTGCTCCCAAGCAGGCAGAGAAATCGTCCCCGCCCAAGGATGAGGGCGATGTAAAGGCTCCCCGGAAAAGTGAAGCAAAGAGCGACGCGAAAGAGACCAGTAACGCCGGCAGTAAGCCTGATGCGACGTCGGCATCCTCTGCTGCGGTATCGCCTGATGACGATACTTCAGCCGCCTAAACTTTGTTTTTTTGTTGTCTCTATTGATTACGCTACTTCACACCACTACACACAACTAAAGGAGAAACACAATGAGCGTTTCTGATGTCACGCTGGCCGGAGCCGTACGCCGCGAAGTCGCCAGAAATTGGTGGGTGCTGCTGATTCAGGGGATTGCCGCCATTCTGCTGGGCATCCTGCTTTTCGTAAATCCGGTCACATCACTGGTTGCCATCGCCTTTGTGCTGGGAATTTACTGGATTGTGGGCGGGATCGCCCAGATTGTTAGTTCGTTCAACCTGCGTTCGGTCAGCGGCAGTTGGTTCTGGACGCTGATTGCAGGCATTATCAGCGTCATTGCCGGCTTCCTCTTCGTTACCCAGCCGCTTACCGGTGCGGCTGCTTTGCCCATGGCCATGACGCTTTTGCTGGGGCTGGGCGCGATTATCAGCGGTATTTTTTACGTCGTCGGCGCGATTCAGATGCGCAACGAGATTAGCGGTGAAGGCTGGATGATCGCCTGGGGCATCATCTCCGTAATTCTGGGCATCTGGATTCTCACCTATCTCGGTGCTGCATCCATGGCCTACGTCTATGTGGCGGCCGTTTTTGCAATTATCGGCGGGATTATCAGCGTGGTTGACGCATTCCGCGTGCGCAGTCTTGCCTAATATAGTCCGGCGTGAATACCATGACAGAAATCCAATCGTTCTACCACAGGAAAAAACTGGACAAGGATTTCTGCCGGGATTCACTGACCTTCCGCCCAGTCTAAAAATAATAGGTGATTCGTGAACATTTGAACGACGACACAGAGTTGTGTCGTCGTTCAAGCGTTTAGGAATCCGCTAATGGATAAAATGTAAGGCGAAAAACCTTTATTCCAGAGCAAATCAAGAAAGGACTAAGTAACAGTGGAAGACGTTGCAGGAACCCTTATTCAACTCTTTATCCTGACATTTGTTCTGTCCAGCATGCTCGGAGCCGGGCTAAGCTTAACGCTTGAAGAGATTGTCAAGCCGCTCAGCAATTGGAAAGTTATTCTGATCGCATTGGTCGTCAACTTTGTATTGGTGCCCCTATTGGCCTATGCCATCGGCCTTGTTCTGAATATGAGTGACGGCGGTCGCATCGGGCTGATGTTGCTTGCCTCTTGCGCCGGCGCACCCTTTTTACCGAAACTCGTCACGACGGCAAAAGGAGATACGGCTTTTTCGGTCGGACTAATGGTATTGCTCATGGTCGTAACGGTTATCTATGCGCCATTAGTCTTACCCATGCTCATCCCCGGCGTGTCGATCAATCCGTGGGACATCGCGCGCCCTCTGATTGTGCTTATGCTGCTGCCGTTGGTAATCGGTCTTCTGGCCAGAATGTGGGCGCCGGACGGCGCGCTCGCCCTGGTTCCTACGCTGGGACAGGCAGGCAACATCAGCCTGATTCTGACCGGCGTCTTTGTCTTGCTGGTGGGCAGCGGAAACCTGTTCGGCGCCATCGGCAGCGGCGCGTTCATCGCCAATATTCTCCTCTTCCTCGGGGCCATCGCCTTGGGGTACTTCCTCTCTATCGGCAACATGCACGAGCGTATCGTTACGGGACTGGGCGCAGGGCAACGAAACTTCTCCGCGGCCCTGCTGATTGCAACATCTAATTTTTCTGATACGCAGGACGTACTGCTCCTGGTGGTCATCGGCAGTGTGGTCGGGTTTATCACCCTCTTTACTGTTGCCGGCTATTTCGGCCGTCAAAGTGACGGAAAAAACGCGTCGTAAACAGTCCCCCTGGGGAAACACCCTTCCCGCCACGTGCCTAACGGGGTCAATTCCCCGGACGCAAATGTGTGGCGAGAACGAGCAGAATAATGGAAGATAAACAGAGGGCCTGCGTTTGCAGGCCCTCTGTTTTGTTGTGGCCGGGCAGGCCCTCTCCCGTCCGCTCCGCCACATCATCAGCTGGACGGCTCGACGCATCAAGCGACGTTCCGCATGGGCCCCGAAAGGGCCGTCTGCTTCTCGTTGTGCACCCTACGCATTTTCTCCACAAGATCTCCTCACGCCCTCCATATCCGCCGGTTATGATAACGGTATCGGAGGCAAATGCTTCTCAAATAGGCGTCCGCAAGCGGCAGCCCATCAAACATTATTTCAATCCAACTACTTACGAAGGGAAAACAACATGAAACGCTCACATTTCATCACCGCTTTTGTTTTATCTGCGCTTATGCTCTCACTAACCGTACCGACCCTGTTCGCCCAGGGCAATGGTAACGGAAGGGGCAACAACTCCGGCGCAGCGGCGGTTGTCGCCGGGGATTTGACCGAAGCGGAAAGCGCCGAATTGCTCTACATGCGGGAAGAAGAGAAGATGGCGCGTGACGTCTATCTGACATTAGGCGAGACCTGGAATCTGCAAGTATTCCAGAACATTGCCCAGTCCGAGCAAAAGCACATGGATTCCATTCTCGCTCTTATCGAAGCTTACGAGCTGGCAGATCCGGTGGGAGATAACGCGGTAGGCGTCTTTGCCAATGAAGACTTGCAGGCCCTCTATGATCAACTGGTGGAGTCGGGCAGCCAATCTGTCAGCGACGCCCTCATGGCAGGCGGTGCGATTGAAGAGATTGACATCCTGGATTTACAGGCTGCAATTGCAAACACAGACAAGGCCAATCTGCAGCAAGTTTATACCAACCTGCTCAACGGCTCTTATAACCACCTGCGCGCTTTCTCCACCAACCTGATGGTTCAGACCGGCGAAGTCTATGTTCCCCAATATATGACCGCCGATGAATATGGTGCAGTCATCGCCGCCAACGGCGCTCGGGGAAATGGAAATCAGGGAAATGGCAATGCTGGGCGACGAGGCAATGGAACCGGCAACTCCGGTCAGTACGGTAGCCAAGGTGGCAATTTTAACGGCGGCCAGGGCAACTGCAACCATGCGGGCGGCATGAACGGCCAAAACAACTAGCGGCCGGCTCCGACGCGGCAAGGCGGGAGGCAAATGCGCTCCCGCCTTGCCGCGTCTTGCTTTTGCCCGGCGCTTTATTAGGTCTTACCGCGACCTGCATAGACATCCGGTCGACGGTGGGCCAATGCGGGTAACTGAGCGCGGACCCTATCCTGCGCAGCGTAGTCGATATCCGCAATCACGACGCACTCCCGCTCGGGCGCGCGGGCCAGGATTGTGCCCCACGGGTCCACGATCATGGCGCTGCCGAAACAGCGATTGTCCGGTGGGTGGACGCCAATCTGTGCGGGCGAAACCATGTAAATCTGATTCTCGATGGCCCGAGCCCGAATCAGCGTCTCCCAGTGATCCTTACCGGTGTAAAGAGTAAAGGCCGCGGGCTGGAAGATGACCCGTGCGCCCGCCAATGTCAGAGCGCGGTAGAGTTCGGGAAAGCGAATGTCGTAGCAGATAGTTAACCCAAGCGGGCCAACCTCGCTTTCCAAAGTGATCATCTCCGTGCCTGGGTCAAAGCGAGCCGATTCATTGTGGGTGGTCTGGCCCGTGATATCAATGTCAAAGAGGTGAATTTTGGCGTAGCTGCCGAGCAATTCTCCCTGGGCATCGTAGACCAAAGTCATGTTCCAGACCTTTCCGCTGCCGGGCACGGCCACAGGAATGCTACCGCCGTGGACGATAATGCCGTGTTCCATGGCCTTGCGCCGCAGAAAATCGCTGGTCAGCCCGGGCACCGATTCCTTGCCGGTTAATGTATCCTCCTTCGCTCCCAGCATGTTAAACATCTCGGGCAGCGCCACCAGATCCGCGCCCAGCGCCGCAGCCTCATCAATGAGCGCCTCGGCCTTGCGCAAGTTTTCCTGCTTGTCATTCCGGGAATTCATCTGCACCGCAGCCATGCGAACACCCATAGAGAGCCTCCTCAGTATAGTTCGGCGTAAATACCGCCACAGAAATCCGACTGTTCTACCACTGGAAGAAACAGCGTAAGTAATCGTTCGTTTCAAATTAGCGGTATGAAATATTTTGGCCGCCTCCGGGCGGCAGCCTCCGCAAGCATAGGCGATCTTGCCCGATTCTGAAATCTCCTGCAAACTAAACTTGCTTCAGTCAGAACTCCGTGTCCGCAAGATTTGTCCAAAATCCAAGGAGCCCCTCATGCATATCGCCCATGTTTTCGTTCACGTCAGGCCGGATCAGGTTGACGCCTTCAAAGCCGCGACGCTCGCCAACGCACGTAACAGCGTGCAAGAGTCCGGCATCGCGCGCTTTGACGTGATTCAGCAGCAGGATGACCCCACTCGTTTCGTGCTGGTGGAGGTCTATCGCACGGCCGATGACCCGGCCAAACACAAGGAGACCGCTCACTATGCAACATGGCGGGATACGGTGGCCGATATGATGGCCGAACCCCGCACTGCGGTCAAGTACGCCAATATTTTTCCCGGTGAGCTGAGCTGGGACAGCGTAACGGAAGAGGCCCCGGCATGAGCGCGCTGCCCGTTTTCACATTCGCCACGGCCGGCGAGATTCGCTTCGGCCGCGGCGTCATCCGGGAAGCGCCGGAACGCATCGCCGGGCTGGGAACCCGGGCCTTTCTGGTGACCGGCTCGGCGGGCGAACGCAGCACGTCCCTGGCTCAGGATCTGGCCGAACAGGGCATGAGTGTTATCCCCTTTACCGTCCAGGGCGAGCCCACAGTTGCGCTTGCCCTGGCGGGCGTGAATGCGGCCCGGGAGGGCGCGGCCGACGTCATCATCGGCCTGGGCGGTGGCAGCGCCATTGACACGGCCAAGGCCATTGCCGGGCTGCTCACCAATCCAGGCGCGCCGCTGGACTATCTGGAAGTCGTAGGCAAGGGAGAGCCCCTGACCGAGCGAGCCGCGCCCTGCGTGGCCATCCCCACGACTGCCGGGGCCGGTGCAGAGGTAACGCGCAACGCGGTGCTCAAAGTGAGCGAGGAGCATGTTAAGGTGAGCCTGCGCAGCCCCTTGCTTCTGCCCGATTTGGTTATCGTCGATCCGGAACTGAGCGCGTCCATGCCGCCCGCGGTAACGGCAAGCACAGGGTTGGATGCGCTGACCCAGGTATTGGAGCCCTTCGTCTCGCATCTGGCCAATCCCCTGACGGACGGTTTTTGCCGCGAGGGGCTGCCCCGAGCCGCGCGCTCGCTGGCCCGGGCCTATGCCGACGGCGGCGACATGGACGCACGCGAAGAAATGGCCCTGGTCAGCCTATTGGGCGGCCTGGCCCTGGCCAATGCCAAGCTGGGCGCGGTCCACGGCTTTGCCGGCCCCCTGGGCGGCATGTACGCCATCCCCCACGGCATCATCTGCGCGCGCCTGCTTCCCTTCGTCATGGCCGCCAACGTGGCCGCGCTCAAGGAACGGGAGCCCGATTCGCCCGTGCTGGCGCGCTATGACGAAGTTGCCGTGATGCTCACGGATGATCCCCATGCTGACGCCGCGGCGGGAGCCGCCTGGGTGCAGAACCTATGCGCTATGCTTAACGTACCGCCCCTGCGCGAATTCGGCGTTGAGCCGGCCGCTTTCCCTGAGATCGTGGCTAAAGCCCGGCGTTCCAGCAGCATGAAGGGCAATCCGCTGGAGTTGACCGAAGCGGAATTGACCCAGGCGCTGGAGCAGGCCGTCGGATGAATATTAAGTAGGTATATGGGCTCCCCGGGGAGGGTCGGCGAAAAATACGCCGGTTCCAGAAAGAAACCTTCCGGAGGCTGTACACAATATTAAAAAGTCCGACGGATTTCTAATCATTATCGAACAGCGTTACCTCGGACAACACAACCTCAGTATGCCCGTTATCGTCTGCCAGCGGGGCCAACGTCTGCGCATTATAGAGGATGGCGATGATGCGGTAGAGGCCGGGTTTGCTAACCGCCTTCGTCTGAAGCGAAAAGCGCATCTCCGCGTCCAGGTCCTTGTCCTGTTGGGCGATGACCTCTCCGGCTTCATTTTCCAGGCGCAGGGAAATCTTTACCCGCCCGTCCGTCACGCCCTGGGCTGTCATGCTCAAGGCCAGGGGACGCCCGGCCTGCATCTGCGCAGGGTGTTCGATACTCACGATTCCGTTTTCATCCCAGCGGGCATCCGGGTAGGTAAGCGCCGGTTGCTGGACGACCAGCTCGCCTACGTCCAGCATACCTGTAGCGACGCCCTCCCCATTGAGGAGCGAGAGGACCAGATCGTAGCTTCCTCCCTGAGCGTCGTCGGGTAGAGTAATGGTGTAGGGGTCCAGCCAGATTTCATGCAGCGGCCAATCGTCCAGAGCAACGCCGGCCGGCGCGCGCGCCTCCTGCCACACGACCGCGCCGTCATCATCCAGCAACTGAATGAGCGCCTGATCTTCGTCAGTAATGGGCCCCGTCCTCTCCCAAAAGAGGGAAAGATCCACGGTTTCGCCTGCAAATAGAGAGCCGTCATCCAACGTGTAGCCACGCAGCCCGAAAGCGGCAAGGAGACCTGCCGCGGGGGTCCGTTGCATGTGGGTGAACGGAGGCGGTTCCGCTCCCCGCAGATCGTAAACACGCGCCAGGTCCAATCCGTCGCGCGTAACGACGTAGACCGGCTCCTGGTCCGCAAAATAGTTGATCACATCCCGGGCGGGAATTTCCCGTTGGCGCTGATTGATGTACACGACGACATAGTCGCCCAGCCAAAAAGCCGGATCATCCCAACTCATAGTGCGCGGCGTATCGGTATGACGGAAATAGGAAAAGGGCCCATCGTTATACCATGCCGCGATGTGCAGGTCGGAACTGCCGGGCTGCTGGTTAATCCACTCCGCTGCGGCATCCAACCCTTCTCCCCAGCCCACAAGCACGACTTGTTCCGGATCGGCGCGGGAACCCAACAATAGTTCGGGAAGAGGGTTGTAGTAGGTGAAATAGTAGGGAGCATGGCGGGTCAGCGTCCAAACCTGGCCCAGAATAAGCAAGGCCAATACAGAGGCGGCCAGGGAGTGACGGCCCACGCGCATCTTTATCCATTGAAGAAAACCCGCCCAGCCCAGGCCGGCAACAAGCGTCAGCATCGCCAGGGCGGGCAGAACATAGCGGTCAAACTTTTTGGCTCCTTCGGTCATGCCGACAATAAAGATTACAGCAAAGAAGAGAAAGCCGAACATCGTCCATCGCTTTGTCGAAGAATCCAGGGGCGGACGCCCGCGCCAGGCAAGCAGAAACGCCAGGAGCAGTCCGGCGAGCGTCCACGGCGTGCTGCGGTAAAGCATGGCGACAGGGTAAAAAAGCAGGCCGGGATCGTCCGTAACGCGTCCCAGGAAGTAGTTCGGGAGTTCATGCCCGTGTATGTGCACCGTTAACTGCTCCCTGATAAAACGCACCACATGAGGTGCATCCACCCAGAGGACGGGCCAGAACAAGACGAAGACCGCCAGCGTTATCCCGCCCCAGAGCAAATAGCCGCCGACCAGACCGCGCCGAATCTGTGCATCCTCGTGTCGCCGCCGGACCATCTCTATGACAAGCAGCATCCCCGCAAACGGTACGATAAAAATTGCCGGCATTTTGGTCAACCCGGCCAGCCCTGTAGCCAGTGCAGAAAGCAGCAGGTAAAAAGGTTGACGACCACGGTAGAGCCAGGCCAGGAAGCTGCTCACGGCGAGGACCGCAAGAACGGTCAGCAGACCGTCGAGATGGAGAAGCCGGGTGAGCGCGACGAAATAGGGGTCCAGGGCCAGGAAGAGCGTCATCAATGCAGCCGTCGGCGCGCCGAAAAGCCGGCGCAAAGGCAAAAAAGCAAGGGTCAGCAGCCCGGCAATAGCCAAGACCATCCAGCGCCGTGCGCCGGCGAGGATCTCCAACGGCGTGTGTGCGCCGTCCTGCGCCAGCCACTCCTCCAAACGGATGTCGGACATGGATCCGGGCGTACGGTCAACATAGTCGGGAAAAGTTGTGCGCCACCCCAACGCGCCAATCCACATTACCGTCACGCCGGGATGCTCAGTTTGCATGGTGGCAACAGGGTCCTGCTCGTGCAGCGCCAGGTAAAAATTGGCGGAACGGGCTAACCATTTACGCTCGTCCGGCGTGACGAACGCATCAACGGACAACATACGAGGCAGCCAGGCCGTGAGAAAAAGGAGGCAGAGGATTCCTGCAGTAAGCAGGGTAGGACGACGCGTGGGCAAAGTGGGCTTCATGTCAGTATATCAATTTTTTCTATGTAGACAGGTTCAACCGGATCCCATGTGACTGCCATATGCGTGGCACGTAAAGCGACGGCCCGCATGAATTCCGCAAGAGCCTATCGAGATTATTTGACCCATCCATATGAACCATACTGCGATTTGCGGCAGAATCCAAAATTCAGCGTAAACCGATATGACCCAATCAAAACCCGAGAACGGCTTTTTGGCCTCCTGGAACAAATGAGATAGAATCTCATTTACGGATTTACAGATAAAGCGTACGCCACGTAAGCAAAAGAAAAATGGTTCTTTGGGATTTCATGTAGTCAGTCAACATGGGGCTGACGAATTCAAATTTGTAAAGAGGAGAAAATGATGGAGTTGAAAAGATACCTGACCAGCTATTCACCAGCGAAGCCGGCCGGAGCAGAGGGCCGAATCAAACGCAAAAAATCATACGGCTATCTGCGCAACCTTGCTGCTATGGGACTGGTCACGCTGTTGGGACTAGCCGCATGCGCAACGCCGCCCGCCCTCTCCCCCGCACCGACGGAAAGCCCGGCGAACACGATTACGAACGCAACAGACGATACAGCAGAGGATGCAGCGGTGCAGGTTGACTCGCCCGCGCCGGAAGCGGCCGATCTGGCTCAGGGAGAGTCGCTGCGCGTAGCGGCTACCACCAACATCATTGCCGACGTGACGGCCCGAATCGGCGGTGATGCGGCTGTGGTAACGGGCTTGCTTCCCATTGGCGCGGATCCCCACAGCTACGAGGCGACTCCCCAGGATTTGCGCGAGTTGAGCGATGCCCACGTCATCTTTATCAACGGTCTCGAGCTGGAGGCATCTCTGGAGCCGGTGCTGGAGACCGTTGATACGCCCGTTGTGACGGTCAATCAGGCTGTGGAAACGCTGAGCTTTGAAGGCGATCATCACGAAGAGGAAGGCGAAGAGCAAGACGGGAAGGAGCATCCGGAGGAAGAGCACGCTTACGGTGATGCGGACCCACACACCTGGTTCAGCATAGATGCCGTCATTGCCTGGACCCACACCATTGAAGAGACGCTGCAAACCATGGATCCCGCGCATGTTCAGGAGTACGCGGCCAACGCCGAAGGCTATCGCGCAGAGTTGGCGGCGTTGAAAGCGGAACTGACGGCGCAGGTCGATCAAATCCCGCCGGCTGAACGCAAGCTGGTAACGGATCATGAAGCGCTGGGCTACTTCGCCCACGAGTACGATTTTGAGATTATCGGCACGGTCATTCCCTCACTCAGCACCCTGGCTGCACCTTCGGCGGCAGATCTGGCCGCGCTCCAGGATCAGATCCGGGAGAACGGGGTTAAGGCGATTCTGGTCGGCACGACCGTAAATCCGACATTAGCCGAACAGGTAGCCACGGATGCGGGCGCGACTGTTGTTCCCGTCTACACCGGCTCCCTGAGCGGCCCGGACGGTCCTGCGTCTACTTATCTCGACTTCATGCGCTATGATGTCTCCTCGATTGTCGCTGCGCTGAAATAGGCGGGGCAGCGGAGGGGCGAGGCGGCGGAGTGAGGCAAGCGTATCGCTCTGCTGTCCCGCCACTCCGCATCTCCGCCGCTGCGCATCCCCGCATCTCCGCCCCTCCGCATCTCCATCCCCACACCCGGAACATAAATCACCAAGATTCCGTCCTATCTACAGGCAGGCGCGCTGTGCGTTTTCTACCTACGCGCTATATACTTTGCCTCATGCACGCATACGGCATGAAGCATTGTCCCCAAAGGCGGAATCATGAATAACAGCTCATCCCTGGCACGTAATCTAGTCAACATTGGTCTGCCCATATTGCTGGGCGTATTTTTGGTAGGCGCCGGCCTGATGCTGGTGAATATGCAGCGGGTGCAGCGGGAGCAAGACGCCCAGGCAACGCGCATTATCGAAGCCGTGGCCGCTACCGGCACCGCGCAGTTCGTAGATCAGGAAAATATCCGGGCAACCCGGGACGCTGCCGCCACCGCCCAGCTTCAGTCGGCTGAAGCGACGGTCCGCTTTGCGCCCACGGCTACGGCGAACGCCCTGGCCCTCCGCTATACGACGGGGCTGACCGCGGCCGCCGCGGGCAATTACGGCCAGGCCCTGGATGAATTCCGCGCCGTCTACGCGATAGACCCCAATTTCCGGGATGTAGGTCAGCAACTGGCCAACGCGATCCTGGCCCTGACCCCCGTCGCCGAAAACACCATCGCCCCCGTCTGGACCGCCACCTGGACGCCCCTGCCCGCCGCTACGGCTACGGAACCGCTTCCGCCTACCAACACGGCTACCTGGACGCCCTTACCCGCCAGCACGGCAACCGACGGACCGACGGCGACGCCTTTTAACACGGCCACCTGGACGCCCCTGCCCACCAACACCATGACCCACACGCCGGTCCCCAGCGCCACGGCTACCTGGACGCCCTTGCCCACGCACATCGCAACCAGCACGAGCGCACCCTCAGCCACCGCGACGTGGACGCCGTCGCCCACCAATACCCCGAGCGTGACGCCGACGCGTGAAGCGACGATGACCTCAACGCCCACCGCAACCTGGACGCCCCTGCCCACCGACACCGCAACCATGACGCCCACAGTTGAGGCGACTGTAACCATGACGCCTACAGTTGAGGCGACCGTTACCATGACGCCCGCCGCGACTGGAACAGTCACGCCCACGATCACGCCGACAATTTCAGTAACGGTCATAGCCACCGCGACAGAAACCGTTGCAGAAACCGCGACGCCGACTATCGCTATAACGGAAACGGCGACGCCTGCTACGACGACGGCAACGGTCAGACCGACCGTTACGCTGACGACGACGGCTGAGGCCACGATCACGCCGGTCATCACCGTCACCCAAACGGTGACGCCCACCCGACGTCCCACGCGTACGCCTCGCCCCACGCCCGAGCGCACCGTGACGCTTACGCCCACAGTCGCCATAACCGGCACGCCCACGCTTACGGGCACGGTGATCGCAACCGCCACGGAGGCGGTGATTGTTGTCGAAACGCCCACGCCGCCGGCAGATGACGAACCGGGTATCGGCGAGCCTATTTCCATTACGCTGCCCATCACCCTGCCGGTGGTGGAGACCGCCACGCCTGTTGCGGATATCGGCGATCCGGCCACCATCGTTTTTGAAACGCCGACAGAGACGCCGCGCCATGGCGGGGCCACGCTTGAACCGGTCGCGGGGACGAAGACGCCCAGCCCGCGCGCGTCGCGTAAAGTCACCGTACAGCCGCTTACCCGACCATCCCTGGGGACGCCGGGCATTATCCCCACCGGCACGCTGACGTTCACATTGTCGCCGACGGGAACCATCATCATCACGTTTACGCTGACGCCCGTCAGCCGGACGCCCTAACATACGGCATAATGCGTACTGCGTAAGGCCTGAACGGAGAAGCCTGTTTGTGCTTCTGAACCGCTCATGACGGCATGAAATTACGCAGTACGCATTACGCGCTACTTTTGACACCTCTCCTTCCTCTCTGTACACTGTTGCCTGCTTGAAGCAAGCCTATTCGATGCTGCAATATCCGCGCCATGCGCGGCCGGTTGCGGTACTTTTGAGATGGGTGTGTTCAAGCGATTGATCCGCTATTTTTTACATGAGATCGGAATCCAATGTCTGAAAAAATCATCTTTTCGCTGGTGGGCGTCAACAAGATCTATCCGCCCCAGCAGCAGGTTATCAAAGATATCAGCCTCTCTTTTTTTTACGGCGCCAAAATTGGCGTGCTGGGCCTCAACGGGTCCGGTAAGTCCACCCTCCTGCGCATCATCGCCGGCGAGGAGACCGAGTTTAACGGCGAACGCATCATCTCCGACGGCTACTCTATCGGCTATCTGCCCCAGGAGCCGGCGCTGGATGAAAGCAAGACCGTCCGCGAAATCGTGGAAGAAGGCGCGCAGGAGACCGTTGACATTCTCAAGGAATTCGATGAGATCAACATGCGCTTCGGGGAAGAAATGAGCGATGAGGAAATGGCTGCGCTGATTGAACGCCAGGGTCAGGTGCAGGACGAAATTGATGCGCGCAACGCCTGGGATTTGGACGCACAGTTGGAGCTGGCCATGGACGCGCTGCGCTGCCCGCCCGGCGACACGCCCGTTTCCGTTCTCTCCGGCGGCGAGCGGCGGCGGGTGGCCCTCTGTCGCCTGTTGCTCCAGGAGCCGGATATCCTCCTGCTGGATGAACCGACCAATCACCTGGATGCGGAATCGGTGGCCTGGCTGGAGCGCCACCTCCAGGAGTATGCGGGAACGGTCATCGCCGTGACCCACGACCGCTATTTTCTGGATAATGTAGCCGGCTGGATTTTGGAGTTGGATCGGGGTCACGGGATTCCGTGGAAGGGAAACTACTCGTCATGGCTGGGCCAGAAGCAGGCGCGCCTGGCCCAGGAGGAGAAGAGCGAATCCCAGCGTCAGAAGACCCTGCAGCGCGAGCTGGACTGGCTCAACATGACGCCCAAGGCCCGCCAGTCCAAAAGCAAAGCGCGCATCAATGCTTACAACCAACTCTTTTCCCAGGACATGGAAAAGGCCCGGGAAGAGCGCGAAATCTACATCGCACCCGGTCCTCGCCTGGGCGATATGGTCATCCACGCCGAGGAAGTCGCCAAGGGCTTCGGCGAGCGGCTCCTCTACGAAGAGATGACCTTTGATGTGCCGCCCGGCGCGATTATTGGCGTCATCGGACCCAATGGAGCGGGCAAAACGACCCTTTTCCGCATGATTGTGGGGCAGGAAACGCCGGACAGCGGCTCATTCCGCGTGGGCGACACGGTGGAGCTGGCCTATGTGGACCAAAGCCGGGACGCCCTGGACGCGGGAAAGACGGTGTGGGAAGAGATATCCGACGGCAACGAGCAGCTTAAATTGGGCGACCGGACGGTCAATTCCCGCGCCTACGTCTCGCGCTTCAACTTCAACGGCACGGATCAGCAGAAAAAAGTGGGTGGCCTCTCCGGCGGCGAACGCAATCGGGTGCATCTGGCCAAGCTGCTCAAGTCCGGGGCCAACGTGCTTCTGCTGGACGAGCCGAGCAACGATCTGGACGTAAACACCCTGCGAGCGCTGGAAGACGCGTTGGAGAGCTTTGCCGGGACCGCGGTGGTCATTTCCCATGATCGCTGGTTTCTGGATCGGATTGCCACCCATATCCTGGCTTTTGAGGGCGACAGTCAGGTCGTCTGGTATCCCGGCAACTACAGCGATTACGAAGAGGATCGCCGCAAACGCCTGGGCACGGAAGCAGACCGGCCCCATCGGATTACCTACCGAAAGTTGAAAAGATAAGCAGAAATGAGAAAAGAGAAATAAGAAACGGCTCAGGGTGCGCGCAAGACGCAGTATACCCTGAGCCGTTTCTTATTTCTTGTTTGACTTCACTGCGAGAAGGTCAG
>JAGRCP010000152.1 GCA_020433455.1 Caldilineaceae bacterium | reverse complement strand
GGTAACCGCGGTTAGCGTAGGGGGGGGCACACCTGTGCGCTGACCGGTGGAGGCGGCGTCAAGTGCTGGGGATACAACGAATACGGCCGACTGGGAGACGGCACGACCACGGATCGCGCGACGCCGGTGGATGTGAGCGGGCTGGGCAGCGGGGTAATCGCGGTTAGCGCAGGGGGTGCGCACACCTGTGCGCTGACCAGTGGAGGCGGCGTCAAGTGCTGGGGATGGAACGGATACGGCCAACTGGGGGACGGTAATGCTTGGCGAACCACTCCGGTAGACGTATTGACCGGCCAGTGTCACGAGTTGACGAGCATGCATAGCGGCAGCGGCGATGATCTGTCGATCAGCCCGGGTCGGGCGATTACTTGCCCCGATAGCTACTATACATTCGACTCGCAAGTTTCACTCATGGCCAACTCTGCGTTCGGCTGGCATGTAGCCGGCTGGAGTGGTACGGACAACGACAGCAGCACGGCTACGTCTAACTCTGTAACCATGCCGGATCGGGATCACTCAGTTAGCGTCATCTATGCACCCGGCGCCGTCACGCGGGCAATCTTCCTGCCCATGATTAGCCGATCCGCACCGTCGTCACCGCCGTCATTTCCGCAACTCGCCAACGGCGGTTTTGACTCGCTCGTCGATACCTCCTGGCGACAGAGTTCCACCCGGGGCGAATCACTCATCTATGCGGAAACCGAGGTTGCAGGCGCACTGGGCCAGCCCTTTATCGCCCACAGTCGCCCCAATCTGGCTTGGCTGGGCGGCATCTTGAATGAACAGGCAACGCTGCAGCAGAGCGTGAGGCTGCCGGATGAATACCCCGACGTGCGTCTCAGCTTCTGGTACTGGATCGGCTCCAGCGAGAAGAACTGCGGCGCTGATCGTGCCTATGTGGAGGTCGGTGCGACCCAACTTGCCGCTTTCGATCTCTGCCAGGTCAACAACACGGGCGGCTGGCAGCGGGTTGAGATAGGTCTGGCCGGACTCGTAGGCTCAACCGTAGACGTGACCTTCCGCTCCACCCAGGACGGTGTGGAGGTCAGCAACTGGTTCCTAGACGATGTCGTGCTGTGTGATGGGACGAGTACGCATCCTTGTGAATAGAGTTGAAATTCGCAGTTCGTAGGTCGGCGCCCCCGGCCCGACGTTCCGAAGTAAAGCGTATCTTGCAATCTGACACGAGCTTAGTACAGTTTGGCGTAAATACTTCAGTTGCGCTCAGCATATGCGTCAGAGTGCAACGGGATATAACAGGGAGCCTCATGGCAGGTCCAAACGATAGCTTGCTTCACAACCGTTACCGCATCCTGAAGCCCTTGGGCCAGGGCGGTATGGGCGCGGTCTACCTGGCCGATGATACCACCCTGCCCGGGCGTAAGGTGGCCATCAAGGAGAACCTGAACACGTCGCCTGACGCGCAGCGCCAATTTCAACGCGAGGCGACGATTTTGGCCCGGCTGCGTCATCCCAATCTGCCCACGGTGACCGACTACTTCATCGAGCCGTCGGGGCAGCAATACCTGGTCATGGAGTACGTGCGGGGCGAGGATCTGAACCAGCGCCTGCGCACCCAAGGGGCCATGAGTGAAGAAGAGGCAGTCAACTGCACAGCTCAGCTGTTGTCCGCAGTCCACTACATGCACACCTGGCAGGACCCGGATACGGGCCAGGGCCGCGCGGTAATCCACCGGGACATCAAGCCGGGGAACGTGAAGCTGACGCCCGACGGGCGCTACGTGCTGGTGGACTTCGGCATCGCCAAGTTCGCCATGGGAGATGAAGACACTGCCTTGAGCGCACGCGCACTCACGCTGGGCTATGCGCCCATCGAGCAATATCACGGCGCACGGAAGAGCGAACAGCACGCCAGCAGCGCCTGTTCTTCATGGGAGAGCAGGATCCACGAATGGTCGAAGACCGTGCGCATGCTGCGGTGACGCGCGGGGAGATCGGGAAAGGCGGCTGCGACCAGATCGATATCCTCTTCGAGTGCGTTCAGAAGCGTTTGCGCGCTGTCCCCGCTGGCGTAGAGAGGCGCAAGCAGTTCGATCGCCAACGGACTGCCCGCGACATAGCGGCAGAGACGCGCAATCTCTCTTGTGGCCTCTCCGTCGCTCTCTGCATGGGCCAACGGCAGCCCGTCCAGCGTACGCTTCGCGCGATCCATAAAGAGGCGCACGCTCTCGCTGTTCACGGCTTGCCCCGGCCTATGACTTCGGCGATGAAGAGTCTGCCGCCTTTCAGGGGATCTGGCTGGAAAACGACTATCGCGCCTGGCATGAACTCATGCGCCGGGTCAACCATATGTGCGAACTGGGGCTGGATCTCTCCGACCTCGCCTATCTCAGCAACGAGCTGGACCAGTCGATTGAAACCAAGATCCGTGAGCTGGATCAGGAGATGCCCGAACTGGGCGCCAGGCAGTACATGAGCGAAGTCGTCCAAAGCTTCAACGAAGCCCCCTTCGCCCCGCTGGACGATCTGTGGGAAGAGGAACTGGGCGATCTCTTTGACGAGGAAGAGTAAAAAAAGGGGGCTCCTTGCCGTAGATGCGTGGCAAGGCCACGCATCTACCTCCCCAGTCGATCAGAGGACCAAAAAGAAAAGCGGTCCGGCTACCTTTAGCCGGACCGCTTTTCTTTTTGGTGGAGCTGACGGGGCATGTGTCGAACTTAGGCCGCTGCGCGATCACCTGCTCATCACGGCTTGGAGTCCAGCTTCCCGACGCCGTTTCGACAGAGGATTCCACGCCAGACGCACGACAGCTGTCTGGCATCACGGGGTCACCATAACCAGGTCGTGTGGCTGGAGCCGGTCGACTCCTCAGCGGTTGACCGAGAGCTGCACGTCTTGCCACCTTGGGTTGCGCGCAAGTTCGGGCTGGTCGCCGGTGAATGCTGCCCCCGCCTGCTCGTCCCCCGCCAGCCAATACAGGAACCAGGCGGTCATGTAGCCGCTGCCACTTGTCAGGGTGTCGCCGTGGTCCCCATCGGCGAGCCGGGCGATGACCTTCGAGACGCCGTCGGGGATGGCCTTGAAGGTGTTCTGCAGTGACCAGAGCGGAGTGATCCCCTGCCCCTCTGTGGCGTTGATGTCCTGGGCTGTGCCCGCGTCGAAGGACCCGGTGCCCGCCACGGCGTAGGTCGGAACAGAGAGCTTCGCCGGTTCGTAGGCCCATTCCGGCCCGAAGTCGGGGTTCTTGCCCCAGTACTCGCCCGTGGGGCTGGCCACGAACACGGCTGAGTACCGACCGCCGTTGGGCTGCCGGGTGACAGCGTTGATAGCACCGACACCGCCTTGGGAGTGGCCTGCGATGCCGACCCTGTTGACGTCGACTTTGCCGAAGAAGGCGCTCTCAGGATCCTCGTTGCTCGCGAGAATGAAGTCGAGGCTGGCCGCCGAGGATTCACCCGTTCGAGAGTTCTTGTCGTCGTTGCCGACCACAATGAATCCCCACGACGCGAGATGCTTCAGGACCGGCTCGATCGTGGAGGCAACACTGCCGGTGCCGTTGGCGATGACCACCACCGGGTAGGTCACGTTGGAGCCTGGGAGTTCAGCCGGATACCACACTTGCTGCTTTCCGAAGGTGTCCCGGCCGTCGCTGATCGCAGCGTGTGTGACAGCGAGTGGTCCCATCGCCGTGTACTTCTCTTCGATGGGACCGCCTGTCTTGACGAAGTCGTAGTAATGGGCGTTCTTGTAAGTCATGAAGGCAAAGGTCCCAGCGATGCCGATCGCGAAGATTCCGGCGATGACCCCCAGCGTCAGCAGGATGCGCTTGCCTACCTTCTTAGTCTTGCGGCGGGGGGCGGGCGACTCTCGTTCCATGCTCATAATGTCCAGTTCTCTAGCGAAGATGATTTCCAAAAGTAAGGTGTCCTAGCGCAGCTGTATCCAGGAGTAAGGTTCGTTCCATCAGCGGCGAGCAGCAATTTTGACATATTGATAGTGGCTATGAGTATTTTTGGCGCTAATTGTGAATGTACTATGACTACCCATCCCAAAGAAACTCTCCTCCATAACCGCTACCGCATCCTGAACCCTTTGGGTCAGGGCGGCATGGGTGCGGTCTACCTGGCCGATGGCGCCACCCTGTCCGGGCGCAGGGCGGCCATCAAGGAGAACCTGAACACGTCGCCCACCCACTGCGCTGGAACCGGCGCGAGGCGTCCCCTTACCCCAGGCAGATAAGGAGATCCAGGCAGGCGGCGGTTGCTTCCGCTAATGTGAGGTTGCGCCCCCGCGCTACGGCTTCTGCCGCCTGGTCCGGAGGAAGCGCGGCACAGAGAGTTGCCAGCAGCTTCTTCGCCTCGGCCAGCGTGTATGCAGGGACGAAGTCGGCGTGGACGATGTAGGATTCGATCTGGAGGAGGAGCGGCCACCGCTCCTCCAACGCGGGGGGCAACGGCTTTTTGCCGTGACTGAGCGCCCGGACCACATCATGCAGCCTCCTGCTGATGTGGGGCTCGCTTTGAACGTCCATCACCAGCGCAAGAGACTCTTGCAGGCGGGCTTTTGCCTGGGCGTAGCTGCCCTGTTTGCACAGCACATATCCCATACACAACTCGCTCAGGCTTAGCCCCAGGCGATTACCCAGGCACCTGTTGATCGCCGCCGCCTCCTGAGCCAATTGCAGCGCGCGGTCGCCGTTTCCCAGATAGGCCGCGCAGAATGCAAGCCGCAGCAAAACCGCCGCGGTTCCGGCTGGATTATCCATGGCGCGGCGGATGTTCAGGCACTCCTGATAATAACTTTGCGCCAGCGTAAATTCGTCATTGTTATAGAACTCCCCGGCCAGATTGGAGAGGGCCAGCGCAATCCCCGTCTGGTCGCCCAAACTCCGGCGTAAAGCCAGACTCTCGTGCAGCAGCGCGGTCACCGATGCGTGGCTTGCTGCATCCGGCAGTGCGGAGAGGGTGATCGCCAGGTTGGAGAGGGCCTGCGCTTCCAATGCCCGATTCTTCAGGGCGCGATAGTGGGCGAGGCTCTCTTCGTGCCAATGACGCGCCTGGGCAAAGTCTCCGCCCAGAAAATGGATGTTGCCCAGCGTCTTTTCGGCAAAAGCCTGCTCCGCCGAATTCTCTTTGTCCTCCGCCTGCAATGCAGCCAGCGCCTCTCTGGCCAATGCATCAGCCTCTTCAAAATTGTTAAGCCGGAAAAGAAAGACCGCGCGCCGTGTGGAGAGCCGACTGATGAGCAGGCGCGCATCGGGATATGCCGATCTGATGGAAGCGATAGTCTGGGCCAATGTCTCTTCCCCCTCGCGCCACCAGCCGCACGCGTCCCAGAGCGCGGTAAACATCACCGTTGCCTGGCCGAGCATATTGTAATGCGACGGTCTGCGTGCCGCCCAGGTCCACGCCTGGAAGATATCCTCACGGTGACGGCGCAAACGGGTGATGGTCTCCGCTTCCAGCGGCCCGTATAGCGTGCGCTCCGCTTCGGCCAGCCAATGCAGCCAGAAATGCGCATAGCGTGCAGACGCCTCCTCTTCCGCCTTTGCCTTGCGGGCGAGTTTCTCGTGGGCGAATCGGCGCAATAGCGGATGCAGCGTAAAATAGTCTGCATCCACGCGCATGAGCAATGATTTCCGCTGCAACATGCGCAACTGCTCCGCAATGAGGTGCGCAGTGTGATGCCCCAATTCCTCTCCGCCCGGCTCACTGTCGCTGACGCGCTCTCCGGTTGGTTGATCGCGGCCTGTTGCGCTTTTGGCCACGGCCGCAGCCATCCCGCGCGTAAATGGGCTGCGAAAGAGCGAGCAGCACGCGAGTAAATCCTGCTCTTCCCGGGAAAGCAGCATCCATGAATGGTTAAAGACGGTGCGCATACTGCGGTGGCGCGCCGGAAGATCCGCAAAGGTTGCGGCTGCCGGATCGATATCCTCTTCCAGCGCATCCAGGAGCTGTTGGGCGCTCTTCCGGCGTGCAAAATGTGGGGCGAGCAATTCGATGGCCAGCGGGCTGCCCGCGACGTAACGGCAGAGGCGAACAATATTTCGTATGGCATGATCGTCGGCCGTCAGCCCATCCAGCGTTCGTTGGGCGCGATCCAGGAAAAGCCGAATGCTTTCGCTTTCGTTCGCCGTCAGGAGATCGTCGCTTGCGGGCAGACTAAGGCCCTGGACGGGGATGACAAATTCCGCCTGTAGATTGAGCGGTTGACGCGAGGTGAGCAGCAGCGTCAGCTTAGGCGCTGCGCGAAGCAAGTCGGCCAGAAAGGGTGCGAGATTCACCAGGTAGTCGAAATTGTCCAGGATCAGCAACAAACGGCGCGTACGCAAATGTTCCTGCACCAGTCTACGCCACTCTTTTTGCGCAGACTGGGAGAGCCCAAACGACTCCCCCATGAGGGAGGCAAGGCGCTCTTCTCCTCCTTTATCTTCTTGTCGGGGTGCGGGGCTTTGCCGGTCCTCCTCCTCTGGCTCGATGCCCTGATCGGCAAACGTGATGAAATGAACGCCGTCGGTAAAGTGATGGTGAACCCGTTGCGCGACAACGGCGGCCAGGCGCGTCTTGCCGCTGCCCCCCGCTCCGGTCAGCGTAATGAGCCGATTATGTCCGCGCAGCAACATCTCGGTCAGACTCTCGATTTCCGTCTCCCGGCCGATAAAGGGCGTGAGAAAGACGGGCAGATTGTGCAGGGCCGGCGGCGCCGGCTGCTGCATATCTGATCGCCCGTCGCTCTTCCGGGTCTGGAACTCTCCGTTCCGAATCCGTTCGTAGAGCCGGTCGGTCTCCGGGCTGACCGACGCATCCAACTCATCCCGCAGATATTGGGCGCAGCGCGCGTACTGCTCAAGGGCATGGGCGGATTGGCCATTGGCGGCCAAAGCGGTCATCAACGCACGATGGGCTTCCTCTTCCCAGGGCATGTACTCGGTCCACAAATTCGCATAGCGAATCGCCCGGTGAGGAGCCTGATGAAGGAACGCATTGATCAGATTGACCAGCAGGTTTTTCTGTTCTTGCTGCCAAAAAGCCTGTTGCCTCATTTGCCACGTCTCAAATTCAGGCAGATCGTGGAGGACGAATCCATCCAGAAAGGTCCCGCCGATCAGTGCCGCCGCCTCTTCCCACAGCTTGATTTGTTCCGGCCATGCCGCTTCCCCGCGTCCGGTATGGGCCGACCCGGTGGCGGATGCCAGCAAAAGACGCGCTTTAACGCTGTCTATGCTGAGATCCGGATGGCCCATAAATTGCACCGATTGGCGCTCAACTGCCAGGCAGTCCGGCAGGTGCGCGCTTAAGTTGCTCAGCGTCCAACTGAGGTTCCGCCGCCCCGCGGCGCTGCTTTGTCGCGGCCAGAAGAGATCGACCAGATGCTCGCGCGAAAAGGGGTGCGTGTCACCGGAAAGGTAGGCCAACAGCGCCAGCGATTTGCGCCGTACTTCGGGCACGGATTGACCCTCGCGGTCCAGGCGCACGGGACCGAAGAAACGCAAATGAACAGACATGCCAAATGATTGAGTCATAAAAAAAATGACGCCACAGCGGGGTGGGAAAGGGCAGATATTACTTCAGGCGCAATTGTGTCATTGCGGACGCTCTTTTGGCAAAACAAGTCGCGCATGCACGCACTTTGCACACAGTCAGGCGCTAGTATTTTCTGTCTCTTTCCATTACCGTCCCCTGCCCGTTTCCCCGGGAGCCCTCCCGGCCTTTACCGCTTATTGCGTATCACACGGAGACTTGCCGGGCCCAAACGTATCTAATCTAAATCTGGAGGGAAGTCATGTTGCGAGGGCAGAAAAACATTATGCGATTTCATTCTGGGAAAAAGGCAGAGTTGTCTGCGTCTGTTGTGCATCTGTTGGCCGTAGGGATAATTTTGTTATTGGGCATCCTCTGGGCGGCAAAACCGGCTGTTGCCGACACCCAGGCCACCTTCATCGTTAACACCGCAGACGACATCGATGACGGCGTCTGCAACGCAGCCCATTGCAGCCTGCGCGAGGCGATCACTGCGGCCAACGATGAGACCAATCACCCCGGCCCCGATATCATCAACTTTGCCTCCGACTACGTGATCACCCTGGATAACGCGCAATTGCCGGTAATTACCAGCGATATCACAATTAACGGTCATGGGATCGAGCGGACGATTATTCAGGCGTCAACCTGCGATCCGATCAATCTGCCGGGCGGGTGTACGCCGGCGGGTACGCGGGTTTTTGAGCTCCGGGGAGATGCCTCCGTGGGCGGCGCGCATGCCTACCTGACTCTTCAGTATCTGACCGTCCGTTACGGCAGAAACATGGTGACTTCAGGGGGCGCTATCTTTGCTTACCCCGCAGTGCATCTGACATTGGTCGACGTCGACATTGCCAATAATTATGCTTATGGCGGTTATGGCGGCGGGGGGATTCAATTCAATGACGGAACGCTGAAAATCTATAACAGCACCATTCGCAATAACTATGCGGGCGTCCAGGGCGGCGGAATCAGCGTTCTGTCCGGCACAACCATCTTGAACAATTCCACGATCAGTGACAACTATACCGACGGCGTGCGGGGATCAGGCTATGGCGGCGGAATCTTTACCGGGACCGGGGCCCGGTATGGACTCAACAAAAATAATGACCTGACCCTGAATGATTCTGTCGTCGTCAATAACCACGCCGTCGGCATGGGCGGCGGGATTTGGCATGATGATGCAAACGATCCTGCCGGATCTCTCGTCTCGAATATTCAGCTCAACAACAGCCGGGTCATCAGTAATACGGCTGATGGAAATGATTACTACGGCAATCTTCTTCCCCTCGGCGGTGGCGGCGGAATCTACAACCGGGCGGATGCCACGCTGGTCAACACAACGGTTCAGGGGAATTTCGTCACCAACGGCGACGGCGGCGGGATCTATAACAACAGCCTCTCGACATTGTCGCTGACGGATTCCGAGGTCATCAGCAACACCGCGCCGGGAAAAGGGGGCGGTCTTTACAACGACGGTGCGCTGGTCGATCTGGCCGGCGGTAACGTCAGCGGTAACGTCGCTTCCTCCTCTGGCGGCGGACTCTACACAAACAGCGGAATGTTGACCCTGACCGCCGGCACGGTCGCCGGCAACTCCTCATCCGCCAATGGCGGCGGGATCGCCGGTGACGGCGGCGGCGCAGTCGTGCTCAACAGAGCGACGGTCAGCGACAATGCCGCCTCTTTCAACGGCGGCGGCATCTGGAATGCCGGCATCATAACGGCGACCAATACCACCATCGGCCTCAACAGCGCCGGAATCGGCGGCGGGATCAGCAACAACGGCACAGCTACGCTTACCAATGCCACCATCGGCGGCAACAACGCGCTCTCCGGCGGCGGCGGGATCTATAACGCCGATTCTCTCAAGCTGATCAACGTCCTCGTTGGCGACAGCAGCAACGGCAGCGAT
This sequence comes from Caldilineaceae bacterium, assembly GCA_020433455.1. GTDB lineage: Bacteria > Chloroflexota > Anaerolineae > Caldilineales > Caldilineaceae > JAGRCP01. The sequence continues at coordinate 9,664 of JAGRCP010000152.1, read as the reverse complement.
TGCGTGAACCTGGGCTCGATTGCCGCAGGCTCCACAAACAACCTCATCGAGAGCGCCGGCAACGCCTGCGGTCTGGTCAACGGCTCCAACGGCAACATCACCGGCCAGGATCCGGCGTTAGGGCCTCTGGCGGATAACGGTGGCCCCACCCTGACCATGTCGCCCGCGCCGACCAGTCCGGCCATTGATGCCGGTTTGTCCTTCGGCGCGGCAGTGACCGGAGCGGATACGATTGATGCAGCGAATGCCGTTACTTGTCTGGAGCCCACCGATCAGCGCGGTGTGAGTGCGCCTCAGGGCGGCGCCTGCGATATCGGGTCGGTGGAGGTTACCTCGGAGTCATTGGCGGTTGTCGTGGGGTACTTCCTGGCCGAAGAGACAGGGCAGAATGCAGGCGACGCGGGCGTTCGCATCACCTGGCAGACGGTGACCGAGTCGGGCGTTGCGGGGTTCAATCTGTGGGCTGAGGACGAGGATGGGAATCGTATCCAACTCAACGCTGAACTGATTCCGTCGCCGGTCATCGACTCGCTGGAGCCCGCCAATTACAGCTTTATGGTGCAGAGCGTTCTCCCACTCTTCTATCTGGAAGAGATCACCGTGGAGGGGGGAAGCCGTCAATTCGGCCCCTTCGCATTAGGCGTCGCCTACGGCGTTTACCAGGAGGAGGGCCCCCTGAATGGCGGCTACCAGATTTGGCTGCCCAGCGTTCGCCGCTAGGCGAGTTTTGGGTAGGATACGATCCTTGCGGTCGCCTGCCGGCCGATCCCCACGGCCATATCCGCGATTCAACGTCGCGGCGGGTGCAAAAGGCCTGCATCCTATTCTCTATTTGATCAATAGAGTTGTTCCCGATTAAACGTTCCTCTCTGAGAATCGATTCTGCATCACTCTGGCAGAAAACTATTGAGGAACAACTCTAATCTATAAGGAATCCATCTATGTATCTCAATTATCATCCTGGCCTCTCCCGATCCCGGGGCCGGGCTTGGGCGTTTTTTCCGGCCTTGCTCTTCGCCTTGAGTGCGCTGCTTTTCCTTGCCCGGCCGGGAGAGACCGCGCCCGCCACGGCTCCGGACCTTCAAACGGGGCCGGGATTTGTGGTCAACACGGCGGACGACGTCAATGACGGCGCCTGCAACGCAACCCATTGCAGCTTGCGCGAGGCGATTAACGCAGCCAATGCCGACTCGGATATCAATACCATCACCTTTGCCGGAGACTACACCATCACCCTGGACGGCAGCCGGTTGCCGACTATCACCACGCCGGTGATCATCAACGGTACGGGCGAAGGCAACACCATCATCCAGGCGTCGACCTGTAATCCGGTGACTTTGCCCGGCGGCTGCACCCCGGCGGCCTATCGAGTGCTGGATATCGGTTCAAGCGGCGTCTTCACGGGAACGGAACTCACTATTCGCCACGGCAACCGGCTCCTTGGCAGCGGCGAGACCTTCAACTTCGGCGGCGGGATCTACAACGCCGGAACGGTTATGCTGACCGACGTGACGCTCAGCAGCAATCAGGTCAGCGACAGCGGGATATTCAACGCCGGCGGCGGGATATACAACGTCGGCACGGCTACGTTAATCGATGTCACCCTCAGCGGAAATACGGCAGGAAACAGCGGCGGCGGGATCTACAACGGCGACACGGTTACGCTGACCGATGTCATCTTCGACGCCAATCAGGCCAATGGCTCGGGCGGCGGGCTCTATCAGTACATCGGCACGGCCACCCTGCATGACGTTATCTTCAGCGGCAATACATCCGGCGGCGGCGGCGGGTTCTATAACGGCGAAGGTACAGCCACATTGACGAATGTCGCCTTTAGCAACAATCAAGCCGGCTTTGGCGGCGGCGGGATCTACAACGACGGGTTTACGAGCATCCTCACTTTGGTGAACGCTAACTTCAGTAATAACCAGGGCGGGTTGGGTGGCGGCATCCTCAATAACGCTGTTAACGCTATGCTTACGGATGTCACCCTCAGCGGAAATACGGCGACAAGCGGCGGCGGGATCTACAACAACACCGGCACGGCTACGCTGACCAATGTCACCCTGAGCGGCAATACGGCGGAGACCGGCGGCGGGATATCCAACCTGTCTAAAGCCGAGTTGACCAATGTCACGCTTGGCGGCAATACAGCCAATGACAAAGGCGGCGGGATCCACAACGATATCTCTACGGCCACGCTCACTTTGGTCAATACTACCCTCAGCGGCAATGCAGCCAACGGCTCGGGCGGCGGACTCTACAACGGTAACAGTACCGTCACGCTCATCAACACCATTGTTGCTGACAGCACGACTAACGGCGCCGCCGGCGGAGATTGCGTTACGAACGCCGGAATCATCCACGCCGATTCTTCCAATAACCTCATCGAGGATGCGGCCAACGCCTGTGGTCTGACCGACGGCGTTAACGGCAACATCATCGGCCAGGATCCCCAATTGGGGCCCCTGGCGGATAACGGCGGTTCTACTCAGACCATGCTTCCGGCTTACGACAGCCCGGCCGTGGATGCGGGCAAGACCGTCGTCGCAATAATCGATGACCAGCGGGGCGTGAGTCGCCCCCAGAGTGCGCTCTATGATATCGGCGCTGTGGAAGTGGTGAAGCCGACCGGCAACATCAGCTTCATCAAAGCCGTGGAAGGCGGATCAGCCCAGCCGGCTGATTGGCGCTTCACGCTGGCGGGCGGCCCTTCGGGCGCAACGCTGCCCGGCGAGATCGCCCCCGGCGGCGCGCCGATTGTTCTGCAAACGGGAACCTACACCTTAACTGAAAGCGGTCCCGCCGGCTACGTGTTCGTCGGCGCGGGCGGCGCATGCAGCTTCTCGGGCGGCGATATTCTGCTGACGGTGACCGAAGCGGGCGGGACCTGCACGGTGACCAACCGTTACGGTGAGGTGCAGATCACCGAATCCTATCTGGTTTCCAGAGTGGAAGAGGGCTTGAGCCGCGGCGAAGGCAGCGTCGCCTGCTACTGGATCACCCTGAGCGCGCCGCCGGGAGAGGGGCAGGTGACGGTGGAGATCGGCCAGCCGCAGAACGGCCAGGTGCGGCGCACCAAAGGGAGCGTCACCCTGGACAAAACCAACTGGAACAGCCGCACCACGGCCGAACCTTCCAACTTTGTCTGCATCCGGCCGGTAGATGATGCCGTGGACGACGGCGGCGCGCAGATCTGCAAGGACGGGAATGCCGACATTATCGGCAATGGTGCGCTTGTGTCAGACAAGGAATGCGGCGATCAGATCGACTATATCGCCCACCGGGTCAGCAGCGCAAGCGCCCCCGGCTACAGCACGGCCACGCCGGTGCGTACCCTTTCGCCCGAAGACCTGGACAACGATCGCTCCACCGTGGATGTGCTGGTGCAGGATAACGACGACGCTGGCGTGACGCTGACCGAATCCTACGCGGTCAGCGATCTGGATGAAGACGGCTCGCCCTCGGGACTGGCCTGCTACTGGGTCACCCTCACCTCCCAACCCACAGCCCCGGTCATCGTATCGACCTCTGCAAGCGGCATCAAGGTGCAGCCTGCATCGGTGACGCTGGATGCGTCCAACTATCAGATCGAGCTGGGCGGTGAGAACAACCGTATCTGTCTGCGCCCGGTGGACAACCAGACAGTGGAGAGCGGATCGATTTGCGCCGGCAAAAGCGATACGCTGCTGGGCGTGCAGGGGGCGCAGGAGGTCTGCGGCAACTATGTCATCCCCGTGACCCACAGCGTGACGAGCGGAGACGCCAAGTACAACGGACTCAGCGCTTTCAACGGCAATGGCCCTGATCTGGACAACAATCGGGCCACGCTGGATGTGCTGATCCGCAACGATGACGTCGCGGGCGTCCTCTTCCAGCCCAGCCGGCTGAATCTGGTGGAAGGTCAGGCCGGCCGCTACGGCGTGCGTCTGACCGCTCAGCCCGCTGCTGATGTGACGGTGACGCCGGTTGACGGGAATCTCCATGCCGCCGAGGCGACAGGTGCAGGCGTCACGTTTACGCCGTCAAACTGGAATCAGATCCAGTACCTGGCGGTCTCCGTGCCCGAAAACGACAGCGCGGACGGAACCCAAACCCGCACCTTGCGCTATCGCATCACGAGCAACGATCCCGACTTTGCCGGGTTGGATGATCCCGCGACAACGCTCTGGATCTCCGACAACGATACTGCGGGCCTGCACGCCGAAGCAATCGGCGCTGAGAAGCGCATTCAGGTGAGCGAGGCGGGCGCGTCTGCCGGCTACAACCTGACGCTCACGACCCGTCCTTCAGCGTCTGTGGTCGTTACAGTTGATGGAGGTGACCAGGTGACTGCTCTTCCTTCCCGGATTACTTTTACGCCTGAAAACTGGAATACGGCTCAGTCCGTTACGCTGAACGCCGTGGACGATTCCTATGCGGAAGGGCCGGAGATTATTGCGGTTCGCCACGGTATGGCGAGCGACGACGAGACGTATCGGCAGTTGGTCGCTCCGGAAGTTGAGGTCGAGATCGAGGATAACGATCTGCCCGGCCTGCTGCTTGCCCAGGCGGACGATCTGCGGGTGAGCGAAAACGGAATCAGTGCAAGCTATACGCTGCAATTGGGCAGCAAGCCCCGCTCTCCGGTGACCATCCGCATTGACGGCGGCGACCGTCTTGCCGTCCAGCCTGACCGCCTCACCATCTCGCCTGAAAGCTGGAATCTTCCCCAAAGCCTCACCGTCAGCGCACTGGATAACCAGACGGACGAGGGCGAAATCAGCCTCGTTTTCATCGGGCACGCCGTCACGAGCGAGGACGCGGAGTACGCCGCGCTTGCGGCGGATGATATCGCGGTCGCGGTGGAGGACAATGATCAAGCTGCGGTTTGGGTCAGCGCTGACGTCGTCGTGCTTGAACCCGGCGACCAGGAAGTCAGCTACACCATCGTTTTGGCGACCAGGCCGACCGCCGATGTACTTATCGATGCGGCGGCGGAGAAGAGCGTCGTGCAGACGGCGGTCGATTGCCACGCGGAGGAGAGCGCCTGTCTCCGCTTCACGCCGGAAAACTGGCGCACGCCCCAGACAGTAACGGTCATCCCGGGCGATCCGGGTGAGGCGGGAGAGACCATTACCCATCTGGTCAGCAGCAGCGATCCGTTCTATGGGGAAATTCAGGCTCCCTCGGTCCGGATTCAGCGGAGCGGCTCGCCCATCCGGACGGACGATGTACGGAGCGTCTACCTGCCTTTCGTGCTGAACCGCTGACGGACGGGATGATGCATGGATAGTGATGGGTGAGGGTCAAGCGGGGCGATCCTCACCCATCATGAGCTTGTTAACCCCACGATGGTCGCTGGGCCGAGAATGAATATCCGCTCTTTCGCTCTACCGGCAAAAAATGGCTTTTCCAACTTGACAAGGTTGCCCTCTGCTTTTAGAGTGCAGTTGGACTGACAAAATAGTTGGCCAAAAGCCTTTTTTACGTCGGTTGAGAGCGTACCGTGACCACTCATTCTACAGACTTTCTCCTCCACAACCGCTACCGCATCCTGAAGCCCTTGGGCCAGGGCGGTATGGGCGCGGTCTATCTGGCCGAGGATACGCACCTGGCCGGGCGCAAGGTGGCCATCAAGGAGAACCTGAACACGTCGCCTGACGCGCAGCGCCAGTTCCAAAGGGAGGCGACGATCCTGGCCCGCCTGCGCCATCCCAACCTGCCCACGGTGACCGACTACTTCATCGAGCCGTCGGGGCAGCAATACCTGGTCATGGAGTACGTGCGGGGCGAGGATCTGAACCAGCGCCTGCGCACTCGGGGCGCCATGAGCGAGGAAGAAGCGGTCAACTGCACGGCCCAGTTGTTGTCCGCAGTCCACTACATGCACACGTGGCAGGACCCGGACACGGGCCAGGACCGCGCGGTGATCCACCGGGACATCAAGCCGGGAAATGTGAAGCTGACGCCCGACGGGCGCTACGTGCTGGTAGACTTCGGTATCGCCAAGGTGGCGTCGGGGACGGCCACGGTGGCCAGCGCGCGTGCGTTGACGCCGGGCTACGCGCCCCTGGAGCAGTACCACGGCGGCACGGACGAACGCTCCGACATCTACGCGCTGGGCGCGACGCTCTACTCGCTGCTCACGGGGCGCGTGCCGCCCAGCGCGACGGGCATGGCCACGGGCGAACCCCTGCCGACTTTCGGCGCGCTCAAGGTTTCCGCCTCCAAGCGGGTGGAAGCCGTCATGCGCAAGGCCATGGGCGTGCGTCCGGATGAACGCTTTCCCAGCGCAGCAGCCATGTACGAAGCGTTAACCGGCAGTCGTCTGGACGGGAACAGGCTGGTCGGCGGACCGCCCCCCGCGCCTGCATCGGCGGGGCGGGGTCGCAGTCGCACCCAGGTCGTGGCCGGCGTGCTGGGCCTTGCTCTGCTCCTGTTGGTCGGCGGCTGGTTTTTTGTGATTTCCTCGGCCAATCGTCCTGGGGTTGCGGATGATGCTCTGGTCGCGGCCCGTGGAACCGCCTTGAACGATGATAACCAGGGCGGCGGTCCCCGGGATCCGAATGACGGCGGCGGCGTTAGTCTGGGCGGCGCCTCCACGCCCACCCGGGCCATCGCGGCCGCCACCCTTGTCGTAACTGACTTGCCGACTGCGCCCGGCGCGGCCGTGCTTCCGGCGGACACGTCTACGCCGACTGCTGCATCCTCTGCTACGCCCAGCGCAACGGCGACTGCGACTGGAACCGATACGCCGCTCCCCAGCGACACGCCTGCGCCGACCGTGACGGATACGCCCACCGTCACGCCCAGCGACACGCCCGCACCGACCGCCACGGATACCGCCACTGCCGTGCCGACGGATACGCCCCAGCCCACGGCGACCAGGACCCCTACGCCTCCGCCTACCGCAACGCCCGTACCGACCGCAACGGCAACGCCCCAGCCTACGCCTACGCCCGCGCCGCCGGTTTGCAACACGTCCGTAGACGGTCAACTGGCCGAGGCGTGGTCCCAGGCGACTTACGGCTGCGCCACGAGCGGCAGTTTTGTGACCTGGGCCTCCTATACGCCGTATGAGCGGGGTTTTGTGGTCTGGCGCGAGGACAACCGCAAAATTTACGGTTACTTTAACGGCAACGGTTGGCTGGCCGTGGATGATGTGTGGGACGGCAGCTCAACGCCGCCTTCGCGCGGCAGCCCGCCCGGCGGACTGCTGGAGCCGATCCGGGGGACAGGCTGGATCTGGCATACGAACGATACTTTCTTCAATAACCTGGGCTGGGCAACTGCCGAGCAGTCGGGCTTTTGCGCCAAGGTTCAGTATTTTGAGCAGGGGCACATTTTGCGCAGCAGCGATACAGGGCAGTGTCACAGCGAGCATCAGAATCCTCATCGCAGCCTGGATTACCTTTTTTACGGCGCGTCTAATTCAGGCGCTTGGCAGCGGCTGCGATAAGGGACAGGCACATGGAACGAGCGAAATGGTGGAAGGCCGGCCTGCTGGCGGTGACGCTTTTTGTGCTGCTGTTCAGCTTCATTCAACTTGGCCGCCTCTGGTCATTACGCGCGGTTGAGCGCACAAGCGCCGACTTTCTGAATGCCCTGGTCGCGCGCGACTACGACATGGCGTACGCGGTGAGCGATGACCTGTTCAAGCAGCAGGTGGGCAGCGCGGCCGATCTCCGAAGCAGATTGGAAACCAGTTCCTTCATTTTGGAAAAATGGCGCATCAGTCGCCGCGGCCGCCAGGCGAACTCGGCTGAGATCAACGGCTCCGCCCAATTTATAGGCGGGCGCACGGGAGATTTCACCATCATCCTCGCGCGAACGGGCGGCGTATGGTCGATCACCGGCTTTTCAGTTGACCCTGCTGATCCATAATCCTGCCCCGCCGAATCCCGTTCCGGCACACCCGGCTGGTCGCCGTGCGGTATATTCTTATCCCGCCCTGCTTTCCCCTTTTTCTCCACATCCGCTATACTCCTTGGTTGCTATGAACGTTGAGAAGTTCGTCTACTGCCCCCGCTGCGCGACGCGATTAGAGCGCCGGGAATCCTACGGCCGTACCCGCGCCGTCTGCCCCGCCTGCAAGTTCGTCCATTTTCAGGACCCCAAAGTGGCGGTCATCGGCCTCGTTACGTGGGCCGATCGCCTGTTGCTGGTGCGTCGGGCCGTCAATCCGGAGCGGGGAAAGTGGGCGCTGCCCGGCGGTTATATGGATGCCGGCGAAATGCCGATCCCCGCGCTGCGACGGGAGCTGATGGAAGAGGTGGGCTTGACGCTTGCGGCGGAAAAGCTCATGACGGTCTTGCCCATGCCCCCCCGGCCCGACGCGACGGGCGCGCTGAAAAGCCCGGGAATCGTGCTGGCCTATCGGGCTGCGCCTGCGCCGGGCGCTTCCGTCCACGAACTCCGGCCCAACGATGACGTGAGCGCGGCGGCCTGGTTCCCGCCGGATGGACTGCCGCCGGATATCGCATTCGACTCGACGCAGATGCTGCTGCGAAAGTGGCGAAGCGAAGAAGAACGAAATGAATATGCATAAATGGAGAACGAGATCGTACCATGTCTGACCAACCTCAGGCGTCTCCTCTGGATGTAACGGACGCCAAAACCTATTTGATCACCGGTGGAGCCGGCTTTTTGGGCATCAATCTGGCGCGCTATCTGCTTCAGCGCGGTCACCGCGTCGTTTCGCTGGACATCGCCATTTTTGACTACCCCGAACGGGACCAAATCACCGAAATTACCGGCGATATTCGTGATGCCGAAACCGTGAACCGGGCCATGGACGGCGTAGACATCGTTATCCACACCGCGGCCGCCCTGCCCCTCTACAGCCCCGAGGATATCTACTCCACCGACATTGACGGCAGCCGCAACGTCTTGCAAGCGGCCTATGCCCACAAGGTTGAGCGGCTGATTCATATCTCATCCACCGCGGTCTACGGCATTCCCGATCACCATCCCCTGGACGAGAATGACAAGCTGGACGGCGTGGGACCCTACGGCGAATCCAAGGTGCTGGTGGAAGAAATTTGTCAGGAGTACCGGGACAAGGGCATGTGCATTCCCATCATCCGGCCCAAGTCTTTTGTAGGCCCTGAGCGGCTGGGCGTCTTCGCCCTCTTCTATGACTGGGCCAAAGACGGCAAGAATTTTCCCGTGTTGGGTAGCGGCCAAAATCGCTATCAGTTGCTGGATGTGGAAGACCTTTGCGATGCCGTCTACCTCACGGCGACCTTGCCCTGCACGCTGGCGAACGATACGTTTAACATCGGCGCCAAGGAGTTTACGACGCTGCGCGAAGATTATCAGGCCGTGCTGGACTATGCCGGTTATGATCGCAGGATCGTCTCCATCCCCGCTTCACCTGCAATTTGGACCCTGCGCGCGTTGGACCGGCTGAAACTGTCGCCCCTCTACAAGTGGGTCTACGAGACGGTGACGGAGGATTCTTTCGTCTCAATCGAGAAGGCCGAGCAGACTTTGGGCTACGCGCCCAAATATTCCAACAAGGACGCGCTCATCCGCAACTATCAGTGGTATCTGGATAACCTGGACTCATTTGAGGGCCAATCCGGGGTTTCCCACCGCGTGCCGTGGAGACAGGGCGCACTGGGTATTGCAAAGCGCTTTTTCTAAACGTTCGGGACAGGCGATAAAAAAAACGGCTGCG
>JAGRCP010000151.1 GCA_020433455.1 Caldilineaceae bacterium | reverse complement strand
TTGCCCCATAATCCGTCAGAGAACCTAATATCCGAATACCCCAGCTTTTTTTACAGAGTAACGCCATGCCACACTTGCTGCACACGCCCCTGGGCCTTGAACATCCGTATGAACAACTGCCTGAAGAGCGCTTTCCGCGCCGGCCGTTGGCGGGGGAACCGTTTACTGTGGGCCTGGTGACGCGTCCGCCGGGCTCGGTTGACGCAGTCACGCTCTACAGCCGCATAGATGATGGGCCGCTTAGTTCCGTCTCCGCCGAACGCATTCCCGACTGGGATCCTGCGCGGGAGGAAGGCGTAGGCGCTGAGTTTCTGGAGCGGGAAATTGTTGTTGAGCAGGACGTCTGGCGCGCGCCCCTTATGGCCCCGGCCCATGGTCACACCCTCACCTACTGGGCCGAGTGCGATGGTGCGCGCACGCCCAACTTCACCCTGCCCGGTGAGGCTTGGGCGTCGGGCGGCGGACCAGTCGTCAATGAAGCCGGCGACATGGTCATCCGGCGGGATGAGGCGACGTCCGCAACAATACCCAACTTGCCGCAGTTGGAGAATGTGGAATGGCTCACGGATGGGACGACCGCGCGCAGGGTGCGTCTCCGTTTTGCCTGCGCCGCGGGCGAACGGTTCTTCGGCCTGGGCGAGCGCTTTAACGCGCTCAACCAGCGAGGCAACGTCCTCGACATCCGCTGTTACGAACAGTACAAAAACCAGGGCAAGCGCACCTATCTGCCGATCCCCTTTCTCCTCTCCTCGCTTGGGTACGGTCTCTGGGTGCAGAGCGCGCGCTGGATGCAGTTTGATCTGGCTGCATCCAGGACCGATTGCTGGACGCTGGAAGCGGATCTGGGTCCGGAGGAAGCCCTCACATTGAGCTGGTTCCAGGCTGAGGATCCCTTTGTCATTGTCGGCGACTTTGCGCGCCGCACGGGGCCGCCTGTTTTGCCGCCGGCCTGGTCCTTCGGCCTGTGGATGAGCGGTAATGAATGGAACAGCCTGGCCCGGGTGGAGCAAGAGGTTGCCGCCTCATTCGAGCACGGCATTACCCCCGGCGTCATCGTGCTGGAGGCATGGAGCGACGAGGCGACCTTTTACATTTGGAACGATGCTGAGTACGCGCCGCGCCCCGGTAACGAGACTTTCCAGTACGCCGACTTTACTTTTCCGACTGGAGGCAAGTGGCCCGATCCCAAGGCCATGATCGACGGGCTCCATGCTCAGGGAATCCGCGTGCTTCTTTGGCAGGTCCCCATCCTCAAGGCCGACGAGGGGAACAACGAACAGCATGCCCTGGATCGCGCCCATTTTCTGCGCGCCGGCTATGCAGCGGCCGAAGCGGATGATTCGCCCCATGCCGTTCGTCCCTTCTGGTTTCGGGGCGGCGAGATATGGGACGTGACCAATCCGGCCGCACGCGATTGGTGGTTCCGCAAGCGGGCCTACTTGATCGACGAGTTGGGGATTGACGGCTTCAAGACCGACGGCGGCGAGCATTTATGGGGTGAGTCCGTCCGCTTTGCCGACGGACGGCGCGGCGACGAGCTGTGGAATGAGTATCCTCAGCTTTATAGCCAGGCCTATTTTGATTTTGCCAACGGAGATCAGGCCGGTGCGGGTGATCAGGGCGCTGAGCGAATTACCTTTAGCCGTGCCGGCTACACGGGCTCCCAGCGGGCGCCCCTTCACTGGGCCGGCGACGAGAACTCCACGTGGGACGCCTTTCGCCGCTCGATTCTGGCGGGTCTTTCGGCTGGGCTATCGGGCATTCCGTTTTGGGGCTGGGATTTCGGCGGCTTCAGCGGTGAAGTTCCTTCTGCGGAACTCTACCTGCGGGCCATGGCCATGGCGACCTTCTGTCCGGTAATGCAATATCATTCAGAATACAATGCTCACCGCGCGCCGAGCCGGGACCGCACGCCGTGGAACATTCAGGCGCGTTGGGGCGATGACCGGGTCATTCCCGGAGCCCGCTTTTTTACCAATCTGCGCCATAATTTGCTGCCCTACATTTGGCAGGAAGCGCGTCACGCCGCGGCCACGGGCCGCCCCATGATGCGCAGCGCACAGGTGAGCGATCCGGCCGCCGGGCAATACGATTACTGTTTTGGCCGGGACCTGCTGATATCGCCCGTGGTAGAGCCGGATGTGACCGAGTGGACCGTTTGCTTGCCCCGGGGGCGCTGGCGTGATTTTTGGACGGGCGACGCCTACGTCGGGGGGCAAGCGGTAGAAATTGCGGTTCCCCTCACCCGCATCCCCGTTTTTGTGCGCGCCGGCGCATCCATTCCCCTGCGGCTCGGTCCATCCGGCGCGTTGGGTAAGGCTGTGACAGGGCCCGGCGTCGCCACCGAGGCGAATTACACGCTGCGCTTTGGGTGATCATCATATCCCCCCGACGGGATCTATACGACCCGCTTCTCGAAATGCGATCTGCGCAGATCAAATATTCACGCAGCCAGCGTCAGCCAACCGCATAAAATCCGGCCGTACACTTTTTGTGTCTTTCCCTGTTCTTCCCCGCGTCATTTGTGCGACGAACATGATTGCTTGTATAGTGGCCTGGAGGGCGTTGTGCATGTCCCGTTCTTCTCCAAGGTTGTGAGCCATCCATGGCGGGTCGTCTTGCCTGGTTGCCTTCTATCCCTGCAATTTTATTGGAAGTTGAGGATGATTTGAAATGCAGAATCATCTGCTGGTGGTTGACGATGAACTTGACATTGTGAAGCCCGTCGCCGCCTTTTTGGAGCGAGCCGGATTCCGGGTGACGACAGCCGGAGACGGGATTGAGGCCCAGGAAAAGATTGCCGAGATCGGGCCGGACCTGGTGATATTGGACGTGGATATGCCGCGCATGAACGGTCGCGCCGTGTTGCGCAGCCTGCGCGGAGAAGGCAATGACATCCCCGTCATCCTGCTGACCAAGTACGGGGAGGCGTCGGAGCGGGCCCAGGCCATCGGGGAAGGTGCGGACGATTACCTGAATAAACCGTTTGAGCTGATCGAGCTTGAGGCGCGCATTCGTGCGATTTTGCGTCGCGTCCAGAAGGGGATGCCCTCTTTGACCGCGGCGCAGAAACTAACGAGTTATGGGCTCGTCGTCGATCGCGTGACCCAACGCATTTATCACGATGGCCAGGAGTTGACCCTCACCCCCCGCGCAGCGACGCTGCTCATCTACCTGATGATGCACCCGGACGAGCCTTTAACGCGCGATCGCCTGCTGGATGCCGTGTGGGGCTGGGATTATGCCACCGGACTGCGGGCAGTTGACCAGCGCATTCTCGAATTGCGCCGGGTGCTGGATGAAGATTCATCTGCGCCTCGCTTTATCGAAACAGTGTCGGGCGTCGGCTATCGGTACATCGCTCCTGTTTCCGCCAAGCAATGAAGCCGCTTGTCCAGCGAGGCTTGCTCTCCTCTCTTCCATTGATAATTGCCGGCGGCGCAGCCTACCTGCTGCGCTCTGATCAACGGTTGCTCATTGAGACGACGCTCAGCGATACGCTCCTTTTCGCTGGCGGGTTATTGACCGTTGTGGCATGGCTGCTGACCTGGGTTTGGTGGCGGGGAGTGCGCATAACGGAGAAGCGGAATGCTGCGCTTCTGGAAGAGTCGATCGTCAATCATCGCCGTTTCCTCCAGCGTTTGGATCACGAGCTAAAAAACCCCCTGATGGCCATCCGCGCGGTAATCGATAATGAGCAGTTTAAGCGTTCACTGGCCTCAGAGCTCGACCCTCTTCCCGTCAACGGAGACGCTGCCGCGCTGGACCGTGTCAACGCACAGGTTACGCGTCTCTCGCAAATCGTCACCGACCTGCGCAAAGTCTCCGATGCGGAAACCGTTCCGATCGAGACGGCACCTGTGGACCTCAACCTTCTTTTGAGCGATACCTTCGTGTTGCTTCAGGAGCATCCGGACGCAGCCGCGCGCCAACTCCGCCTCACCATTCCCCAGGCGCCATGGCCTTTGCCCACCATTGCCGGTGACTGGGATCTCCTCTACTTGGCCTTCTACAATCTTTTGGAAAACGCAATTAAGTACAGTAGCGATGGCGATTCTATCGAAGTCCGGGCCCGGGAAGAAAAGAATCGCGTCATCATTGAAGTGGCGGATACGGGGGCCGGCATCACGGCGGATGATCTGCCTCATATTTGGGAAGAGCTATATCGAGCCAATCGTACCCGCTCCGTAGGGGGCAGCGGCCTGGGGCTCGCCCTGACCCGCGCCGTGATCCAGCGTCACGGCGGGGTGGTAGCTGCAGATTCCCGCCTTGAACAAGGAACCGTAATTCAGGTTGAGTTGCCGGTCACGGGGGCGCAGGATTGATGTGCTAGATCTGTGGCTGGACGCTCCCTGGCTGTTCTCAATCCCGTACGATTGCCACACGCTCCATTTGACAGAGTCATCCCAATTTTTTTTCTGTCTTATCGAATACCCCACCGTAGGGACCGGCCTCTGTGCCGGTCCGCCGCCCCGGTAACCCGGCCACGCCGATTTCACAGGCCATCCCGGCCAAGCGCCGTCCGTCAGGCCATGGATCGATCCGAATGGCGGCGGGAGGGCACGGAGGCCCTCCCCTACAATTTGCCGCCATTGCCCTCAGGCCGCCCCGGTGCTAGACTAATACCCCTCACACCAAACCAAACCGTTTCTCATTCCTTATTTATCCCCATTCCGCCTATGCCTACCCAATCTCAATCTTCTCTTATCGTCGATGACGAACCCATCCATTTCGACCCCGGCGATACGCTTCTCACCGCGTTGCTCAAGGCAGACCGTCACCCGACGGGCGGCGGTTGCCTTTGCCTGGGCGGCGACTGTCCTCACTGCGTGGCCACGGTGGACGGCGTGGCCTACGTGCGCACCTGTCAAACGCCCGCCCGGCCCGGTATGACGGTTGAGCGGGAAAATATCCGTGGGTATCCTGCCCTGCCCGCAGACCGGCGTCCCGGCCCCGTAGCGCCTGCGCAGAATCTCCATTGTGACGTGGTCGTCATCGGCCAGGGCCAGGCGGGCCGGACCGCGGCGGCCGACGCCCGGGCCGATGGCAAGACGGTCATTACGCTGGACGCCCAGGCCGGGCAAGAGGTCATCGGCATCTATCCTGGGCCCCTGGTTGTGGCTCGTACAGACGCAGCGACGCTGCACGTGCATCCTCGGGACGAAATTGTCATTGCCACGGGCGCGGCCGAAACCCAGCCCGTGGCGCCGGGCAACCAACTGGCCGGCATCGTGACGGCCCGGGCCGCGGACGAACTGGCCGCGGCGGGCGTGAATCTGGGCAAGGTTGTGGCCGTGGGCGCACCGCCCGAGACCATTGACGTCGAGCATGCGTCGGGCGAACTGATCCGTTTTGAAGGCGACGCACGGGTGACCGCGGTCATTGTGCGTGACGAGGCCGGCGTCGAGCGGCGCCATGCCTGCGATACCGTCGCCGTGGGCCTGGGCTTCTATCCCCGGGATATGCTGGCGCGCATGAGCGGCGATTTCCCCGTGCGCGTCGTAGGCGACGCCGCGACCGAGGCCCGGATTCCGCCCTGTCCCCTGGCCGGGACGGTCTGCCACTGTACCGGCGTCGCGGTGGAAGATCTGGACTTCATTTGGGCGCAGGGTTTTCATGAAATGGAGCTGGTCAAGCGGGCCACACTAGCCGGGACGGGCACGTGCCAGGGCGGGGCCTGCATTCCCCACTTGCGTAGCTTCCTGGCCGACCGGGGCGCAGAACTCCAGCCCGCGTTTACGGCCCGCCCCGTCACCCGCCAGTTGACCATTGGCGAGGTTTCGGCCGGGGCCTTTCACCGCCCCACGCCGCGCACGCCCCTGGACGATATCCATCGGGAATTGGGGGCGCAGATGGACCGCATGGGCGGCTGGTGGCGACCATGGCAATACAGCCAGGTTCCGGACGAAGAATATTGGGCCGTGCGCACAGGCGTGTCGCTGGGCGATGTGAGCACCCTGGGCAAAATGCAGGTTTCCGGCCCCGACGCGCAGGAACTGCTGGAGCGCCTCTATCCTACAAAAGTTTCTACCATCAAGCCCGGCCGTTCCCGTTACGTGCTCCTGCTCAACGAAGCGGGCTACGTGCTGGATGACGGCCTCATCTGCTGCGACAGCGCGAGCCGCTATACCCTCACGTTCACCAGCGGCGGCTCTACCACGGCTGAGCTGTGGGTACGGGATTGGGCCGACTCCTGGGGACTGGATGTGCGCATCCTCAACCAGACCATGGCCCTGGCTGCAATCAACGTCACCGGTCCCCGGGCCGGGGAACTGCTGGCCCGGGCCGGCTTCCAGGCGCCCCTGCCTTACATGGGCCATACGGAGGCGACCGTTGCAGGCGTGACCTGTCGGGTCTTCCGCCTGAGCTTTACCGGCGAATTATCCTATGAGCTGCACCATGCTGCCGCGGAAGCGGATATTCTTTGGCGCAGGCTCATGGCGTTGGGCGCTGAGTTGGGCGTCAAGCCCCACGGTCTTCAGGCGTTGACGCGTCTGCGCCTGGAAAAGGGCCACATCCTCATCGGCCAGGATACGGATTATGACGCCACGCCCCGGCGCATCAATCATGAGTGGGCGGTGAAGCTGGATAAGCCCGACTTTGTGGGGCGACGGGCCGTCATCCGCACCAACAAAATCCCCCTGGATCGCCAACTGGTGGGGCTGGAGACGGCGCTGCCCGCGCCCCAGGAAGGCGATCTCATCTACTGCGACGGACAGTACGCCGGCTACATCACCTCCAGCAGTCCATCGCCCGTGCTGGGCAAGGCCGTCATGCTGGGCTGGCTGGAGCTTTTTGACGGCCAGCTGCCCGATGCCGTAACCGTCAACGGCCGACCGGCGCGCCGCGTGCCGCCCCATTTTTACGATCCCGACAGTCGGCGGGCCCGAATCGAGGTGACGCCCCGGGCTAACGCGGCCCAGCCTCTGCCCGAGCTTACGCCCCGATCGGGCCGGGGCGTCCACGGCACGGGGCTGGCCCGGCTTGCCGCCACCCGCATCGTGGCGCGGCCGGCGGCTCTGTCGTCCGCGGCCTGGCCCGACGATCTCATCGTCCTGCCCGTCGCACCGGATGAGGCGCTGCTGCTCGGGCGCAATGCGCCGGACGAGTTGGTCGCGCGGGTGGGTGATCCCCATGCGCTGGCCATCGGCGACACCAGCTTCGTAGCGGCGGAGCTGACGCCGGAAGCCGCGGAAGCGATTTTCCAGCGCACGTGCGAGTGGGAAATTCCCCCTGACCGCCCCGCCTTTGCCCAGGGCGCTCTGGCCGACATTCCGGTCAAGCTGTGGCTGGAAGCGGAGCGTGTCCTACTGATTGCGCCGGCCCCCTTTGCCACCGATGTTGTGGAGCGTCTGCTATGAATGAATTTATGGAGCGCCAGGTCAAGCTCACCTGGCACGAGCCAAAAGCGAGCTACGATGTGGTGATCGTGGGCGGCGGCGGTCACGGTCTTTCCACCGCCTACCACCTGGCCACCCGTCACGGCATCACCAACGTGGCCGTGCTGGAGCGCAAGTATATCGGCGGCGGAAACTCGGGACGCAACACCACGGTCATTCGGGCTAACTACGGCATTCCCGAAGCGGTGCGCTTTTACCAGCGCAGCGTGGAGCTGTATCAGCGCCTGGAGGAAGAGACGGGTCGCTGGATCATGCACGAGCGCAAGGGGTTGCTCTGGCTGGCTCATACCGAAGCCGGCGTGCGGGCCGAACGGGCCCGGGCCCGGGTGAATACGGCCTTCGGCGCCGAGACCCTCTTTGTGACGCCCGGGGAAATCAAAGAGATCGCGCCCGAAGTCGATCTCACAGGCGGCGGTCAGTGGCCCGTCCTGGGCGGTTCGTACCATCCTCAGGGCGCGACCGCGCGTCACGATCGGGTGAACTGGGCGCTGGCTGAAGGCGCCATGGAACGGGGCGTCCATATCCATCAGCGCACGGCAGTCACCGATCTGCTCAAAGAGGGGGATCGGGTGACGGGCGTCATGACTGACAAAGGGCCCATCCATGCGGGCGCGGTGGTCTCGGCCGTGGGCGGCCACGTGACTGCGCTGGGACGCATGGCCGGGCTGCGCCTGCCCATTCGCACCCATCCGCTTCAGGCTTTTGTCACCAACCATTACGCCCTGGATTTTCACCCCATCGTGGCGTCCATGAGCCTGCTCTTCTACGCGTCCCAGACGGCGCGGGGCGAAATGCTTATCGGCGCTGAGATCGATCCTCAGCCCAGCTATTCTTACCGTTCGGGCCATCATTTTTTGCAGAGTTGCGCGTTTCGGGCCATGACCCTCCTGCCCTTCCTGCGTCGGCTGCGCATCCTGCGCCAGTGGACAGGCGTCTGCGACATGAGTCCTGACTATTCGCCCATTATGGGCAAGACGGGCGTAGAAAATTTTTACATTACCACCGGCTGGGGGACCTGGGGCTTCAAGGCCATCCCCGCGGGCGGCGAACAGATGGCCGAGTTGATTGCCACGGGCGAAACACCGGAATTGATCGCGCCCTTTGCCCTGGATCGCTTCGCCCGGGATCGTACCCTGGCGGATCGGGGATCGGCCGGCACGCATTGAAAGCGAATGAGAAATGAGAAACGCATAATGACTAATGCGTACTGCGTAATAAGTGCCCCGTCCTGAATATGATTGACATGAGAAGCCTTATCCAAATGGCGGGGGCGAGGCAGCAGCGGGTTGACCCCGTCAACGCTCAATGAACCTGAAAACGGAGTAGAGTATGAGTCTGATAATTCCTTGTCCTCATTGCGGCGCGCGGCCCGTGCAGGAGTTTGTCTACGGCGAGATTCCGGTCGTGCCGGATGACTTGACGGACCCGGACGCGCGGGATGTGGACCGGGCCTTCATGCGCGCCAATCCCGAGGGCCCCACGGTGGAGCGTTGGTTTCACGCCTACGGCTGTCGCCGCTGGCTGACGCTGGAACGCGACACGCATAACGATGAAATTTTTTCTGCTGAGTAATGCGTACTGCCGCCGGGGCGAGACGTTCAGGATTCCTTGGCGTCTGCATTACGACGGGACCAGTTACGCAGTACGCATTACTCAGTAGTTTCAGAACAAGGAGCCTCCAATGTTCGCTGCAAAATTCACTCTCCATCCTGAGCAATTCGTAGAGCAAGAGCGCCTTTTGCTGGACGGCGGTTCGCTGCTGGCAACCACGTTTCGCTATCCCAGCGGCGTGGCGGCCGTGCGCCTGGCCAACGAATGGGGCGATCTGATTTTACTGCCGTTCCAGGGCCAGCAGATCTGGTCGGCCCGTTTCGGCGCGCCGGGTTATCCCCGGCGCGAGTTGACCATGCGTTCCATGTTTGAGATGCCTGTCAAGACGCGCAATTTTCTGGAAACCTTCGGCGGCTTTTTGCAGCATCTGGGCGCGCTGGCCGCGGGCAGTCCCGGTCCGGAAGATGTCCATCCTCTCCACGGCGAGTTGCCTAATGCGCCCTATCGCTCGGCCCATCTCGTCCTGGGCGAGGATGAGCGGGGTCGCTACGTGGGATTGACCGGCGTTTACGAGCACACGGTCGCCTTCTCCCATCACTATCAGGCTGAGCCTCTGGTCAAGCTCTACCAGGGTGCGACCCTTATTAACATTAACATGGCCATCACCAACCTCAAGCGGGAGCCCATGGAATTGATGTACGGCGCGCACATCAATTTCCGCCCTGTAGACAATGGGCATTTGGTCTATTCGGCGACGCGTACGCCCGAACATGTGCGCCTGCGCAGCTCCGTTCCCAGCCACATCACGCCTACGCCCGCTTTCGAGGCCCTCCTCGCCGAGCTTCAGGCGGACCCGACTCGTCACGAAACGTTGACGCCGGGTATGGCTTTCGATCCTGAAATCGTCTTCTTTATCGACTACAACATTGACGATGACGGTCTGGCCCATTCCCTCCAGGTGCATCCCGACGGCAGTGCGGACTATGTGCGCCATCGTCCCTCCCAGTTGCCCCGGGCTACCCGCTGGATCAGCCGGCAGCAGCCCGATCAGGACGCCATCGCCATCGTAGAAGTGGGCACATGCGAAATGGAAGGGTATACTAGCGAAAAGGCCAAAGGCAATATCGTCGCGTTGCATACCGGCGATACCTATCGGTGCAGTTTTGACGCCGGCTTGCTTGCACCCGATCAGGCCGCGGCCGTGGAAGCCCACGTTGAAACAATTTCCAACCGGTAGCCTTCCGACATGACTTTCCGCAATCCTTTGATTACCGTCGCCGGTCACATCTGCCTGGACATCATCCCGACCTTTTCTCCCGACGCCATGGCCGGCCGCACGGACCTGGCCGACCTGCTGGCGCCCGGCACCCTCACCAACACGGGGCCGGCCCTTACGGCCACGGGCGGCGCGGTTACCAACACGGGATTGGCCCTCTATCAGCTGGGCGTCAACACGCGACTCATGGGCAAGGTGGGCGCGGATCAATTCGGCCAGGCCACGCTGGACGTGCTGCGCAGTTATGATCCCGCGCTGGCTGACGGCATGATCGTGGATGCCGACGCCGCTTCCTCCTACACCATTGTCATCAATCCGCCGGGCGTGGACCGGGTCTTTCTCCACTATCCCGGGCCCAATGATACCTTTGCCGCGGCCGACGTCAGCGATGAGGCATTGCGCGCAACCCAAATTTTTCACTTCGGCTATCCGCCCATTATGGCGCGCATGTTTGCCCATAACGGGCAGGAGCTGGTCGCTCTTCTCCAGCGGGCCAGGCAGTGCGGAGCTGTCACGTCGCTGGATATGGCCTATCCTGATCCCGCTTCCCCTGCGGGGCAGGCCGACTGGCCGGCCATTCTGGCCGGCGCCCTGCCCCACGCAGACATCTTCCTACCCAGTCTGGAGGAGACGCTCTTCATGCTGGACCGGGAGCACCACGATGCCCTGCGCGACAGGGGCGACATCATCATGCAGGCGGACGGCGCGCTACTCAGGGAGTTGAGTGACCGCATTCTGGCCATGGGCGTGGCCGTGGCCGGGCTGAAGCTGGGCGAGCAGGGCTTTTACGTGCGCACCACCGATGATGCGGCCCGGCTCGGCGCGCTGGCTCCTTTGCTGGGCGATCAGCTTGACGGATGGCTGAATCGGGAGCTTCTCGCGCCCTGCTTCCGGATTGACGTGGCGGGCACCACCGGCGCGGGCGATTCCACCATTGCCGGTTTCCTGGCCGGGCTCAGCCGGGGCCTGCCCCTGGAGGAAACGGTTGATCTGGCTGCGGGCGTGGGGGCCTGTCGCGTAGAAAGCCTCCACGGCTCCCGGGGCATTCCCGCCCTGGAAACCGTGCGCACGCGCATCAACGCCGGCTGGCCGCGCCGATCGACTCAACTCTCCCTGCATTCCCGGAATGGGCCGCGGCCTCTCGTGTAATCCGGGAGACGGGCTGGCCTATTCCCGAAATGCTTCTTTAAGCGCAACGCGTTCGCCCGGTGCGCGGAATGCTTCCCTGCTTTTTCGCGCAGTTGCCTGTTTATGAAGTCTGCATGTACACTATTATCGGTCTCTGCGACAGCGTGCAGGTAATTTCACCTTTATCCAACTCGTTGCCGGCTCACTTGTCGTGGTTTGGCTGGATCCGCTCCCTCGCTGATTCTGTGTGACCTATCCCACAAAAATAACCAGGCTCTTTCGGGATTCGTGTGGACCGCCTGAAGCGTACCTTCACGCATGACGGATTCATTACTCACGTGGCCCGCGTCAGTCAACCACATGCAATCCGGTTGGACCAATAACCAGAAGGGAAATGTCTGTGGAGGCATCGATTGCTATTCCTCACACTGAATTTCAAATCCGCGCCGACCGCTTGTGCGAGTATTTGCAGGCGAAAAAGCTGTCAGGCGTCGTTCTCTTTGACGCGTTTTACGTCCTCTATCACACAGGTTTCGCTTTCATCCCCACCGAACGGCCGATTGCCTTTGTTATGAATGCGCAGGGCGACAAGGCCCTCTTCGTCCCCAGGCTGGAGGCGGAACACGCTCAGTCCAATTCGCTGATCGATCGCGTCGTTCACTATCGTGAATACCCGGATACGCCCCATCCCATGACGGCCTTTGCCCAGCTCCTGAACGATATGGGCATTGGCGTCGAGGGTCGGGCTGTGGGCGCGGACGCGGACGGCTATCCTTGGGTGATGGGCTATCGCGGGCCGCGTCTTAGCGAGTTAACCGGCGCGCCCGTCCAGATGGTGACGGCTTTTATGGAAGACCGTATGGCCATTAAGAGCGAGGCGGAGCTGGCCCTGATTCGCGAGAGCGTCAAGTGGGGCAATCTGGCTCATGTTCTGCTTCAGCGGTATACGCAGGTCGGGGCGACGGAGACCGAGGTCAGCAGCCGGGCGGGACACGAGGCGACTTTGGCCATGCTCGACGCCATCGGCCCGATCTATCGGTCGCAGAGCGGCTTCGCCTCCGGCGCTTCCGCCGGCTATCGCGGGCAGATCGGGCGCAATGCCGCCATTCCCCATGCCCTGGCCAATAATCTCGTCTTCCGTCCCGGCGATGTGTTGGTGACGGGCGCTAATGCGCCAGTGTGGGGCTATAACTCGGAACTGGAGCGCACCATGGTGATCGAACCGGTGGGCGATGAGCATCGCCGCATCTTTGATCATATGCTGGCCCTGCAGGACCTTGCGATGGAGACGATGAAGCCGGGCGTGCCCTGCTCGCAGGTGGATAAAGCTGTCCGGGCGTACTACGAGGCCAACGATTTACTGCCCTACTGGAAACACCACACGGGGCATACCATCGGGCTGCGTTACCATGAAGGCCCATTTCTCGACATAGGCGATGACACCATCATCGCGCCGGGCATGGTCTTCACCGTCGAGCCGGGCATCTACGTCCCTGAAATTGGCGGCTTTCGGCACTCGGACACGGTTGCCATAACCGACGACGGCATCGAAATGATGACGTACTACCCCCGGGATTTGGATAGTTTAACCATTTCACATTAATTCAGGAGGATACCTTGTGAGAAAACTGTATAACCTGGCTCTTTTCAGCCTACTGACGGTCTTGCTGTTAGCTGCGTGCTCCCCAAGCGCAGCGCCCGCAACGGATAGCGCCGGAAGCGCGGCCGACGGGGAAGCATCGCAGGCCGAAGGGCCGTCCGGGACTGTTGTGATTCGCAACATGGGCAATCTGACGACCTGGAATCCCGTACTGACCAGCGACGGCGCATCGATCCAGGCGCGGAATTTGCTCTGGCCGCCCTTGATCGGCACCGATGAAGCGACGGGCGAGCCCACCCCGGGTCTGCAAACGTGGGATATCTCCGATGATACGTTGACCTACTCCTTCACCATTCGGGATGATGCAAACTGGAGTGACGGCACGCCGATTAGCTCGAATGACGTGAAGTTTATGGTCGAAGCCATTCAGTCCGATATCGAAACCGCGAACGAGGCGGATGTGGAGCAGATTGTCTCCGTGAACGTGATCGACGATAAAAATTATGAGCTGCAATTGGGAGAAGTCAACTGCTCTTTCCTCTCCGGGCTCGGCAACATTCGTCTTCTGCCTTCGCATAAGTACGCGGCCGATTTCAGCGACTTTGAGAGCAGCGACTTCAACATGAATCCCGACATAAGCGGCGGCCCTTATCTTTTGGACGAGTGGGCTGCGACTGAATACGAAGCCTATAGCGCTAACCCTGACTATTGGGGCGGCGCGCCGAAGATTGAGCATCTGGTCAATCAGGTAATGGAAGACGCCACCATCGGCATTCAGGCGCTCCAGGCCGGCGAGGTGGACTACATGACCATGCAGGGCGATCTCTTCCAGCAGATATCTGACATGGGTAGCCTGAACTCGAGTTCTTTCCCCCAGACTTCGGTTGGGTTCCTGGCGCTCAACTGGTCGGATCCCAACGATCCCCGGCCGGCATATGATGCAGACGGAAATCCGGTGGAGCGCGCGCCTCATCCTCTCTTCGGCGATGTGCGCGTGCGTAAAGCCGTTGCCCTGGGCATCAACGTGCAGGATATGATCGACGCCATGGGCCCCGACGGCGGGACGCGGTTGGTGGGCGCAGTGAGCCCCGTCTCAACCTGGGCGTATAATGATGAGATCGAACCCTACCCCTACGATCCCGACGCCGCCATGGCGCTGCTGGAAGAGGCCGGTTGGACGGACAGCGACGGCGACGGAATCCGTGACAAAGACGGCGAGCCGCTGGCCTTCACCATTGCCTATAGTTCAATTTTGCAGATGTTTGAGAGCGAAGCCCTCATCATTCAGGATCAATTGAACCAGATCGGGTTTGACGTCTCTGTGGAGCATTATGAATGGGGCAATTATCTGGAGGAAGTTTTCTTCGGCCAGAAGTTTGACGCCACGCCCATGACCAATAGCGATAGCGGCGCGGCGGAGCCCAACACGTTTATGAGCTTGTTGCTTAGCCGCCAGGACGTCCCCGGCTCGGGCAACAATATCACCTCTTACTTCAATCCCGAGGTGGATAAGCTAATCGACGAGGCACGCGCCATGCCCGGATGCGACCCGGCAGAGCGGGCTGAGCTGTACAAGGAAATTCAGCGCATCACCCACGATGACCTGGCCTATGTGTGGCTCTTCGTGCCGAACATGTTCCACGTCAGCAATCAGAGGGTGCAGGGGCTGGAGCCCGGCCCCACGTGGGTCTACTACGGCTACCTGGACCACGTGAATGAGTGGTCGATTGCAGAATAGAGCGTGTTGAATAGCTCCGA
>JAGRCP010000025.1 GCA_020433455.1 Caldilineaceae bacterium | reverse complement strand
TGCGGTCCCCGGTAATGCAATCCCGCCGACTACGCGTACAAGCCCCATTCATGGGGCGTCGTTCTATAGCACCGGGATTTGATCCCGGTGCGGTCGCCGGTGACGCTGCCGCGTAGGTCGCTCTCCCCCCGGGAGCGCCAGACGCCAGTCCGGCGAGGAAGAACGTTGCAGATCCAACCGTCGGATTCCCCAACCCGGCACATCATAAGGCCACACACGCCAGGCTGGAGCCTGGCGCGCTCGGGAAGATATTCGGAATCGGTACGATTACTCAGCCCAACGCTTCCTCCAGCAACTCCTGAACAAGTTGGGGATTGGCCTGCCCCTTGCTCGCCTGCATAATCCGCCCCATAAAGAAGCCGCGCAGGCCGGTCTTCCCGCTGCGATAGGCTGCGACCTTCTCCGGATTGGCAGCTATCACGTCAGCGATCATCTCAGCCAGGGCATCCCGGTCAGAAATTTGGGCAAGCCCTCGCTCCTCCACCATTCGACCGGGACTGCCGCCGCTGCGCAACATCTCCTCCAACAAATCCTTCCCGATATTGAATGAGATGGCCTCCGTATCGATGAGCTCAGCCAGTTCAGCCAGCTCAGCCGGGCCGAATAACAGGGCGTCATACTCGTTTTCCTCAACCCGGCCGTAGAGGAGATTGGTCACAATGCGCGCGATCCCCGCGGGCGCGTTATACGCGGCCACGGCCGCGGTAAAGAAGTCACTGGTGGATCGATCGCCTGCGAGAAGATCTGCATCCTGCTCGGCCAGACCATAGTCCGCGGCATAGAGAGCATACCGCTCCGCCAAAACCGGATCGGATTGACGATTTGCATCCCGGGCAGCCGAGGAGGTTCCTTCTACAACCTCTTCCTCTTCCGACTGACTCGCTGTTCGGGCCGATGCAGATGCGCCTTTCTCTTTGTCCGCCTCCCACGTATCGCGCAGGGCAACGATGCGGTTAAAGACCAGATGCCCCGGCCCAGAATCCACGCTGTCCGCCACGAAGTAACCCTGACGCTCAAACTGGTAGCGGGCGCCCGGCTCGGCTTGGGCTACGCTCGGCTCGATGCGCGCCCGGTCCATGACGGTCAGGGAATCCGGGTTCAGATTATCCAGAAACGATTCCCCCTCGCCCGTCTCTTCAGGATTGGGCACGGAAAAAAGGCGATCGTAGACGCGTACTTCCGCGGGCAGAGATTCAGTGGCGGAAACCCAATGGAGCGTACCCGCGACCTTACGGTTCTCACCGCTGCCGCTGCGGGTGGAGGGATCATAGCTGCAGCGCAACTCCACCACCTCGCCCGCTGCATTCTTGATCACCCCATCGCAGCGAATGATGTAGCCGTGGCGCAAGCGCACTTCCCGCCCGGGAGCCAAACGCCGAAAGCCCTGGACCGGCTCCTCCATGAAATCGCTGCGCTCAATGAGCAGGTTGCGCGTAAAGGGCAGCGGCCGGGAGCCTTCCCGGGGAACGTCATGGGGCCAATAGTCGCTTTCCAGCCACTCCACATCCTCGCCGGGAAAGTTGGTCAGCGTGACGGGAAGCGGGTCCAGCACGCAAAGCACCCGGGGGGCCCGATGGTTCAGGTCGCTGCGCACGTGATATTCCAGCAGGCCGAACTCCACCCGGCTGTTGTTCTTGGCCACGCCCACGTCCTCGGCGAAACTGCGAATCGCCTCGGGCGTATAGCCGCGCCGCCGCATTCCGGCAATGGTGGAAAGGCGCGGATCATCCCAGCCCGAGACGTAACCGCTCTCCACCAGGTGGAGCAATTTACGCTTGCTCATAACCGTATAGTCGAGATTGAGGCGGGCAAATTCATATTGATGGGGGCGCGGGTCAATCCCCAACTGATTCAGGTACCAGTCGTACAGCTCCCGGTTGTTCTCAAACTCCAGGGTGCAAATAGAGTGGGTAACGCCTTCAATCGCATCGGACTGGCCGTGGGCCCAGTCGTAGAAGGGATAGATGCACCAATCATCGCCGGTGCGGTAGTGGGTGGCATGACGGATGCGATACATGAGGGGGTCGCGCATCTTCATGTTGGGTGCGGCCATATCGATCCTGGCCCGCAGCACTTTGGCCCCGTCAGGGAATTCGCCCGCCCGCATTCGCTCCAGCAGGTCCAGGTTCTCCGCTACGCTCCGATCCCGATAGGGACTGGGGCGGCCGGGTTCGGTGATCGTGCCTCGGTAGGCGCGGATCTCGTCATAGGACAGATCGTCTACATAGGCCTTACCCGCTTCAACCAGTTGCACAGCCCAATCATAGAGCTGCTGAAAATAGTCGGAAGCGTAATAGAGGTTGTCGCCCCAGTCAAAGCCGAGCCAGCGCACCGACTCCTGGATGGCTTCCACGTAGTGCATATCCTCGGTTTCGGGATTGGTGTCGTCAAAGCGCAGATTGCAGCGCCCGTTAAATTCCTGGGCCAGACCGAAGTTCAGGCAGATTGACTTGGCGTGGCCGATGTGGAGATAGCCGTTTGGTTCGGGCGGAAAGCGGGTGATGACCGCTCCGCCGTGACGCCCCGCTGCCACGTCATCGGCGACGATGGCGCGAATAAAATTCCGGGGAGGGCGGGTTTCATTGGATGTCGATTTATTCTGATGCTCACTCATGGCGTGTCGTTCCGGCGATAGGTTAAAAGAATCATCAGGTTCATCTTACTCGGTTCAACGCCCGAGCCAAAATCAAATCGGGGATGACAAAATCAAAACAACAATCCTCACAGCCAACCCTCAAACATTTTGTGCAATCTGCACATTGAGTTCCCTAAATTCATCCCGTATCATAGGTCACGTTGTGTGAAAGCGGGAACAAACTTGGGCAATTCAAACAATTTACACATCCAGTATTCATTTTCTTAGGAGGAGTAAGAGAGATGCGTTCCAAAATTCTTCGGGCATTGCCCCTGGCGCTCTTGTTAAGCCTGGTCGCGGCCACGGCTGCGTTCGCCCAGGAGGGCGATATAACCGTTAACGAAGTTGCTTACGCGTTGGACAATATCGTACTGCTCATTTCGGCCGTCCTGGTGCTCTTCATGCAGGCCGGCTTTGCCATGGTGGAGACGGGCTTCAACTCAGCCAAAAACGCCGTTAACATCATGTTTAAGAATATTATCGACCTGGGCGCAGGCGTGGTTATCTACTGGCTGATAGGCTTCAGCATTATGTACGGAGCCAACATTATTATCCCCGGCTGGCTGGCCTTTAGCGGCTTCGGCATTAGCTCGGTTCCGCCGGAAGCGCTGCCCGGCAACCTCAATCCCCAGGTAGACTTCCTCTTCCAGGCTGCATTTGCCGCCACGGCCGCAACCATCGTCTCCGGCGCTGTAGCGGGACGCATGAAGGTCTCGGGCTATCTGATTTACAGCGTCGCAATCACTGCCATCATCTATCCTATCTCAGGGTATTGGAAGTGGGGTGGCGGCTGGCTGGACGCTATGGGCTTTTACGACTTTGCCGGCTCCATCCTGGTGCACGCGGTAGGCGGCTTTGCCGCCCTGGCCGCGGTCATCGTGTTGGGCCCGCGTATTGGACGCTTCAGCAAAGACGGCAAGAATCCCTTCCCGCCCCACAGCATGGGCCTGGCTACGTTGGGCGTCTTTATTCTCTTCGTCGGCTGGTTTGGCTTCAACCCCGGCAGCCAGTTGGCCTTTGCCGGCGCAGCCAACACCAACGCCACCATGCTGATTGCCACCAACACGGCGCTGGCGGCGGCGGCCGGTACGCTGCTGGCCATGGCGTACAGTTGGATCCGCCATGGCAAACCGGATCTGGGCTACACCCTTAACGGCATGCTGGCCGGCCTCGTCGGCATTACAGCCAACTGTGACTCCGTCACCAATGTGGAAGCGCTCATTATCGGCGCAGTGGCCGGCGTGCTGGTCGGCATAGGCATTGACCTGCTGGAGGCGTGGAAGATCGACGATACGGTGGGCGCGTGGCCGGTCCACGGTCTGGTGGGCATCTGGGGCGGTCTGGCTACGGGCATATTCGGCGGTCATCCGCTGGTCGCCCAGATCGTCGGCTCCATCGTTGTGCCGGCATGGGCTTTCGGCACGTCCTTCGTGCTCTTCAGCATCCTCAAAGCGGCAGGGCTCCTGCGGGTCTCGCCGGAAGAAGAACAGGCCGGTCTGGACCTTTCTGAACACGGCATGGGTGCGTATGATCTGCCGGGATTCGGCGCAGCGGCAGGCGACGATTAAGCGGAAGAAAACGCACGGGCAGCAACAGGCTATAAACAATACGCTATAACAGCAAAAGGGGCCGACATGTGATGTCGGCCCCTTTTGCTGTGGGCGAACGGTGTTGGCTATAATAGACGGAGAATTTGTTCATCCTCCTTGCGTGAATCTACCGGGATTTGCCGGGTATCGCCATGGCCAGAGCCGCCAGCAGTCGCTACATTGCCGACCAACAACCGGCCAATCAATTCGGTCCCTACCAGATCGAGCATGCGATTGGCGCGGGTGCGGTCGCACGCGTCTTTCAGGCCCGGGACGGACAAGGCGCCACGGTTGCGCTGAAGGTCATGCTACCCGCGGCCGCGGCCCAAGCCCAATTGCGAGATCTTTTTCGCCTGGAATACCGGGCGCTTGCGCGCCTGCGTCATCCCAACATTGTCCGCGTCTATGCAAGCGGCGATATTAACGGTTTACCTTATCTCGCCATGGAACTGGTGGAGGGAGAGACGCTGGAGACCTTCCTTCTGCGCGCCAAGCGGTTGGGCGAACCCGCGGCAATCGCCATTATCAATCAAATTGCCGATGCCCTGGATTATCTCCACCAACAAGGCTTTATCCATCGCGATATCAAGCCGGCGAACATCATGCTGACGCCGGCAGGGCAGGCCAAGCTCTTCGACTTCGGCACGGTTTACGAAACAGCTGCACCGCCCCTTCAGGACATGGGCATCTACGGCACGCCCGCTTTTCTGGCCCCCGAACAGATCGCCCAGGATCGGCCGGTGGACGGACGCACGGATCTCTATGCCCTGGGCATATTGCTTTACCTCATGACGGCCGGACGCAAGCCCTTCTACGGCGGACGCTCCGAAGTCCTGGACGCCCACGTCAATCAACCGCCGCCGCCGCCCTCTGAATTCCAATGGGTATCGCCCGAGATAGAGGCGATCATCCTCAAAGCCATTGCCAAAGATCCCGCCGCGCGCTTCCAGACCGGCCGGGAGTTGATCGACGCGCTGGCTGAAGCCGACCTGGCCGCCGAACCGCCCAGGCCCGAGCTGGGACGTCGCCTATTCGGCTGGCTACGCGCAGACGGCGGATAAACATTTATGCGCTTCTCACCGTGCAATCAAGGGCAAGTGCAGGTCCATAACCCACTCCACGGCAATTCCGATGTCGCCGGACTGAGCCAGCGGGTTGCCGTTCTCATCCACGGCGACGATGTGCAGATCATATTGCCCGGGAAAAGGATCGGCCAACAGCGTATCGGCGGCCGTGGCGGGCAGCGTCGCCAATAGCTCCAGATCAACGCCCAGGGGCACGCGACCGTAGAGGTAATAGGCGGCCGGATCAACTTCCTCGGGCGCATCCCAGGTGAGCAGGATGTCCCGCTCCGGGGTCACCTCGCCGCTGAAGGCCATCAGTTCCCCTTCCGCCTCAAGCACGATCGACGGCGGCGTATAGTGGCACCAGTTCCCCACCGTCGGCTCCAGCTCTCCATACCAGGCATTGATAAACTCATCCCACCCATAATCCTGCACAAAGGCAAAGGAACCCTGAACCAGGACATTCTGGCCCGGATCAGGCGACCAGACGGCAGGCTGCTCTGCCGCATCTCGGTAGAGGCTGGCGCGCCAGACCACGCTGCCGGGCAGGTTACGCCCCAGCGGGGCCAGGATGGTAATGCGGTCATTGTAGGACCAGGTCTGCTCCGGCGCGAGATAGGGGCTGCCGCTGCGGGATTCGGAGTCCAGATTGCTCAAGCCAGCGAGAAGCTGAGCCGCTGCCGCGGAAACGCCGTACGCATCCCCCTCGCCGAATGCCTGGCGCAGATTGGCGGCCAGGGAGCCCGCGCCTATCAGCTCATCGGGCGGGCCAAGGACAAATTCGCCGCGTCCGCACTGGGTCGTGTCCACGAAGCGCCCGTTCTGAACCGCCCGGGTGACAAGCTCGGCCTGACCGTCGCCTAACGCGGCGCGCAAAGCATCGCCCAGCGCGCCTGCCGCAGCGGCAACCTGTTCGATATCCTGGCTGCGCGCCCAGAAAATGGCATTGGGATGGCTGTCGTTCAGGTTCGCCTCGTAGCGGTTGATGATGGTGGCGGCAATGGTTTCATTCTCCGCGGCGGGGGCCAGTTGAGAGATGTACTGGGCATAAGGCGCGACCAGCCAGGCGTAGTTCGGCGATGCGATAAAGAGCGTCGCGGCCTCGCGCACTTCATACAGGACATCCAGATTACCCTGGAAACATTGGTCAAAAAAGAGGATATCGAAGGGAGCCGCGCCGTCATCCGTAGCGGCGCGCAAGGCCGCGGCCAAATCCAGCGTGCTCAAATAGGAACCGTCGGTCACATCCGCGGGCGTGGCTTCCAGCCCCCGGGGCAAGGGGGGAATCCCGTCAACCGGTGGGGGCAGAGGCTCGTCGGGCGGCGCGGGCGGCAGCCAGGCCAGGTCCGGCGTGGGCCCGACGCCATGACCGATCAGGGAAACCATGGTGCGCTCGGCCGGGACAATTTCCCGGGCGTAGCGCAAAAACCAGGCCAGTACGTCGGGATCGGCCATGTCCAGCTCGTCGCTCCCCCACACCTGGGCCAGAGCATCCAGCTCGGTAACCTGACCGCCCTCCATGCGCAACAGCCGCGTATCGCCCTGCCCCCGCTGATCGGCCAGAACCACCACAGTGACATTTGGGTTGAGGGCCGTGCCCGTGCGCATGCGGCGCAGAATCGCGGGCGCGTAGGCGGAAAGGTTGTTATCGGCTGAGATGACCGCCGCCAGCAAAATGCGCTCCGTCCCCCGGGTGACGCCGATGGTCCACGCCGGATCGCTCATGAGGGTCTCCGAGTGTTCAGCATGGCCCGGCGTGACGGAGCGGACGCGGATGAAGTAGCTCATGCCCGGCTCCAGGTCATCCAGCAGATAGCCGGCAACGCTCCGGTCCGCGGTGGTTCCGTGGACGATATAATCGCCGTTGAAGCTCGTGCTGTAGCTCACCTGGTAAACGCCGCCGTCGCCAACGTAGGGAATGGGCGTCCAGCTCAGGCTCACAGCGTTGGCGGCAAAGTTGTCCAGGGTCAGGCCCCGGGGCGCGATGGTCTGGGTTGCACGCCAATCGGGATCCATGGATGTCAGGCAGTTGCGCAAGCCCGCACTGCCCGGCTCCAGCCGGTTATAGCCGAAATCAGCCTGGATAAGCGTGTCGCCCAGGAGGCAAGCGCCTGATGCAATGCCCGGCCCCAGACGATTGCCCGAGAGGTCCAGGCGCGTCAGAAAATCCAGCCGCCCCAGCGCGCGGGGCAGGCGTCCGCTCAGACCGTTTTGGGCCAGGGCCAGGCCGGCGACATGGTTATCCGCGCACTGCACGCCATACCACTGACAGGGGGTGACGCCGTCGGCAAAGTTGAGCCAATTTTCGTTATTCGCCCACTGGACCCCGTCCGTAGCGTTGTAGAGCGCGACCAGCGCGCCGCACTCCTCCGGCGTGACGGCCGTCGCGTCGGCGCAGACAGCCGGCAGATCGTCACTCTGGGCCAGAACCGGGCTGGGGACCCAGGTCATGAGGCAGAGCAGAAGCAAACCGCCGCCCCACAATTTAAGAAAAATATGTCGCATGCCAATCATCGTCCGCTCCGGAATCAAGGTTTGTGCAGATGAATTACCCGGCGATTGTACCACTATGTCGATTGCCTTGCAGGTGCGCCTCGGCTACAATCGGCTCAAAATGGCTCATAAACGGCAGGCCGGATTATATGCAGCCGATTTCTAATAGACACATCAGATAGAGATTGCACATTCATCTTCCAGGAAGCAGGGAGCTTCAGGAAGATTCGTCCAACTTTTACTTGGTCTCTCTATAAGGAGGACCCGCATGTGGGTGCAGACATTGGATGAACGAACGACAGCCGGGGACCTGGTTCCTCTGGTAAATGATGCATTGAAAAACTGCCATAGCGTGCTGGCGCTCTCCCGCTCGCCCCTGGCAAACTCACGCATTGTGCAGCCGGCGCTGGTGCGGGATGACGCCTCGCCCACTGCCGAGGAGAGGAGCCACGCGCTCTTTCTGGCCCTGCGCTGGGCCGCAACGCGCCTGGCCCCCGGCCCGGTCGCCCATCCCTTCGGCACGCGGCGCCCCTACGACGACCCGACCTGGCAGGACCCTCGCTGGTGGCGCTACAACATCCTGCGCCATCGCTATCTGGAGCCCCTGCATCCGGACGAATTTGTGGAAGGCGGACGCTTCACCGAAACCCTGTTGGGGCTAACGGGCATCTCCAGCAGCGACCGCTTCTATGACGAGCGGACCCGGGCAGTGAAGGAGGCCGGCGAGTGGCTTCTGCGCCAGCTTCACGCCGGGGACGCCGACGCTGAATTGGAGCGCCTGGCCTTGAGCGAAGTCTATCAGCCCCTGCGCAGCAATGGCCCGGCGCGGCAACTGCTGGAAATCGCGGCGACCTTCAGCCAGGTCTTTCCCCGCACCATGCTTCTGGAAATGGCCCGGGCCGAGGGCATGCCCCAGGCCGAGAGCATACTGGATGACCTCATTCGCCGGCGCTACCTGCTGAGTGAACAGGGCGATGCCGGCTGGAGCCAGGATGAGGAGTTGTGGATTTCGCCCGCGCTTCAACGTTATGTCTACAAGCGTGTCGAGCAGAACGCCCGGCGTACCCGGCATGCCCGGGCTGCGCGCCTCCACGCACGCGCTGAACAGCCCCTCATGGCAGGGCATCATCACGTCCAGGCCGGGCAGGCGGCCGAGGCCGCGCGTCTGCTCCTGGCGGCTCGGGAGCAGATGATGGAGCGCCTGGAAGTCGATGAGTTGCGCCGGGCGTTGGCTACCCTGCCCAGCGACGAGCTGCCGGCTGAACTCGCCTATACCCTGCTGACCGCGCTGGCGGATCTCCATTACCTGGCCGGCGAGCATGACGCTGCGGTGGCCGCCTGTCGCGGGGCGCTGGCCCGCACTAAGCTGCCGCTGGAGCAGGCGCGCATCTATCGGCGGCTGGGCAAACTCTACGAAAAGCGCAATCAGAGCCACGCCATTACCTACTACCGCCAGGCCGTAGAGCGTTTCGGCCAGGCGGATCCGGAGGTAGCCGAGTTGCTCAAGGATCGGGGCTGGCTTCATATCCTGCGCCGGAGCTGGGCAGAGGCGGAGCGGGACCTTACCGATGCGCTGGCGCGCAATCAGGGACGCAACCGGGTTTTGGAAGCCGACATCTATGATGCCCTGAGCAGTCTCCAACGGCGGCTCAGGGACTATCCCGCGGCGCTGAAATACGGGCGGCAGAGCCTTGCCCTGCGCGAGGCCGCGGGCGACCCGGCGCGGATCGCCAATAGCCTCATCAACCTGGGCCTCATCTACAACGACCAGGGCGATTACGCCCACGCCATTGCCGCGCACGAGGAGGCCGGCGCGGCCTATGCCAAACTCGGCAACCGGGAGATGACCCTCACCGCCCGGCTCAACATCGGCCTGGCCCATCACCTGGACGGCCAGCTGAGCGCGGCCATCGCCGTCTACCGCAAGACATTGGAACAGGGGATGGAGATTGGCCACCACCTTACCGTGGTGACGACCCACTCCAATCTGGCCGAAGCCTATGCCGAACTGGGCGACGCCGAGCAGGCCCGGCGTCACTGGCTGGCCGGCTACGAACTGAGTCGTCAACACGGTTTCGATGATGAGCTAAATTATTATGTCGAGTTAAGCCAGGCGACCCCGGCCCTGGCAGGGCTGGCGGAAGAGCCTGCGCCCCTCGCGGTTCTGGTCCCACCCGCCGCAGACGGGGTGACCTTCGTGCCCCAGAATCTGGACCCGGCCGAACGGACGGCGTGGGAGCTGGTTACGGAGACGGGGCAGGTTACCACGCGTGCGCTCATGGACGCGGCCGGGGTGAGCAAGCCTACGGCTACGCGCAAGCTTGCCGGGCTGGCGACGCGGGGCCTGCTGGCCAGGCAGGGCCAGGGGCGTGGAACATTCTACACGCGCGCGCATCAGGGCGATGCGCCCGCCGCAGCAAGCCCGCCAGACGGGCCGGCGCTGGGCCGGCGCCTGCGCGCTGTCCAGACCGAACTGGCCCGAGAA
The DNA here is from genome assembly GCA_020433455.1 of Caldilineaceae bacterium. Lineage (GTDB taxonomy): Bacteria > Chloroflexota > Anaerolineae > Caldilineales > Caldilineaceae > JAGRCP01. The sequence goes on along the minus strand of JAGRCP010000025.1, from coordinate 3,608 downwards.
TATCGGATCACCGGCCTCGCCCTGGTGCGTACGGACCTTCCGCCTGACGCACGCGCCCCCGGCTCCCCCTTGCTGCCCGATGCACCCACCGTCATCGCCCGCTTCGCAGAGATGCCCGACGTGCCCGCCCTCTTCGCCGCCCAGGCCCGCATAAGCCGCGCCTGGGGCGCACCCCTCCACGTGATTCCGCTGGCCATTGTCGGCGAGGCGAACGCGGGCACATGGCTTTGGGAGTAAGGCGCATTGCGGTCAACCGTAAAGTGTGATGGAAATAGGTTGACTACCGGTGGATACTATGGCAGGGAGACGCAGTGCGGCGGAAGATCGAGTGTGCGTAGCGCTCGATCTTCCGCCGCATTTTACATCCGTACGACTTGTCTAAAATCTATTTGACTTCTCTTATCCGGCTGTCTTTCTCCGTGCGCCTACTGCCACACCGGCCAACAATAGCATCGCCGCTCCGACGATCAACAACCCAGGCATGGCTGATGACGAGCCGCCCGTCACCGGTAAGGTTGTCGGCTCCATACTAGGCTCGGCCATGGGCTCTTCGGTCGGTTCCATTAGGGTGGCCTCGGCCGGTCCCTCCTCCGCCGGGGCTATAGTCGCATTCGCGTCACCTGTTGCCGGTGGCTGCATGCCCCCCATCGCCTCACCGATCGGTGTACCGGTTACGCCGGTCAAACCCGTCAATTTGACGACTTGCCCCGAACCCGGAGCGCCTACGCCGTTGGTCGTGACATAGGCGTCGCCGTTCACATCGAAGTCCAGCGATGTAACGAAATCAAGCCCGCTCGCCACAACCTCGGAATCACCACCTTCGCGGATACGGATAATCGCACCGCTTCCCGGCTGTGGGCCTGTTTCAGTAAAGACGCTAAACTGGGCGGCATAAAGATTGCCGTCCGGGCCTGTGCGCAAATCAATCAACATGGTCAGCCCCGTTGCATAGTCGCTGATCGAGCCATCGTCATTGACCTTGATGACCTTTGCATTGCCGGGAATAAAAGGCGCCCCGGAAAGCAGGCTAATATAAGTGGCGCCGTCCGCACCGACAGCCACCGCAGTCGGCACCGGATCGGTCAACAATTGATTATCATATTCGGGACGGGGAAAGACGCCGGGCAATGGTTCGAGGACGGCTTTTGTGGTAATTTCACCGGTTGTCGGATCGACTGAGTGAAGTGCATTACCTCCGGCATCCGCCACCAAAATCGAGCCGTCCGGTCCCGCCGTCAGACCGAAAGGATGGGCGTGCATAACAGGCGGATAGGGATTGACGTCTCGCTCATAGGGCCAGAACTGGGCGACTTCGGTGGTGGAACCGTCGTCATTGACCTTGACCAGGGTTGCCAATCCGGCCGGCGGATCGATATCCGGCGTAGAGAGCCACTCGCCGACGGTTGCATAGAGCGTACCGTCGATGAGCGCTAAGCGACCGCCGCCGCTGGCGCCGGACTCCGACGCCACCGATGGAACGGTCGCCACGTCGGCTTGGCTGCCGTCAGCCGCGTTCACTTTGACGATGCGGGCGCTATTGCCCATGTTTGCGGCAGTCGCTTCGCCTGTCTCCGGATTAACGACGTCAACTGAGTCTTCACCGCCCAAGCCTGAATCGATCACCCAAATATCTCCATTCGGATCCATAAGGATGCCCATAGGACCGTTGAAGCCTTCAGCGATTACCTCTCCGGAACTTTGCGCCCAAAGAGCCCGTCCGCCCGGCAGAAAACTGATCATCAATGCCGAGGCGAGGATCAGAGAAAACAAGGAACGACGAAAAACATGCATGTGGTTCTTCCTTTCGCGATTGAAACATAACGAACGTGAGCGGGATGTAAACCGGCGTCGTTTCCATCGGGAATCGATCACGCTTTTTTGCGCGCCGAGGTTTACCAAACGGTGAAAGATAATCATCTACTTCTGCTGCATAAGAAAATAGACCAGCGAGTCCAAGTCTTCCTGGCTCAATTGTGAGAAAGGCGGCATCTGTTGATGAGCGAGCATTCCACCCGGGGCAATATAGATGCCGGGTTCAAGAATGCTCTCCCGGATATATTCTTCGCCGGTCGCGGCCTTGCCGCGATAGAGCGGGTTAGCGATTCGTTCTGTCGCAATCGTAGCAATATGATCGTGAGAGGGGCCAAAGACGCCCCTGGCATCGATCGCGGCCAATGTATGGCACGTGCCGCAATAGTTATTTAGGTAGACGGTGCGTCCATTATTCATTTGCTCGATATCCGGCTCGTCGGCGGGCGGCTGAGGCTGAGGAGTCTCTTGTAAAGAAGCCCGCCGATCCGAAGAGAGTGGGAGCGTGTCCAGCGGCAGGACTGCGGACTGTTGCCCAAAGAAAAGCGCGCCGGAGCCGATTACAAAAGTCAGAAAAATTTCGATCAAATGTGGAATCATCAATTGACCTCAGTATCCAATCGTCGTAGCGTCGTGAGCCACTATACATAGCATCCGGATCGATTGTCAATCATCCAGAAAGTGATGGAATATACCCGACAAAACCCGCCATTGCCGGACTGAAGTCCGGCAATGGCGACTCCATGCCTTAATACTTCAACACCGAGGGTAGGAAAATGTGATATCCCTCCTCCTCGGCAGCAGGCTCTGCACCGAAGGGAACGCCCAAAGCGAAGGGACCGAACATCCGGCTGCCGCCGTTGACGTTCACCAGCTCGATGAAGAAGAAATCGCCCTGAACGCCGACCACGTCATAGGCGTAGCGCTGGGGCTCCAGCGAATCGATCACAGTGGACGGGATCAACGCCGGGTTGATCTGTTGGCGACCGGTCTCCGTCTCCACGTAGAGGTTGAAGCCCGCGTTGCCCGTCTCCGTGGCAGTGGACCATTCGATGCGTACGTCTTCTTCACTGGGCGTCGCCAGGAAGTAGCCCAGGGTTACGGCCAGGGGAACGTCGATATACTTGGCCACGAAGATATCGTCGCTACCGGCGCTGGTGAGGACAGTGGCAGCCGCCTGCGCGGCGTGAATGCTGCCGGCCTGGGCCGCCCCCGACGCGCCAAAGGTGGCGCTGCCCTGAAAACGGCCGGTGACATAGCTATTGCCGAGCCCATCCACCGCTATGCCCAAGCCACGATCACCGCCTGTGCCGCCGGCCTGCGTGGCCCAGACCAGAGCCCCGCTCGCATCATATTTGGTCACGAAAATGTCATCCGAACCGACGCTGGTGAGCGTAGTTTCATGGGTCTCGCCCGGGCCAAAGGTGGCGTTGCCCTGAAAAGAGCCGATGACGTAACTGTTGCCGTTTCCATCCACCGCGACGGCGTTGGCGTAGTCCCAGTCTGTGCCGCCGGCCTGTTTTGCCCAAAGTAAAGCCCCGGTTACACCATATTTGGCCACAAAGATATCCCTCCAGCCGGCGCTGGTGAGGATGGTTTCATGAATCTCGCCCGAGCCAAAGGTGGCGCTGCCCTGAAAAAAGCCGGTGGCATAGCTATTGCCCACCCCATCCACCCCAATGCCGTTACCCCACTCATCCGACGCACTGCCGGCCCGCGTGGCCCAAAGCAGGGCCCCGTTCGTATCATACGTGGCCACGAAGATATCAGAAGCGCCGGCGCTGGTGAGGATGGTTTCA
>JAGRCP010000150.1 GCA_020433455.1 Caldilineaceae bacterium | reverse complement strand
GTAGAGACGTTGCATTGCAACGTCTCTACCCGCCCGCCTGCCATCATCCATCTTTGACCGGCCGCCGCAGAAAGAGGGTCCAGACGCCCACGCCCAGCAGCGAAAGCGTCATGTTGTAGCTGCCCAACAGGTCCCGGGCGATCCCCATGGGCAGGGGCCCCAACGCTGAGCCGGCCACGCCAATGGCCCCGATGATGCCCGTGATGCTGCCCAGGTGCAGACGGCCGAAATTAAGTCGCCTACGCCAAAAACGGCCGGCAAGACGCCTGACAGGCCGACGGTTGTTCCTCGCCGCCTGACCCACCACTGGTTGATGGTGTAGGTAGAGCGACTGATGGCCAAATCATGGATGAAATGCTCGATAAAAATAGAGACGGCGTAAGTCTGACCGGGACCGCTCATGATGAGACCGACTGTTCATAATCCAGCCGAAGTAGCTGGGCGACGCCGTAGCCATGCGATTGCTGCTGGCCGATTGAACCCTGCGTGAGCGTAGCATATGATGATAATCAGTCCAGCCACTTGTACATGACCAAGGCATCCACATAACCCTGGGACGGATGGCGGAAGGCCCTGGGCAGCCGGCCGACGGTCGCGAAGCCGAGCTTGTGCCAGAGCCGCACCGCGCCGTCGTTTGTGGAGGCGACGAAATTGAACTGCATGGCCTTGTATCCCAGCGCCCGCGCGACCTGCTGGGAATGTCGGCACATGGCCGTGGCCAGGCCCTGCCCCCTGGCTGCGGGAGCCACCATGTAGCCGCAGTTGCAGACGTGATCCCCGGGCCCGGCCTGGTTGGTCTTGATGTAGTACGTGCCCAGAATCCGGCCCGCTTCCTCTATCACCCAGGTCTGGCGCGGCGCGTCCATCCACTGCGCCCGCGCCTGCTCTTGGGTGATATCCCGGGGATAGGCGTAGGTTTCACCCGCCGCCGCGATGGAATGGAAGATAGGCCAGATCTGGTCAAAATCGTCCTGGGTCGCTTCTCGGATTTCCATCAACCTAACGATCCTTAATTATCTAACGGGCAGAGGAAGCCGTTACCGCGCCCACCGCATCTCGAATGTGGGGGTAGACGTTCTCTTCGCCGATTACGTCGATTACGCCGCCGGCCTTAAACAGCGCATGCGTACCCGAATGTACCCGCGCCAACGAGACCCTGACGCCGTACAGCTTGCAATAGTCGTGAAGCGAGACCAGCGCCGCGCAGCCGGTGCTGTCGGTGTAAATAATCTCTTCGCAATCCAGGATCAGATCGTGGGGCAGCGCTTTGTCGGCCGCCGCGCTGATCAGCAAGTCCTTGGCGCTCTGCTCGTACGCTTCAGCATTGGTAAAGATCAGCGGCGCGCTCATGCGGTAGATGATCACGCCGGGAATCGACTTTGCCTCCGGGTGCGCTTTGCCGTGGCGCTGGCCGTACTGCCAGGCGATGGCCACAAATTCTTTGGTCTCCGGGTTTTCGCCTAACTCGGAGCGGCCGGGGAAGCTGATGCGATAGATGAGATAGAGGATAGAGCCGACGATGCCGATAATCATGGCGGGCAGCAGACCGACGGTCAGCACGATGACGGCCGTAATGATGCTGCCGATCCCAATGATGCGATCAAATTTCCACTTGGAAATCAGCTTTTCGGGATTGGCGGAATCCCACATGGCGTTGATGACCACTGCGCCCAGGACCGCTTCCGGCAGCCATTGGAAAAGCGGCGACAGAAAGGCCAGCGTCAGAAGGACGAATCCGGCCATGATAATGTTGGCCATTTGGGTTTTAGCCCCGGCCGTCAACGCGGCCGAAGATTTGGAGAGGCTGCCTGCCGCGCCCATGCCGCCCAGAAGCCCGGCCCCGATATTCCCCGCGCCGTAGGCTATAAATTCCTGGTTACTGTTCAACTGGTCATGGGTCTCGCGTGAGACCTTGGCCGATGCGCCCCATCCCTCCGAAAAGGAGACCAGTGCAACCACGGATCCGCCGAGAATCAATTTGCCCCAATCGGCGAGACCAAGGCCGGCCAGCCCGCTGGGCAAGCCGATGGAGGGCAGCCCGCTGGGGACCTTGGCCACCAGGTCAATATTGGGGCTGACCATTGCCACATAAACCGAAGCGAGGATGACCGCAGTCAACGCTGCGGGTAGTTTCGGCATAAAGCGTTGAATGGCAAAGATCAGGATGAGGGCTAGAAAGCCGATGATTGCTGCATTCATATTCCAACTGCCGATATTGGTAATCCATTGCCAGAACTTGGCAACCGTGTTGCCGTCGTCCATTTTGAAGCCGGTCAGCTTGCCGAGCTGGCCCACAATGATCTGGAGCGCCATGCCGAAGACAAAGCCGTCCATAATGGTGTGGGACATAAAATTGGTGATCCAACCCAGGCGGAGCAGGCCCAGCAGGACAAAAACGATCCCGCCCATGAGCGCAAGCGCTGCCGCAGCGGCCACGGCCGTGCTTTGATCACCGCCGCCCACGTAGCTGAGCAGACCGGCCGTGACCGCGGCTACCGATCCGACTGCACCATAGACGAGAATTTTTGAGCCGCCGAACATGGCATAGCCAATCAAGGCCAGCGGCGCGGTGTAAAGGCCGATCTGCACCGGCAAACCGGCAACGGTTGCGTAGCCCATGGACTCAGGGATCAGCAGCGCGGCTACGCTCAGCGCTGCGATCAGATCGACAAGAAAGAACTTGCCCCAGTCATATTTCGGCAGCCAGACGGCAATGGGAAGCCAGCGTTCCAATGTTGTCGGAGCCGTAGGGACAGGAGCGGATTGCGTTTGACGTTCGGTTTTGTCAGTCATGTCCGTTTTGATGGGTGGCGTTTGTGAGTGGATGCGTGCTGCATGCGTATCGATGCGCTACTACTCTACTATTATTTGGGCGGATGGCATAATGCAATATAAGTATGAAAGAAGAATTTCAGGGCTATATCCATATCCCCCAATGTCGGCCTGTCAATGGGCGGGAACTATGCTACAATTGCCGGCAGAGCATAGCGCTCTGAACGTCACGCTATAGCGCATTGATGCGGAAAATTCGAGAGGCGAAATGGTCCGGTTTCGGCGAGTTTATCATACGGTACTCGGCTGGTTTTTGCTGGCTGTCGGCAGGTTGATCAGCCGGATAATTCTAAAGGTGGATGTCGTTGGCCTTTACAACGTACCCGAAACGCGTCCCCTGATTGTGATTTCCAATCACTTTAGCTGGTTCGACGCGGCGCTGATTACCCTCTACCTTCCTTTTCGCCCCGTCTTTCTCATCGCAACCGAGTCTCAGCGCTTCTGGTTTGTGCGCCTTTTTATGTCTGCATTTCAGGGTATTCCCATCTGGCGCGGCGGCGTGGATCGGGACGCACTGCGCCGGGCGTTGGAGACGCTCAAGACGGGGCAATCCCTGGCCATCTTCCCCGAAGGCGGGATTGACCCGCGCAAGGCGGCCCAGCGGGCCCGGGGCGAGCTGGTGGAGGAGAGCGTGACCAATGACTATAGCCACAATGCGAGGTTAGACGCGCAATTGACCCACGCGCAGCCGGGGACGGCCTTCCTCGCCGTTCAAAGCGGCGTGCCCATTCTGCCCGTCGCCCTCATCGGCACGGAGCAAATCCTCACCAACCTCATGCGCCTGCGCCGCACCCCCGTTACCGTGCGCGTGGGCAAGCCTTTTGGTCCCCTGGCGGTCGATAAGTCCATGAGCCGGGCCGAACGTCGTCAACGCATTGACGAGATGGGCGAAGAGATCATGGTCAATATTGCGGCGCTTTTTCCCGAAGAGAATCGCGGCCCTTTCCGCAACGCAAGTGTGAACCGACGGCTGCGACGGCGCGCCGAGCGCGGGCAGGCGTAAAATGACCCATTCCGCGCTTGCGCGCTACCAGCGCCAGATGATCTTCCCCGGCCTGGGTGAAGCGGGCCAGCAACGGCTTCTCGCCGCCGCCGCAGTGGTTATCGGCTGCGGCGCTACGGGAACGGCCCTCAGCAATCAGCTTGCGCGCATGGGCGTAGGCCGGCTGCGCATTGTAGACCGCGACTTTATTGAGTTGAACAATCTCCAGCGCCAAATTCTCTTTGATCAGGACGACATCGACGCCAACCTGCCCAAGGCTGAGGCCGCGGCGCGTAAGCTGCGCGCCGTCAATCGAGACATCGAAGTCGAGGGCATTGTGGCCGACGTTAATGCGGGCAATGTGATCGATCTGATTCGGGGTGCGACCGTCGTGCTGGACGGTACGGATAACTTCAGTACCCGCTATCTGCTCAACGATGCCTGCGTCAAGCTGGGCATTGCCTGGGTCTACACCGGCGTGATCGCCTCCTACGGCATGACCGCGACTTTTGTGCCCGACGGCGCGGCCGCGGCCCTGCCGGGGGAACGCACCGCGACGGGCTGCCTGCGCTGCTTGCTGGGCGAGATGCCGCCGCCCGGCGCGTCGCCTTCGTGCGACACCGCGGGCGTCATCGGGCCCGGCGTGGCCCTCATCACCGCCGTATCCGCGGCCGAGGCCATGAAGCTCATGACGGGCAGGGGCGAGCTGAACCCCGGTCTGCTCCACATGGACGTATGGGATCACGAGTATGAAATATTGGGGTCCGGCGTGCGGCGGAGCGACTGCAAGACCTGCGCCCGCCATGAATACGAATTCTTGGACGCCCAGGTCGGCGTCGTCAGCAGCAGCCTCTGCGGCCGCAATGCCGTGCAGGTGCAGACCGTCGGCGCAGGTCCCCTGGACCTGGCGAGCCTGGCCCGGCGGCTGGAGAGCGTGGCCCGCTCTGTTCGCCGCAATGACTATCTGATTAAGGCTGAGATCGACGGGTACCAGTGGACCATCTTCCCCGATAACCGGGCCATCATCAAGGGGACGGCGGATGAGGATGCAGCCAGGAGCCTTTATGCGCGCTACATCGGCGGCTGATACGCCCGCTACTGCGCCGGAGCAGAGGACAACGGGAACCGCGGACCTGCGCGCTTTTCAACCCGGCGACCTGGCGCCGCTGGTTGCGTTTTGGAACCGGGCTTTCGCCTCGCGTCGTAACTTCTTGCCCGTCACGTCTGAACTATACCGCCGTCGGGTGCTGGCATGCCCGGCCTTCGATCCGGCCGGCCTGATCCTGGCCTGGCAGGTCAACGTCCAGGGCCAGGAAGAGCTGGCGGGGCTGGTCCACGCCATGAAGCCCGCGCCCCAGACGGGCATCTACAAGCGCTGGGGTCCGCATCACGATATCGCCGTCCTGTACGTGCGGCCGGAAAGCCGTGGCCAGGGTATTGGCTCCCGGTTGCTTCAGGCCGCGGAGCGTTGGCTTTACTATTGTCCTGTCAGCTTTGCCGCCCGTCATCAGCCGGCCTATGGCTCAGTAGAGGGACCTCGCCCCGCCTTCTTCGGCAGCACCGAGTGCATGGGCGTCTCCGCGGATGAGGGGGACCTGCTCCACTTCCTCCGTCGGCGCGGCTATGCGGTTCATGAGCCGGGCGACGTTTCCATGACCCTTGCAACCTCGGGACGCATTTTGCCCGAACCGCCGACCTTTGATCTGGCCGGCCTGGGACTGCGCCTGGTTGACGTCAGCAATCGGCGCCCCTTCACCGGGCGTGAGCCGGCGGGCCGTCAGGAGTATACCTTGTGGGGCGATAACCAGGGCGATCCCTATGCCGGGCTGCTGCTGGTTGACGGGGATAACTTGCTGCGCGGTCATCTGAGCTGGTACCCCTTACCCGAACCCGGACGTGTGGCCCTGGGCAGTTTTTGGATTGCGCCTGCGCTGCGCGGGCGCGGCCTGGGCTCCTATCTCCTTGCGCTGGGGCTGCACCGCATGGCGCGTACGGCCTTTCAAGCCATCGAGCTGCACACCCATCTGATCCTCTTTGAGCAGGCTGTGGCGCTCTACACGCGCGTCGGTTTCGAGATCGATGCCGCCTGGGTCAGCCTGACCAAAACCTGAACGGTACGGCGCGCATGACCCGGGCGGTCATCAAGGAGATAAGGACGAGGAATCCCTCCATTTTCGTCGCGACTTCTCCGAAGTTATAATGACGAAAGAGGACAAGCCCCGCCAGTCCAAACGATAACGATTCGTCATTGCCACAACGATAAGGATACGCGTAATGAGCCGTAAATCTGCCTCTTCCGCTTCAGATACGCCGAAATTGCCGACCTCGTCCGCCCAGACCGACGCCCCATCGATAGAGCCTGCCGCCGCCATGAATTCGACTGCCGCCATGAATGACGTGCTGGCCATTGTCGGCGGTTATCACGGCGCGCCCAGCCGGGTTCTGGGCATCCATGCGCTGACAGGGAAAAAGCAGAACAAGATCGACGGCTACGTCATTCGCGCCTTCCGTCCGCTGGATGAAGAGGTCTTCGTGCTCAACGTTACAAGCAAGGCGCGCACGGCAATGACGCGCGTCCATGAAGCCGGTTTTTTTGAGGCGGTCTTCCCCACGGAAGAGGCGGCCGCCCCCTATCGCCTCATCGTAGTCGATAAGGCCGGCAATGAATTCGAGCTGGAAGACCCCTACCGCTTTCCGCCCCTGGTCACCGATTACGATGCGTACCTCTACGGCGAGGGCAATTTGCTCCGGAGTTACGAGAAGCTGGGCGCCCAGCTGCGCGAGGCCGAGGGCGTGCACGGCGTCAATTTTGCCGTTTGGGCCCCCAATGCCCAGCGCGTCAGCGTTATCGGCGAATTCAACGGCTGGGACAATCGCGCCCACCCCATGAATCGCCACGCAGACGGCGACGTGTGGGAACTCTTTATCCCCAATCTGCCCGCAGGCGTCCATTACAAGTATGCGGTGAAATCCCGCCTGATGGGCTACGAGGCGGACAAATCCGATCCCTACGCCTTCTATGCCGAGATGCGCCCCAGCACAGATTCCCGGGTCTGGGATATGAGCGAATATGTGTGGAATGATGCTGCGTGGATCGAAGATCGGGCCGAACGCCAGGCCGCCGATCAGCCCATCAACATTTACGAGGTGCATCTGGGCAGTTGGCGGCGCGTTCCGGAAGACGATAGCTTCCTGAGCTATGCGGACCTGGCCCATCAGATGGTGGATTATGCGCTGGAAATGGGCTACACCCATATCGAGCTGCTGCCCATCACCGAGCACCCGTTTGACGGCTCATGGGGCTATCAGACGACCGGCTACTTTGCGCCGACCAGCCGCTTCGGTAATCCTGACGGCTTTAAGTACTTCGTGGACTATTGCCACCAGCACGGCATCGGCGTCATCCTGGACTGGGTGCCCGCCCACTTCCCCAAGGACGGTCACGGCCTGGCCTACTTTGACGGCACCCACCTCTATGAGCATGCCGATCCCCGCCAGGGCGAACACCGGGATTGGGGGACCAAGATTTTCAATTTCGGCCGCAATGAAGTGCGCAACTTCCTCCTGAGCAGCGCGCTTTTCTGGGTGGATGCGTATCATATCGACGGTCTGCGCGTGGATGCCGTCGCTTCTATGCTCTACCTGGATTACAGCCGGGAGGGCGACGATTGGATCCCCAATCGCTACGGCGGACGGGAAAATCTCGAAGCGATTGACTTCATCCGCAAGTTCAACGACATGATTCATGAGGAAGCGCCGGGCGTCCTCACCATTGCTGAGGAGAGCACGTCCTGGCCCATGGTCTCCCGTCCCACTTACACCGGCGGCCTGGGCTTCGATTACAAGTGGAATATGGGTTGGATGCACGATACGCTTGAGTACATGGCAAATGAACCCATCTTCCGCAGCTATCACCAGGGTCAGATTACCTTCAGCCTCATTTATGCCTTCCACGAAAACTTCATCCTGCCCTTTAGCCACGATGAGGTAGTTCATCTCAAACATTCTATGCTGGATAAGATGCCCGGCGATCTGTGGCAGAAGCTGGCTAACTTGCGCCTGCTCTACGGCTACATGTACAGCCACCCCGGCAAAAAGCTGCTCTTCATGGGCAGCGAATTTGGTCAGTGGACCGAGTGGAGCGAAGCTCGGAGTCTGGATTGGCACCTGCTGGAAAGTCCCGAGCATCAGAAGCTTCAGCGCTATACACGGGAACTCAATCACCTCTATTTGCATGAGTCGGCGCTGCATGAGATTGACGACAATTGGGCGGGCTTTGCCTGGATCGACCTGAACGATGCGGAACAGTCTATCCTTAGCTATTCACGCAGCGCCAGGGATAGCGCTGATCACCTGGTCGTGATCTGCAACTTTACGCCCGTTCCCCGCCTCTATTACCGGGTGGGACTGCCGGCGTATACGACCTACCGGGAGATTTTTAACAGCGATTGGCCTCAATTCGGCGGCAGCGGCGTAGGCAATGACCAGGATATTGAGGCGGAAGGCATTGCCTGGCAAAGTTGTCTCCACTCGGCCGCGGTCCACCTGCCGCCCCTGGGCGTGATTATCCTGAAGCCGGTTCATCAAATTGATGCGTAAGCAGCTGAATCTTTGCGCGCAGCGGACCACAGCCGTCATGCTGACCCGTTACGCAGCACGCATCACTCTTTACTTCTGCCGTCACCCTATCCGGAATCGAGTTATTCTATGTCACGCCTATTGATTAAAAATGGACGCCTGCCCGGAGAATTTGTCCCTTGGTTTGCCGGCAGCGAAGACGGCTTTCAGGCTGGTCATCTCGCGCTGGAGGAAGGGCGCGTTGCAGGGATTTTGCCCGACGACGCCCTGCCTTTTGTGCCGTTCGATTCCGTATTGGATGCTGCCGGCTGTTACGTCCTGCCCGGCTTTATTGACGTACACGTTCACGGCGGCGACGGTCACGACGTCATGGACGCGACGCCCGCCGCACTGGCCGCGATTGGGCGCTTCAAAGCGCGTCACGGCGTAACCGGCTTTCTGCCCACGACCATGACCGCACCCCTGGCCGCCATTGGCGCGGCTGTACGCACGGCGAAGGAATGCACGCCGACACCCGCCGACGGCGCCCGCATGCTCGGCGTGCATGTGGAAGGGCCCTACATCAGCCCCGAATACCCCGGCGCACAGCCGCCCCAGGACATCCGGCAACCCAACGTAGCGGAATTTGCGGAACTGGTCGCGCTCGGTCCCGTGCGGTTGATTACCCTGGCTCCGGAGCAGCCCGGCGGTCACGATCTCGTGCGGGCGGCCGTTGACGCGGATGTAGTTCCGGTCATTGGTCACACCAGCGCCGATTACGCCCAGGCCATCCAGGCCTTTGATCTGGGCGTGCGTCAGGCCACCCACGCCTACAACGCCATGACCGGCCTTCATCACCGCCGCCCGGGTACGCTGGGCGCTGTGCTCAGCGATGATCGGGTCTTTGCCCAACTCATCGCCGACAATATCCATGTTCATCCGGGGGCCATGGACGTGCTGGCCCGCTGCAAGGGCCCTGAGCGTACGCTGCTCATCACCGACGCTATCCGCGCAACCGGCTTGCCGCCGGGCGAGTACGAGCTGGGCGGACAGGCGGTTTACGTGGCGGACGGCGCTTGTCGTCTGGCTGATGGAACCCTGGCCGGCAGCGTGTTGACCATGGACCGCGCCCTGGTGAACTTTATGCGCGCGACGGGCTGGAGCCTGGCCAAAGCCTGGCCCGCGACCAGCCGCGCGCCCGCCGTCTCCCTGGGGCTGGATCGGGAGCTGGGGGCGCTCAAGAAGGGCTATGCCGCGGATGTGGTCCTGCTGAATCAAGCGTATGAGGTGGAAGCGACGGTTGTCGCAGGCGATGCCGTCTATATAAACAATACGACTCGCCTGTCGCAAAATTCTCAGTAGAGAACCGTCTGTTTGAAGGGAAAGGCCCGGCTGTTTAGGCTGACAACCCCCGCTATATTTTCCCGTTGAAAAACTGGATCAGCGCTTCTTTCTCCAGAGCGGGGTCCTGATAGGGCTGCACGGTTTTTTGCCCATTGGCCATGACGGCGGCGTAGGCTTGCGGATCGGCCGCTCGCCGCGCCAACACTTCTTCCAGCGTCCGGCCCAGCGCTAAGAGATCGCCGTTTTCCACCAGCACGCAGTTCTGTTCCGGCCCCTCCCCAATCATAAAATTGCTGCCGCCGATGCCGCTATAGCCGACCGTCAGACAGCCGCAGGCCATGGCCTCCAGCACCGAAGCGTGGAGCCCTTCCTGCAGGGTGACGGGCAGGTAGACGGCTGATCGACGCAGATGCTGCGCGTAGGTTGCTTCGTCCATGTTGCGTAGGGCCAGCCAGCTATGGCCGGCTCCCGTGTTGCGCCGCGTCAGGACGGCTTGCAGCCAAGGGCCGGCCGGGTCTTTGCGCGTCATGTAGGCGACCTGGTTCGCCTTGGCTTGGGGATAGTAGCGCGCCGGGTCAATGAAAGGCGGAATAAGGGTGACGTCCGCCTCCTGACTCCAGGCCAGAAAATGCTGCACCGCGGGCGAACGGGCAAGAATCGCGTCCACGCCCAGATCGGCCCAGCGTTCGCCCGGCCTGAGGCGGCTGTAGCTCAGCGCCCAGCTTAATGCGATGACAACCCGGCGGCCGCCGAATTGACCGGTCTGGCGCACAAAATCAGCCATGACCTCGGGGAAGACCAGCGTGTCTTCGGGCCCGAAGCGGGGCCGATCTTCCAGCCGGATAACGGGGACCGTATAGCCGTGCCAGCGCGCAACAAAATCCCGCTTCTGATGTACGATCGCGGCATCAAATCCGGCTCCTGCCAGCAGGCTGACGTGGCGATAGAGGGCCTTGACGCCCCCCGATGGTTGGGGGAAATCAGGACAAAAATAGAGAATGCGCGCGCTCATGGGGCGAGCCAGCTGTGGGCCAGGGCTTCCATGACCGCGTCCGGCCGTTCCTGCTGGGGCAGATGGCCTGCACGTGCGATGGTGATGAGCCGGGCGTTGGGCTGCATCTGCGCGACGGTCTGGCCGCCTGCCGGCGAGACAATCTGATCCGCCTCGCCCCAAATGGCCAACGTGGGCGTGGCGACGGCGGCCAGCAGGGTGTCAAGCCCCTTTTGCATGCGGCGTTGCCAAAAGGCCGCGCTGCGCAGCGTGGAAAAGTAGGCCCGACGCTGGCCGTCGCTCCAGACCCGCTCGTTAACGCGCTGGTAGAGGAAGGCTTGATCGGCCTGGGGCAGCGCGTCCAGATCGAAGTAGAAGGGGCGCAGGCTGGCGTAGGCGGCGTCAGGATCTTTGCGCAGGCGATTGTAGAGATATTCACCGGCCAGAGGCAGGGCAAAAAGTAGCTGTCCCAGGCTGGGCCGCCCGCCGCCGGCGGCCAGGGAGCCGTCAAGCAGCGCCAGGCGCGCCACCCGCTGGGGCTGCTTGAGCGTCAGGCTGTGGGCCAGCATTCCGCCCAGGGAATTGCCCAGCAGGCGCACCTTGTCCAGGGCCAGCACGTCCATGAGTTCGCTGAGCGCCTGTTGATGATAGGCAGGCGTATAGGCGACTTTGGGCTGATCGCTGCGCCCAAAGCCGGGCAGATCCGGCGCGATGACCCGATGGGTGACGGCCAGTCTGGGGATGAGCCCGCGCCACGTATCGGCCTCATCGCCCAGGCCGTGGATCAGGAGCGCAGGCGGCGCGGCCGGATCACCTGCCTCATAGGTGAAGAGGGTAAGCCCCTGGCGGGGCAATTCGACGCGCCGGGCAAACGGTTCCAGCGCGGGCCACGGCTGCATGGGTCCAGTGAAATCAGGCATAGGATTTCTCGTTTTCAAGTTTTCCCGGTGCGGCTTTGTCCGGGAAGTGTAGCACGTGTGGAAAGGGATGGCGAGCCGCGTGCGCGATAAGGAGCATTCCGCACCGGGGCCGGTCGTCATGTCGTCATGTAACAAATGTTTGATGTTTGTAACAAAATCGAGTACAATGCCGCCGAGATAACATAAGATTGAATTTTGGCGGTATATATCCGCCCGGATTCGACGCAATTGCACCCCTCGCAGATTGTCCCGGACGCGACATGGTTTGCCCTTGTATGGGCGGCGCGTCCAGTGCTTCAAGCCGACGGAGGTTGCCATGGCGACGGAAAAAGATAAGCCCGCCCATCCCCTCCCGAGCGGAACGCCCCGCCCGGATTCTTCCTTTACCAATCAGCAGATCATCGACGCTTTCTACACCGCGGCGCATCGGCGCGCGCTGGACGATTGGGCCTTGCTGGAGAAGGCCGGCCTTGATCTTGTCCAGTTGGCCCAAGCCCGGGAAGCCCGCTATGCCGGCCCCCCTGTTGACCAAATCGAGACGCTGAATGAGGAAGAGCGCGATCTGGTCCTGGCTGAGTTGGCGGGAGCCGGCCTGGTCCATCTTCCCCGCGTCGGCCACGTCACGGCCCCGGCAGGGCTTAACCTGCGCAGCGGGCCGGATGGGGATGAAGCCATTCTGGCCCGCTTGCCTTTGGGGCAGAGGTTGGAGATCGAAGTCGAAGCGGGCGAATGGCTTCGGGTAACGGCAACGGGCGGCGAGAATGACGGTCGCCAGGGGTTTGTTCACGGTGATTTTGTGCAGGCGGGCGAGCCGCCGGAAGAGCGAGAGGACGAGTCGCCGACAGCAAAGCCCGACTCGACCAATGCCTTTTTCACCCATGATGCGACCCTGCGCACCGTTGCCATGGAGCCGGACGCGGACCAGCAAGTGCGCCTTGCGTCCGATGCCGGGGACGGCGCGCGTCGATTGGCCGCGGTCTGGGCGCAGACGGGCGGGTTGCTCACCGTCCTGGCTGCCCGACTGGGCATTGCGCCCGGCGCGGCCCTGGCCGTGCTGGCGGTGGAGTCGGGCGGCTCCGGCTTTGGCGAAGACGGCCGCATGATCATCCGCTTTGAGAATCATCTCTTTTTTCACTATTGGGGACAGAGTGAGCCGGCGCGCTTTGCCCAACACTTCCGTTTTGATGCCGAACGTCAGTGGGAAGGGCACGAATGGCGGGCCGATACGTATGTCCCTTTTCGCACTTTCCACGGCGTTCAGCCGCAGGAGTGGGAGGTTTTCGGCTTTGCCCAGGGGCTCAACGACGGCGCGGCCAAGCGGGCCATCAGCATGGGCGCGGCCCAGATTTTGGGCAGCAACTACGCCCGCCTCGGCTATGCCGGCGCAGATGAGATGTTCGGGGCCATGAGCCGGGATTTGCGCACCCAGATACTGGCGCTCTTTGACTTTATTCGTACGGATCCCAGCCTTGTTCAGGCCCTGCGCGATCGGGACTATACGCGCTTTGCTCAAGGGTACAACGGTCCGGGCATGGCCCAGCGCTACGGCGAACTCATTGCCCAGTGGGTCGCGGCCTTCCAGCGCCTGGCTCCGCCGCCGTCCGATGTGGCGGCCTTACCCCGTCCATTGGAAACTCAAGCGCTGGATCCGACGTTGGATCAGGCGCTGACCATCGTTCCTGTTACTTACAATCCGGAGGTTCATATGCAGGTCACATCCCCGAATACGGCTCAGGCCGTCCGCGCCGCGTCGGATGACGCGCCCCCCGAACCCTTGCAGCTGCCCCTCCACGATGCGCCGCCGGAGATCAGCGATCAGGTTCAGGCGATCTGGCTGGAGCACGTGCGGGAAGGCTTTCAGAACAACAGCGTGATGTTCCGCCGCATTTTACGGGCGTTTATGATTCCCTATTATCTGACCGTCGCCTTGTATGTGCTGCTCTTTGTCGTGGGCCTGGGCCTTTTCCTGCTGGCGGCCCGGCTGAGCGTCCAGGAGGGCAATACGGTCGCGGCGGTGCTCTTCGGTGGATTGGGCGTTGTGGCTTTTCTGGCCTTCTTCATCCGCCAGCCCATGCGCGCGCTGGAAGAGAATCTCCAGTTCATCACCTGGCTGGGCATTATCTACAATTCGTACTGGACCCGCCTGCTCTACATGCAGGACGGCGAGACGGTGCAGGCGGATATGGAGGATGTCACCCAGGATGCGGTGAAGCAGATTGAGCAGATGCTGGCGCGCAATGCAGAGCTTGCCGGGCGACGGCCGGGCGGGGAGAATCAATAGTTAATCGAGAATACATAATTGACTTCACTGCGAGAAGGTCA
>JAGRCP010000149.1 GCA_020433455.1 Caldilineaceae bacterium | reverse complement strand
GGTATTTGCATGACATCCCTACGCCGACAGATGACGGACGAGATGCAGTTGCGTGGACTGTCGTCTCGCACGCAGCAGAGCTATCTCAATGCGGTCAGACAACCGGCCGAGCACTACCACAAGCCGCCGGATCAAATTAGCGAAGAGGAATTGCGCGCGTACTTCCTCCATCTGATGAAGGAGAAGCAGCTCTCGCCCAGCAGTTGTCGGGTTGCTCACTACGCTATTCGGTTTCTCTATGTGCACACGCTCGGCCAGGCATGTGTCAAATAACGGGCGATAATGTACCACCCATTCACACTCAAGATGCTCTTCCAGTTTTTGGCGACCGTGAGCCCGAAAGCTGTCACCTTGGATGACGACAATTTCAGCATGGTGGGCCAGGCCGCCCTACATGGGCCGCTGAAAAAAGTACGCGACCTCGGTATGCCCTTACGTTCAGTCAGCCGTATCGCCCCCGGGCAGGCCAAGGGATTATCAAATGAGACTCATCATCAAGAAAAAGGAAATGCAGAATGAATCAGGAAAGGCGAGTTTCTGACAATTAGATCAACCATACAAATGAGTTCCCCATGGGCGATTGCGCGCCACGGAGAAATGAAAATAATCCTATTTTCAGGGCAGTTCCCCATGGGCAGATGCACGCCACGGGGGATAAAAATGATCCTATTTTCAGGGCAGTCGATTTAGCAATCCGGCTGCCCCACCTACAAGAGTTGGTGGCAAATGCAAGTCTACGCTAAAGTGACCGTCACCTCTGGAACCGAACAAGATAAGGGAAAGCCCATGATTAAGTGTAAGGAGCAAACAAGTCATGGAAAATCTCAATAAGACCCGTATCATTCAAATACTCAGAATCATCATGCCTCTCGTGGGGCTAACCTGCATCGTGGTATTCGCGCCCTGGGACGGAATATGGGCTTGGATAAAACCATTACCTGACACCGTCCAGGAACAAGTTGATGCTGCCATTGGTCTTGGCTTGGATGGCATGATTGTGTATGTGGACGAAGCCGGTGAACCCCCCGCATTTTATACAGCCGGCTGGAAAAACCGGGAAGATCAAATACCGGCCGATCCGCAATCATTATTCAAGATTGCCAGTATCGAGAAGTTATATGTCGCCGTTTCTATCGCCAAACTGGTCAATGACCAGCGCCTGTCGCCGGATGATACGCTCGCGGATCATTTCCCGGAACTTGTGGGAAGAATTGAATATGCCGATCAGATTACGCTAAGGATGATGGTGCAGCATCGGAGCGGTATCCCCAATTTCACCGACGCTCCCGGTTATTGGGAAAACCCGCCAGATGGTCCTGAAGCCGCCCTTGAATTAGCGCTTGATTTGTCTGCTGATTTTGTGCCGGATGAAGAGTATGGGTATTCAAATACAAATTATCTCCTGCTATCTGAACTCATTGCAAAAGTGGTGGGGTATAGCCATTGGCAATATATCGAGGAGGAGATTCTGATACCACTCGCGCTGAACAATACGTACACGCCACTTGATGATGTGGATGCAGACGATGTCATGAGCGGCTACTGGGTAGGCCTGGAGCGTGATTTGAAGAATGATCCTCACGGCTCAATGCTCGCGACAGCAGAGGATGTGGGTATATTCTTGAGGGCTTTAAATGACGGCTCATTGTTAAATGAGAATGAACAGGCTATTTACTCCTATCTTTATGAGTATGGACATTCCGGCTTGATACCTGGATACTACAGTATTGCTCGTTACCACAGTGATATTGATACGGTTGTGGTCCAGTTTGTGAACACAACCGGCGGCGCCCCGATAGTCCCGCTGTTCGATACAGGCGGTGGAACCAAGGTGATGGTATCGAATGTTGTTTACAACCGTGTTGTGCGGATTCTGCGTGGGGAAATCAATATTGATGAGTAAGCATCCGAATTCCTCTCTCTTGGGCGAATGTGTTTGGAATCGGTGGAGGTGGGCGGCTACAATGCTTGCTGCCCGGCAAACGGCGTTCACCATAAGGAGGCCCTATGACAGATCCTACCCACACCAATCGCCTGATCCATGAAACATCTCCCTATCTGCTCCAGCACGCCCACAATCCCGTAGACTGGTATCCCTGGGGCGAGGAAGCCAAAGCCAAGGCCGCGGCCGAGAATAAGCCCATTTTCCTGAGCATCGGCTACAGCGCCTGTCACTGGTGCCACGTCATGGAGCGGGAGAGTTTCGAGAATGAGGCCACGGCTGCGCGCATGAACGAACTCTTTGTCAACATCAAAGTGGATCGGGAAGAGCGACCCGATCTGGACGCTATCTACATGGATGCGGTGCAAGCCATGACGGGACAAGGCGGCTGGCCCATGAGCGTCTTCCTCACGCCGGACGGGCGCCCTTTCTACGGGGGCACATACTTCCCGCCCGAGCCGCGCTACGGCATGCCCAGCTTTCCCCAACTGCTGCAATCGGTGGCCAACGCCTACGCCACGGATCGTGAACGCGTTATCGGTCAGGCCGATCGGCTGACAGAGATGCTTAGCCGTACCGCTATGTTGGAAGCCCGGAGTCAGGATCTGAGCACGGCTACATTGGATCAGGCTGTGGAAACGTTGGCTCAGCACTTCGACAATGAGGAAGGCGGTTTTGGCAGTCAACCCAAGTTTCCCCAGCCCATGACGCTGGACTTCCTCATGACCCAGCACGCGCGTACCGGCAATGAGGATGCCCTCTACATGGCTGAGTTGACGCTCTTCAAAATGGCCCACGGCGGCATTTATGATCAACTGGGCGGTGGTTTTCATCGCTATAGCGTAGACCGTTTCTGGCTTGTGCCTCACTTCGAGAAGATGCTTTATGACAACGCTCAATTGTTGCGAACGTATCTCCATGCCTGGCAGATCACCGAACGCCCGCTCTACCAGCGCATGGTGGAAGAGACCGTCGCCTATGTCCTGCGCGAGATGACGGCGCCCACGGGCGGCTTCTACAGCACCCAGGACGCCGACAGCGAAGGCGAAGAGGGTAAGTTTTTTGTTTGGACGCCGGCAGAGATTCAGGCGGTGTTGGGGCCCCGGATGGCAGCCATTTTCGAGGATTATTATGACGTCTCTCAGCGGGGTAATTTTGAGGGCGGGAGTATTCTCAACGTCGTCAAGACCGTGGAGGAAGTGGCCGATCGCTTCCAGGTGAACAAGGGCGACGTGGAGCAGGCTCTGGCCATCGGCCGGGCGACTCTTTTCGATCTGCGCGAAGAGCGCATCAAGCCGGCCCGGGACGAGAAAATTCTCACCGAATGGAACGGCCTCATGATCCAGGCGCTGGCCGACTGCGGAGTGACGTTTAATTTGCCCGATGCGCTGGACGCCGCGCAGCAAGCCGCCGATTTTATCCTCGCTCGCATGCGGCAAGCAGACGGACGCCTCTATCGCAGCTACAAGGACGGCCAGGCGCGCTTCAATGCTTATCTGGAAGATTATGCGGCTTTGATCAACGGCCTGCTGGCTCTCTATCGCGCCACCTTCGAACTGCGCTGGCTGGGCGAGGCTCAGGCGCTTCTTGACATCCTCTATGCCGAGTTCCACGATCCCGAGCGGGGCGGCTTCTATCAAACCGGTCAGGGGCATGAAGCATTGGTCGTGCGGCGCAAGGAGTTCATCGACAACGCGTTGCCCAGCGGTAATTCCCTGGCGGCGGAAGCGCTGCTGCAAATGCACGGGCTGTTGGGCAATCCTCGTCATCGGGAAGAAGCGGGACGGATTTTCCTGCTTATGGAAGCGGCCATGGCAAGTCAGCCCACAGGCTTTGGCCGCTTGCTCTGCGATCTGGATCGCTACCTCGCACCCAGTCAGGAGATCGCGCTCGTGGGCGAGTTGGGCGACGCGGCTACCCAAATGCTGCTCCAGCCCTTGCGCCGTCGCTATCTGCCCCATGCAGTTATCGCCCAAGCCGGGCCCGCTGCTGACACCCCCCTCCCTATCTTCGAAGGCCGCGGTCTGGTTGACGGCAAGCCTGCTGCATATGTCTGCGAAAATTTTGCGTGCCGGCGCCCCGTGACGACGGCGGAAGAGCTGCTCGGGTTATTGAAACATACTCCGTAACGACAGGCGGGAACGGTTCGGACTAATAGCGGGCCGAAAATAAATATCTGAAAATTCTCCACGATCATACCCCGAAAGACGGGACAGATGACCGATGACACGCCAGGCCGCGCCTGCTATGCTATCGGGTTGGCGGCGCGCACATCCTCACGAGTCCCCCCCATGCAGAATGCGCAATCTCCGCTGAAAAACGATGCTGACAATCGGCAACGGCGCCGAATAACGATTCCATCATAAATTTTCAAAAGGAGTAATCTCATGGCAATTACCAAACAGGATGCCCTGGACTATCATAGTACGGGCAGACCGGGCAAATTGCGCATCGCCGCCACCAAACCCATGGCGACCCAGCGCGACCTTTCTCTGGCCTATTCCCCGGGCGTTGCATTCCCCGTTCTGGAGATCGCAGAACATCCCGATATGGCGTACGAATACACGGCCAAAGGCAACCTGGTCGCGGTCATCAGCAACGGTTCAGCTATTCTGGGCCTGGGCAACCGGGGCCCGTTGGCGGCCAAGCCGGTCATGGAAGGCA
>JAGRCP010000002.1 GCA_020433455.1 Caldilineaceae bacterium | reverse complement strand
TGAAGCTGAAGCGCCCCGGCTTGTAGCCCCGGGCCTTGGCTTCGGGAATCCCCGCAAACAGCTCGCGGATGGAAGTGAAGAGCCCTACGTAGGTTGCGGGGTTGCTGCGGGGCGTCCGTCCGATGGGCGACTGGTCAATGTCGATGACCTTGTCCAGATATTCTGTGCCTTCCAGCGCGCGGTGCTTGCCCGGCCGATCCTTGGCCCGATACATGAGTTGGGCCAGGCGCTTGTAGAGCACTTCCACGGTCAGGGTGGACTTGCCGCTGCCGCTCACGCCCGTGACCGCAATAAACTTGCCCAGGGGAAAGCGTACGCTCACATTGCGCAGATTGTTTTCGGTTGCGCCCTTGACTTCCAGGTAATTGCCGTTGCCCTCGCGCCGCTCCGCGGGAACGGGAATGCGCCGTTCTCCCCGCAGGTACTGGGCGGTAATCGATGCTTTGTTGCGGATGAATTCGTCCTGCCACGCCGAAACGACTACCTCCCCGCCGTGTTCGCCTGCGCCCGGGCCCATATCCACCACCCAATCCGCGGTGCGGATGGTGTCCTCGTCGTGCTCCACCACCAGCACGGTGTTGCCCAGATCCCGCATGCCCTGAAGCGTCTCAATCAGCCGCGCATTGTCCCGCTGATGGAGGCCGATGCTGGGCTCGTCCAAAATGTAGAGCACGCCCATAAGCTGGCTGCCGATCTGGGTGGCCAGGCGAATCCGCTGGGATTCGCCGCCGGATAGGGTGGCGGCCGTGCGGCTCAGGGTGAGGTAATCCAGCCCTACGTTCACCATGAATCCCAGCCGGGCCGCAATCTCCTTCAGAATCTGGCGGCCAATGATCATATTGCGCTCGCTGAGCGGATGAACCTCCGCCTGGAGCGTCCGCTGCAGCGCTTCGCTCAGGACATGGCCGTTGCGATTGTCCTGGACCAGCGCACTATGGGTGAGCCACGCATCATCCGGCTTTTCGCCATCGTCGCCGCGCAGCCATCCGATCCAGGCCAGGGAATCGCCCACGGCCATCTCCGTTACTTCATTGATGGCGCGTCCGGCTACCGTGACGGCCAGGGCTTCCTTGCGCAGGCGTTTGCCGCCGCATGCGGGACACGGTCGCACGCTCATGAACTCTTCCAGCTTGTTGCGGATATAGTCGCTGGAAGTCTCATCATACCGACGCTTCAGGTTGGGAATAATCCCGTGAAAGCGGGTTTCGTAGGTGCGGCTGTCGCCGCGCCCGGTTTTGTACTGAATGCGAATCTTGCTCTTGCTGGACGGTGGCCCGTACAGGAGCAGATCCCGCTGCTTTCGGCTTAAATCGCTGACTTTGGAGTCGAGCGGAATGCTGAACTGCTTGCTCACCCCCTGGAGCAACTGGTTGTAGTAGCCTTCGCCCACATCTTCGTTCTTGCGCTGCCAGGGGATAATCGCTCCGTCCCGCAGGGAAAGGCTGTCGTCCAGAATTAGCTCTGGATCGAATTCCTGGAGACTGCCCAGGCCGCTGCACTGGGGACAAGCGCCGTGCGGGCTGTTAAAGCTGAACGTGCGCGGTTCGATTTCGGCAAAGCTGAGGCCGCAATTGACGCAGGCGAAGTGCTCGCTGAACATGCGGTCCAGAGGGTTGTCCCGATCCGTGACGTCCGCCACGATCATCACCCCTTCGCCCAGGCGCAGCGCGGTCTCCACCGAGTCACTGAGGCGCGTCAAGTCCGTGCCCGGCATTTCCTCGCCGTCATCACCGACCTGGGTGCGCCGCACGACGATGCGGTCGATGACGGCTTCAATTGTGTGCATCTTGTAGCGGTCCAGTTCCGGCGCCTCGGCGGTTTCGTAAATTTCGCCGTTCACCCGGGCCCGTACATAGCCCTGCTTTTGCATTTCGGCAAAGACCGCCTGGTGATGACCTTTGCGGTCCTTGATGATGGGCGCAAGAATCAGCAGGCGGGCGCCTTCATCCATCTGCATGATGGCGTCCACGATCTGGGTAGGCGTCTGCTGGGTGATAGGTTCGCCGCACTCGGGACAATGGGGAATGCCCACCCGGGCATAGAGCAGGCGGAGATAGTCATAGACCTCAGTTACAGTGCCCACGGTGGAGCGCGGGTTGCGCCCTGAGCCCTTCTGGTCAATGGAGATGGCCGGGCTGAGTCCTTCGATCTGGTCTACGTTCGGCTTCTCCATGAGGCCGAGAAACTGGCGCGCATAGGCTGAAAGCGACTCGACATAACGTCGCTGTCCTTCGGCATAGATGGTGTCAAAAGCCAGGCTGCTCTTGCCGCTGCCGCTCAATCCGGTGATAACGACCAGCTTGTCCCGGGGAATTTCCAGGTCTATATTTCTGAGGTTATGTTCGCGCGCGCCGCGCACAATGAGTTTATCCAGAGCCATGCAGCGTTTCCCCCTTGCCGGCAGGCAGATTAATGATAAAATAAATAAGAACGCTTGTTCGCCTAACCTCGCCATTGTAGGCGATTTTCAAGTGAAAATCAACAACGGCGTAAGTACAAAGCATTAAGTTTACCACTACTGGCTTTTCAGAGCCGTAAGCCTTTCTCCATTGCCGAAAAGAAGATTCTTTGCCGAATGCAGGCGGCAAAAATTTATGAGAACCTAACCAGAAGTTCTAGCGTATATCTTACTGAAGGCGCTGTACTCCCAACCAATTTTCAACCGGAAAGGATGTATCATGTGCAGGTCGTTTTTTTCTCCCGTTCGACTGTTTATCTTGTTTGCCTTTTTGCTGAGTGCGTTCTGGGGCGGCGTGCGTTCAGTTTCTCCGCTCGCCGCGCAGGAAACCGCTCAGGCAACCATCCCCGTTGCGAATACCGCCTACCTGCCCATTGTGGAGTATGGCCGCTGGCCCGCGCTCAAAATCGCCGCAGACTTTGGTCACATGACCACACTCCCCGACGTTATGGAGACGGATTATCCTCTGGTGCAGGAACTGGGCGGCGATTGGATTCGGGTTTGGCTGTCCTGGGCGGAGATTGAGACCGCGCCCGGCGAATATAACTGGTCGGTCTATGACGGCGTCATCAATCGCATGGCTGAACTGGGGATTGAG
Source organism: Caldilineaceae bacterium (assembly GCA_020433455.1). Classification (GTDB taxonomy): domain Bacteria; phylum Chloroflexota; class Anaerolineae; order Caldilineales; family Caldilineaceae; genus JAGRCP01. Next base: position 12,007 of record JAGRCP010000002.1, on the reverse strand, counting down.
CCCCTGGTGCTCATCTACAATATTCCGGCCTGGGCCGCGGCGAATCCATGCGGGCCCATTACCAATAATGATGCGGTGACGAGTTTCGCTGCGGCTCTCGTTGACCGCTACGGCGACAGGGTTGACGCCTGGGAATTTCTTAACGAGCCGGATTCCTTTGAGCCTCATCCCTACGGCGCGTATATCGGCTGTTGGGGCAACTACGGCAGCGAATATGCGGCTTCCCTGACGGCATTCTACATGGCGGTCAAGACGCGTCAGCCCAACGATCTGGTCTTCTTCGGCGGCCTGGCCTACGATAATTGGAGCGTCTTTAATCGTGCCTTCTTTGCCGACGCTCTGGCCGCGGGCGCGGGCGACTATTTCGACGGCCTCAGCTTTCACTTCTACCCCATCAACGTCGAAGATTTCCCCAGCGTACGGGACAAGACCGAAGAACTGCGCGCCACTATGGCGGAGTACGGCGTTACGGGGAAACGCATGTGGATTACCGAAACGTCCATGTGGGCGAACGATCCGAACTTGGGCTTAGAGGGACAGCGGGAGTTCATTGTGAAGGAGTGGACCCGGGCCGCGTGCGCCGGCGTGGATAACCTCTTCTGGTTTGCCATCCGCGATGATCCCGCCTATGAGGAGACCTTCGAGCGTTGGCTGATTGACGCCGACCACAACTTTGCCAACGCTTATGACACCTTCCAGCATTACGCCGGCCGGGTTAAGGGCGGCTACTGCTTCGGCTCCATGGCCGGACAGCCTGATAATCTGGAAGCATATCAATTCGACACTGACGCCGGACCGGTTATCATCGCCTGGTCAACAGCGGATGAAAGCGCCGCCCTTACCTTTGAGGCGGATGGCCCGCGTATGCTCCTGGACCGGGAGGGCAATCTGATCGAAACGTTGACGCCGGTCGACGGAACTATTTCTGTGACAATCGACGCGCAAGCCAAATTTATCGTTGATTCTGCTGAGTAGCCGGCGTCCCCGGGAGCGCCAAGCTCCAGCTTGGCGTTATTGCCGGACTGGAGTCCCGCGCTCCCGGGGAACGGCGGCGAACCTGGTTGAGTTGCGGATATTTACGCATTACGTTTCAAATCGCCTTTTCCATCATTATTCTCCGCACGAGCCGGTCGCCCAGACGCACCCGTTCGGCCTCGCCGGTGAGGGTGAAACCCAGCGCCTGGAGAAAACGTAGGCCGCCGGGATTGAACTGTTCCACGCCGGCGACGACGCGGCTGATATCCGCCTGGTCGGCCAGCCACGGCTCCAGCAGGCCCCACGCCTGGCGGCCGATGCCCTGGCGCTGCCACTGTTCGGCCACGAGCAGCGCGCCCAGCGTCGCCACGCCTTCCTGGGGCCAGTGGCGGCGAAAGTCTACAATGCCGACCAGTTCCGCGCCCGCGGCAGGGTTTTGGGCGTCCACGGCCCGCAGAATGCCCAACAAGGCGCGATCTGCGGCGGCCTCTGCCGCGCGCAGGTCCTGTTCGGCCAACAGGTACGGGTTGCCGCTGAGGCCCTGTTGTGCGCGGTAGGCGGGGACGGCGCGATAGAGGCGCGTCAACTCGTTGCGGTGCGCGTCGGCACGCAGGGGCATGAGGGAGAGAAGGTGAGCCATCGTGGAGCTCAAAGCTGCTCTACGCTCTGGCGGATGGCTTCTAATTCGCGCCGGGCGTCGCTCAGTTCGCCGTTCAGCCGCTCCAGCTTTTCCCGCTCTACCCGCACGAAGCGGGTGTAGGGCGCAATCGACTCGCGGATGCGCTGGAGGCCGTTGTTCAGCTCGGTCTCAAACTGGCTGTCCAACACTGCATGGAGCCCTGTGCGCAGCTCTTCGATGTTGTTTCGTAGGTCCTTTTTGACGCGGGAGCGTCGATAGGGCAGTACGTAGAAGCCCAGTGCAGCCAGCGAACCCGCCGCGAGAATGCCCGTAACGTCCAGCACGGTGGTCTGGAGCAGCGCCACCATCAGCGCGCCCAGGCCCAGCGCACCGACTTCTACCGCCGCCGTCTGAATGATTGCCGATTGGATATCCTGCGCCAACTTGAGGGATTCGGCTTCCTGATCGTAGCTCTGGACAATCTCCCGGGCTTCGCGCCCGATGCTGGTGAGCAGGGCCTGGCGATTGATCTCAAAATCGCTCTTGACCTGCCCCATAATTTTATCGGCGTGGAGCGAGGCCCGGCTGTCGATGAATGCGTTGACGTCTCGCCACTGGCGATAGTCCTTCTCCACCATCCAGTCGATGAGATTGCTGACATAGCGTTCGACCTCGCGGCTGGTGTCTCCCAGAACTTCGCGCTCAAACTGGCCCCGGATTTTTTCGCCGTTTACCAGGTCCATGACCCGCGCGATGCGCATCGTTTCATCAAAAAAGCGGTCGCCCCGCTCGGCCATGGCGTAGAGCACGTTGTCCACATGGCTCACGTGATAGGTGTAGTCATGACGCATGTCCCGTTCGTATGCGTCCAGGTGGGCCTCGATTTCGTCCAGCGTGCGGAAGTCGCCCTTGAGCAGGGCCTGGCGCTCTTCGATAACCGCTTGATACTGATCGACCAGCTTGGCCGCCACGCCCAGGGGATTGGCCAGCTTGAGGCGCACTCGCTCGCCGGCATCCAGCACATTGAGAATATAGTTTTCCAGCGGTCCGAAGCGACTCTCTTCCCAGAAATCGCCGCCGGGCGTCGCGCCTGTTTCCCGGGCTTTCTGCTTGGCTTTGAGCGCCATGCGCGCGCTGATGGGGAAGACGGTCGGCTCCGCGCCCAGCAGATCCCGGCCGTTTTGGCCGACAAAATCCAGAATTTTTTGCTGATCGTCCGCTTCATCGATCAGATCAAACTTGTTGACGATGATGACGATCTTCTTGCCCCACCGGCGAATGCGCTCCAGAAAGCTGCGTTCGCTCTCGCTGAAGGGGCGGTCCGCGCTGGTGACGAAGAGCACCAGATCGCTGCGGGGCACGAATTCTTCGGTGATCTCCTGATGGCGCTGAATGACTGCATTGGCTCCCGGCGTATCCACCAGGCTGATCTCACGCAGCCACTCTACCGGCGCGCTGATCAGGAGATAGTCATCGCCCACAGGCTGTTGGGAAAAGGTTTCGCCGTAGCGCAATACGTGGATATCGGCCGTTGTGGGCGTTACGCCTTCCGCCAGAACGCGCTCGCCCAGCAGCGCGTTGATGAAGGCGGATTTCCCCGCATTGAACTCGCCCACCACCACCAGCAGAAAGAGCTCATCCAGCTGTTGGAGGCTGCGCTTGAGCAGCGCCAGATCGTCGTCGGACGCGTCCAGGCGCGCGAAGTGGACGCGCAGCTCTTCCAGCAGCGCGCGCTCCCGCCGCAGCAGATCATCTTGTGTTTTGGTTAAAATTCGTTGCAACGGTATGTTCTCACTATGGTTAGCGGGCCGTTTGTCGGCCCCAGGCATCTCTACGCAACATGGGGGCGTTGGTCGCGTTCATTTTATCACAGCGTTGTCCCATAATAGCGCATCCGGCCGCTTCTGTGTATCATCGATTCGATTGACGGAAAATCGGTTCAAGCCCAAGGAGAGCGAAGAATGAAACCTGATTTTGTGCCGCAGGGCAGCGTGGAGATTCCCCCCATTCCCGTACAGGACGAATTGTTGCTTGATCCTGGGAAGACGGCGATTGTCGTGGTGGATATGCAAAATGATTTTGTCAAGCCGGGCGGCACGCTGGCGGTGGAGGATGCCGCGGCAACCGTTGAGCATATTGCTGCACTGCTGGCCCGGGCTCGGGCCGCGGGCGTGAAGATCGCCTATACCCAGGACACCCACTATCCCGGCGACAGGGAGTGGGAGATTTGGCCTGCACACTGCGCGGCCGAAAGCTGGGGCTGGCAGATCATCGACGAATTGGCTCCTGCCGAAGGCGATTTGGTCTGCCGCAAGAGTCGCTATGACGGCTTCTATGACACGTGGCTGGATCACTACCTCACGCGTATCTGGCAGGTGGAAAACTTGATCATCGTGGGGACGGTTGCCAGCATTTGCGTGCTCCATACAGCGGCATCTGCCGGCCTTCGCTGGTTCCATGTCGTGGTCCCGGCGAACGGCGTTTCCGCGCTGACGCCCTTTGATCAGGCCCTGACGCTGCGCCAGGTGTCATGGCTCTATAGCGGCTCAGTCGTGCGTCGGGAAGATGATATCCGTTTTACATAAAGTTGGGGTTCAGGGCGTACAAAAAAGGGGCGGCTGCGTATCACAGCCGCCCCTTTTTTATCTCTTTGTCGTTCCTCCTACGGTTCCTTATGCAGCCTGAGGCTCCAGTAAACCGTAGTTGCCGTCATGGCGGCGGTAAACGACGTTGGCGTCGCCGGATTGGGGGTTAAGGTAAACGAAGAAGTCATGACCCAGCAGTTCCATCTGCTCAATGGCTTCTTCTTCATCCATGGGCTGGAGGATGAACTGCTTGCGGCGAATGAGGTTGCCGACTTCTTCTGCTTCCTCCTCTTCCTCAATTTGCGTCATGGCGGCGATAGCGGCCATTTGCGCTTCGGCGCTGGCTGCGGCGGCAGCCCGGCGCTTGCTCTGATAGCGGCGCCCCTTGAAGCGCCGAATCTGCTTATAGACCTTGTCGGCCGTTGCGTCGATCGAAGCAAAGACATCTCCCGTGGATTCTTCCGCCCGCAAGATCTGACCATCGGCCCAAAGCGTAATCTGACAGGTATAGCGGTCCGCGGCTGAGCGGGTGGGGCTGTGGGTCAGTTCGCAGCGTGCGTCAGTGATGCTGGAGAGATAGCGCTCCAGCTTGCCGACTTTTTTCTCGGCATATTCCTGAATCCAATCATTGATTTCGACGTTGCGGCCATGAACGGTAAGATCCATGGTCTGACTCCTTTCTCATCTGGCTTGAATGGATCGAGCGCTGCGGCGGCGTATGCGCTTGGTTGCCGCAGCAAGAAACGGAATGCTCTGCCAACGAACGGTTAGCGTCGGCGGAGCGAATGAAGGTTGCCTGGAGTGGGAAATTTGGGCATGACCGCCAAGAAGAAGAGCCGCGCGGCAAGCGGGCGATAAGTCGAGCGAAGCAAAGTCTGTGCGGGAGCGTACATAGAGTTCGCAATCATGGACCAATTGTAGGCTGAACCAATCCGCTTGTCAACTCGTTTAAATTGGTGAACGCGTCAATATCGACGCCTGATGCGGCATCGACTTGTTCGACAAATTCGCCTGCTGGATCCCCTACTCGAATCCTACTCAATAGGGTAGGTGGAGCCCATCGAGTCGTATAGGAAATAACTACATGCTATAATGTTGTTGGGCTTTGGTCAGCGTTATATACTGGACGCCAAGTCAGGAACGAACCGTAGACCGTTTTAAGATTTGTTTGTAAACATGTCCGTTATGATTCGGATAGAAAGGCGCAGCTGTATCGATAAAAACATGTATGGAACCTGACTTGGCAAATTTGTGAAACTGGCATATAGTTGCTTTAAATCGATGTGTACTGGAGGGATCTCTCCGTTTTTACCCATTACTAGTGCACGTAAATTCCATTACTCCCATTTTTTTCTTCGCTTTATTCCTCGAAGCGATAGTAGAAAGAAGTAGCCATGAAGAGTCTAGGATTTGATCTCACACGCTATGACACGCGTAATATTCACCGCGATCATCGACCCGATCGAAACGGTTGGTGGTTGAAAATCCAACGTAACGGTAAGCGGTTAAGTAAGTATTTTTCCGACTCAAATTATTGGGGCAGCGCCGAAGTTGCGCTCATTGCCGCGTCCGAAGCGCGTGATGAGTTTATCAAGCGCAATCCCAAGCTTCCCTTTCAGCCCACGACAATCGCCAGCAACTCGACCGGCGTCAACGGCGTTTCGTTTGCCAAGACTCACGGGAAGAGCGGCGCCTTTGTAGCCACTTGGCAGCGCGACGACGGCGGCAAGACTGTACGTGAGTTTGCGGTAGAGCGGTACGGATTCCATGAAGCGCTCAATAAGGCGATTGAGGCCCGACGCAACTGGGAAGAAGAGCAGCGGAGCAAGATTATGGCTAAGACGAAAAAGCCGAAAAGCAAGGCTGCGCGTCCGCTCCACGTATCAGAATAAGCACTTTAGGATAAATGTAGCGTTACCAGGTAATTCAATCGGCATTATTCAGTCGATGGCAAGTCAAGATTGGTGTAATCGCCCACGAGAGACGTTACTTCTAAATGTACGTTCGGCGTATTGCTATCTGCGTGTTCTCTTATTCGTTCGGTCAGACCGCGGCGGATGCGCTCTAGTTCCTGCGCATCCAGCCCGTGGTCTGGCGGCGTAAGCACGGTCATCACCACCCTGATTTCCTCTTCTTCCCCGCTAAAAATATTCAACTGCACGACCCGCCCTGCGTTTGCTTCAATCTGCCCGTTCAAATAGTCGGTTACCATTGCGGCAATTTCGCCCTCCCTGCTTGTATAGCGCTCCACCGGCTGAATAATGGCTTCTATGTCGGTCTGGCGGCCGATAGCCTCTTCCAACTTCTGGTCCAACCGGGTAACAAAGTCCGGCGTCCATACGTCCGGTTGATTCGGCAGGAGAAAAAGTTGAACCTGATATTCACCTTCCGCCCGGGTTACGACAAATGTTTGCAGCTCGCCCGGCGGAATATTGTCGTTGAGAAACCGTTCGATTTCGGTTTCTACATTGGCATTGCGCACGGTAATAACGGTGATTGTCGTTAGCGCAGCGGTGATTATCGCCAGCAAAAGCAGGGGAATGCGCAACAGCGGCCAGAGTCGCTGCCCCCCTACATCCCGCGGATAAAAGCCCAATGCTAAAAAGACCAGCGCGGCAGAGAGGACGATCGCTACCAGATTGGTGGAGAAGAGCAGGAGGGAGCCGCCCGCATAGCGCAGTTGAGAGGCGCTGATGCCGTAGCCGACCACGCCCAGCGGCGGGACCAGGGCTGCGGCAATGGCCACGCCGGGTAAGGCTGCGGCCACCCGCGACCGGCTAACGGCATACCCGGCCGCCGCGCCCGATGCCAGTGCGACCATGAGATCCAGCACGTTGGGCTGGGTGCGGGAGAAGATTTCGTTGGTTGCGGCATTGATGGGCGAAAGCAGCGCGGTGATGATGCCGGTGAGGACGGCCAGAAAAATACCTTGTGCTGTTGCTTTGGACGCTGTGCGCAATAACTCCAGATCGCCCCGCACAATGCCCATTGCAATGGCCAGAATCGGGCTCATAAGGGGAGCAACCAGCATGGCCCCAATAATAACCGCTGCGCTGTTCTGCATCAGGCCCAGGGTGGCGATGACCGCAGAGAGTACAATGAGAACGTAGTAATCAACCGAAGGCGATGACGACTCGACCATGGAGACCAGGACCTCTTTGCGCCGCTCTTCGGTGAGTTGCGGCAGGGGGTCTGAAACCGTTTCCCACGCGCGTGCAAGCCACGGGTGGCGCAGTTCTTCCCTGGCCCGGGTAATGAGTACCGCGCCGGCTCGATTGGAGCCGATGTGCACGGGCATTCCCCGGAAGCGTGAGCGGGTAAATGCGTTTGTTTTTGCCGCGCCCATGACGAGCAGGTCCGCCTTATCGCTGCCTTTGATAATTCCCTCTTCTATGCTTCCGGCGCTAATCATCTCCTGCTCAACATCCTGTTCGCCGGCAAAATTCGCCCCTGCAGTGAGCGCAGCATTGCCCGTCTGCTTCTCGCTGATCGAGCTGGTAGACGGCAGGACGTGAAGCAGACGGATGTGGGTCTCTTCGGTTGGGCAAAAGGCCGGCGAAAGCTCTGCCGCCAGAATGCTGTGGGGGCCGCCTGCCGTGGCGATCACGATCCGTTCGGCTTCAGTCGGGATTTCGCCCCGCAGGACCAGGACATCGCACGCTGCATCGCGCATGATCTCGTCAATGAACGCATGGGTCATCTCCCCGTCTGACGTCAACGTGCCCGACCACCCCAGCAGCAGCAAGCCGATATCCTCACTTTCGATTACGTCCATAATGCCGTCCTGGGGGCTGACGCCCAGGCGCACCAGCGGTTGCACCGCTACGGAATCGATTTTTGCTTCGTCGAGCATTTCCTGCAGGGTTTCCAATTCGCGTTGGACGATGCGCGGGCGCAGATGCAGCGCAGTCTGTTCCGACATGCGGACCACCCGGAGGGCAATCAAGCCTGTGTCGCGTTGCGCCGCCAGCCGCGCGCCCAGACGCAGCAGCGCGCGGCTGGTTTTGGGGTTGCTAATCCCGACCAAAACAGCGTTCTCCATGGACGGATGGGCGCCTGTACTGATGCCGCCGGCGAACCCGACCAGTTTTTCGCTTTCCTGTATGGCCTTCTGCCGCTCCCGATTCTCTCGGCCGCGGGCATAGGCGAAATAGGCGATCAGACCCACAACCGGCCAAATTGCGGCCTGGAGCAGACTTGCGCCGCCCAAGGTGAGGGGAAGGAGGATGCTTACCGTCAGCGCCAGGCCGGGCAGGAGCGGATGGAAGGGGAGCTTGGCGCCCTTGACGTACGCGCTGTCCGGTCGGGCAATCAGGCGGGGAAAGTTGATCAGCGCGATCGTCCAGAAGAAGAACGCGCTGGACAGGCGCAGAATATCGAGCAGCGGAACGAATTGCATGAGCAGCAGCCCAATAAGCGCAGAAATAACCGTCGGCCAGATGGGCGCGCCCGTGCTGCGCAATTGGCGGACTATCGTTCCGGGCGCAAAGCCGTCGTCCGCCATGGTTTCGCTGACCCGGGCGTTGTTCGTAAAGACCAGGTCGATGCCCATGAGCATAAGCCAGAAGCCTGCAAGCAGGTAGACAACCTGGAAGAGGCCGGGCGCAGGCGCAATGCCTGCTTGCGCAAAGGTGAGCAGCGGCGCCGCCATATTCGCAAATGGGCCGCGATGGTGATCCAGCGCCAGGGCAGCCGTTCCCGCTACAATTGTCAGGCTTGCGATTGTCACCAGCAGGGAATTGCGCAGCCGGACGCGATTGGAGGAATATCCCCGCAGTTCGATGATCATCAGGCTGCCCCAGAGTGCGGCGCCGAAGAGTGCCGCGGTTTCCGTGGCCGAAACACCGAATTTGAGCGCATCGCGTGAGAGATAACGCGCCGGGCTAATGCCCGTTGGATCGCGAAAAAGGCCCAGCATGGCCAGGACAAAGGCTGTCAGCGCCGCCGCTGTTGCAATAAAGATACCGTGTTGCCAGTTGGTCCGGCCGCCCAAAATCTTTACGCCGGTAAGCAGGATGAGGAGAAGGGCGCCCAGAAGAATGACGGGCTGCCCTATGTTGATGCTGGTGAGCAGGATATCCACGTGTGCGGCCAGGCCCAGGCTGAGCAAAGCCAACAGCGTGCTGAAACCGCCCAGCATAAGCCATCCGGTTAAAAACGGCAGGATGGCAGGCTCGGCATTGCGGACCAACCCGTAGACGCCGCGCCCCTTGGAAAGCATCGCATAGTCACCCAGGGTGAGCACGATGGGCAGGGCAATGAGGGCCAGCAGCAGAAATGAGCCCTGGATGCTTTGCGCCGGATGTTCTTCGACAAACGGACCCAGGATGGTAAAGACGGCCAGACCGAGGCTGATGGTCATGCCGATGGTGGTCAACTGCCCCATGCTGAGGACCCGGCTCAGGCGAATGGGCGCGCCGGGCCCGCCCCTTTCTCCGGCCGGCTCGTTGACGATCGGCGCTTTTTTTCCGCTGTCCTGCTTTACGTTCGGCTTTTCGACCGGTGCATTTTCTTCTGTAGTCATAGACGGACTGTCTTTCGATTTGATAAAGGCTTGATCCGGCAATGGGGGATAGCGGCCGCGTCAATTTCGTCGTTGCAGAAGCGGATTCTTTCTGGTCTATGCCCCGGGGCGGAGGCGCAGGGTAACAATCTGATAAGGTCGGACGGCAAAGGTCACTTGTTTGCCGTTTACGGGAAGCGGCTCTTTTGTCTCTTCCAGCAGATTGACCAACGCCGCGTCACCCAGCGCAAATGATGTTTGCAGCGTTACGTCGCCGCGACAGCGGCGGCTTTCGTAGAGGCGTACAATGACGCCGTCGCCGTCTTCGGCCATCTTTACCGTTTCGATCACCACATTGGGCTGATCGACCCTGATGAGGGGCGCGCTGAGCAGGTCGGGCGTCGATCCGCTTTCTCCGCCTGCGCCGTCTCCGGCGTAGACCAGGAGCGGATCATTGAGGGCGTAAGCGGCCCGGATGGTCTCTTCGTTCCAGCCGCCGGCGTGTGGCAGAAGGCTGTAGGCAAAGCGCTGCTCACCCTGATCGGCTTCCGGATCCGGGTAGGTTGCAGCCCGGAGCAAGCTGATACGCATGACGTTGTCCCGGATATCGTGACCATACTTGCAGTCGTTGAGGAGGCTGACGCCGTAGTCGCCCTCGCTCAGATCCACCCATTTCTGGGCGCAGGTCTCGAAGCGCGCCCAATCCCAACTGGTGTTGCGATGGGTGGGGCGCTCCGTGTTGCCCCATTGAATCTCATAGGTGGCGGTAGGCGCGAGCACATTCACGGGGAAAGCGACCTTGAGTAGGATGTGCCGCTCGCGCCAGTCGATGCGGGTGTCGAAGTCCAGCCGTGGGCTGTTGTGGCAGAGCGAAATGCGCTGGATATACTCGCTGTTGAGCACCCGGCGCCTGATTTCCAACGTCGCCCGCAGGGGGCCCGCTTCAACAATACGTACGGACTGGGCCGGGTCTGCGGTCCACATTTTGTCATCATAGAAGATGTCTACGTCCCACGCGTCCCAGTTTATGGGCCGATCCTCGAAGGCTTGGAACGTATTGGCCTGCGCGCCGGGAGGCAGCACCTCGCGCTGGTTGGTTTTGTCGTAGATGCGTATGATGTCGCCGGCTGCGTTCAACTCCACGCGCAGATGGTCATTTTCCAGCAATATTGCGGATGCCGTCAGCTTTGTCCCGGAGAGCCTCGCCCGGCTGTCGGTTCGCCTGAGCGCGGTGACGCTGTAGGGCGGCAGGGCGCCGGCATCTATGATCACGCCTTCCTCACTGCGCTGCACGGCTATCTCTCTGTCGCCCGCTGTCCCGCCCACCATGCAGAGCCCTTCGTCCGCGGCCAGTTGACCGTCCCATATTGCGGGATCGGAGCGCTCAAAGCTCGTGGGGTTCACCAGGAGGATATCTCCGCCTGCATGGGCCGCGATGACGCCCAGCGCGCGGTCGCGTTCCTCCCGCGCCATGCGTTGCAGTTCAGCATACTGGGCCTGGGATTCTGTGTAGACGGGGCCGATGCTGCTGCCGGGGATGATGTCGTGAAACTGATTGAGGCAGATCAATTCCCAGGCTTTGCCCAGGCGGGCGGCCGGATAACGGTAGCCGGGATCCAGGAGCGCGGCCAGTGTGGCCGCAAATTCGGCATCGTGGAGCAGGAATTCGCTCTTGCGATTGGCGCGTTTGTTCCGGCTCTGGCTCGTATAGGTACCCCGATGCAGCTCCAGGTAGAGTTCGCCGTTCCACGTAGGCAGCCGATCGCCCGCGTCCGTTTCCAGCTTGCGATAGAAGGCCAGGGCCGATCCCTGCTCCATCTGCGGCGTGGCGGGAAACGCCTGCATCTCCCGGATATTTTCCAGCATCTCGCGCGTGGGACCGCCGCCGCCGTCACCATAGCCGTAGGCGATGAACAGGTCATCTTCCACGTCTTTTTGCTGGAAGTTGCTCCAGGCGCCCAGCACCTGCCGCGGCGTTACGTTGGCGTTGTAGGTGCTGGCGTATCCGCCGAAATCAGGTGCAGTGCTGAAGTGGGTGAGGACCTTGGCGCCGTCCAGTCCCTGCCACCAAAAGCTGTCATAGGGAAGGCGGTTATATTGGCTCCAGCCAATCTTGATGGTGAAGAAATATTCCAGCCCGGCCTCCTTAATTAACTGGGGCAGATTCCAGGCATAACCGAAGACATCGGGCAGCCACAAGACGGGCGATTCAGCGTGCGCGCCGAAGTGCTCGCGAAAGAATGTGCGCCCCAGCAGGAGCTGGCGCGCCAGGGATTCGGGGCCGCTGAGGTTGCAATCGGCTTCCACCCACATGCCGCCGATGGG
>JAGRCP010000148.1 GCA_020433455.1 Caldilineaceae bacterium | reverse complement strand
CCGGCCGCGGCCGGCCCGGCTGCCCGGCGCATGGACCAGATCAGCAGGCCAACAAAACTGACCAGCGTGAACCCATCCAGCACGCGATAGATCCAGCCGGGCAGCAAAATATTGAACCAACCGAAAAGTCCCCAGAAGGAATAGCGCAGCCCGCGAAATTCGCGCAGAAAGCCGTCCCAGGTCAGGGGGTCCCGCCGGCGGCCGTTGATTTCCAGCAGGTTTGAAAGGCCGAAAGGATCGCCGTAGAGGCGCACATTGCGCACGTACCACCAGCCCGCGATGAGCAAGGCGGGCAGGGCCACGGGCAGCAGCGCGCGCAGCGGCAAACGCCAATCCCGCCTCTGCCACGCCATGAAGAGAACGGCCGTCCCGGCCAGCACAAAAAGCCCCAATCCCTGCAACTTACTCAGAGCGGCCAGGCCCAGCAGCACACCCAGAACGAGCCAATCCCGTACAGACGGCGTCTCTGCCTGGGGCATAGCCAGCAGCCGGGCCAGCCAGTAAACAGTGGCCGCGGCCACCGCGGTGACCAGGGTATCATTGTTGAGCGAGCCGTTGATAAAGCCGAATTGGGGCAGAAAGGCAACAATGGCCAACGCAGTCAGGGCGGCCCAGTCCCGACCGGGCAAGGCCAGACGCGCGGTGCGCCAGGTGAAGAAAAGGGTAATCAGCCCCAGGAGCGCGGAAAGCCAGCGCCCCAGGTGGAGGGCAAGGTTGGCCCCCGCGAGAGGATAAGGCGCAGCGCTGTACAGCATGCGATTCTTGTTGCCGGGGTAGAGGGGATCGCCGATGTTGGCGTGGGGGTTGCGCACGGCCAATGCGTCAAAATCGGCCTGGTCCACGCCCGCGCTGAGCGCGCCCGCCAGCAAATAATACAAGGGCGCCTGGCTGCCCTCCTGTTCCCAGGGGCCGGTGCTGACCGTACTCTGCACGGGCAGGCCGTTTCCTCCGGCCACGTAACGCACGAAGCCGTAATGATAAAGCTCATCGGGTGCTTCAAAGGGCGGCACGATGAGGGTGAAGGCGATGGCCAATCCCGCAAATGCCAAAAGGATCAGGCCCGCCGCGCGTCCGGTGCGGTCAGAGAAGATGGTCATGGGATCACAAACGGAAGATAGAGGGTCACGCCGTCGTCGCCAATCTTACCCGCGCCGGGATTGGTGACGGGCAACTTGGCGCCCGTTTCCATGTCGTAGAGTTGCAGAGCGAGACGCGCGTCGCCAGGGATGTCGGCCAATGTCACAGGGTCCGAAAAAGTGAGTTCGCTATATTCCAGGATGGTCTTACCGGGATCCTGCCAGTAGGCGGTGGCAATGGCCCCTTCGTAGGGCTCCCGCTCGGTCTGGGCCAGCACAACGGACCCGCCGGCGTCCGGGATTTCCAGACGCAGGATGTACTTGTAGCGCTGCCGAATGGGCTCCAGCGGTTCCCAATAAAGGGCGATCGGAAGGCTGCGTCCGCCAATCAGGGGCGCGTCCGCGTCCAGGCCACGCAGGCGAATGATGCCGCCGAAATCAGCGTCCGTCGCTCCCGGCGCCTGCGCGATCTCGTCCGCTTCAAAAACGGTGGGCTCGGGCAGATAGAGCGTCATTTTCAAAAATGAGTTCTCCGACGTAAAGCCGTACTCCTTGACCAAAAACGCATGGTCCGCCAGCCACTTATCCACCAGGCCGTCAAAATCGTCAGTGATGAGGGGCGCAATCCGCGCGTTCCAGATGCGTCGGCCCTGGGCATGGAGCGCGGTCAGCCGGGCCTCAGTGTCGGCCGGATCGCCGGTGTAGACGGGCACGATCTGCCAGACCAGATCGTCCGCTCGGGGCTGCAAGGCGTCCAGTTCGTCGGGCAGGTAAAACTCGTACATGCGCTTGAACTCAGGCGACTGGAGGAGCACTACGTCTCCCGGCTGGAGATGCTCAGCCAGGGTCTCGCCCAGGCCGGCGAAATCAGTCGTGCGGGGATCGACCCGAGTGTAGTAGACGCCGTTGGCGTAGAGCAGGCAGCCGACCGCAATCCCGCCCAAAAGCAGGCCGACTTCGCGCCGGCGGCTGCCCAGCCAGGCGACGCCCGCGGCCACGGCCAGCAGGAAGAAGCCGCTGATGATGGCCATATGCCGCGCTGTCATGTAGGAAGGCAAAAAGCGATTGACAAGCCAGAGGGCAAGGGGCGGGCCCAGAAGCAGCGCGCCTACGGTCCAGCCGTCATTGCGCCACGCGCGGCGGTTGCGCACCGCGGCCGCGCAACCAATGAGGGCAATCACGCCAAAGAGCAGGTCCAGCAGCCAGACCCGGTCGATAGCCACTCCGGGCCCGAAGCTGAAGGCGTTGAGCAGGTCCTTAATCAGCGTGTCCAGCTCCACCGCGGCAAAGTTTGCACCCGCGCCGGGCTGGCTGAGAATCTGCCGGGCAATGAGCAGACCGCCCATGAACGCGCCAGCGCTGAGGAGCGCAAACAGGACCGCGCCCCATGCTCGGTTCCGGCGATAGACGTGGAGGGCAAAGACCCCAATATAGACGGGCAGGAGATAGACGGCGAAATAATGAGTGAAGAGCAGGGCCAGGGTAAAGAGGCCCGCCCATCCGGCTGCACGCCATTGCGCCCCACCGGTTGCCCTGGTCCAGCGCAGGAGCCAGTAGAAGGAGAGGGGCGCCAGCACCGCGACCTGCGCGTACATGCGCACTTCCTGCCCAAACCAAAGATGGAACGGGCTGAGCGCGGCCAGCCCTGCGGCCCACCATGCCGCGCCCGCCAGGGCGATGCCCCGCCGCTCCAGCAAGCGCGCCAAACTCCACAGCGCGGGAACCAGCAGCACGGCCGCAAACGCGGCAGGCAGACGCAGGCCGAATTCAGACAGGCCGCCGCCGTAGCGGAAGGCCCGCAGCAGAGCAAAGTAGGCGAAGGGATGCTGGTCCCGGGTGACGATCTGATTGACGCCGTCGCCGATGGGCAGATTCCCCAGCAGCAGGTCCGGCCACGAGCTTTCGGCGCGCTGAAGGCTCAGACTCTCATCCCACCAGAGGTTGACCGCGTCCAACTCGACCAGCAGCCGGGTGAAGGCTACCAGGATGAGGGTCAGGAGGAGGAGACGGCGGCGGGTCATGGGAATTGAAGATTGGAGATTGAAGATTGGTAACCGGGCGATTAAGAGATTGGGAGATTAGAGATTGGGAGATTAGAGATTGAGAGATTGGGTGGTGTGTGTTGGGGGGGATCATACCTAAGGGGTTGGGGAATCGGCAAGTCATGACCATGGGGAACGCTCGCAAATCAATTGGGTGCATTCAAACTCGGTTGACGAAACACGGGCGGCCGCAAGGGCACGCTCCCTACCGCTTCAACTCATTTTGAACACACCCAAATCAATTTAGAAATTGCTCAACCCGTGTTGCAGTAGGTGCAACAGCCCCCGCCCATGCTGTGGATGTCAATCATTCACATCCCTCAGCATGGAGGTGCAACCATGGGATTCTGGCGCAAGAAGCAGGACGAGTTTGAAGAGACGGCCGAGCTGATCAACGAAGAGCCGGGGCTGCTACCCGGCGAAGTAGCCCGGAAACTGGGCGTTAGCCCCTCCACCATCACCCGGCGTCTGCCGGCCATGGAGGAAGCGGGTATCCTGCTCAGCGAAGACGAGCGGGGCGGGCTGTGGCCCTTCGGACGCAGGAAGTAGGGCATTGGCCGGCCAACGTCCCCGGCGCGTGCCGGGGACGTTATTCCCGCTGATTAGCCTCAATCATCCGCTCCCGGCACGAAATCCGCACCAATTTCGCGAGATGTTGCGGGATTTCGTAAGATTGTGTGATAGAGTAGGCAACAAGCCAACGACTGTACAACAAGGAGTCCCCCAATGAACCGCGCTCAGGAAAAATCGCAGCGACTGTTGCAAATCGAGAAGTTGCTGTGGGCCTATCCCGAGGGCCTGACCCGCGCCGAGATTGCCCGCCGTCTGGGCGTCAATCGGTCCACCATCGGCCGCTATCTACAAAAGAACCATCTGCCGCCGGGCATCTACGAAGACGATTTGGACGGCAATAGGCTCAAGCTGGATCGAGCGGCCGACCTGACCAAGGCAACCTTTAGCCTGCACGAAATTATGGCCATCCATCTGGCGACACGGCTATTGGCCACGCGTACGGACAAGCAAAATCCCCACGCCGCGTCGGCGCTGCGCAAGCTGGGCATGGCCTTGCAGCGCCTGGACCAAAACGTAAGCGGCCACCTTCTGCGCTCCGCGGCGGCCATGGATGAAGCCGCAGCCTATCGGGATCCGGTCTACATGGACGTGCTGCAAAAGCTCACCGAGGCCTGGTCCTCGGCGCGTAAGGTGGAGGTCAGCCATCAGATGGATGACGGCCGCGTCTTTACCTACAAGTTTTCGCCTTACTTCATCGAACCCTATGCTGTGGGCCAAACCGCGCACGTTATCGGCCTGCGTGAACCGCCGGGCGCGGTGCGCACATTCAAAATCGAACGGCTGCGCTCGGCTGAAATCCTGCGCGAGGGCTACGAAATTCCCGCCGACTTTGACCCCACAGCAATGCTGAGCAACGCTTGGGGCATCTGGTATACGGACGCCGAACCGGTGACGATTGCCCTCAAATTTCATCCGCGGGTCGCCCAGCGGGTCGAAGAGACGCGCTGGCACCACTCACAGGAACTCTCACATGAAGCGGACGGCAGCCTGCTCTGGCGGGCACAGATCGCAGAGCCCCGGGAGATGCTCCCCTGGATTCGCGGATGGGGCAGCGATGTAGAAGTGCTGGAGCCGGCAGAGCTGCGGGAGGAGATGATGGGGGAGGCCAAAGCAACGGCGGAGCAGTACGGCTGGTTCGTCTCATCTTCACCATCCGGCAAAAGCAACACGCTGAACGACTTCTTTGGAGAATAAGCATGGAACTCTATCCCTATCAGCAGCGTGTGAAAGCGCTCATCCAAAGCGGAAAATCCGTCATTTTGCAGGCGCCCACCGGCTCAGGAAAGACGCGGGCCGCGCTGGCCCCGTTTATTGAAGCGTATTTCGATCTTCCGGCGGCGGCGTTTCCCCGCAAGTGCATCTATTCCGTCCCCATGCGGGTGTTGGCCAATCAATTCGTAGAGGAATATCAGAAGCTTGCCGAGAGCTACCAACGGTTACACCATCAGCAAATTGACGTTAAAATCCAGACCGGTGAACGCCCGGATGATCCTGCTTTTCTGGGCGACCTGATTTTTGCCACCATTGATCAGAGCTTAAGCAGTGCATTAGGCGTTCCTTATTCCCAAAGTATGCGTCGCGCCAACCTGAATGCCGGGGCGTTCTTTTCATCCTATCTTGTCTTTGACGAATTTCATCTTTTTCCTAACGGCGAAAATGGTGCAGAGGGCGCTTTGGTAACGACGCTGCAATTATTGAGCAGCGTCAAAAATTTACTGCCCTTTGTACTGATGACAGCCACATTTTCCAGCACCATGCTCGGAGAGTTGGCTGAACGCCTGGGTGCGGAAGTAGTTACGCTGACCGCTGACGAATATCACGCAATTGCTGCGGGCAAAACAGACCACCCAAGACGGCGGACCTATGTAGTCGAGGATGATCCGCTCAGCGCCGATACGGTATTAGCCCGTCATCATGAGACGGGCGTCAGTCGCTCCATTGTCATCTGTAACCAAGTCGGCCGGGCGCAGGATTTATACGCCGCATTGCGCGAACACCCGCTACGGGGAAACGCGGAAATCATGCTGCTGCACAGCCGCTTCACCCAAGCGGATCGCCAGGCAAAAGAGGATTTGTTACGGCGGGAGTTCGGCAAAAAAGCGGATGAGCGAACGATGAACAGCCTGATTCTGATTGCTACCCAAGTCATTGAGGTGGGCGTAGACATCACGTGTGATCGCATGCACACGGAAATTGCGCCAGCAAATTCCATCTTCCAACGCGCGGGTCGCTGCGCCCGCTACCCCGGTGAAAAAGGCGTTGTCTTCATCTATCCTGCTCCGCTGCGGAAAAAGGGGAAAAGCGGGGAGATGCTTCCCGATTATCTGCCCTATCCCAAAGCGCTCTGTGAAACAGCATGGCAGAGCTTTGCCCGGCGCAGCAAACAAGAAATCGATTTTCTCGGCGAGCAGGAGGTAGTGGATGAAGTTCACACGGAAGCCGATCGCGCGCTGCTGGCGGCTATGGATAATCAGCAGTCGCTGATTTGGGAGGATATTTATGCTGCGCTGGAACGCCATGACGCGTCCACGCGCAGCCGCCTCATCCGCCACATCGACAGCATTACGCTCGTAGCTGCACATGAACCGGAAGAGGTAGGCAACCCGTTTCTGGCCCAGGGATTCAGCCTGCATCGGGGCAGCGTAAAGGGATTGTGGCGCACGATCAACGAATATGCCGCAGCTTATGCAGGCGCAGAGTTCGAGGATGCGCCGTGGACCATGGCCTATCCAACGGCACGCGCGGCAGACGAAGAAGACGCAGCCAACGTCGAGCGTTATGCGTTCCAGCGCCTGACGGGCGACGACAGCAGCTTGTTGGATGCCGCTCCGGTTGTCGTCGTTAACAGCCTGTTTTGCGCCTATGACGGCGAGCTGGGCTTTCGCACTCTTCCGCCGGGCGAAGCGGAGCCGTGGGCTTCGAAAGCCGGGACGCTCAGCCAAGGGAATCGACCGCGCCCCTATGCGTATCGTCTGGAATCATATACTGAGCACATTGCACGCATGATTGCCGTCTACGAAGAGCGATTTGCCGATGACTACGCCTATCTCCAACAGCGGCTGCATGAAGAGTGGGGCTTGCCCCCTGATGGGCTAAATGATGCGATACGAATTGCCATTGCCGTTCACGACAGCGCCAAGCTGGACACGCGCTGGCAGCGCTGGGTGTCCGCCTATCAGGCCGCCATCAATACGCCCATTGCAGCGAACTATCTGGCCGTACACACCGACTATAATCCGTCCGATCCTGCGCATGGAGAGGCGCGCAAAATTGCCGATCGAGCCGCCTCACGCCCCCATCATGCAGGCGAAAGTGCAGTGGCTGCGGCACGTATCGTGCAGGCCGAGTTAACAGAGAAGGAACTGACCCAAGCGGCGCTTACCGCCGTTGCCCGCCACCACACGACGTCAACCAGCACCTACGGCGACTTTGTCTTACATGCCGGAGCTGTTGATGAGCTGAACGCAGCATTACGTATTGCCAATATGGAAGAAAAAGGCGGGGTATGGAGGTTACAGAGCGAGCGCGGCGGGAAGCTGGATAAATTGCTGGTCCAGCCGCAAGATTTCCAAGGGGGGCTGCTCTATTTTTGGATTGTGAGGATGCTGAGGTTGTGCGATGGGCTGTCGCAGGAGTTTTGAGCTGCGGCCCAATAGTCGAGAACAAGTAAACGTTGGACATTGGGGGTAGGGACACGAGGTGCAGCGGCCAGCCGAGTATGCACTGAGCGCTACGGGAAACGTGGCTCAGCACGTTGGTCTCCGCTGGACGAACCGGCTTTGAGCCGGTTTCCCGTAGCAGGCGGCGGTTTCAACCGCTGCCGCCCCGCTCGCTTGCCCCATAATCCGTCAGAGAGCTAAATTTTGTTGGTTTCTCAATAAGGAGGAGGAATGAATTCACAAACTTTCTTTGTGCCAAAATCGACTGGAACACTGACCGATACGCTCCTGGCGTACGGTGCGGCGACGGTGCTGGAGCAGTTCATCCGCCAACACTCGCCCAACGCCAATGTGAGCCTGAGCGATCAAGGCAGCTTCTTTGTCATCGAGTCCGACGAGGGAATTGAGGAGGAGTGGTTGACCGACCCGACCCAACAACCGGTGCGCTACGTGGTGAGCGGCGAGAAATATATGCGGCCCGAGCGCTTCCCTGATGCAGCAGCGCGCAGCGTGGACGACGCATGGGAGACGCTGCGCCAGTTTAACGAATTGCGCGAGCAGTTGCAGACGCAAAAAGTGAGCGGCAACGAGCTGGAGCAGCGCCTGCTGGATCGCAAGCCGGCTCCGGACTGGACGGTTGTCACCTATCTGGGCGATTACCGCATGCAGGCCCAGGCCATCCACAACGGTCTAATCGAACAGTGGATGGCAGCGGATATAGAGTTCCCCGGCCTCAACATGGGCACGCTCCTCGAGCTGACCAAAGAGCCGGGAGCGGATTGGGACGCAATTGCGGCAGAATGGAAAGGGGCGGTGAAGGAGAGCGATTTCAAAGATACGGTAACCGCCTCCCAATTATTCAATCCCCACATGGGCAAAGGACAAAATCGGACCAAGGCCAACAAGCTGGCGCTGGGCAACGAGAAGGTTTTCTGGCTGCCGGAATTGCTCAAAGTGGCCGGGCTATGGGCCGCGGCCGCGCCGACGAAAATTGCCAATGCCGACATGCGCAAAACCTACGTCCTTGCGCCGCAGCATATGCAGATGTCCGATCATCGCAAAGTGTTTGCTGATTTTCGCGATCGCCTGCGCAACGAAAGCGCCATCAAGCAGGACATCGTTGCGGCCACGCTTTACGCTCAGGCGCTGCTGGAGCAGAGCGTGGAAAACGACGAGGTGGACATCTTCGATGATGGACCGCTTTCCAACGTAGTCAATGGGATGCACGTAGTCACCTATCAACTGCTGAGCGCCAATTCGTATACCATGATGAACCTGGCCTTCCTTGGTCTGCCGGACTGGATGCCCCACATCGTCACGTCCGATGACGCGCTGGAATTTATCGACGTGTTGGAAGAACATCGGGAACGGATCCGGGCCATCGACGAAGAGCGCAGCGAAGGCTATACGCTCTTGCAGCGGTATCGGGATTTCCTGTCCGGCAACGACCTGCCGACCTTCTTCACTTTCCTTGCCGGCTATAGCAGCTATCTGATTAGCGAATTGGACCGCAGCCATTTCTACGTCAAACCGTTTACGGAGACCAATCTAAGGAGATTAATTGCCATGACTGAACAGAATCTATCCGAAATTGTCGAGGCCGATGGCTTTCGCAACATCGCCTATGCCATCCGCATGAGCACGTTGATTCCGCTATACCTCGGCCGTAACAAAAGCCGTTTTGATGTGCGCTACGGATTGGGCCAGGACTTAATGCGCAAAGCACAATATCCCGACGATTTTGCCCAGGCGTTAGCCGAATTCATGCAGAGCTACAACGATGAGACCATGCGAGTTCATGAGCGGACAAAGGGAAAAGCCCGGCGCAAGCTCATTACGACCGGGGATATTGAAGAAATCATCGATCTCATCGATGAGCACGGTTCCAAAACGGTTTGCAATCTGCTGGTCGCCTTCGGCTATGCCCGGGACCCGCGTGAACAGACCGAAGAAGAGGCATCGGATGATCCTCCCGCCGACAATACGTAATCAGGCAAAGGCCAACAGAAGCTAACCCATACCAATCGTTATTCCAGACTGTCACTTCCCCTACACAACGAAAGGACGCATATCCAATGACCGCCATTTATAATCTCTCCATCGCCGCCAAGGCGACGCTCAATCTGCACTCGCTGAACAATGAAGGCGGCGAGGGCAACCAGACCCAAACGCGCATGGTGAACATCGTGGGTGAGGACGGCCGACTCCACAACGTGAACGCCATCAGCGGCGACATGCTCAAACATATCCAGGCCGAGCACCTCTACCGCATCAGCCGTGAGCAGGGGCTTCCACTCTGCCGGGCGTGTCAACTATTCAGCGCCAATCGCATGTCAGCCGATCCCGATTTTCGGAGTTGGATCAAACAGGAAAAACCGACGCCGGTGCAAGTTGTCACCCGGCTGCTGAGCTGCACGCTTGACGATTTGGAAGGGAACCTGGTCACAGAAGGCAATCTCTCCGTCCCACGCAAGAGTGTGATCGAGTTCGGATGGGCCACGGGCATTCCCGAGTTGGTGACCACGGATCAATATTTCCACGTCAAGTATGATCCCGACCGCCGGGAAATTCCGACAGAAAAGGATGAGCGCTCCGGCAATCTCGGACAGGCAATTTTTCACCGTCCGGCCAATAGCGGCCAATACGCTATCGTCTGCAATGTGGAAGCCCATCGTATCGGCTATAACGACATCAGCCAGGAGTATGTGATCGACGCAGCAGAACGCCGGGCGCGTCTGGCGGCCCTGCTGGAAAGTCTGCTCTACACGTTCGTAGCGCCGGCCGGCGCCATGCGCAATACCCAGAACCCTCACATTGTTGACGTGCAGGGCGTGATCAGCTACAGCACCGGCGCTGCGCCTGCTCCGCTGGTCAGCCCGCTGAAGCAAAGCTTTGCGCAACAGACGGAAGAGATTGCCGACGCGCTCAATCGTATCCACGCAGACCGTATTGCACTTGTGCCTTTCTCTTCGCTGGGCGATATGGCAACCCAAATGCAGACGCTTCTAAATGATGCCGTTCCCTACGCGGCGTAAGGCGGGCTTATGTGGTATATCACGACCTATGAACCGGTGGCCCTCATCTCGCTGAAGATGGCTACGGCAACGTCTACAGGCGGCAAGTCCTTGCTGCTGCCGACCCCCTTCGCTTACAAAATGGCGCTATTGGGGGTTGCGCTCAGCGGCGCGGGGCTGGAGCAGGGCATGGCGCTCTGGCCCCACATCCGGGATGCGGATGTGGCAGTACGCGGCCCGGAGCAAATCGTAGCGAACAACACTTTTGCCAAGATCATGAAGCCGGCGCGGGGCAAAGCCGAGCTGGACCCGGATACCGGCCTGATCGAATCCATGAACCACACCATCGGCTTTCGCGAATACGTGCAGTGGCATGGAGACTGCCGCCTGGCCATTCGCCTGCCAGACAAAAATGAAATCGACTGGAAGCAATGGCTGACCTCTATTCACTACATTGGAAAACGGGGCGGCCTGTTACAAGCGGTTGATTCCTTCCAATCCGCAACAGAACCAGACGCGACGTTCACCTATCTGACCCAATCTCACAGGGCGTTCAGATTGGACGGGACACTGCAACTCATGGACGACTGCGCCGAAGACGTTACATTCGACCAGGTAAACATCTATTCATCTAAATCTATGCGCCTGGGCAAAGACCGCATTTTGCGTCACGTCATCATTCCCTACCGTCAGGTACGCTCATCGCGGGGATACACGCTGTATGAGCGCATCGACGACACGGAGGAATCGGCTGTCGATACAATTTGAAAGGGTAGGAGGACAATCCTTTATGGTTCTTCACGCATCACGCATCTGCAAATCACCATCCAAAGCATATGATGAACACAACCAACCAACCCATACCTGACATCCCGCTCACCGCCCATCACATTCGCTTTACGGTGCGCGCGGAAACGCCCATCGCCTTTCACGGCTTCAAGGGCAGCGCCCTGCGCGGAGCTTTTGCCGGTACGCTGCGGCGCGCCTTTTGCCCCGAGGCGCAGCGGCAGCCGGTCGATCCCCTGCACAAGGCCATCTGCCCCGCCTGCCAGTTGCTGGATGCAGAGCAGGCAAGCCGACAATATGGCGACATTCGGCGCCCCTACGCCATCCGCCCGCCGCTGGACGGCAAGCAAAATTATCTGCCCGGCGAATTACTTCACTTTGACGTCGTCCTTTTCGGCGATAAGCTTACCTACTTCCCCTACCTGATCATGACGGTCCAGCGCATGGGCGCGGAAGCAGGCGTAGGGCGACGCGATCAAAGCGGGCAGCGGGGCCGCTTCTCCATTCAGCGGGTGGAGGCCATCAACCCCCTGACCGGCGAACTCCAGTCGCTGCTGGAAGCGGGTGACAGCATGGTACGACTGCCGGCCCTTCCTATTACCCACGCGCAGGTGCTAACCGCTGCGGGCCGGCTCCTCACCGCGCTGGAGCAGCAAAACAAATGCCTCACAGTTCACTGCCGAACGCCCATGCGCCTTATGAGCGGCGGACAAAAAGTGGAGACGGCCGAATTCTTCCCCCTGGCCAAGCAGGCCGTGCTGCGCGTGCTCGATCTCTCGGCCCAACACGCGGGCGCACGTCCTGATATCCGGCTCAAAGAAGATATCTACCCCTTCGCCGATCGGGTCATGCTGGTCAAAGATGAAACGCATTGGTGGGATCTCAAAGGCTATTCGGGGCGACTGGAACGCCGGCAGGTGCTGGGGGGACTCATGGGCAGGGCCGTTTACCGCACCGAGGAATGGCAGCCGCTGTTGCCCTGGCTGATGTGGGGGCAGATCGTGCAGGTAGGCAAAAATATTGTCAAGGGGTGCGGCATCTATCAGCTGGAGGCAGGAGCCGCGATTACAAACCCGACGAATGACAGCGGAACCTAGAAAAGGAGTAATCCAATGGCCATCATTCAACATCTGATCGTCGATGAATTCGGCAGCTTTATTGCCAAAAAGAGCGGTCGGCTACGCGTCACCTGCCAGGGAGAAAAGCGGGTCGAAGCGCCCCTCATGCACCTGGAAACGGTCCTGATTTCGGGTCGGGGCGTCAGCCTGAGCAGCGATACTGTAGCGGCCTGCGCCGAACAGGGCATCCCCATCCATTTCCTGGACAGTCGCGGCCAGCCGGTGGGCAGCCTCTACAGCGCTGGACTGGCGGCCACGGTACAGACGCGCCGGGCCCAATTGAAGGCGTTGGAAGATGAACGGGGCGTCGCCGTGGCCAAAGCCGTAGCGGGAGGCAAGATTCGCAATCAGACCAATCTGCTCAAATACATGAGCAAGTATCGCAAGGAGAAACAGCCCGACCTGTACGCAGAAGTGCGCCTGCTGGCGGATGAGGTCCAGGACCATCTGGCGGAACTGGAACGCTGGCAAGGGGACGCTATCCAGGATATCCGCGGTCAGATTCTTTCGACGGAAGGACGGGCCGCCAAGAAGTACTGGCAGGCTATCGGCCTCTTGCAAATCATGGATGCCGAGTGGCCGGGACGACGGACGCAAGGCGCAACCGACCCGTTCAATGCTGCGCTCAACTACGGCTACGGCATTCTTTACAGCCAGGTGGAGCGGGCGCTGGTCCTGGCCGGGCTCGATCCTTATGCAGGCTTCCTCCACGTGGATCGACCGGGCAAGGCCAGCCTGGTCTTCGATCTGGTGGAAGAATTCCGCCAAACGGCGGTCGATCGCACGGTGATGGCCATCTTTAACCGGGGCATGGCAATCGAGCTGGATGACCGGCATCGCCTGACGGAGGAAGCCCGACGCAGCATTGCTGAGAAGGTGCTGGCACGGCTGAATGCTGTCGAGCCGTATGAGGAAAAGCGCTACCCCCTGCGGGCCATTATTCAGATGCAGGCGCGTCATTTGGCCGGTTTTTTACGGGGCGAGCGAGTACGCTATGAGCCATTCGTCGCCGCGTGGTAACGCACCCTGACCATCCGCTATCTATCCTGCAGAAGCCTGCGTACGCTCCTTCCCGGTAATGGAAGCGTTAAATTATTGATGTCGAATTGTTGCTAAGGAATTGCACACCATGCATTGCTTGCTGATCTACGACATTCCCGATGACCGGACCCGAGGCAAGATCGCCGATTTTTGCCTGGACTATGGCCTGGACCGCATTCAATACAGCGCATTTCTGGGTCGCCTCAGCGCCAATCACCAGGAAGAGCTGATGCTCAAGCTGGAACAGCGCATGGGCGCTACGCCGGGAAAGATCGATCTCTTCCCAATCTGCCGGCAAGATTGGGGCAATCGCCTGTCGTATGAGGAGGAGGGAACAGATGAGTGACTCAGTTACGGCCGAGCGCACCGATTGGCTGCTGCGGGTAACGGACCTGAAGCAATATGCCTACTGCCCGCGCATTGTCTACTACGAGTACTGCCTGCCGGGCATTCGACCCACAACCTTCAAAATGGAGGCGGGTATCGGCGCCCAGGATCGCATCGAGGAACTGGAAAAGCGGCGCAGCCTGCGCGCCTATGGGATTGAAGAGGGCGAACGCTTTTTCAACGTCACCGTCCAGTCGGCCGCATTGGGGTGTAGCGGACAAGTGGATCTTGTGGTAAAAAGTAGGGGAGAAGAAGGCGGGCGATTGACGCCCGTCGATTTTAAGCTGAGCAGGCATAAACCCGGCACGCACTTCAAGCTGCAATTAGCCTGTTATGCGCTGATGTTGGAAGAGAGTTGGCAACTGCCTGCTCCGGAAGGTTATATTTATCTGATTCCCAAGAAGCAGGCTGTGCAAGTCACGATTAACGCACGTCTGCGGGGACAGGCGCGGCGCAAGCTGGCGGAAATTCGGGAGATCATTCAAGCGGAACGAATGCCGCCGCCCACAGGGCAACGCCGACGCTGTGTGGACTGCGAATTTCGGCGCTTTTGCGGTGATGTCCTGTAGAGAGACTCATTTTGCGCTTGATGCGCCCGACGTTTCGCAAACGTGCGGGCGCATCGCCGCAGTTGCGTCCGCGGAAGCAGCCGACCGCCAATCGTTGTACGCTTCCTGCCCTGCCTACCAGAGAGAAACGGTAGATTTTTGTTACCGAATCGGCGTCGCAAACCGGGCCGATATTCGGACAAAAATCAGATTGCGAAAAGGAGGAACATTTTATGCTGAAACCGACGGGTTCGGCCTGGACCAAAGGCCTGAGACGCCCGAGGCGGCGTGATTGGCTGCTTGCAGGTCAAATAAGACCTGGCGATGGGTCAAAAAATCGGCGGCTGGACCAAACGATTCCGAA
>JAGRCP010000147.1:1383-5432 GCA_020433455.1 Caldilineaceae bacterium | reverse complement strand
GTCCAACCTGCCAGATTGAGCCAAAAGTTTTTTGATATTCCTGGTAAAGGGAGTAACCGTGCCGGCCGCCCTGCATCAACAGGCCCAACACCAGGTTATCAACTGAAAATGAGGCAAAACCGATTCGATGGCGTGTCATGTATGTAGCATAGCTTATCGTGCAAATATTCACAAATTGGATATTCATGCTGTGAATATACATTGCGTGAATATGTATGCTGTGAGTATTCACACAATAGGTTGTGCGGTGGATAGGCCTTTACTTGCCGCCTCCATGTCCGCCCGCCGGAGAGCCGCCTATTCGCCCGGGGCTCGTCGGCTTCGTCGGTGGCGTCATCGCTTTACGCTCGTGCTGATCGCGTTGGGTTTTGGGCTTCTGATTGGCGGCGCGCTGCTTATGCGCAGCCTGCCTCCGCCGGCTGTGGAAGAGGCCCTGGTCGTCCGCGTCGTGGATGGGGACACGATTGTGGTGCGCCGCAGCGGCGTAGACGCGCGGGTGCGCTATCTTCTCATCAACGCACCGGAAGTCGATCAGCCCCTTGCCGCCGATGCGACCGCGGTGAACCGCGCGCTGGTGGAGGGCAAGCGCGTCCGCCTGGTGCGGGACATGAGCGAAACTGACCGCTATGATCGCCTGCTGCGCTACGTCTATTTGGCGGACGGCACGTTCGTTAACGCCGAGATCGTGCGCCGGGGGTATGCCGCGCTCCTCATTATTCCGCCCGATACGGCCAAAGCAAGCGAAATCCGCGCGGCCCAGGCGGAAGCAATAGCCGCGGGCATAGGCTTATGGGCGGGGGAGGGCAGCGAATCTTTTCTGCCGGAAACGCCCCTAATGCGGGCGGGCGATTAGAGCCCGGCTTTGGCTACCCCCTGTCGCCTCCCTGCGTGAAACGTTTCCCGGGTTGAGCCCCGTTTTGACAGCCGTCGCTGAACCAAGTAGAGTGAAGAATATCGGCCTGACCGGATCGCATGCGGCAGCCGGAAGCGTTCCGATTACCCTATCCTACCTCGCTTTGGAGTATTCAATGACGACTTCTCACAAGCATCCAGTACGTCGGCTGGTTCAAATCGGGCTGGTTGCCGGGGGCGGCTTCCTGGCCTATCGCTACGGTGAGCAGGCGCTGCGCAAAGCGCTCCTCTATCTCTCCGGCGCAGGTTGGGCCCGGCGAAGCGTAACGGAACTGCCCGTGGCCTGGCGCGTGGCCGGTCGCTTCATTGCCGGTGAGAGCATAGATGATGCGGTGGTCACGACTCGCCGCCTCAATGATGAAGGACTGCTGGTAACCCTGGACCTGCTGGGCGAGAGCGTTGCCACGCCGGAAGAGGCCATGGCCGCCCGCGATCAGATTTTGGATCTGCTGGAGCGCATCCACACCAGCCGCATTGACGCCAACGTCTCCATAAAGCCCAGCCAGCTCGGCATCAAGCTGGACCGCCGGCTTTGCCTGGATAACCTGCGGGAACTCCTCATCCGGGCCCGGCAATATGAAAACCGGGTGCGCATCGACATGGAAGATTCATCCCTCGTTGATGTCACCCTGGACATGTACCGCACCCTGCGCTTTGAGGATGGGTTTGATAACGTGGGCGTGGTAATCCAATCCTACCTTTATCGCAGCGAAGCGGACGTGGCCCGGCTGGTGGAGGAAGGCGCATGGGTGCGCCTGGTCAAGGGCGCATACCTGGAACCGCCTGCAGTCGCTTTTCCGGACAAGGCGGACGTAGACGCTAATTTCATCCGGTTGATGCAGGGTATGCTCAGCGAGGAGGCCCGGGAAAACGGCGTAGAGTTGGCCGTCGCCAGCCACGATGAAGTCATGATTCAGGCCACGATCGACTACGCCACGCGTCACGCCATTCCTGCCGATGCGTATGAATTTCAACTCCTGCACGGGATTCGCCGGGACCTGCAAATGCAGCTCCGGCAAGACGGACACCGGGTGCGCATCTACGTGCCCTACGGCGTGGCCTGGTATCCGTACTTTATGCGCCGTCTGGCCGAGCGCCCCGCAAACCTATGGTTTTTTGCCAGCAATTTACTGCGCGGGTGAGCAGGGGGCAAGTGGCAGGTGGCAAGTCGCAGAGCCAAAGCCAATCTCCCAATCTCCCAATCTCCAATCTCCAATCTCCAATCTCCAATCTTCAATCTCCACCCGCCATGTCCCGCCTCCTCACCTGGTCCCGCCGTTTGCAAGCCCTGGCCCAGAGCGGCCTGGCCTATGCCACGTCGCCTTATGACGTAGAGCGCTATACCGGGATCCGGCGGGTCGCGGCGGAGATGATCGCGGCGGCCGATGATCCCGACGCGACGAAAATGGAGGCGCGCCTGGCCTTGGAAGAGGGCTACGCCACGCCCAAAATTGACGTGCGCGGAGCCTGCTTCGACAATGGCCGGATTTTACTGGTGCGGGAACGGTCGGATGGTCTCTGGACCCTGCCCGGCGGTTGGGCCG
Source organism: Caldilineaceae bacterium (assembly GCA_020433455.1). Classification (GTDB taxonomy): domain Bacteria; phylum Chloroflexota; class Anaerolineae; order Caldilineales; family Caldilineaceae; genus JAGRCP01. The sequence goes on along the minus strand of JAGRCP010000147.1, from coordinate 2,976 downwards.
ACGTGCATGAAGGACCGCGACAGGCGGTGGAGAAGGAGATCCGGGAGGAGTCGGGCTATGAAGCGCGGGCCGTCAAGCTTTTCGCCGTATGGGATAAGGAACAGCACAACCATCCTCCGGACCTTTTTCACATTTGGAAGCTGGTGCTGCTGTGTGAAATTGTGGGCGGCGCGGCGGCTCACAGTATGGAGACCGACGGCGTAGGCTTTTTCTCGCTCGATAACCTGCCGCCCCTCTCGCTGGAGCGCATTACGCCCCGGCAGATCGCCCGCCTTTTTGCGCTCCATGCGCATCCCCACGCGCCGACTGAATTCGATTGAATTTGGGGCGTGAATAGTCACATGGCTGCGGCCCGCAGTTGCTCCACGTCGCGCATGGGCGGCAGGCCGAAGAAGCGCTTGTACTCCCGGTTGAAGTGGGAGGCGTCATTGTAGCCCACCTGATAGCCGGCCGTAGCCGCGTCAAACCCCTCGCCGAACATCAGCTTACGCGCTTCCTGCAAGCGCATCTGCTTCTGGAATTGGAGCGGGCTCAGGCCGGTGACGGCTTTGAAATGATGATGGAAGCTGGAGACGCTCATCCCCACTTCTTCGGCCATATTGTCCACGCCCAGGGGCTGATCGAAGTTCTCGCGCAGCTGTTCGATGGCGTGGGCAATGCGGTGCGTGCTGCCTCCCTGAACGGCAATCTGGCGCAGGCGATCGCCCTGCTTACCCAGGAGCAGCCGATAGATAATTTCGCGCACGGTGAGGGGCATCAGGAAGGCGGCTGCACCGGGCGCATCGGCCAGCCTCACCAAGCGCGCCGCCGCTTCCAGCAAATCCCCATCCAGCGGGCTGACGTTAATGCCCCTCACCTCCGTCCGGCAGCGCAGCGAAACTTCGCCCGCCTCCATCATCACGTCGCTCACTAAGGCCGGCGTCAGGTTCAAGCGCAGGCTGAGATACGGCTTCTCTTGCGATGCTTCCACCACCCGGCTGGCAACCGGCAGATCGATGGTGGTGAGGAGATAATTTTCGGGATCATACCGATAGCGGTTGTCGCTCTGGAGCATTTCCTTGCTGCCCTGGACGATGACGCAAAAGGCCGGATCGCACATGCTGTGGCGCAATTCCGTAGGCCGGGAAGATCGATTCAGATAAAGGCCGGGCAGCGCCTCGTAGACGCCGTCCTGGGGCTGATGATGGGCAATCAGCGTCTGCAACTCCTGACGGCTTGCCTGCATTCGCCACTGTTCGCGCTTGCTTCGCTGGAGGCCGTTTTGGCTCATAGTTTCCTCCCCATTTAAATTTTCTCGATGGCCATACAGGTTCCTCCGGAAGGGTCTGGAGAGAAACCTCCCTGAGGCTGTACAGCAGCTTTTTCCGGACAAATCTGGAGAATTGTTCAATAATCGTCCAGAATCATTATGCCACGCCACGTCTAAAAGCGCGATACTGTCCCTGACGCCAACCGGGAGCAGTTCCGTCTGGCGGTCAGAAACATTTGTCAGGCAAGTTTGCAAAATGATTTGAGGAGATTCAAATGGATACTGCCATCATTCGCTGGTCTTTGGCCGTTGAAGAGGATGCAAAACGACGCTATGGTACGCCG
>JAGRCP010000147.1:0-1316 GCA_020433455.1 Caldilineaceae bacterium | reverse complement strand
CCGTTTTTCCGCCTGCGCCAGGAGCCGGTCTGCGAATGCGCCCCGGCGCGCTGCGCATCATAGAGCCTCGTTAATGCGATCATGTGTCGGGCGGCGACCCGTACGCACCGTTAAAACGCTATTACGATACCCATATCAATCAAAGGAAAACGCACCGTGCAAAAGCGAGAATTAGGCAGGAGCGGCTTGGACGTATCCGCTCTGGGTCTGGGCTGCATGAGAATGAGCTTCGGCGATACGCCCACCGATAAGCAGGAGATGATCGACTTCCTGCACCAGGCGGTAGGCCGGGGCATCACCTTCTACGATACCGCGGAAGTTTACGGCCCCTTTACGAATGAGGAATTGGTGGGCGAAGCGCTGGAGCCCTTCAAGGGTCAGGTCGTCATCGCCACCAAATTCGGCTTCAAGCATGACGGCGACAAAGGGCCCCATCCCACTGTCGGCCCGGACAGTCGGCCGGAGCAGATCCGGCGCGTGGCGGAAGCCTCGCTCAGGCGGCTGCGCGTGGACGCCATCGATCTTTTCTATCAGCATCGTCCAGATCCTAATGTGCCCATGGAAGATGTGGCCGGCGCGGTCCAGGACCTGATCCGGGAGGGCAAAGTCAAGCATTTTGGCCTTTCGGAAGCCAATGCCGAGCAGATTCGTCAGGCCCATGCCGTTCAGCCGGTCACCGCGCTCCAAAGCGAGTATTCTCTCTGGTGGCGGGCCATCGAAGAAAATGGGGTTCTGGCCGCGTGCGAAGAGTTGGGCATCGGGCTTGTCCCCTACAGTCCCCTGGGGCGGGGCTTTCTCACCGGCAAGGTGAGCGAAAAGACCGCCTTCCATCAGACGGACATTCGCAGCCGCAATCCCCGCTTCACCCCGGAGGCTATCCGCGCCAATCAGGCTGTGGTAGACTTGTTGAGCCGCATTGCAGACGAAAAAGACGGCACGCCCGCCCAGGTTGCATTGGCCTGGCTCCTGGCCCAAAAGCCGTGGATTGTACCGATTCCCGGTACGCGCAAGCTCCACCGCCTGGACGAAAACATCGGCGCAGTCAATATCACGTTGACGGAGAAAGACCTGGCCGACATCAATGGCGCCATGGCGCAGATTACCGTGGTGGGCGATCGCTACTAACCTCAAGGAGATAACTATGGACATCCAACGCAACGGCACGCAGCCTTCCGCTCGGGGACCGGCCGAATGGTTTACCGGCACGGTACGCGTCGATCCCCTCTTCCAGGCCCCGGCGCCGGGACGCGCGGGCGGCGCGTCGGTTACCTTTGAGCCGGGCGCACGCACAGCCTGGCATACCCATCCTCTGGGCC
>JAGRCP010000146.1:49450-78665 GCA_020433455.1 Caldilineaceae bacterium | reverse complement strand
CACCGGGGTCAAATCCCGGTGCTACAGAACGGCGCCCCATCAATGGGGCTTGGACGATGCATAGCTACTGGCACGTGGAACCATTGACGACATCAAGATCATCACTGCAAAACGAGACGTCATCCAGGTAGAAATTGCTGTTCTCGCTACTGTCCTGGGTTACTCGGAATTTAAGGGTAACCGTACGGCTGGGATTGATTTGCCAGTTACCATCGATAGGAATTTGCGCCCTTGTCCATCCTCTAGTGTTGCCTGTGCAAAGGGGGAAATTCCACACCGAAATTTCATCAACCAGTACCTGAACGAGATCGCCATTCTCATCGTCCGGCTTTCCAGCACAGCTGGGCTCATTGCTGCCGACGGCATAGTAAAATTCCAAATTAGTGACGCCTTGATTGCGGGAATCAACCCTGATGTCTTGTGAAATTTCAGAAATCACAGGCTGATCGTTAAAGCCACCCAGCCACGCCAAGCCCGTCGTGCCGTTATGTGCATCCCAATTAGGCTGCACATCATCACTGGTGACAATCAACGGAGCTAGGGGGTCTTCTCCATTCTCCGCCATAGGCTCGGTTCTTTGTTGCCAAACGACATTGTTTTCTTCGGGTGGTTCGAATCCGCCGTTTTCGAGAGCCGGGACTTGAGGATCGCTATCAACGATTAGATTGTTCTTAACCAATGGCAGCAACAGACTGTAAATAGGGAATTGTAAAGTTGCCACACCGAGATCATCATACGCGACAAAGACATGGTCCCCATAAGCAAATAAATTACTTACATCATCATTATCATTCGAATAACAACCCCAGGCTGTCGGCTGGGTGGATTCAGATAGATTCACTCCCATAACACCATCCGTGGCCAGGCCAACATAGGCGAACCCATCGTCGATGGCATGAACTTTTGTGGCTCTGCCAATCCCGTCGAGTGCGCCAACAATAGTAGACGGACTATCTTGCTTAAGAACCAACAAGCCATCACCATTTGCTGCGACCAAGATATGAGTCGAGGTTAAAAATATATCCTGTACGTTTGCGCCTGCAATATCGTAACTGCCACTCAATGCTGGAGAATCCGGCGTAGACACATCAAACACCCATAAATCATTACCGTCTGATTCGGCCACAACATAGGCTTTATCGCCACGTACAGATATAGCCATTGCCTTGGCATTGCCGGCTAAGACAATGGGGTCTTTAAGCGTCGGCTCCCCCGTAAGTTCAACAACTTGCAGGCCATCTACACCGTTCGCCAAATAGGCATAATTTCCGGCGACATAAATATCATGGATAGGTTTGTCGAATGTCAGGCTTTTAACCAGAGCATTCCCATTCAGAGAATAAACGCGAAACTCATGCGAGTTGGATTCCACGCTTTCCACGCTGGCAAAGATGCCCATATCCGTGACAAACAAATTGGTAACAAGACCGTCAACCATTATTTCCGTTGGGTCCGGCATCAACGGGATTGTTCCTTCAGAACTGGTTAATGGAATAGAGTGCAGATCAGGACTAGAACCGCCTATATAGAGCCGGTCATTGAAGACAAATACGGTAAGCGCGGTAAGATTTTGCTCAGGCGAGTAAAAATTACCGACCAATTCACCGCCAACACATTCCTGGCCGAAGGCAACAGAACTATCGCTCAATGCACCGTGGGCCAAGAATAGAAGAGCAACAAATGCAGGAATAATCATTAACTGACGGAGTTTCATTAGTTGATTCATTGTTCGGATCTCTAGAAAAATAGTCCTATTTCAAATTGATTCATGCCGATCTCTAATCAGGCATTAGGGAGGCTGGGCTCTATACGACAGACGGAAAATCGTTAAGGGCCTTTCATATACCTCACCACGCACGACTATCTCCCACCAGCACCTGGAGCAGTATTGTTGCCGCCGTTGTCATCACTGGGGGGAGGGCTACCACTGGTTCCCGTATACGTAAATCGCCGGCACCCCGCACTCACCATAACAACCTTACGATCTTGCACAGTGTCCCACAGGCGCACGCCCCAACAGGTCTCATTGCCGGGATCGACAATCGTGCCTAGCGAATTATCGGCCGCAGCCATATCGACTTGAACAAAAGGGGCAGGACCACTTCCCACCGGACTACTACCATTGACCAAACCATCTTCACCCGGTCGCCAAAAAACCAGCTCATACGCATACCCTTCCGGCAATCCACCCGGCAGCGCTGTCCAACTGAACGTCTTTCTGCCGTTGCCGTCTAACGATTCTTCGTTTGCCGGCTCCACCAAAGTGACCATGCCCGCGGGCGGCGGTACGACGACGACACGCGGAGGCGTGGCCGTGCCGGCCGGGCCGCGACGCGTAGGCGTAACGGTAAGAGTAGGCGTCTCGCTGGGCGTGGGGGTCATGCTGGGCAGGGGCGTTGACGTGGACAGGGGCGTGGAAGTCGCTGGTTGAGTTGTCGTTTCGGTAGAGACCGCGGGCACAGATGCAACGCTTGTCTCTGTGCCTAAGACGGGCGCATCCTCCGTGGGACCGGCCTCGCCGGTCTGGGTGGCGTCGCCGATTGGTGTTAGCCCGTCAGGCGACGCAGACGGCGATGCCGTCACATCTATGACCGGCGTTTGCTCTTCCTCCAGACCGGGCGTGCTGGCCGTGGCAATAATGGAGGCCACGGTCGCTTCTCCCTCGGCCGTGGCCGTGGCGACGTCCGGGTCAATTTCAGTCGCCGTGGGCTCGGCGGTGGGCGTGTCGGTTGCAGGAGCCTGAGCCAGCGCGACCTCCGTGGCCAGGGGCGAAGGGATGGCGGCGCCTACGCTGAGCCCGGCTGCTTCGGTCTGGGCCGCGACCTGGTCATTGCTCTGCCAGGGACGCAGCCAGATCAGGGCGATCAGGGCCAGGGCCGCCAGCCCGCCCGCCACGGCCATGAGCAGACCGCTGCGTCCCCGGGCCAGCCCGGCCATGGCGGGGGCCGCCTGGGTGGTAAGCATGACCGCGGTGATGTTATCCGGCTCCTGGCGGCGCACGGCCTGCTCGATCATCTGGTGAACGGCCGCCTGGGGCTGTCCGGGCCAGCGCCGGGCGATCTCCAGCAGCTCCTCCCGGCGCATGCGGTTGTAGAGGCCGTCGCTGCAAAGAAGCACCGCGTCGTCCGGCTCCAGGGCAATAGAAGAAGTCGTGGAACGTTCGTCGCCTAGCGCGTCCTGATCGCCCGGCTTGATCATGCTCTGATCCACCGTCACCCCCCGCTGAAGGCCCATAAAGCGCTGAATGACGTGGCGGTTGGGGTGGTTGGCGGCGTCCTCCGGCTGGAGGCGTCCGGCGTCGATCGCGTCCTGGACCCAGGTATGGTCCACGGTCAGTTGGTGAATTTGGTCGCCGCGCAGCAAATAGGCCCGACTGTCGCCCAGGTGCACGGTATAGAGGCTGTCGTTCTCAATCGCCGACAGCACAATCGTGGTGCTCATCCCCTTCCAGTCGGGATTCTCTTCGGCCACGGCAACAATATCGTGATTGGCCTGGCGCACGGCATCGGTCATGCGCTCCAGAAGGGAGCGCGAGCTGGGCGTCTTGAGATACTGCTCAATCCGGGTGGCCGCGATCTCCGAAGCCTGGGCCCCGCCGCTGGTGCTGGTCACGCCGTCGGCCACGACCATGACCGCGATGGGCTGACCATAGGAGCCGAACGCCTGGAAAAAGGCGTAGCGATCCTCGTTTTTCTTGCCCCGCGCGCCTTCGTTGGTTTCACCGGCGATGGCGGGCGTCACGCCCACGATGTTCACGTGCTCCATGGCCTTCTTACTCCGAAGATTGAAGATTGAAGATTGAAGATTGAGAGATTTAGAGATTTAGAGATTGGTGATTGGCGGTGGCAAATTAAAAAATTAACCGTTAACTATTAACCATTAACCATTCGCGGTTCCTTCGCCGGCGCCTATTTGAAACGATAGGTAAACTGGTGCACGTCGCTAATCAATCCAATCGGCGCATAGGGCTCACACTGGGCCAACAAAACGCCCCACTCGTAGGTTGCGCCTCGGCGCAGTTTCCCCTGTAGCTGAACCTCAAAGTCCTCATCAAAGGTTACGTTAACGCTGGTCTGATCCGTGTGGTGATGGACGCCAAAGCCGCCCGTCCAGTCGCTGCCCGGTTCCCAGAAACGGACTTCAAAGCAGTCCTGGGGACTGGGCGTGAAGCCGGGCGTCCAGGCGAAGGTTGCTGAACCGGGCGCGGTGACGCCGCGGGGCGCGCTGGTCAAGGCGACGCGCTTGCCGCCCGTAGTGGCGGTAGTGGCGGAAACAGCCGGCGTAGACGCGGACGCGGTCGGCTGCCGTGTAGCGGTCCGAGTAGGCGTACGCGAAGGCGTAGGCGTACTCGTCTTGACCGGCGTGCTGGTCGGCGAGACGGGCGTTGACGTGTCGCTTGCCTCAGGCGTTACCGCCGCGGGCGCAGCAGTAGTGGGCGTTGCCGTGGGCGTCTGCGTCAGCGTTCGGGTCGCCGTCGCTGTGGCCGACGGCGTGGTCGTAGGCGTCTCTATCTCTTGGGCATGGGTAACCGATACAGCGCCGTCTTCGGTTGCCTCGGCCGCCCCGATTGCAGGCGTCGGCGTAGCGGTAACGGGCGGGAGCGGAAGAATCAGGCCGGTGTTTGTCCCATCAGCAGGTGAAGCGGCCGGCGCTCCTCCGCCCTGATTAGCCATCGACATGTCGCCCAAGGGGTTGAGCCAAAGCACGGCGGCCAATGCCGCGGCCGCGGCCAGACCGCCCAAGCCCCACAGCCAGCCCTTGCCGCCGCGTTTCTTCTCGCCCGTGCGCGCGCCGCCGCGTTTCGACACGGGCGCGCGGGTCAATTCGCGCAGTTGCCAGATCTCCTGGGCAAAGGCGGCCGCGGTGACGCGCTCGCGGGGCTCATCGGAGATGGAGTGGGAGAGAAGTTCGTTGAGGCCCGCGGCCAACGCGCCCGGGTCAGCCACGGTGGGATCCCCGGCAAAATCGGTCTCCGTAAAGCGCTCCCACGAATGGCGACTGGGTTCGCCGATGCGGGGCCGCTTCCCCGACGCCATGTTGTAGAGAATCAGGGCCAGGGCGTAGACGTCCCAGTCGGTCGCGGGGACGAGCTTACGCCCCGAGCGGCGGGCGTTTTCGGCTTCCGGCGGCATCCACAGGGGCGTGCCCGTCACGCGCTGCGCACCGTCGGTGGGGTTCTTGGCGATGCCGAAATCGATGAGCACCGGTTCGGTTTCCGGGGTCAGGGCAAAGCCCGCGGGTTTTTGGCGGAAGAGCACGTTGCGCGACTTGATATCGCAATGGACGCACCCCTGCTCGTGGATAAAGGCCAGCGTCTCGGCCAGGCGATGGGCAATCTCCAGGGCCAGAGAAGTAGGCAGGCGGCCCCGCTCGCTGAGGAGGTGATTCAGATCGCCGCCGGGCAGGTAGTCGATGACTACGAACCAAGGACGCCCGGGCAACTCCGAACGCGCGCGGTAGATGTCGCGGCCTGAATAATTCTGCTCGATAATGGGACGCAATTCCACAATATTGGGATGGCGCAGGCTGGTGAGCCAACGCTCTTCGTTTTCGATGGCGCGCTGATTGACGTAGCTGAACTTCTCTTCGGTCATGCGCGCTATTTTGAGCGTCACAATTGAGTTGCCGGGATGATTCGATGCCGCACGTCTGCCCGCTTCTTCCCGGGCAATCCACAAGCTGGACATGCGCGTTTCATCCAGCTTGCGCTCGGGACGATAGCGATATTGGCCCAAATTAAGGGTTATTGGCGCCACAACCGTTCTCCATAATGATCGCTACATAATTCATTGCTGCACAGGCGATCGGCGCCGCCGACCAATTCGGCGACCGCCGTCAAATATTCACACACCACACATCACGCCTCTTCCACACTATCGCCCGACTCCTCCCCATCCATTTCATCAGTCAGCAAAAAACGATAGGCTACGGCGTTAAAGTTGATGATGTCATCGTGCTTTAACAAGTGGGTGTCGTTGACCCGCAGCTTGCGCTTGTTCACAAAGGTGCCGCCCGCGCTACCTTCGTCACGGATGTAGAATTGGCCGTCCTCTTTTTCGATGATGGAAGCGTGGAGGCGGGAGACGCGCGGGTCATCGATGATCAGATCGCAGAGCGCGGGCTTACGACCGATACGCACCTCCCGCCCGCCCTCAATTTCCAGCTTCTCCGCCAGTTCATCATTGCCGCTCTCGTAGACCAGCAGCGCGGGCGGGATGTAATCAAAGAGAGAAGCGGGCGCGACCGGTTCGGTAGCGTCTTCCGTCAGCTCATAGGCGGTGGCGTCGATCATGGTGGAATCGGCGCTGATGGTGGATGAGTCATACGGTGCGAAAGTGAATTCGTCGTCGCCAAAAGCTGCCTGCTCGGCAGGGCGGCGCCGCCCCAGGAGCACCAAACCGCCGATAAGCAAAAGCAGGGGAATGATACTCAACGCCAGGGTCAGCGGCGAGAGAGGAACGCGCAGATCACCGACCAGAAGCGTGCCCCAGCCTGTGGACGACAACTCGCGCATGATCTCCATGTTCAGGAGAGGGACGGTGAAGAGGGGCGTGACGGAGGGCCCATTGTCGCTGTTATCATCACCTGAACCTGATATGCCGGGTCCGCCTACTGCTACGGCGCCGCCCCCGGTATCGGTAAGGACAACCGTGGGCGTAACCGCTTCAGTCGGCGTGGGTTCGGGCGTAGGCGTGGCAGTAGGAACGGGAGTGGGCACAACGGTCTCAACCCGGAAGGAAACGGGCGCAGCCGACGTTTCCAGGCCCAGCTCATCAATCCCGCTGACGCGCAGGGTATAGTTGCCCGGATCAAGGCGGCGAATGGGGAAGAGGTAATTGCCGAAAACTTCCTGAGTCTGGACCTGGGTGATGCCGTCGATCTCATATTCGATGCGCTTGAAAGAGCGCCGGCCGCCGTCAGGCCAGGCGAATTCGAGCTGAATGGGTAACTCCAGCGGCTCCATCTCCTCCAGCGGCGTATCGGGCGCGGCCGCGGTACGCACGACGACCTGCCCCGCCTCGGGTCGGACAATCGTCATTTCTACGGGTTGAATCGGGATGATCGGATATTCCACCGCATCGCGCACGGTCTGGCCGTTGGGCAGGGTCACTTCAATCGCCAACTCAGCCGGGTCAGACTTGGTCAGGCGATATTCAAAACGAGTCTGGGTTCGCTCCCGCCCCAGTTCCCGCCAAAGCCGCTGCATCACGTCCAGATCGTCATAGACCCGATAAGTGCCGCCGGTATTATCGGCAATGCGCTGGAGATTTTGCCGCCGCGCCTCGTCTTCCGGTCCAATCATGACCGTATGAATGGCGACGCCCGCGCGGTTGGAGCGATTGACGATATCATCGATCTGCACGGCGCTCAGGCTGTCGTAGCCGTCGGAAAAGACGACAATCGCGCGGCGCAGATTATCCGGCGCGGGAGATGCCTCAATTTGGTCCAGAGTGGCCTTGATCAGCGTAAAGAGGGGCGTTTTCACCGGCGCATCTTCAGCCGGCTGATAGAGGCGCAGGGTGTTGGCAATCGCCTGATGATCCTGATTCCACTCCGCCAATACCTGGAAGCCGTCAGCGTCATCGCCCGCGGCAAAGGCTGCCAACCAATCCGTCTGGGCCGACAGGACGCCTAACTGAACGAAGCTGTCCACGGCATTGGCGATCTCCACAAAGCGCGGTTCGCCGGTCAGGCCGGGGTCGGCGATATTGCGCGACGAGTCCAGCAGGATGGCCGTCTGAATGCCCACATCAACCGTTGCGCTGCTCTCGATCGCCTGTTCTACCCGATCCTCCAAGAGCTTGACGGGCAGGGACTCCAGAGAGGAGGGCAAATTTTCCCCGTATATGGTCACCGAAATTTGAGGAAAGCCGGAGACGTCTACACCCGTAATATCAATCGCGGCCGCCGTACCGCCCTGCGCCTCAACGATCCGAACAGCCGACGGGAAGGAGGCGAGACATACGGCAAAACAGAGCGTTGCGACCGCAAGCCGCCATCCATTCCGCTTCTTATAAAATACACGCATGAATTAGACCTTTTCCAACTAAAAGAATTTGGCTCCTGGAGTTCATAATATAGTGTTGACCCAGGAGAATCAAATGGCAAAAGAGAAAAACGGTTATTGCACTCCGTATGGGTTTCCGCTATAATAAGTCAACGCTTGGTTAAGGCACACTTTACACTGAACTCAAAAACCTCGCAACTTGATGCAGCGCTAACCCATCGCGAACAGGTTTGCTTACCCTCTCTCCAGAGGGGATTTTCCCACTGCCGTAACCGGTTCTACCAGAGGTAAGATCTCTTCAATGACGTCATTCTTTACGCTCACCGGGACCTACCTTCAACCAGCAAGATCAATCAGAGTCAGTACAAGCATTTAACATTTGATACTCGGCGTCATAATTGCGCCGAAAACCGCCGAAAATGGTCAACGTTGATTGCAGCATTAGCCAAATCGTTGACCATTTCCAATTTATGTGCGTTTTATGTGCGTTTGAAACACTCTTACTTTTCTTATTTTTTTTTAGAAAGGAGCAACCTAGTGGCAGGTGAAATCAGGGCTGATTATGATCAGCTCACGACGGTAGCAGCCCGCTTCAGCAACAACGGGCGCGCAGTGCAGGATATGCTCAAGAATGTGACGTCTCATGCCGAAGTGCTGGAGGGCGGCAGCTGGATCGGACGCGGCGTGGAGGCTTTCGCCGCGGAAATGAATGACGAGGTTATCCCCGCAGTTCGGCGCCTGATTGAAGCCATGGAAGAGGCCAACCGGGCGACGAATCAAATTTCCCGTACGGTACGCCAGGCGGAAGAAGAGGCGGCGGCGCCGTTCCGCGCGTAAGCGGGCAGGGGATGGCAGGCGGTAAGTAGCAGATGGACGGCTACCCGTCTGGGCACGAGTAGATCGATTGCCGCGCAGGCAGAATGTTCATTTACCAGAAAAGGAGTTAGATCGCACATGACTGACGAAATCAGAGTAGTCTACGAAGATATGGAAGCTATGAGTCGGGCCTTCAACCAGGGCGGCGAAACGCTGGAAGACGTGATGCAGGAGATGCAGAGCATCGCCAATACGCTGGAAGACGGCGCCCTGCTGGGCGACGGCGGCGAAGCGTTCACCGACGCAATTCGCTCCCGCCTGTCACCGGCCATCTCGCGCCTGATCGACAAGTTTCGTGAGCTGGACGGCGACGTCCAGGCAGCCGCAGCATATGCCCGCCAGGCGGATCAGAAAGCCAAGGGCTACTTCTAACAATTCGGATGCGGGGCGCGCAAGTCCGCATTTGCGACTCCCGGCTGTTTACCATTTCCCAAGGAGGAAATTTTATGTCTACATTAGGCGCCTTAATTCGTTTTGCCCGCCAGGTCGTCATGAGCGTGGTCTCTCAATTGACCCAGCAGCTCAATATTGTCCGGGAACAAGCCCTCGCGCCCCTGCGCTCCATGGTCCAGGCCGTGGTCGGCGGCATGTGGCGGGGCGACGGCGCGGTGGCCTTTGTTGACGAGCTTTCATCACTCATGATTCCCGGCGTAGGGCGCGTGGGCGACGATATTCAGCTCTATAACCGCAATTTACAGCACGCGGTTGAAATTATTGACAACGCGGATCGCCAGGTAACCAGCATGGCCAATTCTCTAGGCGATATTTTTGCCGCCGTCTATTAAGCTAAATCGTGACGGAATCATCGTTTTCGTAGGTCCGGCTAATAGTCGGACAGGCTTGCCTATCAGAGACGTCATGTCGGTAGCGTGACCAGCTACAAAAGTCTACGAACTGATTATAAGGAGTCTAACAATGGCTGAAGAAGTCTATATGGATATTCCGGCAGTGCAGAATATGTCGCAGCAATTGGGGAGAGTCAGCGAGGTTTTAGCCCAGGTCAACACCGTGCTGGAAGGCCTTTCCATGACCCTCAAAACCACCGCTTTTATCGGCTTGGTGGGCGGCTATGCCGTCGCCAATTTCATCGACCGCATGAAGCCCTACATCAAAGAGATGTCGGACAAGTGCGCCGAATTAAGCAGCGACGTCCGGGCGTCGGTTGATGCGTACGAGCGGGGCGATGCGCTGGGCGCGACGCGGTTTTATTAGTTGATTGGCTGATTGACTGACTTGTTGATCGGTTTACTCGTTGCGGAGTCCGTCACGGATAAACCAGTCAACAAGCCAACAAGTCAGCGTCTCATAAGAGGGTGAGGGCCAGGGCCAGCAACATGGCAACCAGGAGCAGCGCGCCGATCACCATGCCGGCCGTACGCAGGTTGAAGGTGCGGGGCTTCTTTTCCGGGGGAACTTCACCGAAAATCTTGATCAGTTGACCGCCCATGGCAGATGCCGACTCGATACGTTGAGATGCTTTGAGGGCCGTGGCGTTCACCGCAATTTCGGCCACGTGGCGCACGTCTTCGCGGCGGGACATGTCAACCAGGTTGCCGGCCAGAATGTCATCAAAGAGTGCTGCGGTGGTGTGGGGTCGCTCCGCCGCGGGCGGTCGTCCGACCAACATTTCATACAGAATTCCGCCCAATCCGTATACGTCCGTGTGCGGGTCCATGCGCACCGCCTGCCCATCTTTTTTGATGGCGTGATGCCGCTCATCGATCAGCTCGGGCGCAGCGTATGCCGGGGGAATCAGCCCGGCATTCCAGGCTGAAGCCCAATCCTGCCGCCCCGCGGCCACGCCCAGATCCGCCAGCAGGACGCGCGGCGTACGCGGCGGCTCTTCATCAAAGCGCACCAGGATCGCATCGGGATTGAGCGCGTAGTGGAAGATGCCCGCCTGCTGTAAGTAAGCCAGGGCGGTTGTGGCGGAGACCATGATCCAACCCACGTGGTTGATCCAAAACTGGGGCTGGCGGGACAGGACGGTGGAGAGCGCTTCGCTGGGAGCGTAGGCGAAAACTAAGTAGTAGTAGAGGGCTCCCTCGTAGCCGATCTTGCCGTAACTGGCTTCCGACTGGCTGACTTTGGTAAAGGAATAGGGCGGCAGCAGCGTGGGAAAATAGGGCAAATCGTGCTTGCTGCCCAGCAATTTGCGAAAAATCGCGGCTTCCCGCTTGAGGCGCTCGCGATGGGGTTCGCCCTGGTGCGCAACCTTAAAAAATATCTTTTCCGTCTGCCTTGTGGCCTCGTAAATCACTGCCGAAGGCAGCACGGAAATGACCTTAACAATTTCAACATCGCCGACGAGGTCGCCTTTGCGGAAAAGGCGCAGACCCACCTCAGCCGGGCATTCCGGCTTTTCGCAATAGAGGTTGCCGTCCGGCGCCTGCAAGTGACATACCGGGCAAATACTCTGCATAGGGACCTTCCTTGCTGAATTGTTGGGATAAGGCAAATAGTTGCGGGACGGGCCTGCCGTTCGGTCAACAGCAGCATTTGATATTCAGGGTATGCCATAACCAACTCATCTGTCAACCGGGCCGGCATAGCGGGGTGTAATTCACGCCGGAAACGCCCTCGTCATAGCCGCTGCTCAATGCAAACCAGGATCGATTTAGCGCTCCATGTCTGATAAAGCAAATTCTGTTGATGAAGAGGTAACCGGCGAAATAATCGTCGATCGCCCGCCGCGCATCCAGCCGGAGCTCCCTTTTGAGGAGAGAGAGTTGGCCGGGCCGCCGGATAAGGACGTCAACGGCTGGATGCGTCTGCTTCAGGCGGCCTTGCCCATGTTGACCATCGTCGGCTATCTGGCGGTAATGGGCCTGGGCGGACGCGGGCGCACGCCCATCTTCATGCTGCCCATGGCCTTCGCCGTCGTGGCCGCGGTGATCTTTTCCATCTACACCTATCGCCAGGATCTGCGCCGGCGTAAGGAGTTGATTCGGCGCTATGATGATTATCTGGCCGAACAAAACCGGGAGATGAAGGCCGCCCACGATCAGCAGCGCCGCTTCTATGGACACAACTATCCGGACACGGAACGGGTCTTTGCCATTGTGGACGAGGCGCGGGAGGAAGCCCAACTCCGCCGGCGTCCTCTCCGCTCCCGCGCGCGGCTCTGGGAGCGCCGGACCGACGATGAAGATTTCGGGGTCATCCGCCTGGGGATTGGCACGCTGCCCTCCACCGTCGTCTACAAGACGCCCGACGCGGACCCCATGAACGACGATCCCCAAATGCGGGGGGCGCAGCGCCTGGCCGAGGATTCCCTTTTCGTGGATGAGATCCCGGTGGTAATTTCCCTTCAGGGCGCACCGACGGACAGGCACGATGCGCTGGAGAAAGACGACGTCCATTTGCCGATTCCCCGGACCCACGCCCTGGCCGTCAGCGGCGAGAGCCGGGATGTGTATGCCGTTGTACGCAATATCCTCAGCCAACTCAGCGTCTTTCACACCCCGGATGACGTACGCATGCTGATCCTGGCCGACCACAGCCGCCCCTGGCAGTGGCTGGAGACGCTGCCCCACGCGCGCAATGATGAGCTGAACCGCATGACCTGCTTTCTGGATCAAGCGGACGAAGACGACGCGGCTTATGACGAGGGAGAAGACGGCGGTCCGGCCGGACGATTTTTGGAGGGCGTCCGGCGCATTCTGGCCCAGCGCCGTCTCCAGAGTCGGGAAGATACGGGCGAGGCCGGCAAGGAAGGTCCGTCCAAATTACCCTTCCTCCTGCTGGTCGTCGATCTCCTGGACGCGGCCTATGACGCTGACTCCCCGCTTCAGGAATTAGAGGCGGATGCCGCAGTTTCCATCATCCTGGAAGAAGGTAACCGCCTGGGCGCGGCCCTGCTCGTGCTCACGCCGGACCGGAGCAAAGTGCCCAGCAAGTGCACGGCCGTTATCGAAGTTGAACAGACGGCGGCGCCGGCCAATCGGCGCGTCCGCGGGCAAAAGCAGCTTCACTTTCGCTACACGGAAACGGGCATTAACAGCCCGCGCTATGTGGGCAAAGCCGACGCAACCTTTGACGCGGAACGCTATGCCGCACTGGCCGAGGCAATGGCCGAGTGCAAAGCCCGCAAGAGCTACGGCTCCGACATTGCCCGGGTCGCCCCCTTCCTGAGCCTCATGGGATACCCCACCCTGCGTGCGCTCCAGCAGGATGTGGCCGCGCAGTGGGCGCAAAGCACAACCCGGCAGCAGAGCGACTGGCTGCGGGCCAAATTGGGACTCATGGCCGCCAACAAGCCGCGCACGCTTCATTTCTCCGCCAAGCGGGACGGCGTCCACGGGATGATCGCGGGCAGCACGGGGTCGGGTAAGTCGGAGCTGCTCATCTCCCTGATCAGCGGCATGGCCGTCACCTATGACCCGTCAGTGGTGAACTTTGTGCTGGTCGATTTCAAGGGCGGCGGCGCGTTTGACGCCTTCCGCAGCCTGCCCCACTGCGTCAACGTCATCACCAACCTGGATCAGGACGGCGTGACGCGCATGTTTACCGCCATCCATTCGGAGATGCAGCGCCGCCAGTGGTTGAACACCAAAACCGGGAGCAAAGATATCGTTGAGTACCGGCAGAAAGGCTATCATCTGCCCGGCCCCGACGGCAGGCCGGGTGAAGCGTATCCTTTTCTTTTCATCATCATCGACGAATTTGCCGAGATGATCGCGGAGCGCTCCGAATTTCGCAGCGAGCTGGAGAGCATCACCCGGGTCGGACGGGCCCAGGGCGTCTCCCTCATCCTGGCCGCGCAGCGTCCCAGCGGCGTCACCGACCAGATGCGCTCCAACATCAAGTTTCGCATTTGCCTGCGGGTGGAGACGCCGACCGAAAGCCGGGAACTATTGCGCCGCCCGGATGCCGCCTTCCTGCCCAGCGGCCTGCCCGGACGCGGCCTTTTGCAGGTGGGCAACGATGAGGTCGAACTGGTGCAGGTCGCGTATACGGGCGAACCGTACGTAGACCCGGAGCCGGTCCTCTGGCCCAATCGCAGGCGCGATTATCTGGCCTCCTACCGGGAATCGCCTGAGCTGTACAAGGTGATTATCAAAATGCTGGAGCGCACGGCCGACGAGCAAAACGTACCGCGCCAGCTTGCGCCCTGGCCCGAATTTCTGCCCCGGGAGTTGACGCTTACCCAGCTCCTCATCACCGATGACGGCAAGAGCCGGGCCGTTACCGCGCGCGAATATCTAGCCGAGGTTGAGGCCATCATCCAGGACGATGAAGGCATCCCCGCCCAGCTGACCCTGAGCCCGGCCCTCAACCATTGGCAAAACGGAGAATG
This sequence comes from Caldilineaceae bacterium, assembly GCA_020433455.1. GTDB lineage: Bacteria > Chloroflexota > Anaerolineae > Caldilineales > Caldilineaceae > JAGRCP01. The sequence goes on along the minus strand of JAGRCP010000146.1, from coordinate 64,482 downwards.
CGGCTGGCGCGATTTTCCCGATTGGGAGCACTATGCCATCCGTCCCGTCGTAGGGCTGATTGACGATCCCTACCGCGCCAAGCAGCTTCCCCTGGTAATCGATCTGCCCCAGGGACACGCGGTGATGTTCGGCGCGTCCGGCTGGGGCAAAACGACCTTTGTGCGCACCCTGGCCATCAGCCTGGCCGCAAACTATTCGCCCGATCATTTGCACCTCTACTTGCTGGACCTGGGCGGGCGCAACCTGGACATACTGGAAAAGCTGCCCCACGTCGGCGCGGTCATCAACCCGGACGAAGAAGGGTACCGGGAGCGGGTGATGCAGCTCATGCGCGAATTGGAAACGGTCGTCAGCCGCCGCAAGGAGACGCTGGCGGAAGCGGGACTCAATACAATCTACGATTACAACCGCCGTCATCCGGACAAAACCCTGCCCGCGATTGTGACGATCATCGATAACTTTATCGAATTTCAGGAAACCTTCGACACCGGCGAAGAGGGCATCGAGACCGCGTTTGATAAATTCATCGAGTTGGCGCGCCAAGGCAAACCGTACGGCATCCATTTGGTCATTACCATTGGTCAGGTCGCGGCGCTCTCGGGCAAGCTCTACAGTCTCTTCACCGAACGCTTTACCCTGAAATTGGCCGACGCGGGCGAGTACCGGGCCGTAGTCGGCGCGGGCGTAGGCGAAATCAGCGGGATACCGGGGCGCGGGTATCTGCGCAGCGGCGCCCATCCCCTGACCTTTCAGATTGCACGTCCCTTCGACTTGCAGGGCGTGCGGCCGGGCGAAACGGGCAACGAAAATGATGAGCTGCGCGGGCTGATTTCCCACATGCACGACCACATGGCGAGAACGGCCCACGCTTACAGGGAACCGCTGGAAGTGGGCGCTCTGCCCAAATCGCTCCTGTTGCGCGAGCTACTGACAAAGCGCTGGAACCTGACGCCGGGGGCCGACCTTCCGGCGCAGATCGAGCAACGAACGGCCCAAAACTGGCGCCGCTCCACCGAAAAAGAGCTGGCTGACTGGCTACGCGTGACCATCGGCGCGGTTTCGGGCAATCGCCTACGCGAACTGCACTTTGCGGCCGCCGAAGACGGCGTCCACGGCCTCATAGCGGGCGGGACGGGTTCAGGCAAATCCGAGCTGCTCATGACCCTCATCGTGGGGCTGGCCCTCAACTATGATCCCTCCATCCTCAACTTTGTGCTGGTCGATTACAAGGGAGGCGGCGCGTTCTTGCCTTTCCGCAACCTGCCCCACTGCGTGGACATCATCACCAACCTCAACAAGGCCGGCGTCCAGCGCATGTTCACCGCGATTGAAGCGGAAATGGAACGCCGCCAGCAGCTAAACGCCCAAACCGGCACCAAGGACATCGTCGAATATCGGGCGGAGGGATATCACGAAACACTGGCACCCTATCCCCACCTCTTCGTCATCATCGATGAATACGCCGAGATGATTACGGACAACCCGGAATTCAAGGAGCAGTTGGACAGCATCACTCGTCTGGGCCGGGCCCAAGGCGTGAACCTGCTCCTTGCGGCCCAGCGCCCCGTGGGCGTCACCGACCAGATGCGCGCCAACATCAAATATCGCATCTGCCTGCGCGTGGAGGGCGTCGAAACCAGTCGCGAAATGCTGCGCCGCTCGGATGCGGCCTTCCTGCCCGGCGGGATTCCCGGACGCGGCTATCTCCAAATCGGCAATGACGCCATCGAGTTGATGCAGGTGGCCTGGACGGGCGAGGATTATGCGCTGCCCGACCAGGCGGAAGATGAGCGCCCCGCCAAATTCTACGACGTGATGGTGGAGATGGCGCGTGGACTGTGGGCGGCGGACCTGCCCCGAGCGCCCTGGCCCGATCCCCTGCCCCGCGAATTGACGCTGACCGACGGCCTGGACGCGGCCTACTGGCAGGCGGAAGGCATTGAGGCCGTCACGCTGGGCCGGCGCCCCTTCGCCGGCCTCAACGGCGCGGTGACGGATTGGCTCAACGGCAAGCCGGCCTGGCAAGGCGTAGACTGGACGCGCAACGCCCTGCGAGGGGTAGTCGGCCTGGTTGACGACCCGGGCGGCGCGCGTCAACTGCCGCTCATCATTAACCTGACCCGGGGCCATGCCGCGCTTTTCGGCGCGGCCGGCTGGGGCAAAACCACCTTCCTGCGCACCCTCATTACCAGCCTGGCCGCGACCCACAGTCCCGACGAGTTTCAAGCCCACGTGCTGGACATGGGCGGACGCAATCTCCAGGCTCTGCGGGCGTTGCCCCACGTGGGCACGGTCATCATGCCCGACGAGCGGGGCTTTGAGGAACGCGTCGATCAGCTGCGGCGGGAGCTGGAGAATATCGTTGATGAGCGCCGCCGGCTGTTGGCGGAGGCAGGCGTCTCCACCCTTATCGATTACAACCAGGCCCATCCCCAGGCCGTGGAGCCGGCCATCGTCGTGGCCATCGACAATTTCGGCGAATTCATCCAGACCTTCGGCGACAGCAGCCAGGCGAATGACGCCGACACGATTCTGGGCGCTTACATCGGACTCATGCGCCAGGCCATGGCCTACGGCATTCACTTTGTGATTACCGCCCAGCGCCCCAACACCCTCTCCAGCAAAGTCTACAGCCTCTTCGGCCAGCGCCTGACGCTGCGCCTGGCCGATGCTGATGATTACCGCGCCGTCGTCGGCAGCAGCGCAGCGCCCATTGATGAGATTCCCGGACGCGGCTATGTCCGCATTGGACGCAGACCGCTGGAATTTCAGGTCGCACTGGCCGTGGGCGACGTGAACGACGAGATTGCCCAGTTAAATGAGACCAAGCGCATCCAATATTTAGGCGCCCGGATGCAGGCCGCGGGCGCAGAAAGCTGGTCCGGGGAAGCGCCCTTTGCCATTGACGCCCTGCCCGCCTCTTCGTCCTATCGTCAGGTATTGGCCGACGCGTACGGCTTCCCCCTGGAGCCGAGCTATGCCGCCGGGCTGCTGAAGGCCATGCGAACCCGCTGGACGGAGACTGCCGACAATTCCGATTGGCTGGCCTATATTTTGGGCATTGTTTCGGGCAACAAGCAAAAGGTGATCCGCATGTCGGCCAAGGAGGACGGCGTGCACGGCCTCATCGCAGGCGGGACGGGTTCGGGCAAGTCTGAATTGCTCATGACCATGATCGCAGGGCTGGCCGTCAACTACAGTCCCGACCTCCTCAACTTCGTACTGGTGGATTACAAGGGCGGCGGCGCGTTCCGTCCCTTCGCGGGGCTGCCCCACTGCGTTGACATCGTCACCAACCTCAACAAAGCCGCGGTTGCGCGCATGTTCACGGCCATCAACGCCGAAATCCGCCGTCGCCAGCAGCTCAATACCGATACGGGCGCCAAGGATATCATTGACTATCGCCGCCGAAACCTTCACTGGACCCGGGAGCCTTATCCCCACCTCTTCATCATCATCGACGAGTATGCCGAGATGATCGACGACAATCCGGAGTACAAGAGTGAGCTGGAGAGCATTACCCGGGTCGGTCGCGCCCTGGGCGTCAACTTGATCCTGGCTTCCCAGCGCCCCAAGGGCGTAACCGACCAGATGCGGGCCAATATCAAGCTGCGCATCTGCCTGCGCGTAGAGGAGATGGACACCAGTCGGGAGATGCTGCGGCGGGTTGATGCCGCGCTGCTGCCTAATGGGCTGCCGGGCCGCGGCTATCTTCAAATCGGGAATGAGAATATCGAGCTGATTCAGGTTTCGTATACCGGCGAGGATCAACCTGATGATCGTCCGCTACCCGTTCAATGGCCCATGCGCACAAACGAAGCAGCCGCGGTCGCCGATGAGGAGCCGCCAAAACTTTTTGAAACCATTGTGGCGTTGGCCAGGGAGCTGACCGGCGGGAGCATGGCCCCCAAGCCGTGGCCCGACTTTTTGCCCACGGCATTCAGTCTGCAATCCGTGCTGGAAGACGCGCAGGCGAACAGAGACTTCCTGCTCCTGCCCGAGGTGAACGACTGGCTCAACGGCGAAGCGGAGCAGCTCTGGCCGGGGATAGCGTGGCAGCAGAACGCCCTCACGCCCGTTGCCGGGCTATTGGATGATCCGGCCGACGCGCGTCAAGACCCGCTGCGCTTTGATCTGCGCAATCAGCATCTCATCATCTTCGGCGATTCGGGATCGGGGAAATCCACCCTCCTGCGCACCATTGCAACCAGCCTGGCCGCGACCCATTCGCCGGAAGAATTGCACGTATACGTTTTGGATCTGGGCGGACGCAGCTTTCGCACGCTGGAGGAGTTGCCCCACACGGGCAGCGTCATTTACGCTGATGAGGAACGCTACGACGAGCGGCTCAATCGGCTCTTCAGCAAGTTGACCGGCACGTTGGAGGAACGGCAGAAGTTCCTCAGCGAAGCCGATGCCGGCACGCTTTGGGAATACAACGCACGCGGGCCGGAGCAAATGCTGCCGGCCATTCTGGTCCTCATCGACAACCTGCCCGAGCTGACCGAAAATTACGTCCAGTTGGTGGAAAATATCATGGTGCCCCTCATTCGCCGCTCCTTGCCCATGGGCATTGCATTTGCGGTCACGGCCAATACCAACTCGGGCATTCCCAGCCGCCTGTACAGCTTGTTCAGCGACCGCATCACCTTCCGCCAGTCGAATCCCGACCTCTATCTGGATATCGTGGGCCGGGGTGCAGTTGACTTCGGCAGCACGCCCGGGCGCGGCTATCGTCGCCAAAGCGGCGGTCCGCTCATGTTCCAGGCTGCGCTGCCTGTCGGTCTCTTCGATGAAGACGATGAGCGAATCGGCGAAAGCGAGGCCGAGGCCCTGCGGCGCATGGCCGGGGAGATGCACGCCCGGTTCCAGGCGCGGGCCGACACGCCCCTGCGTCCGCCGGACCCCATCAAAACCTTGCCCGAATTGGTGCCCCTCCAGGCGATCCTGGCGCGTACCTCGGCTTCCGCCCGCCGTCATGCCGTGGCCGTGCTGGGGCAAAACGGCGAACTGGAACCCGCGCTCTGCGATCTCCAGCGCATGGGGCCCCACTTCGCGGTTACCGGACCGCCCTTTTCCGGCAAATCCACCGTTCTGTACAACTGGATCTTTTCCTTGGCCGATCACTATCCGCCCGCCCAGGTGCGCTTTGTGCTTATCGACATCCAGCGCCGCTTCATCGATTACGGTGGCGGGCAGACGCTGGCCGCGCTCCCCCACACCGTTGCCGCCGTCACGGAACTCGACGAATTGCCGCCTCTTTTGGCCGCGCTGCAAAACGAGTGCATCGACCTCGCTGTCCAAACGGCGGTAAAAGAGCAGGAACAGGAAATCTTTGTGTTCATCGATAACTTCGATGATTTTGAAGAAGAGCTCTCCTTCGAGCAGCAAAAACAGATGGCCCAAATGGCCCGCCGCTATGGTCGGGATGGGCTCCATTTCGTGATTGCCGGCGCATTAGACGGCAGCGGCGGCGAACTCAGGCGGCGCATCCAGGCCTCCAACTACGGCATCGGCTTACGCACGGCCCAGGCGCTGGATAACCTGCGAGTAGGAAAACATCCGGCCGGCCTGCGCGGGCGCGAGCTGGCCGTGGGCCGGGGCTACACGGTCAAATCGGGCCAGGCCGCGATTATCCAGGCGGCCAGCCCTTACGAGCTGGACGTGTCGCCCATCCTCGGCCTGGAGGAAGAGGAGATGGAGGAGCGTAATCAGGCGGCATTGGACAACTGGATTGCGCGCATTCTCGCCCGGTATGACCATGAGCCTGCGGCCGCGTGGACTCAAACGAAGGGGAGCCCAGGAGAAGAAACCACGACCGGGACAAATTCACAAACGAACCGGGCGATTGAAATGCTGCGCAGAGTCGTATCGGAACGCAAGGACGAAAATGCCGACGTCGCGGCTTTATCCCATGTTGACGTACTGGTTGAAATAATCAAGCCGGTCCTGTACGACAAGGTCGAAGGCGGGGCCGTCATTGTGGATCTGCTTTCCAGCGCCGATGACATCCTCAACATGGCGGATGAATATCTGCCGGCGCTGGACGATTCCGGGGAAAACGGCTCTCCTCCGAGAGCCGATTCAAACGGCGCATAAGAAACGGATGACCGCATGGCCAGATTAGAACTTATCGTTGATGTCTTCGATCAGCCGAATCAACTCGCGGCGGCTCTGCCCGCCCTGAAGCCGAATGAGCTGGTTGAAGCCGTGCTGGAAGAATTTCAGGAAATCGAATATCTCAGCCGCGATCCCCAATATTATGAATTGCAGCGGGTGAGCGATGGAAGCGCATTGGCGGCGGACCTGCCGCTGGAAGCCCAGCTTGAAAAGGACGCGCACCTGATGCTGGTGGAAAAAACGATTGCGCCGCCGTCAGGCGCGTCCGCGCCGCGGGATCGCATCTACCTGCGCGAGCAGGGCAGCGGGGCCGTCTATCCTTTGCAGTGGCTGCCGGCCATCATTGGTCGTCGTGACCAGAAATTGGGCCAAAATGAGCTGGTGGCGGTTGATCTGTCAGCCTACACGACCGGCCTGCGCGTCTCGCGTCGTCAGGTCCGCATCACGTATCAGGGCGACGAATATAAGGTTGAGAATCTGTCCAACAACAGCACGACGCTCATACGCGGCAATAACGCAACTCACCTCCACCGAGGACGCAGGCATACCTTGCTCGCCGGGGACGTCATTCGCCTGGATCGCAGCGGATTAAATCTGCGCTTTTTGCTTCTGGATGCCCGCGCGCCGGAAACGGATAGCGTTCTGGACGATGCCGAGGAGCACGTCGCAGAAGACAGCGTGAGCCCGGCCCGTGCAGACGCTGAATCGCCCGAGGAGGAATTGGCGGAACAGGCGCCTTTGAAGGAAGAAGCGCAAGCGGAGCCGGAAGCAGGACCAGAAGATAATATCCGCCAATAATGCGGCGATTGAGACTTGCCGGACTGGAGTCCGGCGCTCCCGGGAGCGAACGGTTATCAAGCATGCGGGAGCCAATACACCCGTGAGGAGAAATTCATGGCCAACGTAGTTCGAGCTGATTATGAAGAATTGAGCGGCTGCGCAAATCGCTTTCGCGGTCAGGCCGAAAAAACCGAACAGATGCTGAGGCTGCTGCTCCAGGCCATGGAGAAGCTCAAAGCCGGCAGTTGGATGGGACGCGGGTCAGAAGCCTTTCTGAGCGAGATGACGGAAGAGGTCATTCCCGCAATCCGCCGCCTGATTGAGGCGCTGCAGGAAGCAGGACAAGTCACCGACGCCATCAGCAATCTGCTGAAGGAAGCGGAAGAAACGGCCGCATCGGACTTCCGCAACGGCTTTGGCGGCGGAAGCGGGGGCGGGCAAGACTCTCCCCCTGTTACGGCCAGGCCCGTCGATCCCGCCATCCCCATTGGGGGAACGATTGACGAACCGGAATCAGGCCCTATCTTCAACCCCGGCGATCCGACCGGACCGCCGGCGGATAATGATTACGGCATCCCCGAGGACTGGCTGGCAGGCGTTCTTCCGCCGGACGGCAGCGGCGGACAAACGCCTCCGTTTGGGAGCATCTCCAGCATTCCCCGGGATTGGCTGGACGGCGTGGTCCCGCCTGAGGCCGCAGCGGAAACGCCTCAGGACGGCGGGGCCGGCTCCGGCGGCGGATCAGGTTCGGGCGGCGGCTCGGGTAGCGGATCAGGCGGCGGCTCGGGCTCGGGCGGCGGAACCGGCAGCGGAGCGGGCGGCGGTGAAGCGTCGGCGGCCGAGGGCATGACGGGCGGCGGGTCCGGTTCTTCCGGCTCCGGCGGGGGCATGGGGGGCGGAACGCCGGGCGGTTCTCCTCTGGGCGGCGCTGCCGGCGGATACAGTGGCGGATACAGTGGCGGATACAGTGGCGGGTTCGGCAGCGGATATGGTAGTGGATTCGACGGCGGGTTCGGCGGCGGAGGCCGCGGATTCGATGATGGTTTCGGCCGGGCCACAGCCGGCGGTGAAGCCGGTGCAGGGCCGCCCGCCCGCTTCCAATATCAATCCCTGGGCGGCGGCAGTTTTGCCACGCCCGGAGCGGATTCGGGCGGCGGCGTGACCTATGTGACCAATCCTGCCGCGGCCGTCCAGGCTGGCGCAACGACCGGCGGCCGTATGGTATGGATGCTGGCGGCCGTCAGTCCATTGGCCGCGCTTCTGGGCAAAGCGCTACGCGACGATGACGAATAAAAAAAAGGGACAAAATCACCATGGCCGACATGAACAACACGCGCTATGACGCGCGCCTTTCTACCGCCGAGCTGAGCGTTCTCCTATCCATGCTGGAAGCGGACAGTCTGGCCGGACAGGGCGAAGAGCTGCTGCCGGGGCTTTCAGCCCGGGAGCGGACATTGGTCCTGGCCACGGCGACGGGCAGCCTGCGCGCGCGGCGCTTAATCGCCAACATCAACGGCGGCGCGCCGGTGCTCTACCGGGAACTGTTGGATACGCTGGGCATTTGCGTCTACCCCACCCATGCAACGGCAATTTATCACTGGGATGCGGGCGCTGAATTGCCTACCCAAATTTTTGCATTCCGGCGTCAGGACCAAATCGTGCTCCAGACCCGACCGGAAGCCCAGGTCTATGAGTTTCTGCGCCTGTCCCATATGGATGCAGCCGTTGAGCAGATCCTGCGCTTCTGCGGTCTGGCGCAGGAAGAAAGCATGAGCGGGCTGGAGATGGTTATGCCCGGCGCTGAGTTTCAGCAGCTGCGCACCCACGTGGACAGCCAGGATGAGGCCGCGATCGTCGCGTGGCAAGCGCGCTACGCCGGCGACGAAGCGGCGGCGGCGCTGCTCGAGACGTTGCAAAGCCCATACCGGGCGACGCTTCTGCATGCGCTGCATACGCCCGAAGAGGATCAGGGGGCGGTGCGGGAGATGACGATTCTGAACGGACCCAAGGCAACCTGGCTCATTCAGGCAACCGCTCCCGCAGCCGAGACAATCCGGGTGCAGACCATGACCCTGCCCCATCGCCGCGCCGTTTTCGCAAGCGAACTATGAGGGCTCTTTTGGAAATTCATGCGGTCCGCTTTTTGAAACGTGACTCGTGATACATGACGGCGTGTACCCTGATGCATCACGAGTCATATATTCACGTTCCATCATTTCACTCACATAAACGAACCCACGCGCTATGTTATCCGTTATGTTGCGTTATTGCGTTCTCAGCCTATTCGTCATTTTCTTAAGCGCCGGCATCGTCGCCGCTCCAGCCGCGGCCCAAAGCAACGCCAGCCTGGCCATCATGGCGCCCGTTACGCAAGAACGGGAAAAGGATGTCGTCATCGTCGCGCGCTTTTTTCTGCGCGACCAGGACGGCGATGCATTGCCCAATGTCGAAATCAGTCAGGTGACCATGCAGTTGCAGGGAACCGATGCGCAGCCCGTCGTCGCCCAGGTGACGCGCCCGGAGGAACCGCTTTTTGTCACCCTGCTCATCGACATCAGCGGCAGCATGGCGGACAACATTCAGGAGGTAAAAGCCGCGGCCCAAAACGCTATTGCCAAAGCCCCGCCCGAATCCCGCATTGCGGTCATTCAGTTCAACGGCGAGAGCCGCACAGTGCAGGGTTTTACCCAGGATCGGGCAGGCGTCCGCAGCGCAATCGAGCGCATCGACCAGCCCGCCGGGGCCACTTGCCTGTACGACACCATCTACACGGCCCTTGAGCTGCTGGGGCGCGAGGAGCGCAACAACCCACCGAGCCGGCGGGCGGTCATCGCCTTTACCGACGGTCGCGACGTGCTGAGAAATGACAGCAGCGAACCGTGCAGCCGCCACAGTTATGACGAGGTAGTCGCCGCGGCGGAGAGACAGGAGACGCCGGTGCATACCATCGGCATCTATTCGCAACCGGGGGACATTGACGCCGAGGAATTGCGTAATTTGGCACAACAGACGGACGGCTTCTCGGCCCTGGGGTCACGCGATCAGGTCGGCGGCCTCTTTGATGAGATTTTTCGCGGACTGGGCGTTCAATACGTCGCGCAGGCCACACTCAAACCGCCGCGGGGCAGCCAACAGGTCATTTTGGCCGTAACGCCTCGCGGCGCGCCACAGCCGATTCTGGGGGCATTTGCCTTTACGTCGTCGCGGGATTATGCGACCACGCCTACGCCCGTTCCCAGCCCTACGCCCCAGCCTACAGCCACCAGCACGCCCTGGCCGGATGTGGGCGTGCGCATCGAAAGCATCCAGGCTGATGCCCAGCGCAGCGTCTACGACGTTACCATCAACACCGCGGATCCGCGCCTGCTGGATCGCCTTTTGCTCACCGTGGAGGAGGACAGCGGCCAGCAGCGTTACAGCGCGGAAATTATTGTCGAGGGTATGCCCGTGATTGTCTCGCAAATCCCCTTCGCCAACCTGCGGGACGGACGGGAGTACACGATTCGCATTCAGGGCGTGCGCAATGGAGAGCTGGTCCCGCGCCCCACGGAACAGGTGCGCACCGGAGGAGACGATCCGTTCATCCTGGTGGAAAAGACCTTTACCCACGAAATTCTCCCCCTGCCGCCGGTGACAATGAGCGTGAAAGCCGTGAACGAGCCCGACTTCATCAACAATACCCTATCATTTGAAATCGAGGTCAACGATCCGGCACGCGTCCCTGTGATTCACGGCGAAATCCTGCAGGACAACGTCAGACGCTCGGAGTGGCGTGACCCCTACGAAGGGCCCCTCATGACCATCGACATTCCGCCCGATATGCTGGCAAGCGCCGGTCCAGCCGACTACCAAATCCGTATTTGCGGCCAGGTAATCAGCGGTGACAGGACCGGCGAAGAGGCGTGCAGCGACGCATACGAATTCGCATTTACGCCGCCCCGAAGACCCGGGTTTTTCCGACGCATGTACCTGGCGCTGGAACGCAATCCGCTTATCTGGGGAGGAATTCTCGTCGTTCTTTTCGGATTGGCCGGCTGGCTCTTCTGGGGCGGACGCCGCAAGAAAAACCCCTATCAGCTGGACCGCGCGCCCGTAGAGCACACGCTGCTCAACCCGGCCGTCGGCGCAAGCGGCAGCAGCGGAGGAGGACGGGGACCGCGGCTGCGAATACGAGTGACGCAAACGCCGGCCGCAGCCGATCGCGTTGAGCGTGTCGTGACAAAATTTCCTTGCACCATCGGGCGTCAGGAGAATTGTGATATCACGATTGTAGGCGACCGCCAGATTTCGCGCCGTCACGCCCGCTTTATCCTGCAAAACGACGAATTCTTTATTGAAGACCTCAAGAGCGCGGGCGGCACCTTTGTTGACAACGTCAGATTAGCGCCCGGCGCCCGGCAAAAATTACAGGATGTTCAGGTCATCCAGTTGGGCAAACAGACCAACATGGAAGTCCGCATTCAATATTCGTAGTATCGTGACTCGTGACTCGTGACTCGTGACGAAGTCTAACACGCATCACGAGTCACGCATCAAATATTCATGCATGCCCCATAAACCATCATGCCGCTTACGTTCTCGCTCGTTCTGCTTTTTATCTGGATTCTCATCCTCATGGGCCTCGCCGCCTATTTGATCGCCGATCTCTTTTTTGACCGGCGTCTGGTGCGTTTGCCCAATCTGCTTGCGGCCAATCCGATAGCCGCCCGCACAGGCTGGAGCGATGCAGATGATCGGACGGAAATCGGCGGCCGCGGGTTGGTTGGCGGCTACCTGATTGCAGAGGAACCCATGAGCGGCTTTCCCCTGCAAATCAACCTGTACACGGATCGGGAAATTTACATCGGGCGCAGCAAAAGCAATTGTGATGTGGCCCTGCACGACATTACCATCTCCCGCCGTCACGCCAGAATTTCGTTTCAAAACGGCGATTTTCTGCTGGAGGATCTGGGCAGCAAGGGAGGAACATTTGTGGACAAACGGCGGCTCCGGGAAAATCGCCGCCACCCATTGCGTTCAGGAGAAATCATTACGTTTTATACCTTCGGCTATCGCTTCCAACTGGCTGATGAAGATACGCAAATTTTCAATACCAAGGAAACTTTGCCGACGGGCACGTAGACGCCAATTTTCTGCGAACCGCTAATTTTTTATGCAGCAAAATCGCTCGCTCACAGCAGGATAATATGGACCTTTCCAACACGACGCTTGGTCATTATCACATTGAGGAACAAATCGGACGCGGCGGTATGGCCGTCGTCTATCGCGCAATCGACACGCGCACCGAGCAGCCGGTCGCGCTCAAAATTCTGGCCGCGCACTTAATCCACGATCCGAATAGCCAAAAGCGCTTTCTGCGCGAAGGGGAGCATGCCGAAAAGCTAAAGCACGAAAATATCGTCCGCGTCTATGAAACGGGCGAGAGCGACGGCCAGTTCTACATCGCCATGGAGTTGATTGACGGCGTCACGCTAACCGACTATCTGCGTAAGCAGGCCCGGCGTCTGAGCCAGGACGAGGTGCAGCATATTCTCCAGCAGGCCGCCGCGGGGCTGGATTACGCCCACAGCCAGGGGGTCGTCCATCGGGATATCAAGCCCAGCAACCTGCTCATCGACCAATCGGGCCGGGTTCTGCTCACCGACTTTGGCGTGGCCAAATTGCTGGACACGGATCACACAGCCTACACCATCGCGGGCATGACCATCGGCACGCCCGCCTACATGTCGCCGGAGCAGGCCCGGGGATCGTCCCGCGTGGACCGGCGCAGCGATATTTACAGCCTGGGCGTGATTGCCTATCTGCTTCTGACCGGTCGTCTCCCTTTTGAAGCCGACAGCCAACCCGCTCTGTTGCACAAGATCGTCTACGAGCCGCCCGTGTCGGCCAGAGAGCTTAAACCCGACATTCCCCCAGGACAGCTGTACGCGCTGGATCGGGTGATGGCCAAGTCGCCGCCCGTCCGCTATTCCAGCGCAGGAGCTTTCGTCGAAGCCTTTGAGGAAGGGCGCACCTGGCAACCGACTCAAACCGATGAGCAAATGCTCCAGATGGAGTTGGCTACCCGCCCATCCAGCACGCAGGCGGCCGTCACAAAACAACCCCGGGATCGACGCCGCGTTATCGGCGCAGGGCTGCTGGCAGCGGCGCTGGCGGTCATGGGTGCGCTCATCTTCCTCCTGATGCGGCCGGATAATCCAACGACCAACCCGTCCACAGCGACGCCCGCCGTTAGTGCGCTGCTGGATGAAGTCGCACTGGATCTGTATGAGGCGCCCAACCGGCTCTACAAAATCAACCTGCCCCGGGGGTGGAGTCGGACGAGCCAATCCGTCGGCGATGGCCAAATGATTACCCTGGACGCCCCCTATCAGCCGGCGCGCGTCTTTGTCTGGCAGCGCGTGCGGCCTTCAGGCGCCCAGGAGCCGATCCGGCTCGATGACTTTCTGGCTGCCACCAATCTGCCTTTTTCCGCCGTTACGCCTATGGAGACCGGCGGCGTACAAATCATGCCGGGCATTGCAGAGCAAGAGCGCTATACCGCCACGTGGCTGGGCCAGCGCATGCAGCTCGCCCTGACCTCCGCCCAAACCGAGGGCTACGATTTTGTCGTCGGCAGCATCGTTGACGAGACGCATGCGTCTGAGTTCTCGCATCAGTACGCCGACATTGTCTCAAGCCTGGTCGTTAATCCTGTATTCATAACTCCACAAATAGCCGTCAATACGCCGACCCATACGTCCACGGCAACCCGCCCGCCTACCTCTACGCCGCTGGTCGTCGCTGTGCTGAATACGTCTACGGCTACAGCAACCGCAACGCCCGTTCCTGCAGATACGGCTACCAACACGGCCACGGCATCGTCTACAGCCACAGATGCGCCAACTGACACACCGACTGCGCAACCGACTGCTACAGCCACAGCAACTGCAACAGCCACCGACACCGAGGCGCCGACCCATACGGCAACCAGCACGCCCACGCCGACCAGCAGCGCCACAGCCACACCCACCCGACGGCCCACATCGACGCCGGTTCCCACCGCCACGCCCATGCCGCTGCCCACGGCCACAGCCACCAACACCCTAAAGCCGACCGCCACGCCTCTGCCCACCAGTACGCCCAAGCCGCCTACCGCCACGCCCTTACCGCCCTCCGCCACGCCCATACCCGCCACCGCAACCAATACGGCCGTTCCTCAGCCAGTGGGGCCGCCGCCCGGCGCGGCCGTAACCGGCCTGTCGCCCATGGAGGCCACCCTGAGCGGCCGGCGCGTCTTCTCCTGGCAGCCGGTCAACCTGACCCTGGCCGCCAATCAATATTATGAGTTGGTCTTCTGGCCGGCGGAAGGTACGGCTATGGGCGACGGCTTCGGGCCAGTGGGCTCCATTAAAGAAACATCCATTGAAATAGACCTGGATCGAACGGCGGATGCCATGTCCCAGCTGGAACGCAACCGCGACTACGTATGGGGCGTGCTCCTGGTTGAGCTGGAACCCTACCGCAGAATCGCCGAGTTGGGCGCCGGCAGTCATTTTCAAATTCCGGGCGGAGGCGGTGGGTCGGATTCGTCGCCCAACCCTCCAGATTGTCCGGGTTGCGGGGGCAGGTAGGCTGGATGCATAGCAAATTGCCACCCGAAAGCTATTGTCCCCGCCAGAAAGATTTTTCGGCGCTTCACCTATCAAAATGCTATCTATACCTAAATTTATGAACGACTGAGAACAGGCAGAATAACTTCCTTTCCCCGATTGCACAGGAGATTTCTTATGCATATCGACTCAACCGCGCTTCCCAAATTTCTGCGACCTGTCAGTGGCGTAATCATCAGCCTACTTATGTTGAGTCTGCCTGTTATCGTATACGCGCAGACCATCAGCGAGCCGGCACCGCCCGGCAGCGAGGAGCCTGTCATTCAGGAAAAATATTGGTATCTATACAGGCTATCGAACCACAACATATGGGCGCAACATCAGGAAACCCACCACATATAGACGCCGGTTCGACAATGAGAGCTAGCCGACGATGATTATACGAAGTACTATCTCGCGTCCAACCACTAGATATTGTGGTTTTTGAAAATTAAATCCGCTATTTCGTGCCTGTATACTGGGCGTTCGCTAGATTTTTC
>JAGRCP010000146.1:0-49248 GCA_020433455.1 Caldilineaceae bacterium | reverse complement strand
TTCAAAAGTTAGCGAACGCCCAGTGTATAGTTACCATTTACTTTGATAGGACAGAACATCTAACACAGGAGAAAAGTCATGTATCGCCACAGATTGATGCGTAACTTACACACCTATAATTTTACTCGAACTATACCGCTCCGCGGAAGCATTCTGCTCCTATTTATTGCATTGTTGTTCGGCATGACAACAAGTCAGGTCAGCAGTTCATCTTCAGTAGCAGAGCATAAAATTCCCGTAACTTATCAACCGCCAACTTACACGTTGTCGGTTGAAGCCATCGTCCGACCGGACGGCAGTTCTTCCTACACCCAGAATTCCCTTATTACCGTCACGCCTGATTACGGAGTCTACGAGGAAGACACCCAGCTTCAAATCACCTCGGCTGTCCCTTCCGTCTCCGGTCAGAGCTGCCAAGTTACCTGGTATTGGTACGTCCCCGATGTCTCGCCTGACTGGCATGCCTTGGATCACCATAACCGCACCATCGCCGTTACCATGGACCACGACAAGTGGTTCCGGGCCGAGTGGGACTGTACTGCCGACGCGCCTCAACGCACGCTATCCGTCGAAGCCATCGTCCGACCGGATGGCGGCTCTTCCTACACCCAGAATTCCCTTATCACCGTCACGCCCGACACCGGCGGCGTCTATGATGACGGCACGCAAATCCAGATATCTTCGGCTATCGCTTCCGTCTCCGATCAGAGCTGCCAAGTTACCTGGTATTGGTACGTCCCCGATGTCTCGCCTGACTGGCATGCGCTCAATCACCATAAGACCAATATCTTGGTTACCATGGATCATGACAAGTGGTTCCGGGCCGAATGGGACTGTACTGCCGATGCGCCCCAACGTACGCTTTCCGTTGAGGCCGTTGTTGAACCAAGCGGTGACGCCCCCTACACTGACAATTCCCTCATCATCGTTGATCCCGACACCGGCGGCGCCTATGATGACGGCGCGCAAATCCAGATCACCTCAGCTGCGCCATCCGCATCCGGCCAGAGTTGCCAAGTTACCTGGTACTGGTACGTTCCCGATGTCTCACCCGACTGGCACCCTCTGAATCATCACAGGCAAACCATCATGGTCACTATGGATCACGATAAGTGGTTCCGCGCCGAGTGGGAGTGCACGCCGATCAGAACGGTTCAACGTTCGTTGTCGGTTGTAGCTACTGTTCATCCCACGGACCGTGACTCCTACATCGACAACACTCTCATCACCATCAATCCAGATAAAAATGGCGTCTACCAGAATGGTGATAAAATTGAAATCACATCGAATGCGCCCTCTCTTCCCAACCAGAGTTGCCAGGTCACATGGTACTGGTATGTACCGGATGTGGCCACGGGATGGCATGCACTCAATCATCACAAGCAGACCATTTCTGTCACTATGGACCACGACAAGTGGTTCCAGGCCGAATGGAACTGTAATATCACTCAACAACAATATCTGCTCGATGTAGACTTGCTTGTTAAGCCTGCCTCCGATGCAGAGTACCATGATCGGGCATTGATCGATATCCAGCCGGAATCCAGGGAGACATATCCGGAAGGGTCACCAATATTAATTACATCAGGGGTCCCGCTTATTGACGGCGAATATTGTCAACTCACGTGGTATTGGTACGTGCCGGATGTTTCACCGGATTGGCATGCATTAGCAAACCATAACCTGACTATTTCCGTCACCATGGCTCATAACAAGTGGTTCCGAGCCGAGTGGACTTGCATCACACTGCCCGACACCTCGAGTCGTCGAATTATGGCAGAGGCTTTGATTGCACTAGATGACGGTTCTCTCTATCCTGATGACTCGCTTATCAGCATAGCGCCCGAGTCAAACGGCTTTTATCAGCCGGGGACAATTATCTCTCTGTCCACGACGGCTCCAACTGAAGAAGAGAAAAGCTGCCAATTAACATGGCTAAGTCTTGTGCCGTCTGCATCGCCTGATTGGTTTGAGCTGACCAATCACGATCCCACGATATCCGTAACCGTAGAATATGATACATGGTACCGTGCGTTGTGGTCCTGCCTCGATCAAGACAAAGTCTGCCACACGCTAAATCGGCTCCATGAAGGAGATGGCAACGATCCCGTAGCAACGCCGGCCCATTCTGGGGGCTGCGGGACAGGGACATACGTTGCCGGCGAATGGGTTGATCTGGAAGCCAGACAGGATTCAGGTTGGGAAATCAGCGGCTGGTCCGGTACAGAAGACGATGGCAGCACGGAGAGTACGAATCGACTTCTTATGCCTGTCGATAACCACACGGTAACAGTGCGTTATATCCGTGAGAGAGAGCCAATGTCTATCTTTATGCCGACGGTACATATGGCAAATGCGGATACGACTCCGGCTTCTTTCCCACAGCTTGCCGACGGGAATCTGGATACGCCTGAAAATTCCTCATGGCAGGAAACATCCAGTCAAAGTTTAGAGCTTATCATACCGGAAGAGGACGTAGCCCCAATGCATATAGCAGCGGCCAGTCCGCCAAACCTCGCCTGGCTGGGGGGCAGAGAGAATGAACGATCTCTTCTGTCGCAAAGCATCCAGCTACCGGCAGACTTTGGTTTAGTCAAACTTCACTTTTCATACTGGATCGGTTCACTTGACAGCACATGCGAAGGTGATCGCGCCTATATTAACGTCAATAATCAGAGTATCTATGACATAGATCTCTGCCGGCCAAATAACTCGTCCGAATGGGGTTCCGCTTCAGTGGATATCAGCGAGTTCATAGGTGAGCGTATAACGATTACATTCCTCGCCGAACTCGACAGTGATGATCAAATCAGTAATTGGTTCATCGACAACATATCACTTTGTGACGACAGTCCGGAACATCCCTGCGACTAACGGCTGACCATCTTATTCCCCATCGCCACAAAGCGGGCATTGCGTTGAGCGCAATGCCCGCTTTTTTCTACGGTGGCAAGGTTAACTCGAGTAATCGTTTTTCCAGATCGCAAAGATAGGCGTTAGGATTTTGCCTGAGGCGAAGTTGACGGCGTCGTTGGACGCGACGAGCGTCGATTTCATCGCGTAACCCATACCAGGAGTCCGGAGCATCGGACAAACATCATTACACATCAATGTTATAGAGATTTGCCAGCCCTTTCCAGAAAATATTCTCCCCCCATATCTACGCGTCCTCCTTGCGGGTTAACACATTATGAATCCCGTATCACCGGCATCAATCTCTATCAACCGACAGCGTCTCACCAGAGGGCATCCTAGAGGATTAAACCGGTTCAAGTCGAAATCGCTAAACAAATGTTCGCATGATACACTACTGACAACCTGACGATCAGGTAAGTGAAGGAGCGTCTCAATGCGCAGAAAACGCCGTCCCCGGCGGTTCACTCTGGGCTCACTCTCATCCTGAAACTCCGGGAATTGAAAACGCTTTTGGCCGTCGACTGCCATATTGTTTTCAGCTTGTGGATGACGATACTCAAATCCCCAATACCCAGGAAACCTGGCCTGCAGGGATGGATTAAGAGATATGGATCTTTCCGATACAACGTTTGGTCATTATCACATTGAAGAAGAAATCGGACGTGGCGGCATGGCGGTCGTCTATCGCGCTGTCGATACGCGTACTAATCAGCCCGTAGCGCTCAAAATTTTGGCCGCACATTTAATCCATGATTCCAACAACCAAAAACGCTTTCTACGCGAAGGGAAACACGCAGAAAAACTTAAGCACGACAAAGTTGTCCGCGTCTATGAAACGGGTGAAAGTGACGGTCAGTTTTACATCGCCATGGAACTAATCGACGGCGTCACCCTGACCGAATATTTGCGCAAACTGGACCGGAGCCTGAGCCCCAACGAAGCGCAGCACATTCTCCAACAGGCGGCCGCGGGGCTGGATTATGCGCACAGCCAGGGCGTCGTACATCAGGATATCAAGCCCAGCAATCTGCTGATGAATCAAGCGGGCCGCGTCATGCTCACCGACTTCGGCGTCGCCAAGCTGCTGGACACGGATCACGCCGCTTACACCACCGCCGACATGACCATCGACACGCTCGCCTACATGTCCCCCGAACAGGCCAGGGGATCGTCACGCGTCGACCGACGCAGCGACATCTACAGCCTGGGCATAATCGCCTACCTGCTCATAACGGGACGTCTTCCTTTTGAAGCCGACAGCCAACCGGCACTGCTGCACAAGATTGTCTATGAGCCGCCTACGCCTGCGCAGCAACTCAACCCCGACATACCCCCCGGGCAGCTATATGCACTGGAGCGGGTAATGGCCAAATCGCCGCCCGTCCGCTACTCCAGCGCCGGGGCGTTTGTGGAGGCCTTTGAAGAGGGAGGCACCTGGCAACCAACCCAGACCGACGAGCAAATGCTGCGGATAGAGTTAGCCAGCCGCCCATCCAGCACCCAAGAGGCTGTGGCGGGAAAAACACGTGATCGGCGACGCAGCATCGGATTAAGATTGCTGGTTTCCGCGCTGGTGATCCTCATCGCGCTTGTCTTTCTTCGCATGCGACCGGCAAACCGTATGGCCGGCACGCCGACAAGCATTCCAGTTGCCAATTCGCAACTGGGCAAACCGGCACTGGACCTATATCAGGCGCCCGACCATCTCTATATGATAGATACGCCGCGGGGATGGACACGTACAAACCAAGCTGTAGGCAACGGCCAAATGCTTACCATAGATGCACCCGACCAGCAGGCACGCGTCTTCATCTGGCACCAGATGCGACCTTCCGACGCCTCAGGGCCAATCTCCCTCGAAGAATTCCTGGCCGTAGCCGATCTGCCTTACGCTGTCGTTTCGCGCATGGAGGAGGCGAGCATCCAGAGCGTACCGGGCATCGCTGAACAGGAGCACTATAGCGCCACGTGGCTGGGTCAGCGTATGCAGATGATCCTGACTTCCGTACAAACGAACGGCTATGATTTTGTCGTCGGCACTATCGTGGATGAGGCGAGCGCAGCTGAATTCGCCCACCCATACAGTGATATTATAACAAGTCTTGCCATCGATCCGACAGCAATTGCACTAGTTTCCACCCGGGAGACTGCCTCTGCTACGCCGCTACCCACGTCTACGGCAACCCGTCCGCCCACCTCTACGCCGCTGGTCATATCGCCCACCGCGGAACCTCGGGTAGTCGCCGCCGCGCAGGAGACGCCTACCGGCACGTCCACGGCAAAGCCTGTCCCTACGGAAACGCCCACGGCTACACCAGTATCGCCGACTGCAACCGCCACTGCCTCTCCAACACGGACGCCGACGGAAACGTTGCAGCCAATCCGTACCGCCACAGCAACCGCGACAGTCACCAAAACGCCCACTCGCCGGCCCACATCGACGCCGGTTCCGACAGCCACGCCTACGTCTACGCCCATACCGCTGCCTACGGCCACGCCCCCCAATACAAAAAGGCCGACGGCTACGCCACTACCGACCATTACGTCCAAACCGCCTACCGCGACGCCCATACCGACCACCGCGGCCACCGCGATCAATACGGCCGTTCCCCGGACGGCGGGCCCACCGTCCGGGGCCGCCGTGACCAGCCTGTTACCCATGGAGGCCGCCCTGAGCGGACGGCGCGTCTTCTCCTGGCAGCCAGTCAACCTGACCCTGGCCGCCAATCAATATTATGAACTGGTCTTCTGGCCGGCGGAGGGCACAGCCATGGTAGACGGCTTCGGACCTGTGGGCTCCATTAAGAAGACGTCGGTCGAAGTCAACATGGAGAGCACCGCAAATAATCTGGCTCAGTTAGACTATAACCGTGACTACGTTTGGGGCGTGCTTCTGGTGGAACTGGAACCCTACCGCCGTATCGCTGAACTGGGTGCCGGAAGTCATTTTCAGATTCCGGGCGGTGGGAGCGGCTCCACCGCCTCCCCTACAGATCCGCCTACATGTCCTGGCTGTGGAGGACGGTAAAGTAGACCAGACAGCTCTCTTCCCCACCACAGCGGGGGATTCTCAAACATGTCAATTCAACCACGTTTTCCAAGTTTCTATGGCATATCAACGACAACAATCATCAGTCTAATTGTGTTGAGTCTGACCGCTATCATATATGCGCAGACCATCAGCGAGCCGACGGTGGAAAAGGTAGAGAGCCGCGTAACCATCTGCTACAACACAGTGCGCTTCCTCTATCCAGAATGAAATCCGCATTCATTTCCAGACAGGCCGGCAATGACCGCTACATATATCAAATGTTCAGCTACTATCAACAACAAGGAAAGTGATCACATGCGACGCACTGTTCTTTTGGTCATTCTTCTTCTCCCGAGCACCTTAAGTAACGCTTTAGCTCACGTCTCAATAGCGGCTCAAATTGACCCGCCCATGCCGGGTAAAGAAGAAAGTGCGATTGATGCTCTGACAACTTATTCTCCAACCAATCCGGATGAAGTCTCAGTACTGATTCCAATGCAGGATATAGAGCAAATTGTTACCGGTAGTGATCATACCTGCGCCCTGACCACGGCCGGCGGCGTCAAATGTTGGGGAGTTAATGGGGATGGCCAATTGGGAATCGGCACATTCACTCACCAATCAACGCCTACGGATGTGGTAGGGTTAAGCAGTGGAGTAGCAGCCATTGCCGGCGGATGGAAACATACGTGCGCCTTAATGCAAACAGGCGGCGTCAAATGCTGGGGAGATAACGAATACGGACAATTAGGCGACGGGAGCAGCTCAGATAAACTTACGCCTACCCATGTATCAGGTTTAAGTTCCGGGGCGGCAGTTATCAGCGCAGGCCGCTCACATACTTGCGCACTAACAACATCCGGCGGCGTCAAATGTTGGGGAAATAATGGAGATGGACAACTAGGAATCGGTACGACAACCATCCATCTAACGCCGATAAGTGTTACGGGTTTAAATAGTGGTGTGGCTGATGTCAGCACAGGTCGGGGACATACCTGCGCCCTAATGACGACAGGCGGCGTTAAATGTTGGGGAGATAATGAATATGGTCAACTAGGGGACGGGAGCAAAGTCAATAGACTAACACCAACAAATGTAGTCGGTTTAGGCAGTAGTATGGCCACAATCAACGCAGGCAATTACTATACCTGTGCTCTAACAACCGCAGGCGGAGCCAAATGCTGGGGAGACAACAATTTTAGCCAACTGGGTGATGGGAGCTCTGTAACAAAGACTACCCCCGTTAATGTGGTTGGTCTGAGTAGTGGTGTGGTCTCCATTGGATCAGGACGACGACACAACTGCGCTACAACAGCGTCAGGCGCGGCCAAATGTTGGGGAGACAATGAATACGGCCAACTCGGTGATGGAAGTGCCGTGAGCAGGCTAACCCCGACCAACGTAGTCGGCTTGAACAGCGGCATAGCAGCCATCAGTGCAGGACGGACGCATACTTGCGCGTTGACAACAGCTGGGCAGGGCAAATGCTGGGGCAACAATCAATATGGCCAATTGGGTGATGGAAGCACTATTGCCTCTTCTACGCCAGTAGACGTAAAAACAGATCAATGCTACAGGCTAGCGCTTACACATAGCGGTAGCGGTAATGATCCCGCCGGCGATCCTCAACGAGCTATCACCTGCCCAACAGATTACTATATTGATGGAACGAAAGTGACTCTTACCGCCGCTCCAACGACCGGCTGGGCAGTGGCATATTGGTCAGGTACTGACAATGATGCCAGCACATCGCTTACCAATGTTCTCACCATGCCGGCTTCAAACCATTCAGTCGGCGTCACCTATGAGAGTATTTCGGCTACTTGCTATAATCTGACCCTCTTTCACAACGGAAACGGCATAGACCCAATCGCAAGCCCGAGTCGCTCAGACGAATGTGAAAACGGCCACTACATTGGAGGAGCATCGATCGCATTAAGTAGTCAGCCGGATAGCGGTTGGCAGGTCGCTGCATGGCAAGGAACGAATAACGACGCTGGCACATCCCTTACCAATGTTCTCACCATGCCGGCTTCAAACCATTCAGTCGGCGTCACCTATGAACGTCAGACTACACAACCGCCTACAACCACCAACTATTACCTTCCCGCCATCAGCAGGAACCCATTCGTAACACCAACACCGGTAATTTTTCCACAACTTATCAACGGGAATTTTGATGCCCCAGGCGACACATCCTGGCAGCAAGCATCGCTTGGTGGTCTGGCTCTTATTGTCTCAGAGGACTTTATTGACGACCAACTCGAGGTTCCCATCAGAGCCGTCAGCCCGCCAAATCTCGCCTGGCTGGGAGGCAGAGCAAATGAACGTTCACGCCTTTGGCAAGAGGTCCAATTACCGGTCGCCTTGGAAGAAATCAGACTCCGCTTTTCCTATAGAATCGCCTCGGAAGAGAACACATGCGGAGATGATCGTGCCTACATCAACATTAACAGCCGGAATATCTACGACATAGATCTCTGTAAGCAAAACAATACATCCGAATGGAACTTCACGTCAATCGATCTCAGTGACTTTATAGGCGAGAACGTAACGATCACATTCCTCACCGAACTCGACAGTGATGATCAGATTAGCAACTGGTTCCTGGATAACATCTCGCTTTGTGACGGCAGCCCGGAACACCCCTGCGACTAACGGCTAAACACAACCACCCTACAGCGGGCATTGCGTTAAGCGCAATGCCCGCTTTTTTTGCGCCGTCTCCCAGTTGCCAACTTCCTGCTTTTGCCCCACAATACCCTGCGTCTACTTTACACACTACAGGAGGCGACATGGACGCACTCACTCCTCTGCCCCAATATCTCGATGAAGAAACCGCTGACATGGCGGACTGGTGCCGAATGCACCTGGACAAAGACGATGCATTTGCCGCGGCCCGGGCCATTACCCCACGCCTGGGTGCGATCGTCAACGACGGGCGGACCAGCTTCGGCTTCTGGACGCCGGACGTCCCGGATGATGCAGCGGTCTGGCTGGAAATTTTGCGCGCAGACGAGCCCATTAGCGAAACGCTGGAGCGCCAGAATGTACGCTTCCAGCGCATCCGCCTGCCGGTGCTGCGCGCAGGCGCCTACTGCTGGGCCGTCGTGGCCCACGCACAGGCAGGCAGCCGGGAAAGAACCGGCGACTTTTACCGCCTGCGCTATCGCCCCGCCCAGGCGGAGGATAACGAAATCCCTGAAATTGTAGGCGATCCCCTGGCCGCGTCCACGCCCTTCGGCGCTTTCGCACCGGCGGAGATCTACGACCTCGCCGCCATGTTCGCCGCCCGCGCCGACGCCGCCTACTTCAATCAGCCAGTCAACCAATCAACCAGCCAGCCAGTCAACATCCTCCAACTCCACCCCGGCACAGCCTCGCCCGAGCAGACCCTCTCCGGCCTTACCCGCATCTTCAACGAGATGGGCCGCAAAAGGGCCGCGGGCGAACCCCTCACTCCGGCCGAACAGCACTTTGCCGGTTACGACGCTGTCCAGCTGACGCCCGTTGAGCCCAGCGTGGAATTCGAGGACGGCCCCGGCTTCTGGCAAATGGTGGAAGACCACCCGGACAGCAATCTGGTCACCGTCAACCTTCAGCGCCCCAACGCAGTAAGCTGGGGGTACGACGCCCTCCTCTGCGGCGCGGCAGCCGTCAATCCGGCCTTGCTGGCGACCAAACGGCCGGATGAACTGCTGGAGTTGATCGCCACGCTCCACACGCTGCCCGACGGCCCGGTACAGGTAATTCTCAACCTGAATCTGGGCCATTTGGATGAGCAGGCCGCGGACCTGCTGCCGGCTGCCTATTTTGCCGGACGCACCCAATACGGATTGCGCCCCGATGTCGCCCGACCCGAAGTACGGGCCCTGCTCCTGGAAATCCTGACGCGCAAGCTGCGCTACGGGCCCGACGGCATCCGCATCGACGAAGCCCAGGAATTTCTGGTCAAGGAGGCGGAGGGCGATGAGTTGGGCCTGGATAAAGATTTCCTGGCCCTTATTAGCGAACTCCAGGCCGACGTTGCGGACGTTCACTACGCCCCGTGGCTGGCTTTTGAGGACGGCTCGCCCTGGCCCACAGCCGATGATGAGCTAACCGCCACCTACCAGGACGGCGCTCGCCGGTATCGAGGCGTACATCGTCTCGGCCCCCTATCGCTGGAGGGCAATGCGCCCTTCCGTCAGGCCTACTGGCCCGAACATTGGTGGCGTCTGGAAGAGATCGCCGCCCACGGACGCCGCTGGATCAGCGGGTCCGCCAATCACGATACCCTGCGCCGGGCGACCCACCTTCCTCCCGACACGCCCGTCAACCGCTGGCTGGGCGATAGTCCGCCCGCTGTCTTTGCCGCCGGATTTGATAACCCCGCGCTCTGGCTCCTTACCTACACCCTCTTGCCCGGCACCCCCATGACGTTCCTCAATGGGGCCCTGCGCGCGCCATGGACCTTTATCCGCAACACCGACAGCCGCTACAGCGTGCAGATTGTGGCCGACGAAGCCCGCTTCATCAACTGGCGCGTGAGCGATGAAGCGTTCGCCCGGGAAGGCGCGCTGCGCCGGCTCAAGGCGCTGGGCTTTGCGAGTCGAGACGAACTCCTGCGCTTTGCCACCGTATTGCGCTATGTTGTACGCGCAACCCAGGGCGACCTGGCCAACGTGGTAGAAATGCTCAACGCCGTGAAGCCGTCCCTGACCGGGCTGGGCATTACGGAACCGTCGCTGCGCATGTTGGCCCGTGCGTGGATGGATGATCTCTTCGACTATTGCAACGTCTGGCGCTACGCCGATCAGGCGGATCCGCAGCGGAGCGACTTCGCCCTGGCCGTACGCAATTTCCGCCGGGAGCGAAGCTGGCTCAGCTATAATTTTGGCGCCCAAGACCGCCTGGATTATTTGCGTCCGGCCGACGGTTCAGTGATCGTCTACGGACTGCGCCATGCGCCCGATGGCGGCGAGCAGATTCTCGCCGTCGTCAATCTGGAAGGACCGCCGCGCACGCTTATCCCCGCTGAGCTGCCGCTGGATTTGCCCCGTGGCGGATGGGAAATTGGGCCGGCTTCTCCCGGCACGCAGGTCGCAGATATTGAACAATCATTGGGATTAAGCAACGGCGCAGGCGTCGTTTTTGTGAGGGAAGGGTAGCTAAATCGTGACGGAACAATCTCATTGGTATAAAGATGCGATTTTTTATGAGTTGTACGTGCGCGCTTTCGCCGACGGCAACGGCGACGGCAACGGCGATTTCAGGGGGCTGATCACCAAACTGGATTACATCCAATCCTTGGGCGTGGACTGCATCTGGCTCCTGCCCATGTACCCTTCGCCCCTGGTGGATGACGGTTACGACATTGCCGGCTACTTCGACATTCACAGGGATTACGGCACGCTGGATGACTTCAAAGCCTTTCTGGAGGCGGCCCACGCACGGGGGCTGCGGGTGATCACCGATCTGGTCCTTAACCACACCAGCGACCAGCATCCCTGGTTCCAGGCCAGCCGCAACAGCCGGGTGGATGCCAAGCGGGACTATTACGTCTGGAGCGACACCGACGAGAAGTACCCTGAAGTGCGCATCATCTTTCTGGATACGGAACCCAGCAACTGGACGCTGGACGAGCGGACGGGCCAATATTTTTGGCACCGTTTCTATAAGGAACAGCCTGACCTCAACTACGATAATCCCGAAGTCCAGGCCGCAATGCTGGACGTTATGAGCTTCTGGCTGGATATGGGCATTGACGGCTTTCGAGCCGATGCCGTGCCCTATCTCTTCGAGAGGGAAGGGACCAATGGCGAGAACCTGCCCGAGACCCATGCCTATCTCAAACGGGTGCGCGCCTATCTGGACCAGCACTACAGCGACCGCATCCTCCTGGCCGAGGCCAACCAGTGGCCCGAAGAAGTAGTCGAGTACTTCGGCACGGGCGAAGACGAGTTTCACATGGGCTTTCATTTCCCCGTCATGCCCCGGCTCTATATGGCTCTGCGTCAGGGCGACCGCACGCCGGTCGTGGAAATCATGCGCCACACGCCCCCCATTCCCGACGGCTGCCAATGGTGCATGTTTCTGCGCAACCACGATGAACTGACCCTGGAGATGGTGACGGAGGAAGAGCGACAGTGGATGTGGCAGGAATATGCCCCCGATCCGCGTATGCGGCTCAATCTGGGCATTCGCCGGCGCCTCGCGCCCCTGGTGGACAATGACCGCCGCCGCATTGAGTTGCTCAACAGCCTGCTCTTTACCCTGCCCGGCGCGCCCATCGTTTATTATGGCGATGAGATCGGCATGGGCGACAACATTTGGCTGCACGACCGCAACGGTGTGCGGACGCCCATGCAGTGGAACGACGGGCCGAATGCCGGCTTCAGCAACGCGCCCGCCGACAAACTCTACGCACCCATCATCGACGATCCGACGTATGGCTACAAGAGGATCAACGTGGCGGGCCAGGAAGCTGACGCAACCAGCCTGCTTGACACCATGCGCCATATGATTCACACCCGCAAAGAGTCCCTGGTTTTTAGCCGGGGCGTGCTGGAATTCCTGGAACCCGAAGATACGGCAATTCTCGCCTATCTGCGTCGCTATCAGGATGAAGTTGTGTTGGCCGTCCACAACCTGGTTGATGAGGAACGCAGGACGGCGCTGAATCTATACAGCTACGCCGGAGCTGCTCCTTACGACCTTCTGGCCGGCGCAACATTACCGATTATCGGCCACTCGCCCTACGAAGTGGACCTTCCCCCCTACGGCTACCGCTGGTTGAAATTGGCCTAACTACAACCGCACTTGCCATTCTGATCGACGGTAAGAAGCGCACGGCGGGAACAGAGAAAGGGAAAATCCCGTCCTGTAGGCGACAATCGGGATATCTTTTTATGCAACAGCGCCCGTATCTATAAATAACGTCCGTGTTCACGTAACCTTACAAAGGAGGTCCACATTCATGCATCGATTTCTACTCCCCCTCGTTGCAATCGCGCTTGTCGCCCTGTTGACGGCATGTATTGCCCCCATTCAGGATAACCGCCCGGAAAGCCAGGCCGACGCCGTCACCCCGGCGGAAGCCCCGGCCGCGGCGGAGGAAAAGCCCGCGCCCGAGATGATTGAAGCCGATTACGCAGCCGGCATCATTGATGACGGCGAGCAACTCCTCTATCTGACCTACGCCATCTATGAACCCGAGTCCCTTCCCGATCGCTATGCAAATGACGTTCCGTGGCGGGGCACGATGACCGTTCAAACCATCAAAAGCATTGTCGCCAGTCCCGACTTCTGCACGTATGCACCGGACGTACGCACCGAAGTCGCACGTCTCGTTCAAGGAGCCTATCAATGCGAGTAACCACTTCCATCGCCCGCTATCGTGCAGGAGTCTTATCCTTAGCGCTGGCAATTGCCTGCGCTGTCATGCTCATATCCGCCGGCGCCGCGTGGGCGGCGCCGGCGGGAGAAGAAGACGTGCAGCCCCTTACCACGCCGGAGTTGATCGACCAGGCCCATGCGTCAGGGCAAATCACGGCTGAACAGCGCCTTCTCTACCTGGCCTACGCCGTCTACGCGCCGGACCGCCTGCCCGCGGCATTGGAAGGCAATGCGCCCTGGTTTGGGACGGATGTCGTAGCAGAATTGCAGGCGACGGCGGCAGCCATAGAAGCCAATCAAGGTGAGTTAAGCGCTGCCGGAACCAACGAATTTCTCGGCCTCCTGCGCAGCGATGCAGCCACGGTCTGCGATCAGGAAGACGGCGCCAACAGCCTGAATTCGGCAAACTTTCACCTCAACTACAATTCTATCGGCGGCGGCCTCAGTCCTCAGATATACGCCGACTCACTGGAGCAGGCATACGGAGTCGAAGTCACCAGTTATGGTTGGGCAGAGCCGCCGCTGTGCCAGGCGGGCGTCGGCGCATGCAGCAGCACCAATCCGTGGAATCGCTACCCGGTTCAGGTTGCCGACCTGGGCGGTAGCTTATACGGATACGTCACGTCGCCCGGCGGCGACTATGCAGGCTTCATGGGCGACAATCCGAATACCGAAACCACGGAAACCGCAGCCTTTGCATCGTGCATGGTATTAAATGACGATTACAGCGGCTTTCCCGGCGGCTCCCAATTCGCCCTGGACGTGACGACCGCTCACGAGTTTTCCCACTCCATCCAGTTCGGCTACGGCGATCCGTCTCCCCAGGAAGCCGGCATGTGGTATGAATCCATGGCCGCGTATATTGAAGACGACGTCCTGGACGATGCCGATGATAATTACCAATACCTTTGGCCGGCATTTGATGTTTGCCTGGAAGAGCATGCTGCATATCCTGACGTTTACGGTTACTGGCCCATCTTTCGCTATGCAGCCGAACAGAACGGCGGAACCAATGTCGCGGACGGCGGCGAAGACATTTTCCAGGCGTTTTGGACCAATGTGGGGCAAGGACAGAGAGGGCTGGCCGCCTTCGATAATGCGCTGGCGACTAAAGGCGCAAATCTGAATGACACCTTCCACGATTTCGCCATTGCCACGGCCTTCCTCCAATCCTGCCCCAATGGCTCGCCCTACTGTTATGAGGAATCGGCCGGCTATGAAGCTGCCGCAGGCATGCCCGATGTCCATGGAGCCATCGCCTCGATTGGCGGATCTCAGGCCGGTTCAGTCCCCGATCATTACGCCATCAACTGGATCGAGTTGCCGACCAGCGGAACGTACGCCATTGCCCTTACCGCCGCCGGTCCGCTGCGGGTCAGCATCGTGGCAGAAAGCGGCAACTCGCTGAACGTTACGCAGTTAACCAGCGCTGCCGGGCAAAACAGCGCAACGCTGCCGGCTTATACGCCGCCCAACGGCGCAACCAGGGTGCTGGCCGTCATCACCAACCAACGCATGACCAGCGAAAACCCCTCAAGTTGCAGCAGCACTTCCTACACGCTCGCTACCGAGGCGCCGTCTGCGCTGGCTGTCCAGACAGACGGACCGACGGGGGTAGCGCTGGATCCCGGCGAGAGTAAGGTCTATGGGTTTACGGTTCAGAATGTGGGCGCAGACAATGCTGAGTTTGCGCTCTCCGTTACGTCCAGTCAAGGATGGGCTAACTCTGACAATGTGCCGGCCAAAATCAGCCTGGCAGCAGGCGCAACACGTACGGTCAACATACGCGTCACCATTCCCCAAAGCGCAACGGCCGGCACAGTGGAGGCGACCAAACTTACGGCGACCAGCACAGAAGACGAATCTGTCACCTCCAGCCATACGATACAGACGCGGGTCGGCCAGGCCGAGGGTGCCTTCCTGCCCATCATCATCCGCGGCAGGGAGCAAACCGCGCCCAACTGCACACCGGATCCAGCCGGAGAAACCAGTAACGTCAACGACTCTATCCGCATCTGCTTTGGTCAAGCCGTTACCGGCAGCGTAAGCCGCGAGAACGATCCGGCCGATGTGTACAGAATCCGCTTCGAGGAAAATGTCAGCGTCTCCATCACCCTGAGCGGCAATGGCGGCGATGCGGATCTTTACCTGTTTACGCCGGGCACAACGGATATATTTGAGGACGGTTATGCGGCATCTTCGGACTCGGTCAGTAACAATGAGTTAATCCAAGGTACGCCTCTCGAATCAGGCGATTGGTTTGTTGTCGTCTATTCCTACGAGGGGACGACAAACTACCAGTTGCAAGTCAATCTTGCAACCGCCCGCGCGCCTCACGCAGATCCGGCCCTGTCAGGCCCGCCCGGTAGGCGGTGGCTGCCGACAGCCCCCGAAAACGACTCTGCAAACCCGGCAAAGGCGGGGACTTCTCCCTTCCGCCAGCTCGACAAATAATCGCCGGCGTTACCGCGTCGCGGTAAAACGCAACGTGTAAAAAGCGGTCGCTACATTGAGGGTAAATCGATGTAGCGACCGCTTTTGCTGTTTCACAACCGTTGCTCGGGCCCCGCTCCTTGCGTACAATAGACATATGCAGAATCAAGCCGTTGTCAATGCCGCTGCTTACATCCCTTTGGATCGCCGGGAAGCAATCGCGTCCGGCCGGCCCCTGCCCGCCCAGGCTGAGGGCGCAGCCCTCTTCGCCGATCTCTCGGGCTTTACCCCCCTCACCGAGGCGTGCGCCCGCGCCTACGGCCCCCAGCGCGGGGCGGAGGTCACCACCCGCAGCCTCAACGAGGTCTATACTCCGCTCATCGCCGAGATCCAGCGCCACGGCGGCGTGGTCGTGGGCTTCAGCGGCGACGGGCTGACCTGCTGGTTCGGCAATTACTCCGACGATTACAGCGCGCGGGATCTTATTCAGACGACCCTTGCCGCGGTCGCCTGTGCGACCGCGCTGCATGCTGAACTGGCGCGGGTGGCCCGGGTTCCGGCGGGCGACGAGGTTATCGAGCTGCGCCTCAAAGTCGCGATCAGCGCCGGCCGGGTTTATCGCATGGCGGTGGGCAATCCGGCCATTCACCTGACAGACGCCATCGCCGGCGCGCCCGTTGCCGCGCTGGGTCGATTGGAAAGCGCGGCTCGCCCCGGCGAAACGGTACTCGATGCAGCGACGGCTCGCCTGATCAAAGCGCATGTCGGCGTACGCTGGCGCCCCTTCCCCAACGCCAACCGGCACAATGAACGCCTGGGCGTTCTCCATGCGGATTCCCGCGTAAGCCAAACGCAACCCAAACCGCTGTACCCGTCTCCGCCCATCAACGGCGAGAGCATCCGCCCCTGGATTCAGCCGGCCATTTACGCCCGTCTGCAAGCGGGCGGCGACGCTTTTCTTGCCGAGCTGCGTCCGGCCGTCGCCCTTTTTCTTGGTTTTGACGGGCTGGATTTTGATCTGGACGCCGACGCGCCCGACAAACTCAACCGCTTCGTAGGTTGGGTGCAAGGCGCCCTGGCCCAGTACGACGGGCTCTTGCTCCAGTTGACCATGGGCGATAAAGGCAACTACCTCTACGCAGCCTTCGGCGCGCCCACAGCCCACGACAACGACATCGTGCGTGCGCTGGGCGCAGCCTTGACCCTGCGCCGACCGCTGACGGATTTGGACTTTACGCCGGCCATCCGCATGGGATTGGCTCAGGGCCGCATGCGTGTCGGCCCCTACGGCAGCGAGAGTCGCTGCACCTACGGCGTTCAGGGCTCAGCCGTTAATTTGGCCGCACGCCTCATGATGCAGGCGCAACCCGGCGAGTTGCTCCTCAACCGAACGGTGGCTGCGGGCGCCCGCAGCTTTTTCCAGATTCAGGCAATCGGCGCCATCCCCCTCAAGGGCCTGACTGCGCCGGAAAGCGTCTACACTGTCGGCGGGCCCGTTCAGCCCGTTGCGTTTGTTCAGCTTCCTGATAATACCGCGCCCCTCATCGGGCGTGAGGCGGAGATGCGCTGCTTGCAGGAGATGCTGCGGGCAACCCAGTCCGGAACCGGCGGTCTGCTGCGGATTGAGGCGGAGCTGGGGCTGGGCAAAAGCCGCTTGCTGGCCGCCTTCGCCCGCCACGCGCTGGATGAGCCAATTTTCTTGGCGGTAGCCGCGGGTCAGATTATCACCCGCACAACGGCCTACGCGACAGCTAATCAGATCGGCGGTCAGCTCTTTGGCCTGCAGCGGCCAGAGCTAATTGACGATGACGCCCGCATTGCCCGCATCGAAGCGCTGCTCCAGCAGCTCAACCCGGCCCTGTTACCCCGCCTGCCCCTGCTGGGCGACGTCTTAAACCTGCCCATTGCGGACAACGCCACAACGGCCGGCATGGAACCCAAAGTGCGGCGGACCGCACTCCACACTCTGGCGGAAGAGATCATCCGGGAACTGGCCCGAATCCAGCCCGTACTCATTTTGGTGGAGGATATCCACTGGCTGGATGAGGCATCGGCCCGCCTGCTGGCCGCGCTGGGTCGGGCCGCAGGAACCATGCGGTTACTCATCGTAACCACCCAGCGGCCGGCAGATGAGCAGGCAGAATTTCCGCCCCTGGAACAGGATGAATTGCCTCACCAAGAGCGCCTTACCCTGGCCGAGTTGAGCGATAAGGAAGTCGCGGCCCTGGCATCGATTCGGGTGGGCGGTTCGCTGGCGCCCGTAGCCCAGGATTTTGTCCAGGCTCAATCCCACGGCAACCCCTTTTTCGTAGAAGAGTTGCTGGATAACCTGCTTGAAACCAAAGACCTTCTCCAGGAATCAGACGCAACATGGGCCCTGTCGCCCGCTTTCATGCAGCGTCTCCAGCGCGCGGGTTGTGTAGAATGGCGCGGGGACGGATGGCGGCTCAAGTCGCGCATAGACCTGGCGGCCGCCGATATCGGCCTGCCCGATTCCATCCACGGCATTGTCCTGGCGCGCCTGGATCGCCTGCCGGAAGAAGTTCAGCTCACAGTAAAAATCGCCAGCGTCATCGGTCGCGTCTTTGAGCGAGCCCTGCTGGCCGCGTCTCATCCCCAACGGCTGGATGAGGCTGCCCTGACGAAACACATGAACGTGCTGGAAGATCGGGGCTTCGCGCATAGGGAGTCGGCCGAAAGCGACGCCGTCTATCTTTTCCGCCATAATGTTATCCAGGAAGTTTCCTATCGGACGCTGCTCGATCTCCAGCGCCGGAGCCTCCACGGCACGGTGGCGCTGCAACTGGAATCGCTTCAGCCCGGCGCAACAGACCGCCTCGCCCTCCACTTTTTTCATAGTGACACAGCGAGTCCGATCATGAGCGCCAAAGCCCTCCATTATCTGGATGCGGCCGCGGCCCGGGCCAAGCACGACTACGCGAATGAGATTGCCCTCACGTACCTGAACCGAACCCTCAGCCTGGAAGAATCGTGGCAACGGTATCAGGACCAGGCTCAAGTGCTCCACATTCTGGGACGCAGAGAGGAAGAGAGCGCGGCGCTGGCCAGACTGAACGATCAGCCTGATGCACCGCGGCTGATGGGGCTGCTGCTCTGGTCCAAGTATTACGACGCAGTCAGTGATTACGACGCCGCGCGTGCGGTCCTCCGGCAGGCGCTGGCCCAGTGCGGCCCGGACGATGGCCGCATGGCCGCCCAGTGCCGGGCCCAGCTTGGCCTCATCGCCTGGCGGCTGGGTAATTACGAGGAGGCGGGGGAGCACTATGCCGCCGCGCTGGACGCCCTCCCCGACAGCGAGGAGGCGGCGGGCGAGGCAGCAGAAATCTACTATGGGCTAGGGCTGGTGGATCGTCAGCTTGGTCGCTATCACGCGGCCATCGAGCGCTTTGAACGAACGCTGGCGCTGCGCCGACAGACGGCCAATCGCGATGGTGAGGCCCAGGCGCTCAAGGCCATCGGTCTAACGCGTAAGCACATGCAGGAGCATCGGATCGCTCTCGACTATTACACCCGCTCGCTGGCCCTCTACCGTACCATCGGCGCACGCTCGGGTGAGGGCGAGTGTCTGCTCAACATGGCCGAAGTCTACAGCCTGGACGGCGCACATGACCGGGCCGCTTCCTTGCTGGAAGTAGCGCTGGAGATTCAACGGGAACTCGACAATGCGTGGTGGCAGATACGCATCCTCAACGGTCTGGGCATCGTCCACATGCTCACCGGTCGCCACGCCGAAGCGCTCTATGCGCTGGAAGAGGGTCTGAGTCTGGCCACATCGCTGGATGATGCAGCCGGTCGGGCCTATCTGCAATGCAACGTCGGGCAGGTTTACGCGCAAAGGGGTGAACTGGACGCAGCACAGAAGCGCTTTGTCGAAGGATACGCCTTAGCAGAGGCGCAGCAGGACCGCCACCTTCAGGCTCTCTATCGAAGCGAAATGGCGCTGGTTGCGCTGGAGCAGAATGAGTACGAAGCGGCCATTCGCCACGCGAAGGCGGCTATAGAAGGCTTTAGCGCATTGGAGATGGCAACATCCGCCGCGACGGACTGGGCGACCCTGGCCCAGGCTTATCTGCGCCAAGGCCGACCGAAGCAGGCCGCAGCCTGCGCGGCTGCGGCGCTGGCTCTGCCCGTGACGGAGGTAGAGCAGGTCACGGCCTATCCCCAGCGCGTCTACGTCTTGTGCTACACAACGCTGGCCGAGCTGGATCAACGTCAGGAAGCCCAATCCGCCCTGGAGACAGCCCGCGGGATTCTCCAACGCCGGGCCGACGCCCTCACCGATGAATCCACGCGGGAGTCATTCCTCACGAATCTGGCCTTTAATCGGGCGATTTCGGCAACCGGGTAGACTGGCGCCTCCGGCCCGGCTTAACCTGATTGCGCGTCTGCTCACTACAGGGCGACACAATCTCCTAATTGCTCAATCTCCCAATCGCTTCCCACTTACGGCTGGCGCACCAACGGCAGCCACGTAAATTGGGGCGGCTGTTCGTAGAGCACGGCATAGACGCCCGCGCCTGCGCTTTCGGCGGAGGCCAGGCTCATACCGTCTTCCCGGCCGCCCAGCGCCTGTACCGTGGTAGGCAATTCCTGCCAGCCGTTACCGTCCCAGAAGTAGAGCGCAGGATTACCCGCCGCCGCGGCCCGCGCCAGGACAATGCCGTCGCTCTCAAACTCGATAGCCACTGTGCCGTCATCCGCCAGTGAGGCGGGATAGGCGTCCAGCCGATAGGCCTGGCCGACGATGCGCTTGTCGGCCGGCAAGGGCGGCGTGCCGGGCATGCTCTGCCAGGCAATGGACTGACCGGGCAGAATGGCGTATTCGCCCCGGGGCGTGAAGCGGGCGTGGCCGTCGGACGAGAGGACCAGCACGCCGCCGCCGTGCCACGCCGGGCCGAAGAGGCCGCCGCCGCCCGTACCCCGGTCCGCAATCGTCTCCCGGTTACTCCACGGGAGAAGAACCGCATCCTCCACCCAAATCCGCACGAAGAAGGGCGTCACCTGTTCGCCCAGTGCGCCGAAGTCGGCCGTGTAGGTGTGGAGCGCACCATTGCGCGCCATGGTCGCGGCGGGATGAGCGCCCAGGTATTCGGGGTAGATTTGCAGACGCACCGACGCCACGGGATCGAGCAGCTCCTGAGTGACAGAGATGGCGACGCGCGTCGCGTCCAGTTGCTTCACCTCCACCAGCGGACGCCAGGCCTCATCCAGCGTGAGGTTGAGGGCGCTGTCGCCCGCCTGGATGCTCTCGCAGCCAAATTGGTAGCGGGGTGTAGCCGCCCCCTCGGCGTGATCGTTCAGGTCATAGACGCAGAGGCGATCATCGATGCGCGCGTCGGTCAGGGCTACCTGATTCAGGCCCGCGGGCGGCTTGCCCTGGTCGAAGATGCGGTCGTCTCGGAAGGTAAAAGCCCGGGCTTCGGCGGAGGCGGTCTCGTCGTTGACGTAGAGGAGATCGAAGAGCTGATCCGCGGCCAAGGGTTGAGTGGGGACTTCGGTCGGCTCGATGAAGGTGACCCGGGTCAGCGAAAGGGGCGGGACCAGATCGGCCTCCGGCGCTGTGGGCTGGACGCCCATAGGCGCCACGCTCCACGGATACCAGCCGTTGATGGTCTCCCACTCGCTGCGGCCGTTGGTTTCGGCATAGGCCAGGGTCTCCATGCAGTCGGCTTCCCAGTGGCCGCCGTCCCAGACGAAGCTGTGATTCAGCACATCGTAAACCTGTCCCATGGCGCTGCCGTAGCACTGCTCGCCCAGGGTCTGGCTCTCGTTGCCCCCCGCATCCACGTAGGTGTCGAAGAGGAAAAGGAGATAGTGACCCAGCTCGTGGGCCATGGCCATGGCCCAGTCATCCGCCAGGGTAAGGGGATCCACCGGCGCGCCGCCCTGGATGACGGATTGGCCGGGCGGGGCCATGAAGCGATTCCACTCCTTGCCCATGGCAAAGGAGCCGGGGGCATAGCTGATAGCGACGCCTGCGTCGATGTCGGTCGTGTAGGTGCTGACGATGCCGCCGACGATGGAGTTTGGCCGGGTGATGTTGGAGAGATAGAAGCGGCCGTCGCTCTCCGCCCAGCGTTCGCCGTTCTGGTAAATGGTGATGTCGCCCAGCATGAACTGGCCGGCGGTATAGTCGTAGAAGAAGTCGGACGCGTCGCTGATGCGGGCGGCCAGTTCAGTGGCGTTGGCGGGCTCGCCCGTCACCTGCCACTGGGCCGAGATATCCAGATCCTGAAGCAGGAGAGGTCGTGCAGGGTCGGCTTCCAGACGCAGGATGCCGGACGACGAAAAGACGTCGGTGCTGACGACCGCGGGCGCGCTGGTATGGCGCAGGGCGCTCCTCGCCTCTTCGCGCACGGTGAGATGCGCCCAGAGCGTATCGCCGTCAACGACTGCGTCAGGCGCGGTGACAAAGCCCTCATTATCCAGGGGCAAACGCTCGGGCGCGCCGTCGGACGGAATGCGGTAGAGGGTTGCGGCAGGCGCGGGATTACAGGTCTCGCCATCCAAATGGCAGACCTGAATGTTGCGGGCGGCGCAATCGGTATCCAGCAGGCGCGCCTGGCCCCAGGTGCGGGGTCGGTCGTTACCCTGGGCATTGGGCCAACCGTAATCATCATTCTGCTGATCCACCCAGTGCTGGTAGAGAGCCAGTCCAAAGGGACGGCCGCAAGTGTAAAAGAGGGGCAGGGGAATGCGATACTCGACGCTGTCAAAACGCACGTTGTCATTGTTGCCGGCTTGGGCCGCGGCCTCAAAACCGCCCGGCAGGCCGCCGGTCTTGTAGCCGCCCTCACCGGAGCCTACGCCGCCTCCCAATTCGCCCGTGGTCACGCCCACGGTCAGAGCGAAATCATCTTCTTCGGCCAACGCTTCGCGGCCATTGTCCGTATCCAGATAGAGGCCAAAGAAGCGTTCATCCAGCGTGCCGTTAAAGCCGGCCGCGCAGATGTAGAGG
This sequence comes from Caldilineaceae bacterium, assembly GCA_020433455.1. Taxonomy (GTDB): domain Bacteria; phylum Chloroflexota; class Anaerolineae; order Caldilineales; family Caldilineaceae; genus JAGRCP01. The sequence goes on along the minus strand of JAGRCP010000146.1, from coordinate 26,512 downwards.
TACTTGTTGGAATGGCGCAGGAGCATGGCCCCATTGATGTTGCCGGGTCCGTCGTACAGAATCCGCGCGGCATCGGCATACTCATCGCAGCTGCCGTCCAGATTGATGGAGGCCGGATCGTAGGGAACGTCGATGACGGGCGGCGGCGTGTAGTCCAGAACCAACTCGGGGGCGAATTCGCCCTCGCGGCTGCTGAAGAGCGTACGCCCGTCCGCCTGGTCGGGCAGGGCGACGAGGAGACCGGCATTCGGTGTATTGGCCGCGCCGCTTAACCAGGCCGTCACCGCGACGGTCACATCTACATTAACCCGGACGCCATCAGCGGAGGGCGCGATGGCGCTGCCCGCCAGCGGCCCTACGGCAGGACGACTCTCCCAGGTGACGCGCCCCTCGCCCCACGCTGCGTTGAGGCGATAGACATCCAGTTGCTGCCTGACGCCCGGAACGTGGCCCGTCTGGTAGATGCGCAGCGTCGCCCGATTGATGACGGACCCCGCGGGAATGGTCGTCAGGTCAAAATGCACCAGCGCCGCCCGCGCGCGCGGATCGCCGGAAACGGTCTCCCGCTCCACCCGCAAACTGTCTGCCGCACCATAGTTGGCCTCCGGTTCCGCCTGATCGATGTAGGCGTCGGCCGTTGCGGTAATGGTGGCGACCGCTGTAGGCGCGGCCGGCGCGGCCTGCACGCACGCCAGGCAGATCAACAGCGCCGGCAGAGCCAATCCGAGAGACTGCACTCCCCGATATATAAAATGCTTAACAGACGGCATAGCTCTCTCCTAATCGACTCCGCATCGTACGATGAGCGTCATTCCGGGCCAATGCAAGGAAGGATTGATACGGTGATCCGCATCCGTAACAGGCGCTCCCGGGCGACAGACGCAACAATTGACCGTGGGACCGGTTACCTGTCCACGGACTTTCACTTCGATTGTACCTGTTGGGGGAAGCCGCGGCTGTGCACTACGACACAGGCAGTGCGTCAAATTTTACACACGATCGCGACGATTATGAAGGATGTTGAATGGAGGCGCAAGGGACCGCAAAAGACGGGGCCGGTTGACAGGAAGGCCGTTCCCAGAAATCGCCTCCCTCAAACGTCCCCGGCACTGGCCCGCGTCACACTGGTTACCAGCGAAATTTATGGCCAGTGCCGGGGACGTGATTCCATGGAATAGCCGAAAGGTTGACGAACCGCATCAGACGATGCGCGCTGCCACAACGAATCGGTTTGAGGAGGGTAGGCGGAACAAGGCGCCGGCTACGGCAGCGGCAGATCCCGCCGCATGAGATCAGCCACCGTTTCCCGGCGTTGGATAAGATGGGCCTCTCCCTGGTCCAGCCAGAGCACGGCCGGACGCAGCGAGCCGTTGTAGTTGCTGCTCATAGCGATGTGATAGGCTCCGCTGGCAGGAACAGCTACCAGCTCGCCTGGCGTGACATCAGCCATGGGCAGGTCCTGAATGAGGACATCGCCGCTTTCACAGTAGGGACCGCCCAACCATGCCGAACCGGACGCAGAACGTCCAGGCTGCACCACAGGCAAGGCGGAATAACGTGCGCCATACAGCGCAGGCCGGATGTTATCACTCATGCCGCCGTCCAGGAGGAGCCAGCGCCGATTGGGCGTCCGCTTCACCGCGCCGACCCGGTAGAGGGCGACGCCCGCCCGGGCAACCAGACTGCGCCCCGGCTCTACGTGGAGCGCGGGCAGGGGAAGATTGCGTTTGGCGCAGCCGCCCTGCAACCCGTTGCTGATAAAGCCTACATAATCTGCAACAGAGGGCTGAGGCAGATCGTCCTCATGATAGGCCACGCCCCACCCGCCGCCCGGCGACAAATGTTGCGCCGTCCAGCCGGTCTCACTACGGACCACGGCCAGAAGATCCAGCACAGCATCCAGCGCCGGACCAATGGGCGCCGGGTCGTGAAAGTGGGAACCCTGGTGAAAGTGCAGGCCAGTGAGGGGAAGATCATGCGCCTGACCAAGACGAATCCCGGCCAGGAATTCATCACTGCTCAGGCCAAACTTGCTGTCGCTCTGGCCGGTCTGGCGGTAAGCATGGGTCTCCACAGCGACGCCCGGCCGCAGGCGCAGCCATAGCTGGGGCAGCGCAACGCCGTCATCAGCCAGAGCAATGAGGCGCTGCAGCTCATCCAGATTGTCCACTACGATAACGCCGGCAGCATCGACCGCGGCCGCTAAATCCTCAGGCGACTTATTCACGCCGTGGACCAGAATCTGCGCCCGATCGACGCCTGCCGCCCGGGCCACGGCGATCTCTCCCTGCCCCGTACAGTCCAGCCATAGGGCATGGCTCGCGGCCCACTGCGCCAACGCCAGGTTCATGCCGGCTTTCCCGGCATAGGTGATGCCCGTGGGGCCAGGGTAGGCGGACAAGGCTCCTTCATACGCCGCCACGGCCGTGTCCAGCGTCGCCCGATCGTAGAGATAGAGAGGCGTACCGAATTGGGCGGCTAAATCGGTGAGATCGCAGCCGCCGATTTGGAGGCGGGCGGAAGCGCCGTCTCCCACGATTCGGGCCGTAATGGGAAAAAGGTCCAGGCGGGTCAACATGAGAATAATGAATGCGCCGGTAAACAGGAGCCTGAATCAGCTGGGAGTAATTGCGACGGCGATTAGGCCCAGCACCATGCTGAGAACAATCAGAATGCTGAGAATGTAGAAGGCTTTTTCGCTGCGCGAATAGCGTCTGCGACTCATAATAATTTCCTTTCGTCCGCGTAGATGCGGGATGATTCGATGAACGTACAACCAGCGATTATAGCACAACCCTGCCGCCAAGCGTGATCAAAAGGGCGGGCTCTTGCACAATTCATGGGGGTGTTTGCTGAAGCGTGACCCGCACAACGTGACAGGACGCGCCGTTTTGTCCTGACAGAAGCGGAATGCTACACTGGCGGCTATGTCACGGCTGCTTTTTTGGGGGATTATCGTTCTGACATTGCTCAGCGGGCTGGCGCTGCTGGGCTATCTGCTCCTGTTGACGCCGCCGATCGACAGTACGGGCAGCCTGAATGTTCCGGCGATCATTCTCTTCTTCACGGGGCTGGGGCTAACCGCAGCGGGCTTCAGCAGCAGCGTAGCCGCGGTACTCCATGACCAGTGGCCCGGACTGGCCGGCGTAAAGCGAGGCCGACCGGATCGACTCATCGCCCTGCGTCAGGGACTACTCATCGCCGCGGCGGCGCTGGCGTTGGCCGCCCTGGCCCTGGCCCAACAATTGGACATCGCCTTCGTGATCGTCACGCTCCTCATGGTCGGCCTGGTAGAGGCCTTCATCCAAAGCCGCGCCTAACCACTCAATCTCCAATCTCCAATCTTTAATCTTTAATCTCCAATCTTCAATCTCCCCCCCTCATTCCGGAATCACCAATACCTGGCCAATTTGCAGGAAGTCATTCTCACTCAGCCCATTGGCCGCGGCCAGCTCCTGCCAGGTAAGACCATTCCGCACGGCAATCGAAAAGAGGGTGTCACCGGCGGCAACGGTATAAGGTTGGCCGGAGGCGGGGAGGCTGGTTGATTGGTTACCGGTTGATTGGGCGCTTGTCGGCTGGGTTACGGGGGCGGCTGTTGCAGCTGCGTCAACGCCGGGAATAACCAGGCTCTGGCCGATCTGGATGACGGATGCTTCCGTGAGACCATTGGCCGCGGCGATAGCCGTCCAGGCAACGCCAAAGCGCTCGCCAATTGTGCTCAACGTATCGCCGGACTGGACGGTGTAGGTTCCATCGCCAGCCGTCGTTGCAGGCGGAACCACAGCGGTTTGGGCGGCTTCATCCGGCGTCGTTTCACCGCCGGAAGATGGGGCGGCTACTTCGTCCGTATTGGCCGCTATATCCGCCGTAGTACTCGCCAGGGTGACGCCGGCCGGGGCAGGCGGAACGCTGTCCAGCTGAACGCAGTCGGTGCTGCCGCTGTCGGTAAAAGTTTGGCCCGGGATGGGAATAAATTCCCAATCATAGCCGGCGGGGCGGAGGGTCAGCTTGAGGACGCCCCAGGTTTCGCTGTTGCGCACTTCACTATTGGGCTGGATGAAGTAATAATCCCGTAACGTCGCGCCGCCCGTCCCTACCACAAATTGACGCACGCCCCGATCATATTCGACCACGGCGCTGGGATTTTGGGGGGCAAAGCGCTCGTAATCGTGATCATGACCTACCAAAAGAACATCCGCGCCGTAATCGTAAAGCGCCTGAAAAAGGGCATGTCCCGACGTACGCGCATAGTAACGACCGGAGGTGAAGCGGGGCCGGTGCCAGTAAGCCAGCGTGCAGGCCGTGGGATGGGCCGCCAGATCGGCCCGCAGCCATTGCTCCTGCTCGGAGCCCGCGTCCTGGGCAATCTCGCTGTTGAGCGCCACAATGTGCCACGCGCCCACATCGAAAGAATAGTAGCCCTGACAATTTTCCCGACAGCCCGGCTCCAGCGGCGTGGCAATATCGCCCCAATAGCCCCAATAGCCGGCCTGGGCCTGATCGCCGTACTCGTGATTGCCCGGCACGGGATGAGTACGCTCTCGATGGCGTCCCCATGCGGGGCCGTAGCAGTCGTTATATTCCTGAAGCGAACCAATCTCATAGGCATTATCGCCCAGGGCGAGAATCGGCGCATCGCTGCCGTCCATGAGATAAGCCGTGAGAAAATCCTCTTCGTTGGCGCAATTGGCGACATCGCCCGCGGCAAAAATGACGGGCGCATCGCCGGGCGCGGCATCCTGCGCCCGCGGCGCGGCCATCGCAGGCGATGCGCCCAGCCAGGCGAATATGCCGAGCATGAAGAGGGTCGTAACAGTAAGGGGCGTCAGGCGGAGAGTAACCTTCACGGAAGCCTCCTGTTGGCAAGGGGTCGTGCGCACGGCGCAGCAACTTAGTTCATTGTCTGCCAATCCACATCTTTGCAGACTCTAACGTTATGTTAAATTAACTATCTTGGCAGCCGCGTCGCCTGTGCGGATAGTTCCCGGCTGAACGACTTTGGCATTCACCCCGCGCAGGTTGAGTTCTTGCCCTACAGCGGAATTGACGAAGCGCAGGGCATCCTTCCCAAAACGGCTGAGAAATTTATTGCAGCCGCGATGGGGGATTTCGGTGATTTCGATGACGGCTGCGCCCACGGCGAGCTGAGTTCCCGGCGGCAAATTCTCGCCGCTCAGGTCCAGATCGATGAAAAGCTGATCGCCTGCCAGCGACCAACGTTCGGGCTCCTGTGCAACCAAATCGACTACCCGCACATTCATCAGATTGAGCTGCATATCCGGATGAGCGGAGCCGTCATCCGTACGCGAACTGCCGCGGACGGACCAATTGTCCCCGACCAATCCCTCGCTTACATTCAGCTCGCCCTCCTCCAGAACCTCACGCACATCAACTTTCGGACGACGCACGATCAGGGCCAGCGTGCCCGCGTCCCTGGGCGCCTGCCGTATCCACGGCAGACCGGCTTCCAGGTCAGCCGTGGTTAAATGGGCAATAGCTTGGATCATAGCGGACCGTCCTTAATAATAAGCGACTACATTGGGCGCGGCGGATATACGAAATTGTACAATCAACCCTGACTTTTTGCACGCCTGTTTTTTACAGCGGATAGTGAAAGGATTGCGGCTACGGGAATTAAGCGGTAAAGTGAACGCATCTCGCATTCACATCCCGCCCGCCGGCTTTTCCGCCACGCCAATTTTTCGGATGTTTTTTATGGATTACGATGTTCTGTACCGCCCCGTATTTCACTTTACGCCGGCCGAGCACTGGATCAACGACCCCAACGGCCTCGTTTATTACGCCGGCGAATATCATCTCTTCTACCAATATCACCCCCACAGCAGCGTGTGGGGGCCCATGCATTGGGGGCATGCCGTCAGCACGGACTTGATGCACTGGACGGAGCTGCCCATCGCGCTTGCGCCGGATAAGCTGGGCGATATCTTCTCCGGCAGCGCGGTGATCGACCGGAACAACACGGCCGGCTTTGGCGCCAATGCCATGATCGCTTTCTTTACCCATCACATCGGCGACGGCCCCCATCAGGAGCAGACTCAATCCCAGAGCATCGCCTATAGCTTGGACAAGGGACGTACGTGGACCAAATATGCGGGCAATCCGGTCATTCCTCCACCCGAGGGCGTGCGCGATTTCCGGGACCCAAAGGTCATCTGGTACGGCAGCGAGGAGGCGGGGCGCTGGGTCATGAGTCTGGCTACGCCCAGCGCGATTCTCTTTTACACATCGCCCAATCTTATGGACTGGACGCCCAGCGGCCGCTTTGGCGACGGCTGGGGCCATACCGCCGGCCTCTGGGAGACGCCGGACCTTTTCGAGCTGTCCGTGGCGGGGACGAACGAGACGCGTTGGGTGCTCCTCGTCGGCGCGGGCGAAGGCGCGGCGGCTCCGGCAGGGGGGACGGGCGAGCAGTACTTCATCGGCCATTTCGACGGCCAAACTTTCACCAGCGAAAATCCCGCCGACAGCGTGCTCTGGGCGGATTACGGCCCGGACGCCTATGCCGGCCAGACGTGGACCGATGCGCCCGATGGACGGCGCATCAAGATATCATGGATGAACAATTGGCTCTACGCCCGGGAGACGCCTACCCGGGCGTGGCGCGGGGCCATGACTGTGCCCCGGGAACTCTCTCTACGCAAAACGCCGACGGGCATCCGCCTGATCCAGCAACCGGTAGCGGAGTTGGACGCTTTGCGCCGAAATTCCCAGGGTTGGCGCGCGGTGAACGTGACGCCGGATCAACCTTTTGCCGTGGATCTGGCCGACGGCGCCCAGTGGGAAATCACCGTCGAGTTTGACCTGCGCGGCAATCAGGCGGGAGAATGCGGCCTGCGCCTCACCTGGTCTGACGGCTCCACGGTCAGCATGGGGTACGCAATCGGCGAGCAGCGCCTGTGGCTGGACCGCAGCCGGTCGGGCGCGACAGATTTCCACCCGGCCTTCTCGGCAACACACGACGCGCCCCTCGTCCTCACCGGGGATACGCTTCGCTTGCGCCTCCTCCTGGACCATTCAGCGCTGGAACTCTTCGCCGACGACGGTCTCATCACCATGACCGAGCAGATCTTTTCCACGGGCGAACTCATGGCGTTGGAACTCTTTGCCGTCGCCGCGTCCGTCACCCTGACGCAGTTGACTGCCACCAAGTTGCACGGATAGCGCGCCTACGCGGCGATGGTCTCAACCAGAAGCCGCAAAAATTTTTCAAAATCTGCACTGTAGGCCGCTTCGATCCGGGGCAAGTGGCTCCAGCGGAAATTGGCACGCGTATCCACTACGGTCTGCCCCAGCGTCAACGCGCCACGCGTCTCAACATCAACATGAATCTGCCTGGTTTGCAGGACCGTCGCGTCCAGCGCCGCGGCAACGCAGAGAGAATCAATCAGGATACAGTAGGAGAGAAAGCCCCGGCCGGTAACGAAATTGAGCAGGTCGAGCATGTAGCGGGACTCCCGATTGCCGGCCGCGCGCAGCATTTCGACATGGGTTTCGTGCAAGTTGATATCCGGATGGGCAAAAACATCACCGCCGATAGCCGTAAACGGGATAGAGGAGTGAAACACCTGACGCGCGGCTTCGGGATCCACGTAGACATTCCACTCGCTGACCGGATTGTCACCGGTGGCAAACGTATACGCATATTCGTTAAACCCATAAGCGCCGCCCAAAAAGTAAATATGCTTTACCTTTTGGGCAAAAGAAGGATCCTTCATCACCGCCAGGGCGATGTTGGTGAGCGGACCGCTGGCCAGGATGGTGATCTCGCCCGGCGCTTCATTCACCATATCCACCAACAAATCCGGCGCAAACCGCGCGTCCAGCGGGCGCGCAGACGCGGGCAGCCCCGTCTCCCCCAGGCCGTCTTCGCCGTGGGAAAAAGGATCGGCGGGATAAGGACGCACCAGTGGCTTATTCATGCCCACGGCCACGGGAATGGGGGGCGCATCGATTATATCGAGCGTCTTTAAGATGTTGGCAGCCGCTCGCTCCGCCGGCAAATTGCCGCTGACGGCCGTAACTGCATCAACCTGAAGAGCGGGACTCTTGAGGGCGAAAAGGATGGCCAGCGAGTCGTCTATGCCGGGATCGCAGTCCAGAATAATACGTTTCACAAACTTACTCCTTGCTCTTTTATTTGAATGCATCCTCATCGTTTTGGCGACCGTTCACGGCATCAAGCGCGGCTTCATCCGTGTGCAATACGGCCGAAGCCGCCCCGGCGTCAAAGCGCACATCAAAATGGAAACGAATATTGTCCCCCAACCAGGACGTGATTGAATACTCGAGCGGCGTATCGTCCACCAAAAAGGAAATGGACGTCAACACGAGCAAGGGGGTATCGCGCGTAATCTCCAACCACTGGGATTCACTCTCCGTCGCGCGGGCAACTTCGATCAGATTTTCCGATCGGGCGGGCACATAATTATAGCGCCGGGCCAATGTGCCCGATAACGAACCGTCCACTAACGGCTCCACGGCGATACCCGGAACAAGCTCCTCGGAAAACCAAGAATGATTAACGGCCATGGGCTGCTCGTTAATCATGAGCAGCCGCTTGAGATAAGCGACGGGCTGGGACGCCGTCAGCCCCAGCCGCTCAGCCACGTGGGGGAAGGGCGTGTCGAAAACCTTTCGCTCCAGTATCTCGTGACTCAGGGTGTAACCGAGCTTGCGCAACTGCCCGGCAAAGAGGATGGGCACATTGAAATTATGCACCAGCGGCTGGGGAATCTGCTTGACAAATGTTCCCCGGCCCTGTTGGCGCGCCAGCAAACCGTCCTTGACCAGCTCAGCCAATGCCTGACGCATGGTTACCCGGCTAACACCGTATTCAGCAGAAAGCGCCTCCTCAGGCGGAATCTTCTCCCCGCTGCGCCACTCCTTCCCCATAATACGGCTGCGCAGATGCAAGGCAATCTGATAATAAATCGGGACAGGAGATTCGCGACTGATCAACATACTTTTCTCCTCCGTTACATTTAGCTGAACCGTCCGGCGCCTCTGAAGAAGTCAGAGCATAACATACTTGATTCCAAATCTCCCGCAAACGCAACCTGTTTGACAACAGCCCTATCTGCATGATCGCCTCGCAACCCGCCGCATGAGCGAAAATCATCAAAAGTCGGATCGAACTATTGACAATCCCGTTCTATTGTACTATTGTATACATGATAATACAATTTTTATTTTCCGTCTACGCCAAAAGTCCTCCATTCAATCTACGAAACATAGCCCGCAAGTTCATCCGGAAAGGAAGTAAGTTTCATGCAACGCTTCAAACATTTACGTCATTCTCTCTGGTTCGTCACGCTTCTGCTGCTGGGCGTTACCGCCCTGTCCGCCTGTGCGGCTGCCCCGGACGCGGCATCTCCGTCCGGCAGCGCCGACGCGGGCGGCGGTGAACGGCAGACCGTAACCATGTGGTTCTGGGGCGCGCCGCCGGAGCATCAGGAGACCATGAAGGCCGTTCTTGTGGATCCGTATAACGCATCTCAGAGCGAGTATGAGTTGGTCGTCGAATTTCGGAACACGGTGGACAAGGATATTTCCGTTGCGCTGGCGGCCGGCGAAGGGCCGGATATTGTCTATGGCTCAGGTCCGTCATTCGTCGCGCCCTATGCAACAGCCGGCAAGCTGGAAAATATGGATGCCTGTTCCGCGGCAAACGGCTGGCAGGATCGTATCCTCCAACCGATTTACGAATCCGGCACCGTCAACGGCAGCCTCTACAGTTTGCCCAACTCATTGAACACCCTGGGCATCTTCTACAACAAGGCGGTTCTGGAGGAAAACGGCTGGACGCCGCCGACAACAATCGAAGAGCTGGAAGCCATCATGGATGAAGCTATGGCCCAGGGAATGTATGCTTCGGTGACGGGCAACAAGGGATGGAAGCCGGTTAACGAAAATTATGCATCGCTTTTCCTGACCCACGCAGCCGGCCCCCAGGCCGTGCATGATGCGCTAACGGGTGAACTGGCGTGGACCTCGCCGGAAATTCAGGCTGCGGTTGAGAAGTCGGCGGAATGGTACCAGAAGGGCTATCTCGCGGGCGAGGATTACGTAAACCTGAACTTCAATGATGCAGTACAGCTCCTGGCCGACGGCCGTTCCCCCTTCTTTATCGGCCCGACCCTGGTTTTCCAATTTGCCACCCAGTTTTTCCAGGGCGAGGATGCCGCGAACCTGGGCTTCATCCCGTTCCCCAACGTTAATGAAGAGCTGGCCTATCCCCTCTACACGCTGGGTACGACAGCCTCCCTTTCCATCAATGCAAATTCTGATGTCAAGGACGCCGCATGCGCAATCATTGATCGCATGATGACCGATCAATTCTTGGTGGATATGACGGCGCGCTGGCCCGGCTACTGGGGCGTTCCGGTCAAGGAAATCAACGTGGATTCCAGCCAGCTAACCGGTCTTTCCGCCGAATATCTGTCGGCGATCGCCGACATTATGGCAGCCATCAATTCGGGAAATTTCGGCTATTTCACGGCGACCTTCTTCCCGCCGGCTACGCAACAGGAGTTTATCAACATTGATACGGTCTGGCTGGGGACGGAAAGCGCGTCCGATATGCTGGAACGGGTTGAAACAGTCTTTACCGAGGAGCTGAATGCCAATCTCGTTCCTCCGATTCCCGCTCCTGCCCAGTAGCCCGCCAATGTATTTCATTGCCGGCGCAAGACGCGTCTTGCGCCGGCAGTGAGCGCACGCAGCCGTTCAATCAAGCAGGCGGCAACAAAGCCTGACAAATTTGTGCAGAAAGCAAACAGATTATGAAGTCCTTTCGCTATTATATTCTGCTATTACCTGCACTCTTATTGAGTATGTCGGTTGTTTTAATTCCGGGCTTGCTCACAGCCTACATCTCTTTTACCGACTGGAACGGCGTATCGCCTCAGATCAACTGGATTGGTTTGGGAAATTTTCGGGCCATCTTTGCCGACAACGTTTTCTGGAAAGCGTTGGGCAACAATATCCGCTGGACAATTCTCTTCGTGACGGTGCCGGTCTTCATCGGCATGCTTTCCGCCGTCCTTCTGCTGGGCCGCCGCATCAACGCAACGCTCTATCAGTTAATTTACCTCTTTCCATACGTCTTGGCTCCGATTACGAATGCCCTGCTGTGGCTCAACATCATCTTTAATCCCCTCACAGGCGTTATCGGCTTTTTGCGCAAAATAGGCCTGAACGTACCCGCCCCCCTCGGCAACATCAATACCGCACTCTATGCAGTAGCCGCGGTGGATATCTGGCATTACTGGGGGTTTCTCACCGTCGTCTATCTGGCCAGCTTACGCCAAACGCCCATGGATCAGGTTGAAGCTGCACAAGCCGAAGGCGCCAACGGGTGGCAGGTCTTTCGTTACGTCTATTTTCCCAGCATCCTGCCCACGGTTCTCCTTATGTACGTAATGATTATTATCTTCTCATTCCTTACTTTTGATTATGTCTACTTATTGACCGGAGGCGGACCGGCCCACGCCACGGAGATGTTGAGCACCTACGCCTACACCCTGGGCTTTTCCACCTTTCAGGTAGGCCGGGCCTCTGCCGTAGGCCTGGTGATGAGCATGTTTGGCCTAATCGCCGCGGCATTCTACACGTGGCTCAGCCGCAGGGAGATTACAGAATGAGTCACAACGTGTCTGACCATGCGAAAAGAAAAATCGGCAACGCTTTTCCTCATCTTATCCTGATCATATTAGCCGCAATCGCCCTCGCCCCCCTGCTGCTTGTGCTGATTAACAGCGTCAAAGAGCATGCGGACATCGTGCGCAATCCCCTGGCCCTGCCGACGACGATTGATTTAGCAAACTACGCAGACGCCTGGCATTACGGAAAATTCAGCCGCGGCTTCATCAACAGCATTATGCTAAGCGGAATGACGATCCTGATCGTTCTCTTTTGCTCATCTTTGGCCGGTTACGTTTTGGCCGGCAAGAAAGTCCGCATTTGGCCTCTGGTCCTGATTTACTTTCTGGTCGCCATGACGATTCCGATTCAGCTCTTCCTCTTTCCCCTTTACTTCATCTTCGCCCGCTTACATCTGTTGGGCAATTTGATTGCCATGAGCTTTGTATTGGCCGCCATTAACCTCCCCCTTGCCGTTCTGCTCATGCGCACTTTTTTCCTGCAGGTGCCCAAAGAGTTGGAAGAGGCGGCGCAGATTGACGGCGCGACGACCAGGCAAATTTTATGGAACATCATGCTGCCCGTTGTATCGCCGGGTCTGATCACGGTTGCCGTTATCGTCGGGCTGGCATCGTGGAACGAGTTCCTGCTGACCTCCACCTTTCTCCAGGGAGAGAAGAACTTTACCGCCACGCTGGGCTTTCTCTCGCTGAACGGCACCTATAATGTCGATCAGGGGTTAATGATGGCCGCGGCTGTCATCATGATTGCGCCGATTATCATTTTCTTCATATCCATCCAGCGCTACTTTATTGACGGACTGGTCGGCGGTTCGGTTAAAGGCTGATAAGCATCTGCTACTGCTACAGTTCGGCGTGAATACCACAACGAAAATTCGGCGGGGTCGTCTCAGAGAGAACCTCTATGCGAACTCCCGCCGGGATTCACCACACAAAACGTTATGCCAATCAAAAACGAGAAGCTTTTGGACGCAAATCAGAATACTATGCACTACGCCGAACAGATCTATGCCGGCGTACTCGGCAAAATTATCGGCGTTTATGTGGGGCGGCCGGTAGAAGGATGGCGCTACGATGCCATCCAGGCCCGCTTTGGCGAGGTCGCCCATTACGTCGTTCCTGTAACCGGTGCGCCGCTCATCGTGCCCGACGACGACATTTCCGGCGCTTTCGTTTTTTATCGCGCACTGGAGGACAATGACTATCCGCCGCAGATACGCGCCCAACAGATCGGCGACACCTGGCTCAATTACGTTATCGAAGATAAGACGATCCTCTGGTGGGGAGGGCTCAGTCGCTCCACGGAACATACCGCGTGGCTGCGCTTACAGGCAGGCATTCCCGCGCCGGAAAGCGGCTCCATGGCCCTCAACGGCCGCTCCATGGCCGAACAGATCGGGGCCCAGATCTTCATTGACACGTGGGCGATGGCCAACCCCGGAGACCCCGAACGCGCGGTTGCCATGGCCAGAGAAGCAGCGTCAGTCAGCCATGACGGATTAGCCGTTGACGCCGCTTGCTTTTTGGCCGCGCTGGAGTCATTGGCCTTCGATCAGCCGGACCTGACGCAGTTGCTTCTGGAGGGGCAGCGCTTCATTACCGGCACGCGCCTGCGCCGCCTGGTCGACGATACGCTGGACGCGTGCGCACGTGCAGATGACTGGCGCACTGTACGCGCGTGGATTGCGCGTCACCACGACTATGACCGCTACCCCGGCAACTGCCCCATGGCAACTAATCATGCCGCCTTGCTTATGGCCCTGGTTATGGGCGGCGATAATTTCCAGAAAGCCCTGACCATAGCCGCCTCGGCCGGGTGGGATACGGACTGTAATGCAGGCAATGTCGGCTGCCTGAACGCTATTCGCCTGGGGCTGGACGCCATCGACGCCGAAGCGCCTTTTCGCCCGGTCGTAGCTGACCAGATGCTCGTGGTCAGCGCGGACGGCGGCGAGTGCATCACCGACGCGGTCCGCGAGAGCCGGAAGCTGATTCAAGCCGCAGCCGCCCTGCGCGGAGAGGAGGCCCATACGCCCCGCGCCCGTTTTGCATTCGAGCAACGGGGCTCGGTTCAGGGATGGCAAGCGCATCCGGAAGTCGGCATCGCCCAGGCCCTGACGACGCTGCGAAACATCGGCGATGCGCATGGCGGACGGGGTCTGGAAATCTCGTATGCCGGATTGGCCAGAGGCATGTGTGCGGCGCTGTCAGTAAAGACTTTTGTGGACCCGGAACCCAAAGGTCGCAAAGGAACCAGCTATTTCGAGGTGATCGCCAGCCCGTCGCTCTACGCCACGCAAACCGTATGCGCTGTCATCGAGTGCAGCGCACAGCAAAATCCGGCCTTCAGCTTCTTTATTGATTACTATGACGGCGAAGGCGACATTCGCACAATCTACGGCAAAGAAACAACCCTAGCGACCGGTTCCAATCGGCTGGCGTGGGAAGTTCCGGATACCCAGGGACATCCAGTCTATCGATTGGGTATTCGCCTGACTTCCCCGGCGCGGCTTGACGGCTCCCTGACGCTCAAACAGCTCGACTGGAGCGCAGCGCCCCGTCACCTACACATGGGGCGATCAATGGAACTCACGCCCTCCCTGACACCGTGGACGACCATGACGCCCTGGCTGACTTCCTTCGTCACGTCCGCACGCCATTTCGCGCCGGATTACACTGCAACTTTTGCCGTCTCCCATCCTCAGAGCGGCGGCGTTGTTACATTGGGGACGCGGGATTGGCGGGATTATGCGGTTTCGTCCCTTATCACCTTTTCCCAGCAGCGTGCAGCCGGCTTGGTCATTCGGGCCCGGGGCCATAAGCGCTATTACGCGGGCAGGTTGGTGAACGGATATGCCCAAATCATCAAACAGCGCGACGATGAGACCATCATCTTGGCCCAGACGCCGCTGGATTGGGCGCTGGACGAAACCCACTTCCTGGAAATAGAAGCCGCGGGCGCACAACTAACCCTATCTGTAGACGGCGTTAAGACAGCGGCTGCCCAGGACGATGATTATCGCTCCGGCGGCGCAGGGTATATCGTTGACGAAGGAGCCATCGTAGCGGACGGTTTTACAATTAAACAATCTCCTCAGGCAGAACAGAACAGTGACGACTTCATACAAATCCTATAGCGAAGCAACCTATGCGGGCGTGTTGGGCAAGCTAATCGGCGTTTACCTGGGGCGCCCCGTTGAGGGGTGGCCCTACGAGTCCATCGAGGCGCGCTTCGGGGCAGTGGACAATTATGTACACGAGGCGCTGGGCATGCCGCTGATCGTGGCGGATGATGACATTTCAGGCACGTTCGGCTTTTACCGCGCGGTGGAAGAAAGCGACTATGCCGATCCACTCATGCCCGCGCATGTGGGCGACGCCTGGCTGAATGCAATCATAAAAGACAAAACGATCCTCTGGTGGGGCGGGTTAGGCCGTTCAACGGAGCACACGGCCTGGCTGCGGCTAAAGGCCGGGATTCCCGCGCCGGACAGCGGATCCATTGCCCTGAACGGCCCGATTCTGGCGGAGCAAATCGGCGCCCAAATTTTTATCGACGCGTTCGCCATGAGCTGCCCCGGCGATCCGGAGCGGGCGACCGCGATGATCCGCGCCGCCGCATCGGTGAGCCATGACGGGTTAGCCGTGGATGCCGCAGCCTTTTTGGGCGCGTTGGAGGCGCTGGCCTTTGACATCCGCGATCTGGATCAGCTGTTGGAGGCCGCCCTGCCCTTCGCCCGGGGCATGCATCTGCGCAACTTAATCGATGACGTGCGCACGATTTGCTATGGCGAGACAGACTGGCGTCGGGCCCGGGCCCGCCTGGACGAAAAGCATGGTTACCACCGTCACGCGGGTCCGTGCCCCATGGCCACGAACCACGCCGCGACGCTTATGGCGCTCTTTCTGGGCGGCGACAGCTTTCAGCGCTCCGTTATGATTGCAGCATCCGCCGGCTGGGATACGGACTGCAACGCAGGCAATGTGGGTTGCCTGAACGGTATTCGCCTGGGCCTCGATGCCATCAACGCCGAAGCGGACCTGCGCACGCCTGTAGCCGATCGCATGTACGTGGTCACATCGGACGGAGGTTCCTGCGTCACCGATGCCGTCCTCCAAACCCGGCGCATCCTGCGGGCCGCGGCCCGTTATCGGGGGGAGAGCGTTCCCCCGGCCGCGCCCCGATTCGGTTTTGAATTCCGCGGGTCGCGTCAGGGCTTTGTCTACTGTCCGTTCGTCAAGCAGCCGCATCCCGCCCTTACGCTCAGCAACCTAAATGAAATTTCGGACGAAAATGGGCTGCTGTTAACCTATCAAAATCTGACGCCCAACGCGCCGGCAGCAATTTCCACGCCGGTTTTTCTGGATTTCACCGAGCTGGCCAGGAATTTTTCCACAATCGGCAGCCCGACCCTCTATCCTACCCAAAGCGTTGAGGTTGGCCTGCGCACCTTTGCCGCGCAAAATCCGCGTCTACGGCTCTATCTTCTTTACTACAACCAGGACGATGATCTGATACGCTGGAACGGCGACGCCTATCCCCTTGCCGAAGGCGATAACCTCCTGCGCTGGAACCTGCCGGGCCTGGACGGAATGCCGATCCTGCGCCTTGGGCTGGAATTGCTGCCGGCTCAACCGCAGCAGGCAGAAGTGTCTGCGGGCCGTCTGGCCGTAACGTCCCTTGACTGGTCCGGCGCGCCCGAAAATTTTGTCCAGCAAGGCATGTTGATGCGCTCAATCTGGAACGTAACGCCCCATTGGCTCCAGGCTTGGGTTAGCTCGGCCGAAAACTTCGCGCCTGATTTCAAGTATACGTACTGCATCTCGCATCCGACGGAGAACGGCGTGGTCACGTTGGGGACGACCGACTGGCGCGATTATGCGGTAACAAGCACGCTCTCATTTTCCCTGCACCAAGCAGGCGGACTCGTTATTCGGACGCAAGGCCACCGCCGCTACTATGCGGCGCTCTTTTCGGGCGGCAATACCCTCTCTTTAGTGCGGCGCATAAATGACGATATGCACATCATCGCCCAAACGCCGTTTGAATATGAAGAAGAGCGCCAATACCAGGTTACGCTCCAGGCGCAAGGCAATGCTTTACAGGTAAGCATAGACGGCCTCACGCTGTTACAGACAACCGACGAGAGCCGCGCACTACCGTGCGGCGGCGCCGGATTCGTCATAGAGAGCGGGACAATGTTAGCCGATGGTTTTGCCGTCCGGCGACTCACGGATGAGGCGCCCCTGTGAGTCCCGCAAACAGGGCTGAAGCTATCGAATTTGTTGCGCTGTCCAATCTGATTATCGACGACATTCGTCTCTCCGACGGGCGGGAGCGGCTGGGCATGCTGGGCGGAGCCGCAGTCTATGCGGCAACCGGGTTACGCCTCTGGTCACAGCGAGTAGGCATCATTTCGGGCGTAGGCGAAGATTTCAACCCGGCCGCCCGAAAATGGTTGCTGGATAACGGGATCGATCTGCAAGGCGTTACGATCCGCCACGCCCATACCCCGCGCTCGTGGGTTGTCTATGACGCCGGGGGGGAGCGCGCAGAAACGCCCCAGCACGGCAGCGAGCATTTCCGCGCCATGGAATCAGGTGCCGGGGACATCCCGCCGGCATACCAACAGGCCCGGGGCCTGTACATCTTCCGCGACTGCGATCCCGCCTTCTGGCAATCATTGCACGCTCTGCCCGCCCCGCCGGCAGAGATAATTTTGTGGGAAATTTCCGCGGCCGCGGCCGCGCCGGAATGGCGGCCCCGCGTGAAGGAAATCCTGCAGCAAACCCACATCCTCTCCATCAACCGCGCCGAAGCCTCTGCTCTGTTCCAAACGGACCGACCCCATGATGCGCTCTACGCCGCGCTGGAAGCCGGAGCCGAAGTGGTGGCTTTACGTTTGGGCGCCGCCGGTTCGCTCGTGACCAATGGGCGCGACCTGGTAGAAATTCCCGCTCTCCCGGTCCGGGTGGTTGACGTTACCGGGGGCGGCAATGCATACAGCGGCGGATTTTTGGCCGGGTATGCCGGCGCAGGCAGCCAATATTGGCCCGATTCTCTGGAGAGAGCGGCCAGATGCGGCGCCGCGGCGGCCTCCGCGGTTATCGAACAATACGGTCCGCCCCGCGATTTGACCGATACAGCCGCAAAGGTGCGGCAACGCGCGCTAAGCGCTCCTGTCACCCGCAGCCGGTTTCGTTAATCAACTTCAGTCTGGCCACCCAGCCGCCAACAACAATAAGGATGTTCGATGGATCAACCCACACATGCCGGCAGAGAAACCGCCGCGGAGCCCAGCGCGATGCGCCGACAGGTATACAGCCTGCCGAGCCTTATCCGTGACGAAATTTGGGAAATCGAAGCACGCACGCGTAAGGCGATCTCGACGCCGCAGATATTCTCCCTGCGAACGCTCATTCTCGCCGGATCCGGCGACTCCTACATGGCCGCTCGGGCCGCGGCGGACGCCTTTGTCGAGTTTTCCGGCATTTTGCCCTCGGTACAGACCAGCCTGCAAGCCGGGCGCTATACCGCCGCACAGTTGGGCCCCCAGCCGCCCGACACGCCGATGACCATCTGCGTGAGCAGTTCCGGCGAAGCTGCTCGCCTGATAGAAGCCGCCCACGCCTTCAATCATCAAGGCGGATTAACGATTGCCCTGACCGCGAACCCCGCCGGCCGATTGGCCCAGGCAACCGCCTTAACCATTCCCCTGCATCTGCCGCCGTTTGACCCTGCGCCCGGCGTTCGCTCCTACATTCTTTCGTTGCTGGCGCTGCAAATGATCGCCATTCGCTTCGGGGAGGTACGCGGGCGTATCACCATGGACCAGGCAATGTCGCTGCGGCGCGAGCTTGCCGCCGGCGCGGATATGGTGGAGCGGATTATCGAAGAGGCGGATACAGCCTGCCGCAACCTGGCGCAAGCCTGGCTGGATTGCCCCGCCTTTGAATTCCTCGCCGGCGGCCCAAATGTGGGAACGGCCGCTTTTGGCGCAGCCAAGATTCTGGAAGCGGTAGGTCGCCATGCGTCGGCAGTAGATGTCGAGGAATGGAACCATCTCAATTACTTTATCGGCTCTCCCCGGGAGACGGCGACGCTGATTCTTTTCGACGCAAATTCCGCGGCGCAAAGCCGTACCCGCGAGGTCTTCGAATATTTGAATGCCCTTGGCCGGCCATGGGCTACACAGGGCAGCGAGCGTCCGGCCAATTCCCCGTTCCACATCCCCGTACGCCACACCCTGCGCGAAACATTCTCGCCTGTGGCCCATACTGCACCGCTAGCGCTCTATGCGGCATATTTCAACGAGATGACAGGCGAACGCTATGGGCGGGGAAGCGCCGGTCCGTGGCATCACAGTCGGGCTGGGAACGCCGTACGCAACAGCGCAATCATCCCTTTCTTTGACGAAACGGCGGAGGAAGCACGCCTATGAAACGCTATACGCTTGAAACCAGCGGCAACGGCCTGACGGACATAACCGAAGAAATCAAGGATGCAGTGGCAGCTTCGGGCGTGACGGCGGGGCTTGTGACCGTAATGGTTCCCCATACAACGGCCGCGGTCACCGTCTATTCATTCCCCGATCCCCTGGGGCTGGATGACATGAATCAGGAAATTGGGCGCCTGATTCCCACCCGCGTTGATTTTCTGCATCAGCACGATACGCCCCAGGACGCGGCAGGACATATCAAATCAGCCCTGATCGGAATCAATGCCACGTTCATTATTGATAACCGAGAATTGGTTTTGGGTCATTCCCAAAAAATCTATTTTTTTGAATTTGACGGCCCTCGCAGCCGCCAATTCTATGTACAAGTTGCGGGATCCGCATAAAGGGAAGATCGCCATGCAAGCGCCTCGCCTGATTGAACAATATCGATACCGAGAAAATGTGCCGGAACGCGGGCTGTTTATCAACGGCCGCCCCGCGTTGACGGGCATCGACCCCGCCCTCGTCGGCGAGTACGTAATGCTCACCGTACGCGATCCGCTTTGCGCCTATGAGGAAGACCCTGCTGAACAAATCGCCCAACAGTTGGAGGATGCAAAACCGGCTGGACGCACAGGCATGTTCAGCACCTGGTCAGGCTATTACAAAGGCGCACACATCTCTGTCGTCAGCGGCGGAAGCGGGTCGCCGGAAGCAGAATTACTGCTCCACGAATTTCTGGAAAACACGGACGCCACCACATACCTGCGCGTCGGCGGTTCCGGCGGCATCAGCCCCCGGGTCATGCCGGGGGACGTGGTGATTACAACGGGCGCGGTGCGGGATGAAGGCATGACCCACGCCTATGCGCCCGCCACCTATCCGGCCGTCGCCGACTTTGAATTGGTTACGGCGCTGATTCAAGGAGCACAGCAGCTTAACGCACCCTACCACGTAGGCATCACGCGTTCCAGCGACAGCGATTTCTGCGGCGTGGGGCGGCCCGGCGTCGGCGGCTTTATGCAGCCCTGGAATCTGGACGTCATCGACATCTACGCCCGGGCCGGCGTACTGAACGGCGATCGCGAATCGGCGGCCGCCGTCTTTTTGCCCATGCTCTTCGGCCGTCGGGGCGGATCCGTCTGTTCGGTAGCGGACAACATTGTCACCGGCCAACGCTTTGAAGCCGGGGCCGGGCATGATTGGGCGATTCGCATTGCGCTGGAAGGATTGGCGATTCTTCACGCGATGGACCATTCGACCGGGATCACCCCATAAAAAACGCCTCACACGAACATCCCTCGCGTCGCCGTAAGCAGCGGGCCCTTTTCAATGAAGGCGCCCGCTGCTTACAATTTTGAACCATCCCCCACAAGATGGTACTATTTTGTTGCCATAAAAAGCCGCTGTTCAGTATTTTTTCCTCACCGACAGCATACTTCCAAAAATCAGGTCTGACGTAAAGAACGCTACGCCGGCCGGCGTGGTATTTTTTCCGACAAGGAGGTCGCCACCGCTCAACCACACATGCTTGTTCCTCAATCATTTATCTTCAAATGCGTTATCTATAGGAGTTACTACATGAAAAAACAGAGATTTGCGACCATTATGACGCTGATTCTGGCCTTCTGCATGGTGCTGACGCCAGTCGTCTACGCAGAGGACGGGATCCCCGCCCTGACCGACGGCGCACAAGACAAGGCCGATCCAAAGGTCTCGCACCGGCTGATCGTCGAGTTGGACGCGCCGCCTCTGGCCGCAGCCTACGGAGCGGAAGTTCGGGCGGCGGACGCAGGCGGACGGCTTAAGGTGCAGAGCGCCGATTCCCAGGCCTACATTTCCCAACTGCAAGCCCAGCAGGCTGCTTTCGTCAGCCGGATGCAGAGTGCATTGGAAGGGGCGCAGGTAAGCACGTTCATCAACGAGCTGGGCATGGAAGAGCAGGCCACCTACCAAATCGTCTTCAACGGCATGTCCATTGACCCCGGTTCCATCGATCTGGATCAGGCCAAAAGCGTCCTGGAGCGCATGCCCGGCGTTAAGGCCATCTATCCTGATTATGCGTACTCCACGGACCTCTATACCAGCACCGCGCTCATTAACGCGCCCATGGTGTGGGACGCACTGGGCGGAACGGACAATGCCGGCGCAGGCGTCAAGTTTGCGTCCATGGACGGCGGCGTCCACAAGGACGCCGCCATGTTCGACGGCACGGGGTATGAGTATCCCGACGGCTTCCAGCCCAACGGCATCGGGCTGACCGAAAACAACAACGGCAAGATCATTGCTTCCCGCACCTACTTCCGCCCGTGGGATCCGCCTGCAGACGGCGACGAGAATCCGTGGCCCGGCATTGCCGGCACTTCCCACGGCGTACACACCGCCTCAACGGCGGCAGGCAATTGCGTGGATAACGTAACCTATCTGGGCTACGACGTAGGTTCGATCTGCGGCGTCGCCCCCCACGCCTACGTCATGAGCTATCGCGTCTTCTACGAAAGCGTCACCGCCAACGGCTCCTTCTACACCACGGAGGGCATTGCTGCTCTGGAAGATATCGTGGCTGACGGTGCGGATGTAGTCAACAACTCCTGGGGCGGCGGTCCGTTCAGCGAGGGCGGCGTCTTCGATCCCCTGGATGCTGCGCTGATCAACGCGGTTGAAGCCGGCGTCTTCGTCTCCATGTCGGCCGGCAATGCCGGTCCGGAACTGGGCACAGGCGACCATCCTTCGGCTGATTACATCAACGTAGCGGCCAGCACCACCAGCGGTACGCTGGCAGCCGGCCGCCTGGGCGTACAGGGCGATGCCGAATTGCAAAATCTGGCCTTCGCCGCATCCAGTTTCGGCTCTGCGCTGCCTCTGGGCCAGGTCCTGGAGTTTGATTATCTGCCCGCCATGGCGGTTGATCCCGCCAATTTTGAAGGCTGCGAAGCTTGGCCCGCGGACAGCTTCACGGGCAAGACCGCGCTCATTAGCCGGGGCGGGTGTGAGTTCGGCGTCAAGGTTCTCAATGCCGAGCAAGGCGGGGCCGAGTTCGCCATCGTCTACAACCACGCCGACGGCGGAGAAGCGTTGGTCAATATGGCTCCTGGCGAGGTCGGTGATCAGGCCACGATTCCTTCCATCTTTATCGGCAATACCGACGGTGAAGCGCTGGTCGCATTCTATAACGCCAATGGAGCCGATGCCGCCATCCTGGAATTGAGCACCATTGCCTTCCAGGCCGGCAACACGCCCGATAAGATCATTAGCTTCAGCAGCCGCGGCCCCGGCGTAGGCAACGTGCTCAAACCGGACATTGCCGCGCCGGGCGTCAATATCCTCGCCCAGGGCTATGCCGAAGGCGTGACCGGCGAAGCTCGCCATCTGGGCTACGGCCAGGCATCGGGCACGTCCATGGCTTCGCCCCATGTAGCGGGCACGGCCGTTATGCTGCGCCAACTGTATCCTGACTGGAGCAACGCGGCTATCAAGTCGGCCATGATGTCCACTTCCAAATATATGGACATGTACAACTTCGACGGTTCGCCGGCCCAGCCGCTGGATATGGGCGCCGGCCGCCTTGATGCAGCCGCGGCCATGGACCCCGGCGTCATTCTGGATCCGCCCAGCCTGAGCTACGGCCTCGTCGCGAGCGGCGCGAAAGAGACAATCACGGTTCAGGTCACCAACATCGCTGATGCGGCTGAGACCTATTCCGTCAGCAGCCTCTATACGGGCAACGGCTTCACCCAAACCATGGATCTGCCCGGCTTCTCGGCCAGCCCGACATCCGTCACCCTGGCTCCGGGTGAAAGTGCTGCCGTGGAAGTGACCTTCGACTCAGCTCAGGGCATGGGCTACGGCGACAACCAGGGCTACATCATCATGACCGGCGACCAGGGCCACACGGCCCACATGCCGGCCTGGGCCCGGGTCACTCACGCTGAACAGGCCGCCGATGTGCTCATCATCGACGCCGACGCCAGCTCCACCCTGGGCAACTATGATTATCTCTGGTACTACACCAGCACCCTGGATGAACTGGGCTACAGTTATGAAGTCCTGAACGCTGACGCCAACCTCGCCCAGCCTGCAACCATCCCTGACGCGGTGGATCTGCTCGCCTATGACGCCGTCGTCCTCTTCACGGGTGAAGCCTATCAGACCAACGGCACCTTTACCGTCGCTACGCCTATTACGGAAGAGGATCGAGCGGCCTTGCTGACCTACCTCAACAGCGGCGGAACCCTGATCGTTATGGGTCAGGACTTTGCCTCCTGGCTGGATGCGGCCGCCACAGACGATTCCGGATCCGGGACGGGCGGACTGCTCTACACGCGTCTGGGCGCCAATTACATCCAGGACAGCGTTTCGGATAACGGCCAGCCCGCCGCAATGATTACGGCAACCAACGAAGCCCCGCCGGCTCTGAACGGCACAATGGTCGACCTAACCGGCATTCGTAAATATGACGGCGGCGCCGTCCTCAGCGGAGAGAATGAAGTCCCGGCGGTCGCCAGCGACGCAGGCGGCGAATTCTCCTTCACCTACGACGTGGATCAGAACCTGCTGGAGGTGGCGGTTTCCGTCGCCCCCACGGTGACAGCGCCGCTGGAAATCACCGGTATGCACATTCATGCCGGCGCAGCGGGTGAAAATGGTCCTGTAGTCCGCAGCCTGGAACCGGAAGATGGTTTCTTCCCGGTAACCATTACCGAAACGCTGGACATCTACACCCCCATCGTAGACCTGACCGGCGACGAAATCAACGCCATGCTGGCCGGAAACTACTACGTCAATGTCCACACTGTGAACAATCCTGACGGTGAGCTGCGCGGTCAAATGGAGCCGGCGCCCTATGCGGTGCAAGCCTATGTGGATGAAGTGGCCAATGTTTACATGAGCACCGAGAGCCCCATCGAAAGCGATTGGCCGGACGGATTGCAGAGCATTCCGCTTCTGACCTACAACGGACCCAATAACCTGTACGAGGGGTATGTGGCTCTGGCCCGGCGCGACGTGATGTCTCTGGAGCGCCCCGGCACAACCTATTCGGGCCGCAGCGTCTATACCACCTTCGGTCTTGAAGGCATGGACGAGGCCGGCGGCGCGACTCGCGCCGAACTGTTGGGCGCCTTCCTGACGTGGGCGTGGACGGAACCCGGCGCAGTCAACATTGCCGACACGTCGCCTGCGGATACGGACACCACATCCTTCACGGCAACCATGAGCGAGGTCTCTGCCGCGGCGGCCGATCAGCCTAACGAAATCGTCGGCTACCGATGGGACTTCGGTGACGGCAGCGATTACGTCATGAGTACCGGCAACACGGTCAGCCACCAGTACGTCTGCAGCGACAGCGGCAACGTCTATACCGTGCGTGCGGAGCTGACGGACGATCTGGGCATCGTCTCCATCGGCGAAGCGCAGATGGACGTCAGCGACTCCTGCCGGACGCCCACCGCCATTGACGATGAGACGCCCAATGCTATGGACGCCTTCCAGATCTTCCTGCCGGTCCTGGAGCGTCAATAGCCGGCAAAAAGCGCAGTCACGGTAGCGCGCCCCTGCGGTCGCCCGTGGCGCTGAAAACGTAAGCAAGCGAGAGCCGCATCCGACAGATTTTGTCGGATGCGGCTCTCGCTCTTTATTTCCCTCACTTGAACCCTCCGTCGGCCCGGGCTATAATGCTCCCGCTAACCTAACCCCATTCGCCCGGGAAGGAAACCGCTGTGACATCCGAACGCACCCCCCGCGCCGACTACCATGAACTATTCGACGCAGCCGGACGCCCCTTGGCCGTCCTGGTGATTGCACGTCTGGATGATCATCCGATCGGTGCGGAATTACACGTCGCCGCCGACCTGCCGGACGCGCAAGTAGCCGCAGCGCAACGCCAGGCGGAGGCCCTGCTCAGAGAGCAATCCGACCCGGCGCCGCCTCTGGAAATCGTACGCCGCAATCTGGACGAACCGACGGACGCACCCGCGGCGGCGGTGAAGGGCGATGAGACAAGCGCCGCTCATCCGCCCCGGGAGCAACGGTCCGCTCCTCACCGGCTGCCGGCGTGGCTGCCCATACTCATGATCGGGCTGGGGATTCTGCTGGCCGCGTGGACGTTCGCCGACATCGCGCGTGGACGCGACAGCCAAAACGCCGCCCGCGAGGGCGTACTGAGCATGACAGATCCCCGGACCGTCAACGCTGACGAAGAAAACGCCCTGGCAGCCGCCGCAGCAACCGTCACGCCCTCGCCGACTCCCGCTCCCAGCCCCAGTCCGGAAATGACGCCGGTCAGGGAAGATTCCTACTGCTTCTGGCCCGGCGACACCCTTTCGGAAGTCGCCTACAATGCCGACATTACCCTGGAGGAGCTGCTGGCCGTCAATCCGGGCGCGGAGGCAAAGGCCGGAACCACCATCCGTCTGCCCAAGGGCAGCACGTTGCCCGCCGATTGGGAGGCGCCCAGGCCCCAGGCGGATGCGCTGGAAGATTTGCCCTTCGGCGTGTCCGGCTACTACCTGGGCCGGGATAACCGGACCAAGCGGGTCGCCCTGTCTTTTGATGTAGGGTTTGTGGAGGGAAATGAGGAACGCATGGCCATGCTGGCCGAGCGAGGCATTCGGGGCACTTTCTTCGTTCTGGGCGGCGCGGTGGAAAATCATCCCGAGATGATCACTCAGATTCTGGACTACGGTCATGAGCTGGGCAACCACTCCTACACCCACGACAACTTTCTCTGGATGACGGCTGACGAAATTCAGTGGGAGCTGGACTTCACCGAAGAGTTGACCCAGGCCGCTTATCCCGGCGCGACCACAAAGCCTCTCTTTCGTGCACCCTTCGGCGCGATCGATGACGAAGTGATCGCCGTCTCCAATCAGGCCGGCTATCAGATTATCGGCTGGACCATCGACAGCCGGGACTGGACCGAAGAGATCAACGCCGAGCAGCTCTATGATCGGGTCGTCGCCCACATCTGCCCCGGCGCGATCATCGCCTTCCACGACGTCAACGAAGCCAACGGCCCCGCCCTGCCCCGCATCATCGACTACCTGGCGGTCAACGGATACGAGTTTGTGACCGTGAGCGAGATATTGGGGGAGTAAGGACCAGCCTCCGCGCCGGTCCGCCGCCTCGATAACGCGGCTGCGTTGACTTTTCCGGCGATCCCGGCCATGCGGCCCCGGCGTAGAGGGGCCAAACCCCGTTCACGGGGCGTCGTTTCGTAGCACCGGGGTTTGGTTCACGACGCCCGCCCGACCGTCATCAAATGCCAATACGGGTCCATAGGAACTCGACGCCCGCCCGGCCGTCAAACGGCCGGGCTATTGAACAACGCCCGCTAAACCGGGCTGGTCATCCTATCGATTTCGCGCCATCAAGCCCTGTTCACGGGGCGTC